>CAVSCL010000037.1:0-6440 GCA_963726485.1 uncultured beta proteobacterium | reverse complement strand
AGGCTGAGAGAGCGGCGATGCAGGGAGTTGCGCGCGGCTGTCATAGAACGCGGAAGCGACGGTCGAGGCATGGTTGCCGAATGGCGGTTTGGCAGCCTACTTCGCGGTTGCCGCGATCTGGTTTCGTCCGCGGCGTTTGGCCTCATACAGCGCCACGTCCGAAGCGCGAATCAGGTCGGCAGGCGAGGAGATGGCAGCGTCATCGGAGCAGGCAACCCCGAAGCTCAAGGTGACCTGACTGGCCACCGGCGATGCTTCGTGGGGCAGGTTCAAGGTGAGGATTCGCTCGCGCATCTCTTCCGCTACGGATATTGCCCCGCTCAATTTCGTTCGTGGCAACAAGAACGCAAACTCTTCACCGCCTATCCTGGCCACCACGTCACCGGGACGAGACAGCGCACGCTGCATCGTTTGCGCCACATCCACCAGGCAGCGGTCGCCGGCAGGGTGCCCATGAAGGTCGTTGTATTCCTTGAAGTAGTCGATATCGGCGAAGATGACCGCTAGCGTCTCGTTGTCGCGTTGCGCTCGTCCCCACTCTTTCATGAGCTCTTCTTCGAACAACCGCCGGTTGGGGATTCCGGTGAGGGTGTCCACACGTGCCAAATGTTCCTGCGCATGGCTCACCTCGATTGACGAAAGCAGTTCGCGGCGCAGGTTTTCCGATTCGCGATACAGACGGTACACCTGGGCGGACGATGCGAGCATGGCGATACCGAAGACCGCTATCATCAGACCCATAATCAGATGGATGGAATCACCCACGGACAGCATTCTTATGCTGATCGGTACCACGACCGGGATTGCGAAATACCGATAGGCATGGCCCACGGATGACAGCAGAGGAACTGCGCCAGCTACCATTCCACCCAGCACAAATGCAAGAAAGACTTGGTGTGGGAAAGAACTTGGGTGAAATAGGAGGACTCCAGACGCACCCCACACCACACCCGCCGCGCATGCTCCCACCACGAAATGTTTCGTCCAGGCAGCGTGGTCCAGCTCGGCGCCCAGCGTGGCTTTTCTGAAGGCCCGCAACGTCAGAAATCGAGCACCCGTAACGGCGATGAGTAGCAGTAACCAGATTAACAGGACTGGAGCAGAGGCGGTGCCCCACAGAACCACTGCTAGAAGGAGGCCGTTTACCAAGTTGACGACCAGCGATATCGATAGCTGGCGAAAGGACTGCTCGATCCGCGCGGTGAGAATGTTCGGATCTGGGGGACGAGAAGGCTGTTGGACCTCGGTCTTCAAGCGCAGCCCACCATGGCAGTTTTCAGGGTGAATTCCCATCTCGGCCTACGTGTGATGTTCGACATTTACTATAGGCCAAACTGCGAGGCCATTCCGGCGCCAGTCGACCGCGCACCGGGTACCGGATTGACACCGCTCGCCGAGGAGCCAAAGGATAAAATGGGGTCAGCGCGATGTTCAGACTCCAGCCAAACATATTGAGTAAACTGGCAACGTCCCATGGAGCGTTGAAGAGCCGTCCAACCCATGATCCCCGCCCACGCCCAAACCCTCCGCGACCTGCTCCGCACCCAGGAGGTCGCCGCCCTCGGCACGCTGCACCAGGGCCAGCCGTACTGTGTCCATGGTGCCCTTCGCGCTGCGTCCCGGCGGCACGGATTTCATCATCCATGTCAGCCAGCTCGCGGCGCACACGAAGGACATGCTGGCGCATCCGCAGGTGAGTCTGCTGGTGATCGCGCCGCCGGCGCCGGGGGTGGTGGCGCAGGAGCTGGCGCGGATCACGGTGCAGGGCGAGGCGGTGCAGGTCGTCGCCGGCACGCCCGAGCACGCCGCGGCGAAGGCGGCCTATCTGGCGCGGTTTCCGCAGAGCGAAATGATGTTCGGGTTTTCCGACTTCTCGCTGTTCGCGATCGTGCCGGAATCGATCCGCTTCGTCGGCGGATTTGCGCAGGCGACGACGATTTCGCGGGAAACGCTGGCCGAGGCGTTGCGCCAGGGCTGAGCCTGGCGACTAACAAAGTCGGTTTCGCGTTGCCTGCCGGGCTAAGCGGCCTGCAACAGGAATTCGACCTTGACCGCATCGTATGGAAAGACGATGCGGTTTTCTTCCGTGCGATCGAGCAGGCCGGCATTGAGCAGTGCCGTCACGTCGCCGTGCACTGCCTTGACGTCGCGACCGGCGCGGCGGGCGGCTTCGCGGATGGACACCGGCCCGGCGCCGCAGAGTGCCTTGAGCAACTCCCATCTGTTTGGCAGTCAGCACCTGCCACAGCAACTCGGGTGTGGCAAAGCTGATGCGCGCGGTTTTTCGGGGCTTGCCTGTCTTCCAGGCATGCACGAAGTCCGCCATCGAATCGGCTGGCGCACATCAAGCGTTACGGTCTTCATGGTTCCACCCATCAATATCTTGCTGAAAGTCGGCGACCAACCGGTCGGGTGTCGCTAAGGCATAAGCGCTTTCCTTCTCGCCGAAATGCCGGTGATCGCCTTTTCCTGCCTTGAGAGAGCGGCGATGCAGGGAGTTGCGCGCGGCTGTCATAGAACGCGGAAGCGACGGTCGAGGCATCGTTGCCGAATGGCGGTTTGGCAGCCTACGTTGCAGTTGGCGCGATCTGGTTTCGTCCCCGGTGTTTGGCCTCATATAGCGCCACGTCCGAAGCGCAGATCAGATCGGCAGGCGAGGAGACCAAATCGCAATCGGACGACGAAACGCCGAAACTCAAGGTGACCTGATTGGCCACAGTCGTCGCTTCGTGGGGCAGATTCAATGCGAGGATACGCTCGCGTATATTCTCTGCCACGGCTATGGCCCCGTTCAAATTTGTTCGCGGCAGCAGGAACGCAAACTCTTCTCCACCGATCCTGGCCACCACATCGCCGGGGCGAGTCAGTGCAGAATGCATCGTTTGCGCCACCTTGACCAGGCATTTGTCGCCGGCTGGGTGTCCATAGAAGTCGTTGTATTCCTTGAAGTGGTCGATATCGGCGATGATGACCGATAGCGTCTCTTTGTCGCGCTCCGTTCTTCCCCACTCCTTGTTGAGTTCTTCCTCGAACAACCGCTTGTTGGGGATTCCAGTGAGGGCATCCAGGCGGACCAGATTTTCGAGCGCATTGCCCAGTTCCATTGACGAAAGCAGTTCGCGGCGCAGTCTTTCCAAATCACCAAACAGACGGCGCACCTGGGCGGACGAGGCGAGCATGGCAATACCGAAGATCGCTATCATCAAACCCATAATTTGATGGGTGGTATCGCCCATGGACAGCATGCGTATGCTGATCGGCAGCACGGCCGGGATCGCGAAATACCAATAGGCGTGCCCCACGGATGACAGCAGAGGCACTGCGCCAGCGACCATTCCACCCAGCACAAAAGCGAGAACGACTTGGTGTGGAAGAGAACTGGGGTGAAACAGGAGGACGCCAGACGCACCCCACACGACACCCGCAGCGCATGCTCCCACCACGAAACGGTGCGTCCAGACAACCTCGTCCGACTCGGTGCCCGGCGCGGCCCTTCTATAGGCCCGCAAGGTCAGAAAGCGGGCACCCGTAACGGCGATGAGCAACAGTAACCAGGTGAGCTGGACGGGCGCAGACGCGGCGTCCCATAGAACAACAGACAGAAGGAGGCCATTTACCAAATTGACGATCAGCGATATCGGGAGTTGACGAAAGCTCCGTGCGATCGGTGGGCTGAGAATACCCGGATTTTGGGAATCAGAAGGCTGCCCAGCGTCGATCTCCACGCGGACCCGCCTTGGCGAAGTTTCAGGGTGAATGCCCATCTCGGCCTACGTGTGATGTTCGACATTTACTATAGGCCAAACTGCGAGGCCATTCCGGCGCCAGTCGACCGCGCACCGGGTACCGGATTGACACCGCTCGCCGATGAGCCAAAGGATAAAATGGGGTCAGCGCGATGTTCAGACTCCAGCCAAACATATTGAATAAACTGGCAACGTTCCATGGAGCGTTGAAGAGCCGTCCAACCCATGATCCCCGCCCACGCCCAAACTCTCCGCGACCTGCTGCGCACCCAGGAAGTCGCGGCCCTCGGCACGCTGCACCAGGGGCAACCGTATGTGTCCATGGTGCCCTTCGCGCTGCTTCCCGGCGGCACAGATTTCTTCATTCATGTCAGCCAGCTCGCGGCGCACACGAAGGACATGTTGACGCATCCGCAGGTGAGTCTGCTGGTGATCGCGCCGCCAACGCCTGAGGTGATTGCCCAGGAGTTGGCGCGGATCACGGTGCAGGGCAAGGCGGTGCAGCTCGTCGCCGGCACGCCCGAGCACGCCGCGGCGACGGCGGCCTACCTGGCGCGGTTTCCCCAGAGCGAACCGATGTTCGGCTTTTCCGACTTCTCGCTGTTCGCGATCGTGCCGGCCTCGATCCGCTTCGTCGGCGGGTTTGCGCAGGCGACGACGATTTCGCCGGAGACGCTGGCCGAGGCCTTGCGCCAGGGCTGAGCCTGGCGACTAACAAAGTCGGTTTCGCGTTGCCTGCCGGGCTAAGCGGCCTGCAACAGGAATTCGACCTTGACCGCATCGTATGGAAAGACGATGCGGTTCTCTTCCGTGCGATCGAGCAGGCCGGCATTCAGCAGTGCCGTCACGTCGCCGTGCACGGCCTTGACGTCGCGCCCGACGCGTCGGGCGGCTTCGCGGATGGACACCGGCCCGGCGCCGCAGAGTGCCTTGAGCAATTCCCACCGTTTGGCGGTCAGCACCTGCCACAGCAACTCGGGTGTGGCAAAGCTGATGCGCGCGGTTTTTTGAGGCTTGCCTGTCTTCCAGGCATGCACGAAGTCCGCCATCGAATCGGCTGGGGGGCGCACATCAAGCGTCACGGTTTTCATGGTTCCACCTTTCAATATCTTGCTGAAAATCGGCTATCAGTTGATCGGGCGTCGTGAACTCGTAAACGTCCTCGTCGCCACTGAAATGCCGGTGATCGCCTTTTCCTGCCTCGTTGCGACGATCTCCGGTACCACTGGATGACGCATTCGATCTCTTCTTCCGTGGTGCAGCCCGTAGGGCGCAATAACCGAAGGGCATTGCGCCGCATGGGTCGAACATACGGCGCAATACGGCTCGCGCCTATTGCGCCCTACGCATACTGTTTTACCTTGATTCAGATAGTCCATCGTCGCCGCGGAAATGCCGGTGGTTGCCTTTGCTCAGGCGCAGATATTCAGGAAAGCCGTGGACCGTGTCGCCGGTTGTTCTCCGCGCAGCGTGCGAAACCTTCCTGACCCTATGGACTCCGGTCCTCCCAGTCCTCCCAGTCCACCGTGTGGGTCTTGAGATAGCTGCTGACGGCCGAACCCAAGGTCGGAAAGAAGGTCTCTTCGCCAAGCCGCGCAAAAAGCCCGAATCGCTTCAGCTTGTCCTTGACCGGATCCTTCATCTCGGCAAAGCACAACTCGATGCTGGCCGCGTGCAAGGTCTCGTCCAGCTCGGCCAGCATGTCGGCGGAGGTGACGTCCACGCTGGTGACCGGTTCTGCCGCAACGACCAGCCAGCGCACGGGCGTAGGTGATGCAGCCACCGCGTCCAGCACGCGGTCATGGAACAACTCGGCGTTGGCGAAAAACAGGGGCGCATCCCAGCGAAACAGGACCAGGCCGGGGATCAGGCGCGCGTCGGGATAACGCTGGATGTCGTGGTAGCCCTTGACGCCACTGGCACGTCCCAGCACCGCGGAGTAGGGGCGCCAGCCATCCCACAGGAATTCGATGACGGCAATCACGATGGCCAGACCGATGCCGGGGATTGCGCCCAGCACAGCCACGCCGACGGTACAGACAATCGATAACCAGAACTCCCAGCGCTGGATGCGATAGATCCGGCGCAGGTCGGCGAATTCGAACAGGCCGATGGCCGAAGCGATCACGACCGCAGCCAGTGCGCTGGTGGGCAGGTTCTGCAGCAGGTCCGGCGCCACCACCAGCAGCAGGGCAACCGTCAGCGCACCGACGACGCCGGTCAGCTGGGTTCTGGCGCCTGCGGCCTCGGCCACGGGCGTGCGCGACGAACTGCTGCTGATCGGGAAGCCCTGGAAGAATCCGGCGGCCAGGTTGGCGATGCCGAGACCCACCATCTCCTGATTGGGGTCGACAGGGGTGCGGGTCCGCGCCGCATAGACACGCGAGAGCACGCTGGTGTCGGCGAACGACACGAGCGCGACGGCGCAACCGCCGATCAGGACGGGCACGATATCGGCGGTGGTGATCCAGGGGATGGCGAACGCCGGCAGACCCTGCGGCAGGGAGCCGAGGATCGAAACATCCGCGCGCGCGCCAAGGTCCAGCACACCAACGGCGACGGTCGCCCCGACCACGGCGATCAGGATGCCCGGTATGCGTTTGTGGCCCTTGAGCAGCAGGATCACCGCCAGGGTGCCCGCGCCGACCGTGAACGCGGTCCAGTTGGTCCTTCCCTCCAGCACCGCCGTGGCGA
>CAVSCL010000036.1:0-147831 GCA_963726485.1 uncultured beta proteobacterium | reverse complement strand
GCTCGGCTATCGAATCATCTAGGGATTGAGTGATGCATTTCAATGACCGCCTGAGATAGTTCTTACTTGTCCATTTTGGGTACCTGTAGAGCATAAGAATAAGTAATTTGTTCCGAGTGGGCGCCCCCGGTGCATTAACAAAACCACACCAAAAATGGCTTTCGACGAACGTGGACGACATTGATTCTCTTAGTGCATCGTCGTTGTCAACTTGTCTGCGATCTATCTGTCTGTGATCTATCAGCCTTGGAGTCAGTGGTGTTGCAGAAGAAACGCTCGAAGATCGATCGGCACCACCGATACGGATAGACCGAACCACGAGAAGCAACCCGCATGGTTAATGCCTTGCTATTGGCGAACACAAACCGGCACTTCAATATGAACGGATAGCTCCTGGGTTCGCCGACAATGGAGGAGTTTCCGTCGAAGAATTGGATCGGTGTGGAATCCCTTCGACGATGTATGTACTGTCCTGAGAGAATTCCCTACAGGGGAGTACTTGACCTCGATCAGTGGCGACCTCGCGGGCGCCCGCAATCATGGGGACAGTGGGAATACAACGGTGGCCTGCGTACAACGTTGCCTCAACAGTCTCGAGGAAGTCGGGGGCACTGCCGACGTTTGAGTTTAGCGTCTAAGCCGATACCGTGAGTGCCGTGAGAATCACCTACGAGTACAAGGTGGAGGTAGAGGACCTTGCAGCGCGGGCGCCCGTTTCCCGGAGCAGGAAGGAAGGCGACGATTGCACCAGCAACCTCTCCCAAAGTAAACAGTGCAGCAATGGTTTGCATATTCAGAGAAGTTACCGATCGAAGCCAGAACGCGACCGCAACTAGGCCACCCGTGATCAACAAAAAGATCAGGAAACGCAACATTGGTTGTCGTGGACGTTTGCCAAAGGAAAGTTGAAGGTGCGCTACGGCCGCCTAACGAATAGGATTTTTTCCGTCGTGCGACAGCATGGCGGAAAGAATCTGTTGAACTGAATCGCTGGATTATGCCACCGTGCTATGGAAATTGAATGGTGTCGACGGAGCCCTAGCGGCGGTAAATTGTCCGCTTGGACGGAGTTGGGCGCGCATGTTTTTTGTTTTCCCCCTGGCGAATCGTTCACAACGAGCTTGCCAGCGACTATGGCACACGCATTTTTTCGGGTCAATTCGAGTGCTGCCGCAGCCGTACCCACGAGCGGTGTGTTACCGGCCGGGAAGAAACAGAAGTGTGTGTCACGGCTATCGCTCACGGCGGGCTGCGCGATCTTGGGTAAGAAGCTCGCCACCAGTCCAGCTCGTTGCTCGGTTAGTGAAATCTCACCGGTCCCGGAAGCAGCTAACGAGCCTGGCACGGTTATGTCAGGCGCAAATCGGCCATGAGCTTTCGGCCAGCGCGATTGCAAAGAAAGTCCGTTTGTCTGCCGACAACAGACCCTCAACGTTTGAAGACACGATTGTTCTACGTGCGTACTTTCTAACCCGACGCCTTTGACACCGCATCGTCCACACTCCAATTGGTCAGGGCCGATGCAGGCAGATTGGGAATCGCAGCCCGGATGAGCACGGCCCTGGCCGGATCATGCAGACGCGCGAGCAGCAGTTCGATCCCGCGTTCACGGGTGAATCTGGCCAGCTCCATCAGGGACTCGATGCTGCTGCCGTCCAGGTCGGGCGAGTCTTCCAGACTGAGGATCAGGGTCTTCACCGCATTCGCGCCCTGGGTCTCGATCTGCTTCCGGACGATGGACAGCATCTGCTCGACATTGGCGAAGAACAGGGGTGTCTCGGGTCGCATGATCAGCAAGCCGGGAATCTGCTTTGCCTCGGGGTGCGCCGCGATGCTCACGAAATCATGACCCTGGCCCAATCGTCCGAGCACCGACACCTTGTGCCGGGAAAGATCGCGCAGGGTCATCAGCAGGCTGGCTCCCACCGCCGCCATCAGGCCATGCAGGATACCGAGGAGCAACACGGCTGCGATCGCGAACAGGACGACCATGCGGTCGCGATGCCAGTGGAAATAAACGTGGAGCGCCGCTGGATTCAGGGTGTGGCTGACGGCGTAGATGACGATGGCGGCCAGCACCGGCGCCGGGGTCAACGCCACATAAGGCAGCAGGGTGAGCACGACCGCCAGCACCGCCACTGCGGCGATCCAGGCCGCCAGCCGGGAGCGGGCGCCGGCGGACTCGTTGGCCGAGGTGGCGGAGTAACCCGCACCGACCGGCATGCCGGCGAACAGGCCGGAGGCCAGGTTGGCCAGACCCAGGGCAAGCAGTTCGCGGTCGGCCGAAACGGAGTCGCCGTGTTTGAGGGCGAAACTGCGCACGCTGCCGTAAGACTCCGCATACAGCACGAACAGCAGGGCGAAGGCCAGTTCGCCCAGTCGCAGCCATTGTTCCCGCGTGAGTTCGGGTACGCTCGGCGCCTTGAACTGAAGATCGATGCTTCCTACCAGTGCCATCCCATGCTGATCCAGGCCCCAGACCGCCTGTGCGGCGATGCCCAGAACGATGGCCAGTAACGAGGCCGGCAAGTGCCGATAGGGTTTGAGCAGGAACAGCAAAATCAGGGCGGCCAGCCCCATCCCGACGCCCGCCGGGTTCCAGTGGCCGAATTGCTCGAAGAGATCGAGGCTGTAGCGCAGGATGTCATCGTGCTGCGCATGCACACCCAGAATATTGGGCAGTTGCCTGACGATGATGACCAGCGCCAGGCCAAAGGCGAATCCGCGCAGCACCGGCTTGGCGACGAATGCGGAGAGGGCCCCCATGCGCGCAAACCCCGCCACCAGGAAGAAGATCCCGGTGAGCAGAACCAGACCGGCGGCCAGGGCCAGTCTGAGGCTGGCGTCGCCCGGCGCCAGGGAAGCGGTGGCGGCGGCCAGCACCGCGGCGGAGGACGACGTGGCCGATACGATGGCGAAGCGGCTGCGGCCCACCAGACCATAGCAGGTCAGCCCTGCCAGCAAGGCGATCACGCCATACTCTGGCGGCAGGGCCGCGATGCTCGAATAAGCGACCGCCTCGGGCACCAGCAATCCAGCGACGGCAAGCCCCGCCACCAGATCGGGCAGCCAGGATGCAGCGGCGGGTCGGGTATCGGTCGCGGACATCGCGGGGTGATCGCTTGATCAGGGTTCCTGAATGGGGGTGACCGGGTAGTATCCACTTCCAGGTGCAAAGTGCCATAGGGCCAGCCTGCCCTGACTGATGCGTTCTTGAACGAAGGGGGGTGAGCAAATGGACGTGGCGCTGACGATACGCAAGTTCAACCGGGGGCGGGATCCGGAGCAACTTGCCATGAAGTTTTCCAGGATGCGCGCGAGTCCCTTCGTCTTTCTGCGCGGCAGCTGCCACCTGTTCCACCAACGCCTGCCGGTTGAACGGGTTCTCGACGCGGCGCCGAGAGTCTGGGTCTGTGGCGATCTGCATCTGGAGAACTTCGGCAGCTACAAGGGCGACAATCGCCTCGCCTACTTCGACATGAACGATTTCGACGAGGCCGCCCTGGCACCCTGTACCTGGGACGTGGCGCGCTTCCTGACCAGTGTCCGGCTCGGCATGCGTGAGCTGAAGGTGGAAGCATCCGGCATCGCCTCCTTGTGCCAGGTGTTTCTGGACAGCTATGCGCGCGAACTCGCGACCGGCAAGGCGCGCTGGGTCGAGCGGGAGACCAGTGAAGGCCTGGTCAGGGAACTGCTCAGCGCCGTACAGGCGCGATCCCGCCCCGAGTTTCTCGATACCCGCACCCAGCGCAAAGGCAATCGGCGAATGATCCGGGTAGACGGCCATAAAGCGCTGCCGGCCAGCGACGCGCAACGGCAAAAGGTCACCGCCTTCATGGAGGACTTCGCCTCCACTCAGGACAACCCGGATTTCTTCCGGATCCTGGACGTGGCACGCAGGATTGCCGGCACCGGCAGCCTGGGCGTGGAGCGCTATGTGATCCTGGTGCGGGGCCGCGGTTCTCCGGATGGCAATTTCCTGCTCGATCTCAAGCAGGCTTTGCCCTCATCGCTGATGCCCAGGCTGAAGGTCAGGCAACCCGAATGGAAGAGCGAGGCGCACCGTGTCGTAGCCGTCCAGCACAGGGTGCAGGCGGTATCCATGGCCTTCCTGCAGCCGGTCATGATGGCCAGGCACGCCTATATCCTGCGCGCCCTGCAGCCGAGCGAGGATTGTGTCGCCCTGCGGCACTGGAATGGCAAGATCGCCCGACTGGAAAGGGTCATGGCATGCATGGGCTCCGCTGTTGCCTGGGGCCATCTGCGTGCGGGCGGACGGGAAGGATCGGCGATCGCGGACGAACTGATAGCGTTCGGCGCGAAATCCAGGTGGAAAAACAAAATTGCACAAATCGCGGAACAGTGCGCGGATCAGGCGCGTCGTGACTGGATGACTTATGCGCAAGCCTATGACGATGGGTATTTCAGCGGAGAACACACTCACGCTGACGTCATATAAATGCCCGGCTTGGCCGACGAGCTGCCGGTCATGGCGGGGATGTCGGACGTCGCATCATCGGCCTTATGTAGCGCTCCACATAAGGCCGAGGAGCGGGCAGTCCCCATACCTGCCGTGAAGGGCTGATCGTCGGCCAGAGCCGCCCGTGGCGTTCTGAGCAAATCAGGTCCGCTATGTGGTGCATACCGGTCATTGGGTAGAAGCTCAAGCTGAATGGCCGGTTTCCAAATTGGTGAATTCACAGTCCCGACCCATATTAAAAGTTGGAAGGCCGAAAACCAGTGACGGCTTCCACATAGCGGACATTCAACGCTTCGCTGCAACAGATTGTTGGGCGTTCTTGCGCTGTATCAACGTTGGCGTGCGATCGTGACCGCCAGAACGTTAGTTCACTTAGCCTGCACGACCGCCGGCGGACTCCAGGTGCCTTCACCGGCCGGAAGGATGGAAGGCGCTTCCGTCTTCGGCCAATAGAGGCGCATGACGAGGTAGATCGGGTCATTGGGTGCCGGCAGCCAGTTCGCTTCCTTCGCCTTGCCCGGAGAGTCCTTCTGGATATAGAGCGTCAGCGATCCGTCCGCATTTTTCTTCATGCTGGGCAGCATCGGCGAGTTGATCAGATAACGATTGATCGGGTTCTCGATCAGCAGTTGCGTCTTGCCGTCGTACATCGTCACCGACCAGAAGGCGTTCACCGGCGGCAACTGGCCAGCCGGGAAGGTGAGTGTGTAGCTGTGCTTGCTGCCGTCGAGCGTCTCGCCCGTCGCGTCCGTGCGGGTCATCGGATACATGGCCTCGACGGCATCGTTACCGTAGATGCCCCCCTTGGCGGCGGCGGCGCGCATCAGCCAGTCGCCTTTGAAGAACGCGCTGTCGCCAAAGAGCGAACCGACCTTCCAGCCGTTGATATCCTTCATTCCCTGGCCAGGTACTTGTCTCACCTTGTCGTCGCCCTCCTTCATCGCCAGCAAGACGGCGGCTTTGTGCTCCACCGACAGGTCCTTGAACTCGAAGGCTTTTCCCGGGCCGATACCGATACTGGCGAGCCTGGCGCGGATATCCTTGTCCTGCTGCCGTCACCGGCGACAAACTCAGGGCGGCGTCGAGATACGCGTAGAAGTTATCCTTGATCCCCGCAGTCGTGGCACGGCAGGAAAGTCGATCTCCGGCGCGGCGGGCGGCGCGGGCTGGTTGAGGTACGCGGACAGCGGCTGCCCTTTGTATCCCGCCTGCACCTTCACGACGTTCGGCATATCCGCGGCGTCGAAGAGCTGGGTGCGGAAAATGGTGAGCGCGAAGGGTGTCGACGAGCGGAACACCTGCTTGATCCCCGCCGGCGTCTCGCCCTTCCAGTCGGGGCCGACGACGAGATAGTCGCCGGCCTCGATACCCGTCGCGCGGCTGCCGATGTAGCCGTAATTGTAGGCATTGCCGTCGATCAACTGCACCGAGTAGTAGCGCGCCTTTGCCACTGCCGGCACCGAGATCACCATCGGTTCCGCGTGCAGGTCCAGCCAGAGCATCGAATACGGCGTATCACTGTTCGGCGTAACAACCGCTGTGTCTTTATAAGTAAAGACGCGGGCTTCATTGCTGATAGTGTTAAACGGCGCCTTGTATTGCCCCGAGTTCTTATCCACGCACGAACTCATTCATCACCGCGTAGTTCATCACGATCGGCAGGCCGTAGATGAACGCCTCCTCGGCGATGGCCTTCGTCTCGGCGACGCTCGGCGCGGCGATGCCCGCCTTTTTGTCGGCCTGCTCAGCAGCGGAGATGGGGTCGCCCTTCTTGTCGCAGCCGGCCAGCAAGTGTGACGGCGAAGACGCAGCACAGCGAGCCGATGGTGAGTATGTGTCTGGTGGTATTCATTCGTCTTTGCTCCAGGTTGCCTGCTTTGTGGACAGGTTCAGGTCTACCCGAAGTGACGCCGCCCAACAACTGATATATGGACGCCAACGTCCACTGTGGTCACCTAACCCACTGGTTCGCAATCATTTCCATTTTTCCGCACCTGTATAAACGCCCGCCAATGATAAGACAAGCTGGAAGTTGCTTGACGTCGCTTGAGGGTGGTAAAGAAGACGCTCGAACGGCACCTACAATGCCCGCTTCTGGCCGGTAGTGACGGTTGAGCTAATGCTCCCCAAAGCAGCCTCTGGAAAATGATGCTTGCCATCCAATGACTGCAATGCGGCAACGTCTCCCAATAGGTGCTCCCGGCCCACAACCGGTCCTCTGAACTTTCAGAAATTGCCGCAATCGAACGGCAGGTCTCAACCACAAAGGAGACCGTCGGCAAATTTCTGTCGGCGAATCCAAATCGGCCAAAGCGGACTGATGGGAAGCACAGCGGAATTGGATACCGCGAGCATCGCTGAATGGCGCCGACGTGGCGAACTGCAAACATGAAGGCTTGATTGCCCTGCAACAATTTGAAGGCATTTTATGATCCTGAATGACAAGAATAGACCGAGCCTGGTTCGGTTTCGACTCGCCCGTCGAATTGCGGATTAACCCATGCCACTGGTTTGCATGTCACTGGTTCGTCACCGAGCTCCTCATTCCACAGGCGGGACCACGTCCTCATGCATGCGTAATGAACTGCCAACAACCGGGCGTATGAATTCAATCCTGCGCAGCTTGCTGCCGCTCGTCATCTTGCTGGTGACTGTACCTTGCGGAGCCCAGACCTGCGGTTGGTCGCACGTTGACCACGTCGTGAGCTATGACGACTCGGGCATGTGGGATCCGACTGTCTATCGCAGCATCGTCGGCGGCTTGACCATCGCCGAGATCGGCGGCGCCTTGTGGGAAGGGTCCGAGACGCGCTTCGGCAAGACAATGTGGCAAGGCATGGACGCCGAGATCGTCGCCGGCGCGAGCGCTGCGGTGGGCAAGAAGATCTTCACGCGGGTGCGGCCGAACAACGGCGGTGACCCCTGCTTGTGGTTTCAAGGGGGCTCCAACTACAGCTTTCCAAGCGGCGAGGCCGCCGTCTCGGCCGCGCTCGTGACGCCCTACATACTCGAGTACGGCAGCGAACATCCGGCAACCTACGCCTTGCTGCTTCTACCGCTTTACGTCGGGACTGCACGCATCAAAAATCAGGCCCACTGGCAGACCGACATACTCGCAGGCTGGACGGTCGGCGGGCTCTCTGGTTGGTTCACACACAATCTCGATACGCCGATCATGATCCGGTTGCTGCCACACGGGGCCGAGCTTGGGTTGAAGGCGCAGTTCTAGAGGGGCCTAAGTGTCATGTCACCCATCGTACTAATGCGCTTATCCGGGCAGATTTAGCAAATGAAGTGCATTTTTAAGTAACGCCAGTCATAAGGGCAAGAAAGGCCGAAGGGGCTCGCTTCCTTCCTGTATAAGATTCCAAGACCGTGCGGATGCAGTCGCTTCACGAATGTCAGGAGCTGCGCTGTAAAGCAGGGACACCACGGGCTGCTTCGGCGCATCCCAGCCACGTTGGCGCCATTCGGCGATGTTCGTGGTATGTAATTCCGCCGTGGTTCCCATCAGTCCGTTTTGGTTGATTGGTTGCCCGTCGCTTTGCGTTTGCGAGCGCCTCTCCACATCGCAGAGCCGTCAGTGGGGCAACAACGAGGCGTATGACCGGAAAGGGTCGGGAGCACTCGATGACGACTGGCTGCTTCCAGGAATCGAAATTTCACTGGCCGTTTTCCGGCAATGAATTCGAAGAGAGGACGGTCTCGTCGCGACCGAGGCTGTGTGAAAACGTATTGGAATTTCGAAGAGCAAAAAACCGACCTTCCAAAACGCGCCATATTCGCCGATCGTCAACCTGGGAAGGGTCAAGTGACCCCTGAAAAATCCAGAATTTGTTTTTTCACGGAGTTTTCACACAGCCTCGACCCGTTTCTGTCATTGGTGCCGGGGGAGAACAAATGACTGGTCTGTGCTCTTGAATGGACGGATGCCTAGATCGAATGTGGAAAAGAGATCGGCCACAACCGCCTTCAGGGCTCGAACGAACCAACTCATCAAGCAAGCGATGCCGTGAACAGTACGGAGAGACAAATCGGCGTTTCACTGAAGATTTATTTAGCCTGCTAAAGGGTCTGAAATTTGCCACGCGGTCACCGCTGAACTATGGTGAATCTCCATCTTTCTGTTGGCGGCTTGCATTCTTATCTGGCCGCGTAGGCAAGCACGAAGTTGCATCGAGACGGTCCACTAGCCTCGATGTGGTTCCTCGTCACTCGTTAGACCAGCAGCGCAAGCAAAGGGAGAACACTATGGTTTCTGAAGCAACCCTGGAGCAGTTAAAGGCAAACCTGCGCGGCGATCTGATCAGCCCCAATGATGAGCGCTACGATGCCGCTCGCAGGGTCTACAACGGCATGATCGACAAGCGTCCGGCCTTCATCGTGCAATGCGTCGACGTCGCCGACGTCATCGCCGCAGTGAACTTCGGCCGCGATGCCGGACTGACCGTTGCCGTTCGCGGTGGTACCCACAGCGGCCCCGGACTGGGAACGGTGGACGACGGCCTGGTCATCGACCTGGGGCGCATGAGGGGTACGCGGGTCGATCCGGCCCACGGCACCGTGCGCGTCGCAGGGTGGCTGCAGGTGGGGCGATGTCGATCATGCCACGCACCCTTTCGGGCTGGCGACCCCGAGCGGTTTCGTCTCGACTACCGGCGTGGGCGGCCTCACGCTGGGAGGCGGCATCGGCTACCTCTCGCGGCGATTCGGCCTGACGATCGACAATCTGATTGGTGCGGACGTGGTCCTTGCCGACGGCCGCTTCGTGACCGCAAGCGCCAGCGAGAACTCCGACCTGTTCTGGGCACTGCGTGGCGGCGGCGGGAACTTTGGCGTCGTGACGTCGTTCGAGTTCCGCCTGCATCCGGTCAACACCGTCTACGGCGGACCGATGATGTGGCCGCTGGAACGAGCGGCGGAGGTGATGCAACTGTGGCGCGACTTCATTCTGCGAGCGCCGGACGAGATCAACGGCTGGTTTGGTTTCGTGACCGTTCCGCCGGGGCCGCCGTTCCCGGAGCAATTTCATCTCAAGAAGATGTGCGCAGTGGTGTGGTGCGACACGGGCCCGCTAGACCAGGCGGAACAGCGGTTCGCAACGATCCGCAAGGACTTTGGCGCGCCGGCCATCGATTTCGCCGGACCCATTCCCTGGCCGGTGTTGCAGAGTCTCTTCGACCCGCTCTTCCCTCCCGGCTTGCGGTGGTACTGGAAGGCCGACTTCTTCAAGGACCTGAGCGACGAGGCGATCGCCCTGCACGTCAAGCATGGCTCGGATCTGCCGACACCTCTCTCGACCGCGCACATCTATCCGATCAACGGCGCGGCGCAGCGGGTCGGCAAGAACGACACCGCATTCAGCTTCCGTGACGCCAGTTTCGCCCAGGTGATTGTGGGAATCGACCCCGACCCCGCCAATGACCAGCGGATCATCGGATGGGCGCGGGACTACTGGCAGGCGCTGCATCCGCATTCCGCCGGCGGCGCGTACGTCAACATGATCATGGACGAAGGGCAGGATCAGGTAAAGGCGGCCTACCGTGACAACTATGAACGCCTGGTGGCGGTCAAGAACAAATACGACCCGCAAATCTCTTCCGCATGAATCAGAACATCAGGCCTTCGGTGTGACAGCACCCAACTTAGAGCAGGTGCAGGTCGCCCTGCTGTGCCTGAGTCAAATATTCATCGAATGAGACAGGAAGAAGCCCTCATACTCGCCCGCCGTTTTATCGACTTCCTGGAAACGGGGGCCGTGCCAGATGGACTGTTCACGCCAGACGTCTTCTGCGACTTCACTCTGCCCAAATGGCGACTTCAGGCCGAAGGCATCGATGCCGTGATCGCGCTTCGAAAGGCCGGCCACCCGGGGCTAGGGAAGGTTCCGCGCTGGCGTTGCGACGCGACTTATTCCATTTCTACTTCTTTAGTGAATTAATAATCCAAGGCCATGCGACGATGGAATGGACCCGTTCGCGATCGAGTTCCATGTCGTGCAGCGCTATTTCAAGATGGTTCTCCAAGGCGTCGAGGCTATCGAAGACGAGGTTGTGGAAAGACTTCTCCCGCAGTTCGTCCCATAGATGCTCCACCGGGTTCAGTTCCGGGGAATAGGGCGGCAGTTTTAACAAGCGCAGATTGGACGCCAGGATGAGCGATTCGCTCTGATGCCAACCGGCGCCGTCGAGCACCATGACGATCCGGTCGCCAGGGTGGCGCGATGCCACTTCGTCGAGGAACACCTGCATGCAATCGCCGTTGACGTGGGGCAAGATCAGCGTATCGAGTGTGCCATCGGCCACCGACACAGCAGCATAGGCGTAAGTGTATTCCTGGGTGACCATGGCTTGGCACAGGGGACGAATCGGCTTGGGGCACCAGCAGCGCCGCGTGTCGGAGATCCGGCCGAAGCGCGCCTCGTCCTGGAACATCAGCCGGATCGGCGCTTCGCCTTGCCACTGCCGGTCGATTTCCTGGATGAGGTCGGGAAGTTTTTTTTCCATTCCTCCTGCGCGGCGACGTCGGTCTGGGGGTGTCGCTTGTCGGGAGCAAGCTTGCGCCAGCCATGACGATGCAACAGGTTGTAGGCAGAAGCCAGGGCCACTTTGCGGCCCAGGCGTGCATCCAGCGCCTGCTTGATCTCGCCGACGATCAGGATACCGCCCACCTGGGCCTTCTCGAAGAACGGTGCCAGAAAGGCGGCTTCCTCCACGCGGCTCATGTTCTCGCGCCGTCGGCCACCCGGCCTGGGTCGGCTGCCCGCAGACGCTCCCCCTTCGCGGACAAAGCGCGTTCGCAACTGGCAGGCCCAGCCCACCGATACCCCAATCGCCTGCGCCGTCTGTTGCAACGACAAGCCAAATTCCAGGGGCAACACGACCGCCTGCGCTTGTCTGAGTTCCTCCACCGTCTTCGCCTTGGCCAAGCAGGCCTTGGCTTCATTCAGCCTTTCCTCACCACTCGCTGTTCTCGCCATCACCGTACCTCCCTTAGTTGAGGTACGGTTATTATTTCATCAATGATATGGAATTGGAATGAGACCGGGTTTGTGCTTGAGTTCGAGGAGCGCCGGGAACAGGACGGTAAGGATTGGTATTCGCGGGAGATGGTGCGAGCCGACGCCCCACAGGGCTCGGTTTCGGCGTTCTCCGTATACTGCACCGGCGACTGGGATGCAGACCACTGCGCAGAGCACGCCGCAAGTGTAAAGCTGATTCGCCCGTAGGCATTCAGTATCGCATTCACGACCAACCAGCCGCCAATGTCACGGCTGCCCGTTTAGGATCGTCAATGCCCGGCGGCTGCATCCGGAAGTCGAAGGGGCGGGGAAAGGCAGAGGAACTCTCCCCGTGCCAATCTTAGCGAATGTCTTCTGCGTAACATATTCTGTTGAAAAACTCCTATGAGGCCGTATGCGCTGCATCGACTTGAGAAGACGACCTCACAGAATTGCCCACATTCAACGATCGTCAATTGGTTGATGGTTTGAAGACCCCTAAAACTCTGCCAGAAATCGCCTCCAAAGAGTTTTTCAACACAATATAACAAGGAGCGGACGGACATCAGAGCAATCCTCTTGCGTCGCGTCAATCCGGTTGTGGCCGATTCCCGCCCGATGAACGTGGTGCCAATAAGCCTCGCCGTTATATCAAGGGATTCGCGATTTCCATATCGTCCCGCTCACGCGATGATGTGATGGACAGGCAGCTTGCTCATGTGCCATTCACCGCGTCTTCGCGTCGTATTGAGACGCGGTGAAAGCATGCCATTCGGTATCGTCCAGCTTCGGATAATCGCCACGGTAGTAGTACCCCGGCCACCTGGTTTCCTGCCGGTACAACGTGTGCCTGAGCACCGCCTCCGCAGTCCAGACCCTGTGATTGAGTTCCCATGCCCTCTGGAGTTGGTGAATGTCCTCGGCACCGATATGGTCGAGATCCTCCTTCAGCATGGTCAGAAGCTCCAGGCCCCGGTTGAGCATCGGTTCGCTGGTCACATAAAAGGTGCTGATGCCGCCGACGTACTCATCCATGATCTTCTCCAGCCTCTGAAGGCCCTGAAGAGGCGAGATATAGCTCGGCGCCACGCTCCCGGCGACGATCTCGTTCCTGCCGACTTCGTAGTTTTCCAGCGGCTTGAATATTTCTTCACGCAGCATCTTGATCTGCGCTTCGTCCACCTGGGGCGGGTTCCCTGCCAACTCCATGACATATTTGACGGCGGACTTGCCGGCGATCCTTCCCTCGGTGAAGGAGCCGGACGAGAACTTGTGCGCGGAACCGCCGATCGTGTCCCCGGCCCCGAACAGCCCTTCGACCGTCGTCATCCGGTTGTATCCCCACTGATAGTCCACCGGCGCGCAGTCCTCCGGCCCGCTTGCCCAGGCGCCGGAACAGGTGGCGTGTGAGCCCATGACGTAGGGTTCGGAGGTAATCAGCTCGGACGGTTTCTCCTTGGGGTCGATGTTTTGCGAAGCCCAGACCACCGCCTGGCCGACCGTCATGTCGAGGAAATCCTCCCAGCCGATTTCCTCCTTCTCGCGGGTATCGAGCACCTCCTGGGTATGCATGTAGATAGGGCCGTTGCCGGCCTTGATCTCCTGCAGCATGGCGTGATTGCGCAGGCAGGTCGGTATCGGCGTGATTTCCGCATATTTGCCGACCAGGGCTTTGATCTCATCCAGCCGCGAGGCCTCGTAGTTGACGCCGTAGGCGTTGGTGGCATAGGCCTTGAGCAGCAGGAACCAGGCGCCGACCGGACCGTAACCATCCTTGAAGCGGGCGAGCACGATCCGGTTTTCCATCTGGATCATTTGGGCGCCTGTCGCGCAGGACCAGGCCGTAGGCCGAAGCGCTGCTCCATGGCGCATACCAGGTCCTGCCCACGCCTTCGCCGATCGAGCGGGGCCGGAAGATGTGCGAAGCGCCGCCGGCGGCGACGATGACCGCTTTCGCCCGGAACACGTAAAAATTCCCGTCGCGGACGCTGAAGCCGACCGCGCCGGCGACCCGGTTGGGGCGCGCCTTGTCCATCAGCAGATGCGTCACCATGATCCGGTTGTACACTTCGGAGGCGGACTTCCTGGCGGCCTCGGCGATGATCGGCTTGTAGCTCTCGCCGTGGATCATGACCTGCCATTTGCCTTCCCGCTGATACCGGCCGGTCTCCGGATTCATCATGATCGGCAGGCCCCACTCCTCGAACTTGTGGACCGTGGCGTCGACATGCCGGGCGATATCGAAGATCAGGTCCTCCCGCACCAGACCCATCAGGTCGCCGCGTGCGTAGCGCACAAAGTCGTCCGGCTGGTTTTCGCCCCAGCGCATGCCCATGTAGCAATTGATCGCCGACAGGCCGTGGGCGACGGCGCCGCTGCGCTCGATGTTGGCCTTTTCGACCAGGGTGACCTTCAGATTCCGCCCCCAGTACCGGGATTCGTAGGTGGCGCCGCAGCCGCCGAAACCGCCGCCGATGACGAGAATGTCCGTATCCACGAACCGGGTTTTTCTGGATGAGAACAGGCCCATGGCATCACCCCTGTTTCTGCTCGAAAGGTGGCAGTGTGGGAAGCGTTTCCACCATGAGTGCCGCGGGTTCGTGGGCGAGCATCGGAGAGTTCAGGGCGTGTGCGTCGGGTGCCTCATAATCGGATGGCGGCTTGATGGAACCCCAGGGCGGTGGTCCTGATCGGGAAGGTGAATTCCTTCACCCTCCCGTCCCGGTACCTGATCTTCCAGGAGATCGTTCCCTTTGCCTCTTCCCTGCAGCACCCGCACGCTGGCGCCCAGCGGCGCGAAGTCCGCATAGCCTCGGACGTCTATCGCATGCTGCGGACAGGCCTTCACGCAGGAGTAGCACTCCCAGCAGAAATTGGGCTCGATGTTGTAAGACCTCCGGTAGACCGGGTCGATGTGCATGATGTCGGAAGGACAGATGTCCACGCACTCTCCGCAGCCGTCGCATCGCGTCATGTATGTGAATGTGGGCATCGCTCACCTCTTGCCGCTGTCGGTGCTGGCAGGTCGGACGAACCGTCTGCCTCCTCAACCCTTCTCTGGAAGGCCACTACGGGCTTGTAGAACATATGGGCGAACTTGGACCAGGGAACGGAAACACAGAGCAGCGTCGTGAAAAAGATGTAGAGGCTGGCGAATGCCTCGGTCGCAGCCGTGTTCTCCGCCATCGACGCCAATTCGAAAATGAGCGCAAACGTTACGCTTGCGAGGAGCGTGACGATGAACAGGTCCGCACGCACCAGCCGCCAAGGTGAATGGCCGTCATGAACCACGTTTACCCGGAGAAAGAAGAAAAACCAGTAGCCACCAACGAGCGTCATCAGGACGCCGATGTTCCACAGGATCGGGAGGACAGCCGGCGTAAGCGTGTCTGTTGGATAGACGAATACCATCACCAAGGTCGTGATCAGATAGAGCACGAAGCCATAGAACATCAGGACATGGGAAATCCTTCGGTTCCTGTTGCAAAATTCGCCGAACGTTGCAATGTCGGTCAGGATGGTTTTGGATGCGATGGCGGCCATGGCCACGGCGCCGAGTTGCCGCTTTGCCGCAGCCTTTGTGCGCTGCCTGTCTTGCAGGAAGAATTTGATCTTTTTCTCATGAAGCAGATCGAATACCGTTCCAACAGCAACCGCGAGTATCATCAAAACGATGTAGCCCTGCATGACCGCAGGGGACATGATGGCTGTCAGCGGGGTAAACGGATTGGTGGTGAACATCGTTACCTCCCAATGCCAGTCGGCGTTCTCCTGGAGTGGCGGCGGCGCCTTGTCTTGCAGGCGTAGTCTGCATCTGGATGTTGCGGCGCTACGGTTGCCTGGAGCGCCAGTCCCTGCGCCAATCGCAAGAAAAGTGAACCACTACGCTAAAGCTAGTACTTATTGTGGTCATGTCAATCGCGGGTTCAAGCGTGCAGTGCAACGCCTGATGGCTTGAAGAATACCTGGTTGGGTGTCGGGTATCCAAGCCGTTTTCCGGGTCGATTGTTCAATCGCTCCATCGCCGTATCGATCTCCTGATGTGAAATGATGGGGAAGTCCCTGTGTAGAACTCGCCCGCCTTCTTGCCGGCGGAATCGGCGAAGAACTTGATCAGGTATTCGTAGGCCGCGCCCAACAAATCAGGAAATTGAGCGAGGTGCCGACGTTGATCTTGAGGTGGCGGATCGTCGGCCAGCGCGCATCTTCCGGGACGAAGAAGGTGTATTTGTCGGGATTGGTGAACTGCGTGGCGATGATCTCGTCCGCCATGCCCTTGGCCCTGAGGTCTTTGGCGAGCTGTTCACGTTCCTGGTCGAACAGGTCGGAGAGCCGCTTCCGGAACAACATGGCGAAGATGTATTCCTTGTACTCCGAGGCGTCCATGTTGCCGCGCAGGTCGTCGCAGGCGCGGAACAGCAGGCGGGAAAGCGGGCTGAGGGTGAGCTTGGTCATGCAGTCATACCGTGTGAGTGTTGCAGCCAGATCAAGCTGGCTTGGTCCGCATCGACCCCGCGACCACCCGGTATTGCAGAAAACGGGTTTCCAGCGGCCCGTTGAACAGCGGTATGCGGCGGCTGGCCTTGAGGCCGATTGTCTTGGGCAGGAGCGGGTCACCGGAGATGATCCATGCGTCCCAGCCACTGAAATTCTTCTTCAGCCAGTCGCCCAACAAGGGATACCAGATGGCAAGTTCGTCGGCGTCGCCCAGGCGCTCGCCGTAGGGTGGGTTGGTGACGAGGGTGCCGACGGGCGTGGGCGCTTTCAGGTCGAGCACATCGGATACCTTCAGCTCGATCACATCGGCATAGCCCGCGGCGGCGAGATTGTTGCGCGCCTTGTCGAGCACCCACCGGTCCTGGTCGGCGCCGAAAATGGCCAGGCGCTTCAGCGGTTTTTCCTGTGCCTGCGCCTCGCGCTTGATGCGCCGCCACAACGCCGCATCGAAGTCGCGGTAGTGCTCGAAAGCGAAATGCCTGCTACGGCCCGGCGCACGATTCAAGGCCAGATCCGCCGCTTCGAGCAAGATGGTGCCCGCGCCGCACATCGGGTCGAGTAGCGGCGTACCGGGTTCCCATCCGGACAACAGCAACAGGCCGGCGGCGAGGTTTTCCTTGATCGATGCCGCGCTCGCTTCGCTCTTGAAGCCCCTCTTGAAAAGCGGCTCGCCCGAAGTGTCGAGATAGAAGGTGGCACTGTCCGCGGTTAGAAACGCATACACCGGCACGTCGGGCACCGAGGGTTCCACGCTCGGACGCGCGCGCGTTTCCTCGCGGAAGCGGTCGCAGATGGCGTCCTTGATCTTGAGTGTGATGAAGTTGAGGCTTTTCAGCGGCGAGTTTTGCGCACCGACCTTCACTGCAATGGTCTTGGTCACGTCGAACCACTCCGGCCACGGCAGTTCAAGCGCGGCGCGGTAGATATGCTCCTCTTTGCGATAGCGCGTAAACCCCACTTTGCGCAGAATGCGGGTGGCGATGCGCGACTGCAGGTTGGCGCGCATCTCGGTTTCCGCATTCGCGGTGAACAACACCCCCGCGGGCAGGGTGCGGACGACTTGCGCGCCAGCGGTTTTCAGTTCCGTTTCGAGCAACGCCTCCAGACCGCGCGGGCAAGTGGCGAAGTGGCTGGCGGGCGGAAGTTCCTCGCGTTCGGGACGTGCACGATGCGGCGCTTTACGGGGGGGTTCGGATTTCAAACAAGACTTTCCTGGCAATATCTATTGGAGATGAGTCATCGGGAAGGCAGTGAAGCAATCAGCCAGATCTGGATTGCCCTGAACGACTCCGATCCACTATGTGCCAAAGCACGGGTGGAGTCGCATGACGCGTCGCTTCGCTCCCCGCAATGACCCGTTAAAAAGGTTTCAACACCACCAGCAGCACGACGGCCAGCAGCACCAGCACCGGAATTTCATTGAACCAGCGGAACCATACATGGCTGTGCGTATTGCGTTTCGCCTCGAACTGTTTCAGCAGCCGCCTGCACACATGATGATAGCCGATGAGTCCGGCGACCAGCGCCACCTTCAGCCATAGCCAGCCCATTGTCGGCAGCCAGTACACAAGCCACAGCCAGATACCGGTCGCCAGCGCCAGCCACATGATGGGCGTGACGAAGCGGTACAATTTTCCCGCCATGAGCAGGAGGCGATCATACGCCGCGCCATTTTCCTCCATCGCCAGATTGACAAAAATCCTGGGCAGGTAGAACAGGCCCGCGAACCAGCTCACGACGAAAATGATGTGAAACGACTTGACCCAAAGCATGGATAAAAAAGCCCTATTGAAGAAATGGACGCCGAGTCCGCTGACCCTGATTTTACTGGGTTTGATCGCCTGGCTGTGGTTTCGTCCTCCGGCGGATGTCACTGTGGAAAATCGCGCCGTGCCGCCCTGGCAGGTTACGCTGCCCGATGGCCGGGTGCTGACGGGCGATGCGCTCTGCCCGCAGGGGGCAGGCCGTGGTTGCAAAGACGCTGAAGCGTCAACAACCACGCTCAGGGGCAAGGTCGTGCTGGTGAATTTCTGGGCGACCTGGTGTCCCTATTGCCGCAAGGAAAAGCCGGTGATCGACGCCTTCTGGCGTGACTATCGCGCACGCGGATTCGAAGTCGTCTCGATCAGCGTCGACGACCCCCCGGACAAAATCGCCGCCTGGATGCAGGACAAAGGCTACGCCTTCATGGCCGCGCCGACCAACGCCTCGGTCGCGGCTGCCTTTGGCGATGTTCGCAGCGTGCCGACCTCGTTCATCGTCGATGCCGATGGACGCATCCGTCACAAGATCGCCGGGCAGGTGCATTACCCCCGGCTGGAGAAACTGGTCACGCCGCTGCTGAGCGCGACCGCACAACATGGAAAGCCATGATGGAAGCACGCCTGAATGAACTCGAAGCCAAGTTCGCGTTTGCCGAGGACCTGATCGAAACGCTCAACCAGACCGTCATTCGCCAGCAGGCGCAACTCGACCTGCTGCAGCAGCAGGTTCGTCTGCTGCACCAGCGGCTACAGGACGCACTATCCGACGAGGCGCGCACCCCGCGCGACGAGATTCCGCCGCATTACTGACGCCCATGCCGCCGTCATCGGCGCTAAAAAGAAGCGGCCGCACGGACGCGCGGGAACGAGCATGCATCAATCAGCAGGGGCAGCAAATCGTGCTCCGGCATGGGACGGGCATAGTAGTACCCTTGGGCAAGCAAACAGCCGTGTTTTCGCAGAAAAGCCTCCTGGCTGGCATGCTCGACGCCTTCCGCGACCACTCGCAGGTCGAGGCTTGAAGAGAGCGCGAGAATGGCCTGTACGATAGCGGCGTCGTCCTTGTCTTCGGCGATATCGCGAACAAAGCTGCGATCAATCTTGAGCTCGCTGATCGGCAGCAGTTTCAAACGGCTGAGCGAGGAATGACCCGTGCCAAAATCGTCAATGGCGATGCTGACGCCGATCTGGCGTAGCGCTACCAGCATGTCCAGGCCGAGCGTCGCGCTTTCCATGATGCTGCTTTCGGTCAGTTCCAGCACAATCCGGTCGGGTGAAACACCGGTTTCGGCGAGTATGTCCGACAAGCGCCGGGGCAGTTCCTTCTGCAGCAATTGCTTGCCTGACAAATTGATATGCATATCGAAGCCGTCGAGCTGGACGCCTTGTTCCTCCCACCTTTTCAGCGCGAAGCAGGCTTCGCGGAACACCCACTCGCCTATGGGGATGATCAGGCCGGTATCTTCGGCCAGGGGAATGAAATGGTCGGGGGAAATGTCACCCTCCTGCGGATCATGCCAACGCAGCAAGGCTTCAGCACCGCAGATGCGCTGAGTCTCCAGATAAACCATGGGCTGGTAGAACACCTCCAGGGCGCGCTGCTCAAATGCACTATGCAGCTTGGATTCCAGCTGAATGCGCCGCATTGCGCACTCGGTGATGCCCTGCTCGTAGAAATGAAATGTGTTGCGCCCACTCTCCTTGGCCTTGTACATGGCGGCATCGGCGTTCTTCATGAGCATCTCGTCGTTCATGCCGTCCTCGGGATAGAGTCCGATGCCGATGCTGGCGGAAATATGCAGGGGGTAGTTGCCGATGACCATGACCTTTTCCAGGGCATGGATGATTTTTTCTGCCACAGCTGCGGCATCCTGGTCCTCCTGCAAACCTTCAAGCAGAACGACGAACTCGTCTCCACCCAGGCGGCACAAGGTGTCCCCTTCGCGCAACAGCGCTTTCAGGCGGTCGGCAGCGGCCTGCAAAACGGCATCGCCCATGGCGTGCCCAAGGCTGTCGTTGATCGTCTTGAACCGGTCCAGATCGATAAACAGCAAGGCCATCCGGCCTCCCATGCGGTCGGCCCGGCTGGTGGCATGTCGTAGCCGGTCCATCAGCAGCGTCCGATTCGGCAGCCCCGTCAGGGTATCGTGATACGCGATGTATTCCAGATGCGCATCCTTCTCCCGCAGGGCCTGCTCTGCCTGCTTCCGTTCGGTAATGTCCTGTACCGTGCCGATCATACGGACAGGCCTGCCTTGATTGTCACGCAGCACTTCTGCGCTTTCGTGCACGATGCGGACTGCACCGTCCGGACGCACGATCCGGTGGTCGATCGCGTAGGGCGCGTCGGTATCGAGGGCGTGTCTGACGGCAGCATCGACCGCAGCCCGGTCATCCGGGTGAACCCGTACCATGAAGGATTCGTAACTGGCGTCGAATTCGGCCGGACTGATGCCAAACAGGCTGTAGATGCCCTCCGACCAGAACAGCCGATTCTCCTGAATCTGCCAATCCCAGTTACCCATCTGCGCGATGCGCTGTGCCCGATCGAGACTATCCTTGGTTTCCCCAAGCTGTTGCGAGGCGCGCGCGATCTGACGATTCTTTCTGACAAACAACAACAGGGACAATGCCAGGCTAACCATCATCAGGGTGACCAGGCCGTATAGCGTGCCAAGTATGATCGGCCGATTGGCTTCATAAAAGGTGGGCCGCTTGTTCACGAGCGTGACCTGCCCTTCGATATCTTCGGGCAGCGCGAGCCCCGCCTTCCGCAATACGGCCTCATCCACGATGTATTCATTGGGGCTGGTCTCGATCGGCGGCAGGGCGGACATCGCGGTCCCGTCCAAATTGCGGATGAGAAGCTGCGCGGCAGCACGGCCCTGACGCGGACCGCTGGTGACGTAGCCACCGAGTACACCCGGGTAAAGATAGGCGTCTTCCATACTGAACACTACGAATCGGCCGGCATTCACGATGGCGCCCATTGTCTCGGGAAGCGTAAGCGTGCGGCCATCCCGATCGCTCACGGCACCCAGCGTGGTCAGAAACACGAAACGCTCCTTCCGCCCCCGCAAACTTGCAAGCAAGTCGTCGATCCGGCTGCTGGAGAGAAAGCTTGCGCGGATATCGGGTTGATGCTTCAGTTCCTGACGGATTTCGTTTTCGATCGCGCGATAGGTCTCGGTGGCGTCGCCGACAATGACGATTTCCCGGATCCCCGGGTCGAATCGGCGCATCAGACGCAGATTGGGAGCGATCTCCTTTTTCTCGAACACCCCCGTAATGCGCGCCGGATCAAGTTTTGGCCTGACGTCGTAATTGTTTACGCCGGAAAAGAACACCGGCACGCCGGGGAACACCTTGTCCAGATGGGAAAGCGCGAAGGACAGGGCATTGTCATCCGTCACATAGACCGCTGCGGGCTGGTAACCCTGATATTTTTTCCGCAGATGTTCGCTGATCAGATCGGCATAGGCCGGGTTGTAACCCGTTCGCTTGGTGTCGAGATATTCCACAGTGAGGGAATACGCCCGCGCGCGATCGTCATTCAGCGCCTGGACAAAACCCTGATGCTGGCCCTTGGTCCAGGGATATTCCTGACTATAGGAATGCAGGACGAAGACCGGCGTGGGGACAGAAGCCCGGGCTTGAAAACAAATGGCCAACAGAATCAATAGAGCAATGCGCATGAATGAATAACGGCCGCGCTCGCTGTTCCTTGAGGAGATGGGCGCCCCCATCCGGCCCGGATTCAGATCTCGTCTTGCAGTGCGACTTTGACCACCAGCTTGCGGATCATGCCTGCACTTACCAGTGGCGCGTGGGCATCTCCGGGGAAAAACACA
The DNA here is from genome assembly GCA_963726485.1 of uncultured beta proteobacterium. Classification (GTDB taxonomy): domain Bacteria; phylum Pseudomonadota; class Gammaproteobacteria; order Burkholderiales; family Thiobacillaceae; genus Thiobacillus. The sequence goes on along the minus strand of CAVSCL010000036.1, from coordinate 126,240 downwards.
CAGAACGCCCCCGGCGGCGTGGCTATCCAGTTCGCGGGCGCATCGTTGAAAAACCGGATATCGCGCGCGGCATCGTAATCCGTGATGGGCTCCACGCAATCGGCCACCGGCTTCCAACCCATCTCGTCGATGCCTTCGAGAACCAACTGGATGTCGATATAACGGCGATGACACTCCAGCTTCGCCTCCGCCCGCGTGCGGCCGGCACAGGCTTCGACGATGGCGAAAAGCTGTTCGCCCTGCACCGGGTGCTTGCCGGGCGTCAGCGTCTTCAAATCGGTACCGCGCAGAAATTCGAAGGCGCGCGCAAACAGCGGATGCAGCGCAGCGTAGCGGTCAGCTTCGGCCAGCGTTGCCAGAATCATGGGCTCAGCGGCTGATCGGCTTGTAGCGAATCCGCTTCGGCTTGGCGCCTTCCTCGCCCAGCCGTTTCTTCTTGTCGGCCTCGTATTCCTGGTAGTTGCCGGGGAAGAACACCACCTGCGAATCGCCCTCGAAGGCGAGGATGTGGGTGGCGATGCGGTCGAGGAACCAGCGGTCGTGGGAGATGACCAGCACGCAGCCGGCGAACTCCAGCAGCGCGTCTTCCAGCGCGCGCAGCGTTTCCACGTCCAGATCGTTCGACTCGGCTCGTCGAGCAGCAGCACATTGCCGCCGGCGATCAGGGTCTTGGCCAGATGCAGCCGCCCGCGTTCGCCGCCGGAGAGATTGCCGACGAGCTTCTGCTGGTCGCCCCCCTTGAAATTGAAGCGGCCGATGTAGGCGCGCGACGGGGTTTCGTAGCGGCCGACGGTGAGGATGTCGCGGCCTTCGGCGATTTCGTCGAACACGGTCTTGTTGGCGGAAAGCGCATCGCGCGACTGGTCGACATAGGCCATTTTCACCGTCGGGCCGATGACGATTTCGCCGCTGTCCGGCTGCTCCTTGCCGGTGATCATCTTGAAGAAGGTCGACTTGCCCGCGCCGTTGGGGCCGATGATGCCGACGATGGCGCCGGGCGGAACGGCGAAGGAGAGGTTGTCGATCAGCAGGCGGTCGCCGAAGCTTTTGCTCACGCCGTTGAACTCGATGACCTTGTCGCCCAGGCGCTCGCCGACCGGAATGAATATCTCCTGCGTCTCGTTGCGCTTCTGGTATTCGACCGAATTGAGTTCTTCGAACCGGGCCAGACGCGCCTTGGACTTGGCCTGGCGCGCCTTGGGATTCTGCCGCACCCACTCCAGTTCCTGCTTCATGGTCTTGATGCGTCCGGCTTCCTGCTTGGACTCGGTCTCCAGCCGCGCTTCCTTTTGTTCCAGCCAGCTTGAGTAGTTGCCCTTCCACGGGATGCCGTGGCCGCGGTCCAGTTCCAGAATCCACTCGGCGGCGTTGTCGAGGAAGTAGCGGTCGTGAGTGACGGCGACCACGGTGCCGGGATAGCGCACCAGGAACTGCTCCAGCCAGTCCACCGACTCGGCGTCGAGGTGGTTGGTCGGCTCGTCCAGCAGCAGCATGTCGGGGTTGGACAGCAGCAGCGTGCACAGGGCCACCCGGCGTTTTTCGCCGCCCGACAGATTGCCGATCACCGCGTCCCACGGCGGCAGGCGCAGGGCATCGGCCGCGATTTCCATTTGCGTGTCGAGATCGGCGCCCGCCGTGGCGATGATGGCCTCGCAGCGTGCCTGCTCCTCGGCCAGCTGGTCGAAATCCGCGTCCGGCTCGGCATAGGCGGCGTAGATTTCATCCAGTTTGTTGCGGGCTTGCACAATCTCGCCCATCCCGGCCTCCACCTCCTGACGCACGGTATGGCCGGGGTCGAGCCGCGGCTCCTGCGGCAGATAGCCGATGCGCAGATTCGGCATCGGAATCGCCTCGCCTTCGATGTCGCGGTCCACCCCCGCCATGATCCTGATGAGCGTGGACTTGCCGGAACCGTTCAGCCCCAGCACGCCGATCTTGGCGCCCGGGAAAAACGAGAGTGAAATGTCTTTCAGAATCTGCCGCTTGGGGGGAACAATCTTGCCCACGCGGTTGAGGGAGTAAACGTATTGCGCCATCGGAAACAAGCACCAGAAACAAAAGCGTGAAGCTTATCAGCCCGGAGCCGGCTTGAGCTCCTTGTCCAGCAAAGTCTTCAGCTTCACGAAGTCCAGCTCTCCAAGTTTCTGTTCCAGCACCGTGCCGTCCTTGCCCACGATGAAACTGGTGGGCGTGAGCTGCACATTGCCGAAGGCGCGGGCATGTTCGCCGCTGACATCGAGCGCAACGGGAAACGGCAGTTGCCGATCCTGGGCAAATTTCATCACATAGCTCGGCGGATCGTAGCTCATGGCGACGGCGACGACTTCAAAGCCCTTGTTTTTATATTGCCGGTAGGTCTCGATGAGGGCGGGCATTTCCTTCACGCAGCCGGGGCAGGTGGTGGCCCAGAAGTTCACCAGCACGACTTTGCCGCGCAGGCTGGCAAGCACGATGGGCTGCCCCTGCAGCGTGGTGAAGCTGACCGCGGGGGCGGCACGCCTGACGAGGAGCGAATAGGCAATACCGCCGGCAAGCGCGATGAAGGCCGCGGCAATCAGCAGGGTTTTCGCTTGCATTGGATCAGCTTGGATAGGACTGCGCGAGCTTGATGTAGTGCCGCGCGGAGTAACTGAAATGGGCGATTTCTTCCGCGGTGAGCGGTCGCACCTGCTTGGCGGGGCGGCCAAGATAAAGGTAGCCGGATTCCAGAATTTTTCCCTCCGGCACCAGCGAGCCGGCGCCCAGCAGGACATGCCTTTTGACCACGGCGCGATCGAGGATGATGGAGCCCATGCCGATCAGGCATTCGTCCTCGATGTTGCAGGCGTGAAGAATGACGGCGTGACCGACGGTGACACGCGCGCCGATGACGAGCGGCCCGCCCGCGGGATCGAGCGGGGTCTTGTGCGAGACGTGCAGGACGGAACCGTCCTGGATATTCGTGGCCTCGCCTATGGTGATGCTGTTCACGTCGCCGCGTATCACCGCGCCCGGCCACACCGAGACATCGGCGCCGAGACTGACCTCTCCGATCACCGTGGCGCGAGGATGCACCCATACGCCGGGTGCGAGTTGCGGCGTGCTGCCGTGATGAGGAGCGATGGCATCAATATAAACCTTGGGACTCATGGGGTTGAAATCGGATCGGCGAGGCAGAAAGTATAATCGCGTCATTCTTTATAGAGTACCGCCATGAACCCTTTGCTCGACTTTTCCGGACTGCCCCGCTTTTCCGATTTTCGTCCCGAACACGTGACCCCCGCGATCGATCAACTGCTGGCGGATTGCCGGGCTACGCTTGAACGTGCGGTCGCGGATGCCACCGGCTCGGACTGGGACAGTTTCGTCGCTCCGCTGGATGATGCCAACGAGCGGCTGTCGCGCGCATGGGGACAGGTGTCGCATCTGCATGCGGTGATGGATTCGCCCGAATTGCGCGAGGTTTACAACGCGAATCTCCCCAAGATCACGATCTATTTTGCCGGGCTGGGGCAGAACGCGGCCTTGTTTGCCAAGTTCAAGGCCTTGAAGTCACGCCCGGACTACGCGGCGCTGTCGGATGCGCGCAGGAAGATCGTCGAGAACGAATTGCGTGATTTCCGTCTGGGCGGCGCGGAACTGCCCGACGACCGGAAAGCGCGCTTCATGCAGGTGCAGGAAGAACTGTCCGCTTTGTCGGCCAAGTTTGAAGAGAATTTGCTGGACGCGACCAATGATTTCTCGCTGGTCATCGACGACATCGAAGCGCTGAAGGGCGTGCCAGGGGACGTGATTGCCGCGATGCGCGCCGCGGCCGAGGCCGACAGCAAACCGGGCTGGAAAATCACGCTGCATATGCCGTCCTATCTGCCGGTGATGCAGTACGCGGATAACCGCCCTTTGCGCGAGCAGCTTTACCGCGCCTACGTCACGCGCGCTTCCGAGTTCGGCAAATCCGAGTTGGACAACACGCCGCTGATTTCCGGCATCCTCAAGCTGCGCCGCGAAGCCGCGCAAATGCTGGGGTTCAACAGTTACGCCGAGGTGTCGCTCGCGCCCAAGATGGCGGACAAACCCGCCGACGTGCTGCATTTCCTTGATCAACTGGGGCAGCGCGCCAAACCCTACGGCGAGAAGGATATGGCCGAGCTGCGCGCGTTTGCCCGCGACGAATTGGGAATAGCCGATCTGCAAGCCTGGGACAACGCCTATGCGTCCGAAAAGCTGCGGGTGGCGCGTTACAGTTTTTCCGATCAGGAAGTGAAGCAATACTTTCCGGAGCCGCGTGTGCTCGCCGGCCTGTTCAAGCTGGTGGAAACGCTTTATGGCCTGCTTCATCCGCGAGGACAGCGCGCCGGCGTGGCACCCGGATGTGAAGTTCTACACCCTGACCGATCACAGCGGCCAGCGGGTGGGGCAGTTCTATCTGGACTTGTACGCGCGCCCCTCCAAGCGCGGCGGTGCGTGGATGGACGACGTCATCACCCGGCGGCGGCTCAATAACGGCATCCAGACCCCGGTGGCCTATCTCAACTGCAACTTCGCCGGGCCGGTGGGCGGCAGGCCCGCACTGTTTACCCACGACGAAGTCATCACCCTGTTCCATGAAACCGGCCACGGCCTGCATCACCTCCTGACCCGTGTCGAAGAGCTCGGCGTCTCCGGCATCAACGGCGTGGAATGGGATGCGGTCGAACTGCCTTCGCAATTCATGGAAAACTTCTGCTGGGAATGGGAAGTTCTGAAACACATGACCGCGCACGTCGACAGCGGCGAAGCGCTGCCCAAAGACCTGTTCGACAAGATGCTGGCCGCGAAAAATTTCCAGTCCGGCCTGCAAACCCTGCGCCAGATCGAATTCGCCAGCTTCGACATGCGCCTGCACGACGACTTCGACCCGGGCGGCAGCAAGACCGCGCTGCAATTGCTGGACGAAGTGCGCCGCCAGATTGCCGTCATCATCCCGCCGGAATACAACCGCTTCCCCAACAACTTCTCGCACATTTTCGCGGGCGGTTATGCGGCAGGGTATTACAGCTACAAATGGGCGGAAGTGCTGTCGGCGGACGCCTATGCGATGTTCGAGGAAAACGGCGTGCTGAACGCGGAAGTCGGTCACCGCTTCTGGAGCGAAATCCTCGCCATGGGCGGCGCGCGGCCGGCGCTGGAATCGTTCAAGGCGTTTCGCGGGCGGGAACCCAATATCGATGCGCTGTTGCGGCATAATGGCATGGCCTGAATTTTTCTGGCGCATGGCCGTTAAAGAGGTGGAATTTGCCCGGAGGCCCTCATGAAACAGACTGCGATACTATTCACCGCGCTGCTTGCCGCATTCTCGGCCGACGCTGCACAGTTATATCAGTGGAAAGACACCCAGGGCCGCATGGTCTACAGCGACCAGCCACCGCCGCCCAGCGTGCGGAACGCCATGCAAAAAAACTTCAATGGCAGCGTCGTCGAAGTCGGCGAGCCCTACGCACTGAAGCAGGCGCGCGAGAAATATCCCGTCACGCTCTATGTCACCCAGTGCGGGTTGCCCTGCGATCAGGCCCGTCAATTGCTGGCCGACCGCGGGGTTCCGTACAGCGCGAAGAACCCGGAAACCAGTCCGGAAGACCAGAACGCATTAAAAAAACTGACCGGGGAACTGAACGTGCCGGTACTCCTTGTCGGCAGCGACAAGATCGACGGTTTCGAATCCGGACAGTGGAACGCCGCCCTGGATCGCGCGGGTTATCCCAAGTCATCGGGCGCGCCGAAGAAAGCCGAACCGGCCAAGGACGCGGCCAACGCGCCCAAGACCACTCCCGAGCCATCCGCCCCGCAAGCCGCCGTACCGTCGCCCGCAACCCCGCCCAAGCGCTACTGAGCGCAGGATCTCTGGGTTAACGGATAGGGCGGCCGCGCAACCCAGAATGATGAATGTCACGCCCGCCGTGTCCGTTCCCTCACCCCGGCCCTCTCCCGGAGGGAGAGGGGGATATCGTGTCTCTGCGCGACGTTCACGTTAAGCTCGGCGCCATGAAACTCGCCGCGTGGAACGTCAATTCGCTGAAAGTCCGTCTGCCGCAACTGCTGGATTTCCTCGCCACCCGCGCACCCGATGCGGTGTGCCTGCAGGAGACCAAACTCACCGACGACAACTTCCCGCTCGCCGAGATCGCGGCGGCAGGCTATAGCGCCGTGTTTGCCGGCCAGAAAACCTATAACGGCGTGGCGATTCTCAGCCGCGCCGGCGCCCGGGATGTCAGCGTCGGCATCCCGGGTTTTGCCGACGAGCAGAAGCGTGTCATTGCGGCAACGGTGGAGGCGGTGCGGCTGGTGTGCGTGTACTGCCCCAACGGACAAAGTCTGGACTCCGACAAGTATCCCTACAAACTCGCGTGGTTCGATGCGCTCGCCGCCTGGCTCAAGGATGAGCTGACCCGTTATCCGAAACTCGCGCTGCTGGGCGATTACAACATCGCACCGGAAGATCGGGACGTGCATGACCCGGCGGCATGGGTGGGCAGTGTGCTGGTGTCGGATGCGGAGCGCGCGCGCTTCCGGGCACTGGTCGATCTGGGCTTGCAGGACAGCTTCCGCCTGTTTGAGCAGCCGGAAAAAACCTTTTCCTGGTGGGACTACCGGATGATGGCATTTCGCCGCAACATGGGGCTGCGCATCGACCACATTCTGCTTTCCGCACCGCTGGCGCAGGCCTGCGCCAGTTCGACGGTGGATCGCGAAATGCGCAAACTGGAACGGCCTTCCGATCACGCGCCGGTGGTGGCGGAGATAGGCGTAATCGCGCAGTAATCGGCCCGTAACCGCAAGCCGCGCCGATTTTCAGGGCGCGCAGCGCGTGCCCTGCGACATTCGGCCTGGTAATCAGTATTGCACTACGGCGGGATCAAGGCTCCGCCACAAATACCAGGTGGCGACCGTGCGCCACGGCGCAAATTGTCCGCCGATTTCACGCAGGCGTTTGGGGGCGGGGCGCGCTCCATCCAGATAATGCAGGGCCACGGCCTTTTGCAGGCCGAGGTCGTCCAGCGGCCAGACGTCGGGGCGGCGCAGGTTGAAGATCAGGAACATCTCCGCCGTCCAGCGTCCGATACCGCGCACGTCAATCAGTTCGGCAATGACGGCTTCGTCGTCCATCCTCTGCCAGCGTTCGGGAACGATGCGGCCATCGATAAAATGTCCGGCCAGGTCCTGCACATATTCGACCTTGCGCCGTGACAGTCCGCAGGCGGCCAGTGCGTCCGCGTCCAGAATGGCGATGCGTTGCGGCGCGATGTCCCCGGCCAGCGCCGCAAAGCGCGCCCATATGCGGTCCGCCGCCTTGACCGAGATTTGCTGGCCGGCAATGGCGCGCACCAGGGTCTGAAAGGGGTCGCCGCGATTGGCGAGGATGGCGTCCGGGTAGCGCGCGATCAGCCCGGCCATCACCGGGTCGGCGGCGGCGAGCTCGGCGCAGGCGCTTGTCCAGTAGTCCGGCTCGCTATTGGTTTTCATGGGTGAGGATTGCATTTATCCGCGAAGGACGCGAAGAAAATCCCTCGCAGGAAGCCTGATCATCTTGACCTGTGGCCGTTGGCGAGGGGGTTGCATTTCTTCGGCGCTGCATCGCGTCCTTCGCGGAAACAATACCCCGCCTCACAACAGGATGATGTCGTACTGCTCCTGGCTGTAACTCGTTTCCACCTGGAGCGAAATCGGCTTGCCGATGAAGTCGCCGAGTTGCGCCAGACTCGATGATTCCTCATCCAGGAACAGGTCGATGACCGGCTGCGAGGCCACGATGCGATATTCGCGCGCATCGAACTGGCGCACTTCGCGCAGGATTTCGCGCAGCACGTCATAGCACACGGTCTGCGCCGTCTTGATCTGGCCGCGCCCCTGGCAGGTGGGACAGGCCTCGCACAGCACATGCGCGAGCGACTCGCGGGTGCGTTTGCGGGTCATTTCAACCAGTCCCAACGCGGAAAACCCGCTCACCGTGGTCCGCGTGGGGTCGCGCGCCAGCACTTTCTTCAATTCGGCCAGCACCGCCTCCTGATGCTCGGCATTGTCCATGTCGATGAAGTCGAGAATGACGATGCCGCCGAGATTGCGCAGCCGCAGTTGCCGGGCGATGGACTGCGCAGCTTCGAGGTTGGTCTTGAAAATCGTGTCATCGAAATTGCGTGCGCCCACGAATCTGCCGGTGTTGACATCCACCGTGGTCAGCGCTTCGGTCTGGTCGATGACGAGATAGCCGCCGGACTTCAGATCGACACGCCGCCCCAGGGCTTTTGCGACCTCTTCCTCGATGGCATGAAGATCAAACAGCGGGCGCTCTGCGCCGTAATGCTGCAATTTCTCAAGCACTTCGCCGGTGTAGTTCTGCGCGAATTCAGCCATGCGCTGATAGGTTTCGCGCGAATCGATGAGGATGCGGGACGTGTCGCGATTGACGAAATCGCGCAGCACGCGCAGCGACAGGTCGAGATCCTGATACAGCAGGCAGGGCGCATTGCAGTTGCCGCGCGACTGAATGCTGTGCCAGAGGCGGCGCAGGTACTCGATATCGGCCTGCATCTCCGCGTCCTCCGCGGTCTCCGCCATGGTGCGCACAATGAATCCGCCCGGCGAATCCGCCGGAATCAGTTGATGCAGTTTCTGGCGCAGGATTTCGCGCTCTTCCTCGCCCTCGATTTTCTGGGAAATGCCGATATGGGATTCCTGCGGCAGATACACCAGATAACGTCCGGCAAAACTGATTTGCGTGGACAGGCGCGCGCCCTTGGTGCCAATCGGATCCTTGATCACCTGCACCATGAGCGGCTGGCCCTCCTGAAGAATCTGCTCGATGGTGCGCTCGGATTCAAGGCCGCGCCATTCTTCCCAGATATCCGCCACATGGAGGAAAGCGGCGCGCTCGATGCCGATGTCGATAAAGGCCGACTGCATGCCCGGAAGCACGCGTACCACGCGCCCCATGTAGATATTGCTGACCAGGCCGCGGCATTTTGCGCGCTCGATATGCAGTTCCTGCACCGCGCCCAGATGCAACACGGCAACACGGGTTTCCTGCGGGGTGACGTTGACCAGGATTTCTTCGCTCATGATGGGCTCACGCCAAATTCCCGCAACAGGGATTGCGTTTCAAACAGGGGCAGACCCATGATGCCGGAGTAGCTGCCATTGATACGCGTCACAAACACGGCAATCCTTCCCTGTATCGCATACCCGCCCGCCTTGCCAATAAATTCGCCGGAATCGAGATACTTCCGGATGTCCTTCCCGTCCAGCCGGCAAAATTCCACACGGCTCGATGACAGCCGGTGCCGCAGAATATCTTCATGCTGCATGGCCACAGCGGTATGGACCCAGTGACTCCGTCCGGACAGACTGTTCAACATCTTTTCGGCCTCCAGGCGATCAGCGGGTTTCCCGAGAATGCGTTCGTCCACATCGACTACGGTATCGGCGCCCAACACCGGAAAATCCAGCAAGCGCCGCTGGTCCACGGCGCGCCAGCCCCGGGCGGCCTTCTCGCACGCCATGCGCCGGACAAAATCCGTCGGCGCCTCGTCCGGCAGAGGCGTTTCGACCACATCCGAGCGATCCGTCATCGTCCGCAACGCCAGTACTTCGAACGACATGCCAATCTGTTTCAGCAGTTCGCGCCGTCGCGGCGATTGCGAAGCAAGATAGATGCGTTTATCGATCAGCGCCATCTCAATCCCTGTGGTAAGGATGCCCCTTCAATACACTCACTGCACGATAAAGCTGTTCGGCCAGCACCACCCGCGCCAGGGCATGCGGCAGGGTCAGTTTCGACAAGCCCAGCAGCTTGTGCGCGCGGGTCTTTACACTGTCGTCCAGCCCGTCCGCGCCGCCCAGGACGAAAACCGGACTCACGCCCTCGTCCATCCATCGCTTCATCCACTCCGCCAGCTCGCGGGTTGTGGCCTGCACGCCGCATTCATCCAGCGCCACGGGCCAACTGCCCGCGGGCAGGGCAGCGAGAATTTTCCCGGCTTCCACCTGCCGCGCCCGCGTCCCGTCCTCTCCCGCCGCCCGGTGACCGGGTTTGATCTCGATCAGCGACAGGGGCATATCGGGCGGCATGCGCCGGGCGTAGTCCTCGTAAGCCGCGCTCACCCAGGCCGGCATCCTGTGCCCGACCGCAATGATGACCAGTTTCACGAATGCCGGATGCGGGCTGCCTCGCCCGCGCTCCACAATTCCTCCAGATTGTAGAGCGCCCGCACCGCCGGCTGCATCACATGCACCACCACATCGCCCAGATCGAGCAACACCCATTCCCCGGTCTGCTCGCCTTCCATTTTGCCCGCATCCTCGCCCGCCTCCTTCAGCTTGTCACGGACATGGCCGGCGAGCGCCCGCGTCTGGCGATTGGAATCGCCGCTGGCGATCACCATGCGCTCGAATAGCGAGGTCAGCCTGGCGGTGTCCAGCACCGTGATGTCTTTCGCCTTGATGTCTTCGAGCGCGGCGACGATGTTTCCGACCTTGTCTTCAATATTCATGCTGATAGATTTTTTCCTGCGTGATGTAATCGAGTACGGCATCCGGAAGCAGATACCGCGCACTGCGCTGCATGGCCAGCGATTCGCGTATGGCCGTTGCCGAAATATCCAGCGGCGTCATCGAACGCAGCACGATCGTACCGCCCGCCCCCATGGCCGAACCGTCGGCCACCTGACGCGCCCGCATTTCATCCCTGAGCGCCGACGGCAGGCCATCGGACAGCAACAGATTCGCCCCCGGACGCTGCGCCACGGCGACATGCGCCAGTTCGAACAGCCGCCGCCAGTCATGCCAGGTCGGCAGGCCCAGAAACGCGTCCGCCCCGAGCAACAGCCAGAGCGGCTGATCCGTCGCCAGTTCGCCGCGCAAGGCCGCCAGCGTGTCCACGGTATAACTCGGACTCGCGCGGCGGATTTCGCGGTCATCCGCCACAAAGCGCGGATTGCCCGCAACCGCGCGCCGCACCATTTCCAGCCGGTGCGCCGCCCGGGTGCGCGGGATGTCACGGTGCGGCGGCTGTCCGGCAGGAATAAAGCGGACTTCGCTCAACCCCAGTCGCTTCCGCCATTTCCTCGGCCAGCCTCAGGTGGCCGTAATGGATGGGATCGAAAGTGCCGCCGAAGACGCCGATGGGGGACAAGGCAATCACCACAAAGACACAGCGGTACAGAGAAAAGCAAGAAACATCCGGCTTTCCTGTTTGGTTCTCTGTGTCTCTGTGCCTCTGTGGTTCATGTTTCTTAACCCCGCACCTGCCCGTCGCCGAGCACCACCCACTTCTGGCTGGTCAGCCCTTCCAGTCCTACCGGACCGCGCGCGTGAATCTTGTCGGTGGAAATGCCGATCTCGGCGCCCAGGCCGTATTCGAATCCATCGGCAAAACGGGTCGAAGCGTTGACCATGACCGAGGCCGAGTCCACTTCACGCAGGAACCGCCGTGCGCGGCCGTAGTCCTCGGTGACAATCGCGTCGGTATGCTGCGAGCCGTAAGTGTTGATGTGGGTGATCGCCGCATCGAGGTCTTTGACCACGCGTACCGACAGTATCGGCGCGAGGTACTCGGTGTACCAGTCTTCTTCGGTGGCGGCGTGCATCGCCGCAACCTGCGCGCGCGACGCTTCATCGCCGCGCAACTCGACGTTCTTGCCCAGATAAATTTCCGCCAGGCGGGGCAGCACGGCGGCCGCCATGCTTTCCGCCACCAGCAGGGTTTCCATGGTATTGCAGGTGCCATAGCGGCTGGTCTTGGCGTTGTCGGCGATGCGGATGGCCTTCTCGATGTCGGCGGCGGCGTCGATATAGACGTGGCACACGCCGTGCAGGTGCTTGATGATCGGCACCCGCGCCTCCTTCATGATGCGTTCGATCAGGCCCTTGCCGCCGCGCGGCACGATGACATCGACAAATTCCTGCATCGTGATCAGCTCGCCCACCGCCGCGCGGTCGGTGGTCTCCACCACCTGCACGACAGCCTCGGGCAACCCCGCCATAACCAGGCCTTCGCGCACGCACGCGGCCACCGCCTGATTGGAATGCAGGGCCTCGGAACCGCCGCGCAGAATGGCGGCGTTGCCGGACTTGAGACACAGGCCCGCGGCATCGGCGGTCACGTTCGGGCGCGCCTCGTAAATAATGCCGATGACTCCCAGCGGCACGCGCATCTTGCCGACCTGAATGCCGGAGGGACGGTATTTCAGATCGGTGATTTCGCCCACCGGGTCGGGCAGCGCGGCAATCTGTTCCAGCCCCTCGGCCATGCCCGCCGCCGATTTCTCGTTGATCTGCAGGCGATCGAGCAGGGCCGCATCCAGCCCGGCGGCGCGTGCGGCGGCCATGTCGCGCGCATTGGCTGCCAGCAGTTTTTCCATGTCGCGACGAATCGCGGCGGCCATGCCCAGCAGCGCCCGGTTTTTCTGGTTGGTGTCGGCGCGGGCAATGGCGCGCGAGGCGGTGCGCGCCTGTCTGCCCAGTTCGTTCATGTAGGCTTTGATATCCATTTCCAGTGTCCTTATTGCGCCGCGCCCCACATCAACCCCATTCGCAGCATCGTATCCCACGGATCGCCCGTGCGTTCCAGGCCTTTCGCCTGCCGGTCGAGCAGCGCGAGCATGGCCTGCGCGGCTTCGATGCGGGCATCGGACAATCGGCCCAGCGCCTTTTCAACCCAGGGGCGACGCTTGTCCCAGACGCGCGCATTGCGCATCAGTACGGCCAGCGGCTCGCCCTGTCTGATTCCCGATTTTAGCCTGAGCAGCAGCCGCACGGCGGACGACAAATGCCACAGGATCGCCACCGGCTGCTCACCCGCGTCCCTCAAGTCCGCCACGATGCGCGCATAACGCGCGGTATCGCCCTGCAACAAGGCATCCTGCAACTGTTCAGCCTCCAGCCGCGAGACATCGACCACGGCATTTTCGAGGTCGGCCAGCGTCACCGTCCCCGGCGGCAGGAGCAGCGCCAATTTGTCGATTTCCTGCTGCGCCGCAAGCAGATTGCCCTCGACCCGATCCGCCAGAAACTCCAGTGCCGCGCGCCCGGCGGAGAGCCCCTGCTTTGCCAGCCGGCGCTCGATCCAGACGGGAAGCTGGGCGCGATCGACGGGTTTGGCCTCAACCACCGTGCCGGCTGCCGCCAGCGCGGAAAACCAGCGACTTTGCGTGGTTTTCCACTCCAGGCCGGGCAGCGTGACGAGCGTCAACGTATCCCCAGGGAGATGACCGGCATAGACCTCCAGGGCCTTGCCGCCATCCACGCCGGGTTTACCCGAAGGAATGCGGATTTCCGTCAGCCTGCGCTCGGCGAACAGGGAGAAATTATCACTGCCGGCCGTGATCGCGTCCCAGTTGTAGCGCCCCTGCACGGTGTAGACCGAGCGCTCGGTATACCCTGCCGCGCGTGCCGCGATCCGAATGGCGTCGGCCGCTTCCAGCGCGGCGAGCGGCTCCTCGCCATACACGACATATAGCGGCGAGAGGCCGCGTGCGAGCTGATCGGGAAGACGTTCCGCGGGAATGTTCAACGGCGGTTGCCGAGCTGAGTCGCCTGCTGCGCAAACGGCGCACGATCTGTTGGATTGCGTCGTCTTCCATATCAAGGCTCAACATGTTTTCTTCCGCGCCCTTGGCCAGCAAGGCGGAGACGTCGTAAGAAAAATCACGGGAGAGTTCTATGGTGCTGGGTTCCACCAGGGTCTGCCCATCCTTGCGGGTTACGCTGTAAGTCATCTGAAAATCCAGCCGGTATTCGGACACCTGGCCCGCGCCCGATAGCGCAAGAATGGTTCTTCTGCGGAATTCCTTGCTGATCTTCAGGATGACGTCTGCCTCGCGCAGGATTATCCACCACACGTGTGTACCCGCCCGCGACCAATGCATTGCGCAGTTTCGCCGCAATCTGACTGGGTTGCTTCACCGTCTTCCCGCCTTCCAGAACCGACGCCCGCATCTGAATAACGGAATCGATATAGATACTGGAAAACGGCATGCCACCGAGCCCGCGCAGTTCGAAACCACATCCTGCCAGCAAGCAGCGCGGGGGCGGCGATCAGGAAGAAGCGGCGTTTCATGTGACGATATTAACCAGTCGGCCGGGAACCACCACCACCTTCTTCGGCGGCTTGCCCTCCAGGTATTTCAGCGCGACCTCGGACGACAGCGCCGCCGCTTCGATGGCCTCGCGTGCGGCCGTCGGCCGCCACCCTGATTTGCCCGCGCAGCTTGCCGTTGACCTGCAGCATAAGCTCGATCTCGTCCTGCACCAGCGCGCGACTCGTCCACAGCGGGCCAGGCCGCGAGCGTAATACCGGCGCCGGGTTTGAGTTCGGCATACAGCGCCTCGCAACGTGCGGCACGATGGGCGCGAGCATCAGCGTCGCCGCTTCCAGCACTTCCTGCCGCACGCTGCGTGTCGTGGCGTCCATCGCCTTCGACCTTGGCCAGCGCGTTCATCAATTCCATCACGGCGGCAATCGCGGTATTGAACTGCTTGCGGCGCTCGATATCGTCGCCGACCTTCTGGATGGTCTGGTGCAACTGACGGCGCAGGGCCTTGGCCGCTTCGGGCAAGTCGCCGCCCGGCAAAGGCCGGCGACCGCGCCGGCCTGCACGTGCTCGTAGGCCATGCTTCCACAGACGTTTCAGGAAGCGGTGCGCGCCCTCCACCCCGGCATCCGACCATTCCAGGCTCTGTTCGGGCGGCGCGGCGAACATGGTGAACAGCCGCGCCGTATCGGCGCCGTACTGGTCGATCAGCGCCTGCGGATCGACGCCGTTGTTCTTCGACTTCGACATCTTCTCGGTGCCGCCGACGATCACCGGCTGGCCGTCGGCACTTCAGGCGCGCGCCGTCCTTGTCGCGCCGATCACGTCCGCCGGGTTGAACCAGGTTTTCTTGCCGTCGCGCGCTTTCGCGGTAGATAGGTGTCGGCGATCACCATGCCCTGCGTCAGCAGGTTGGCGAAGGGCTCGTCGCTCGTCACCAGTCCCTCGTCGCGCATCAGCTTGTGGAAGAAGCGCGCATACAGCAGATGCAGAATCGCGTGCTCGATGCCGCCGATGTACTGGTCGACCGGCAGCCAGGTGTTGGCCCGCGCATCGAGCATGCCGCCGTCGTAGTCCGGGCAGGCGTAGCGCGCGTAGTACCAGGACGACTCGACGAAGGTGTCCATGGTGTCGGTCTCGCGCCGCGCTGCGCCGCCGCACTTGGGGCAGGTGCAATTGACGAAGTCGGCGCGCTTGTTGAGCGGATTGCCGGAGCCGTCCGGCACCACGTCTTCCGGCAGCACCACCGGCAACTGCTCGGCCGGCACCGGCACGTCGCCGCAGGCGTCGCAGTGGATGATCGGGATCGGGCAGCCCCAGTAGCGCTGGCGCGAAATGCCCCAGTCGCGCAGGCGGAACTGGGTTTTCTTTTCGCCCAGGTCCAGGGCGGCGAGATCGGCGGCGATGGCGTCCACGCGCCGTGTAAGCGGCCGTCGTATTTGCCGGAATTGACGCAGACCGCTCTTGCTGCATACCATTCTGCCAGGCAGTTCACGCAACGGCCGCGTGTTCCGCATTGCTCGGCATAGTCGGCTTCCTCGCCTAGCGCCCGTTCGGCCTGGTATCCGCAATGGCCTGCTGCAGGTCCTCGAGCTTGCGGCATCGATCACCTGCCTGATCGGCAGGCCGTATTTCTTGGCGAAGCCGAAATCGCGCTCGTCGTGCGCCGGCACGGCCATCACCGCGCCTTCGCCGTAGCTCATCAGCACGTAGTTGCCGACCCACACCGGGATCGGCTTCGCCGGTGAGCGGATGGGTCACCTTCAGGCCGGTGTCCATGCCCTTCTTTTCCATCGTCGCCATGTCGGCCTCGGCCACGCTGCCCTGCTTGCATTCGGCGATGAAGGCGGCGAGTTCGGGATTGTCCCGCGCCGCGCGGGTGGCGAGCGGATGCTCGGCGGCCACCGCGCAGAAGGTCACGCCCATGAGGGTGTCGGCGCGGGTGGTGAACACCCACAGCTTGTCGTCGCGGCCGTCGAGCGTGATACGGAAAGGCGAAGCGCACGCCGACGCTCTTGCCGATCCAGTTGGCCTGCATGGTCTTCACCCGCTCCGGCCAGCCCGGCAGGGTGTCCAGCCCGTTCAGCAGCTCGTCGGCATAGTGGGTGATGCGGAAGAAGTACATCGGGATCTCGCGCTTTTCCACCAGCGCGCCGGAACGCCAGCCGCGCCCGTCGATCACCTGCTCGTTGGCGAGCACGGTCTGGTCGACCGGGTCCCAGTTCACCGTGGCCATCTTCTTGTAGATCACGCCCTTTTCGAACAGCCGGGTGAACAGCCACTGCTCCCAGCGGTAGTAGTCCGGCTTGCAGGTGGCGAGCTCGCGCGACCAGTCGATGGCAAAGCCGAGCGCCTGCAACTGCGTGCGCATGTGGTCGATGTTGGCGTAGGTCCAGGCGCCGGCGGCACGTTGTTGGCGATCGCCGCGTTTTCCGCCGGCAGGCCGAAGGCGTCCCAGCCCATCGGCTGCAGCACGTTGTAGCCGCGCATGCGCGTGATAGCGCGCCAGCACGTCGCCGATGGTGTAGTTGCGCACATGGCCCATGTGCAGCTTGCCCGACGGGTAGGGGAACATCGACAGGCAGTAGTATTTGGGGCGATCGGAGGTCTCGCTGGCGCGGTAGGCCTGGCTGGCCGCCCACCGCGCCTGCGCGGCGTCTTCGATTTCCGCGGGAAGGTATTTTTCTTGCATCGCAACAACCGCACAATCTCAAGGCGCCGATTATACCCGCCCGCCCCGCCGCCCTGCGCTGGTGTATGGTTCATTCATTCCCTTCTGCTTGCGCTCGTGATTTTCTATGCTCGGGAACACAGGCAGCCCTAACCGGTCGGTTCATCATTCATCAATCACCGAGGAGAATTCATGAAAACGCTGCTTGCACTTACCCTGTTTGCCGTCCCTACCCGCCATGGCTGCCCAGCCCGACGTTCTGCCGGTCAAGCAGATCAGCCTGGAACTCGCCCGCGACATCGCCATGGCTTCGATCGAGGCGTGCCGCCAGGACGGTTACAACGTTTCCGCCGTGGTGCTCGACCGCGCCGGCAACGTGCAGGCCGCGCTGCGCGACACGCTGGCGTCACGATACACATTGGAAATCGCCGAACGCAAGGCCGGAGCTTCCATCATGTCGGGCATCGACTCCGGCGAATTCCGGGCCGCGCGTAACGACATCCGCCCTGAACTCAACCACACAACCGGGCTGATCATGATAGAAGGCGGCCTGCCCATCCGTGCCGCCGGCAGCCTGATTGGCGCCGTGGGGGTATCCGGCGCGCCGACTAGCGATAAAGATGCCGCCTGTGCCGCCGCCGCACTGAAAAAGGTCGAAGAACGGCTGGAATTCGCCCAGTAAGCCGCTTGCACCGGGGCTACGGCGCGCGGGTGACAAGCCCGCCCCCGCGCGGGTAAAATTGACCGGTTTTCGCTTTCAATTTTAACACTTCAGGGAGTCCCAGCATGTCCAAGAAGCATCCCGTCATCGCGGTCACGGGTTCGTCCGGCGCCGGCACCACCACCGTCAAGCGCGCGTTCGAACACATTTTCTTCCGCGAAAAAATCAACGCCGCCGTGATCGAAGGCGACAGCTTCCACAGCCTGTCGCGCGTCGAATTCAAGGAAGCCATGAAAAAGGCCGAGGCCGAGGGCAACCAGTATTTCAGCCACTTCGGCCCGCAGGCCAACCACTTCGACAAGCTGGCCGAACTGTTCAGGACCTACGGCGAAACCGGCGGCGGCAAGAAGCGCTACTACATCCACAGCGACGAAGAAGCGGCCGAACACAACACGCGCCTCAACACCAGCCTCAATCCCGGCGAATTCACCCCGTGGGAAGAGGTGCCCTCCGGTTCCGACCTGCTGTTCTACGAAGGCCTGCACGGCCTGGTCAAGACCGACGACGTCGATGTGGCCGCGCACGTCGACCTCGGCATCGGCGTGGTGCCCATCGTCAACCTCGAGTGGATCCAGAAAATCCATCGCGACGGCGCCGAGCGCGGCTATTCCGCCGACGTGATCGTCGACACCATCCTGCGCCGCATGCCGGACTACGTGAACTACATCACCCCGCAGTTCTCGCATACCGACATCAACTTCCAGCGCGTGTCCACGGTGGACACCTCCAACCCCTTCATTTCGCGCGACATTCCCGACGCCGGACGAAAGCTTCATCGTGATCCGCTTCCGTGATCCGGAAGGCGTGGATTTCCCCTACCTGCTGAACATGATCCATCATTCCTTCATGTCGCGGCGCAACACCATCGTGGTTCCCGGCGCCAAGATGGGATTCGCCATGGAGTTGATCCTGGCCCCGATCATTCAGGACATGATCGCGGGCAAGGGCAGGTAAGTTTCGTTTGTCCCCATGCAAAACGGAGCCGTGAGGCTCCGTTTTTTTTGCGAATGGCCGGGTGCGCCTCCGTTCGGGCCATCAGCAAAGAGCCAAAAAATACCTTGGTCTGAGACGCCAACGCACGGATTGCGGTTGAACGCTGTCGCCGGTTTCAAATATGAACCCGCGTTTCTCCTGGCTTGCGGGTTTTCCAAAAGCAGGTATGCCCGCAGATTGGATTACACCGCACGGTGCTGTTCTACATATTCCCGCAATGCATCGTTCATGCGGGTCTGCCAGCCTTCGCCGGTAGCTTTGAAGTACGCCACGACCTCAGGGCTGTATCGCACGGTAATAGCCACCTTGGTTGGCTGCTTTTGCGGGCCGCGCTGACCAGGGAGGCGAACCTTCCCTTTGGCCCAGAACGCCGCCACTGCGGCCTCATCATTCGGATCATACGGGCACTCAGGATCATTCGCGCGATCAGGTGCGACAGCAATGGCTGCCGCCACCTGTTCCCGGCTAAATGCCAAGGGCTTTGAAGTAGGCATACGTTTCATATTTGTCACCATAACGACAGGAGATTATTCGGGCGCTTTCATCGCGCTCAGTCCAAACCAGGAAAACAACACGGTCGCGAAACCAGCCCAAACTTTGCAGCCGCTGCTCGCTATATCTCTCGCGCTCGTCTTCCACCGAGACCATCGGGGCATCGAATACACAACCCACTTCAGCCAAGTCAATTCCGTGATCCTTGAGGTTTTTTTCGCGCTTGGCCTTGTCCCAGGTGATCATTATTTAATTGTGATTACAAAAAGAATCATGTCAAGCGTCTTGTAGTATAAAGTCGGCTCACGCCTGCATCCCGCATCGTTCCCGCTGCCGCTCCACAAAAGGCCACGCTGGCTCGGGCCGACTGACAAAATACGGCACATCGTGCCTCAAACCGGCAGCGAAAGCGGAGCCGCAAGCGGCTGTTTTTTCTCCCGGCGCAGGTCAGCCCGCTAGTCAGTCCGCGCGGATGGGCGCTTTCAGGACATGCCGGAAAATTTCCTCCCACCTCGCTAAAGCTGGCACGACCGCTGCTCGTTACTGAGCCAGACACGGCAGGCTCGTGTTCATTCTGTTCCTCAACCCAAAGGAGATTTGATATGCGTAAGGTACAACAAGGTTTTACTTTGATCGAACTGATGATCGTGGTGGCGATTATCGGCATTCTGGCGGCGGTGGCGATCCCGGCGTACCAGGATTACATCACCAAATCGCGTTTCACCGAAGTGACCGGCCAGGCTTCCCCGTATAAACTTGGCGTGGAGGACTGCTGGCAATCCCTCGGCGACCTGACCGTGTGTGACGCAGGGTCCAGTGGCGTTCCTGCAGCCTATGCAAGTGCTGACGGTGCCGTGGCAACCGTTGCTGTAGCTAACGGGATCATCACCGTAACGCCCAACGCTTATAAGAGCATCGCGGCAGCCGATGACCTTATCCTGACACCCTGCGACAAACCTGCTCCTGCCGCGTGTGGAGCCCCAGCCGTAGGTAACAAGATCTATTTTCAGATGACCGGCGGTGCCGTGACCAAAGGCTGGGTCAAGAACTAAGGACCTCGCCTGACCCAGCCGACCTCGGGTGGGCTGGCTTAAAGACGGGCCCCTTCAGAAATGAAGGGGCTTTTTCTTGGTTGATCATTTCTGTCCCGGCTTGAGCATTCATGGCGCGTCTTCCCCGTTACGGGATTCCCGGCCAGCCACCGCGCGCGTAGGCGCAATCGTCATCGCACCCAGGGCAGGCCATTCTCCAGGCGCTTCGCGCTTGAGAAGTTGACACCGCCGAATGAAAACATCCGGTGCAATGCGCTTCGCTTATTGGCACCCTACCTTACGCCTTACGCGAGTTGCTCTGCCTGCCTATCCCTCAACATGATATATTTTTTGATATGTCCTATCAGGAGGTCGTCATGGACACTGCAAAAATTTTCTGGTCAGGCCGCTCGCAAGCGGTGCGGCTCCCCAAAGAGTTCCGCTTCGATGCCGAAAAAGTCCGCATCCGCCGACACGGCAATGCCGTTATCCTTGAGCCGGTAACGGAAGACTGGACATGGCTGGACGCGGTTACTGGCAAACTCGACGAGGATTTCGTGTGCGGTGCCCGTGAACAGGCCGGGCAACAAGCGCGTCCAGCCCTCGACAAGCTATTCAAGTGACGCGCTACTTGCTGGATTAATGGATTAAATAGCGGGGTTGTCGTGCGCGCAATCGTGAAGAAGTGGGGCAATAGTGCATCCGTCCGCATCCCCGCCGGGATAATGGAAGCCGCCCGTCTGGGCTTGAATGATCCGATTGATATTCGTGAGGAAGGTGGGCGCATCGTCATCGAACCGATTCGCGCCGGCGGATGCGACCTCGCCCGGTTGCTTGCCGGCATCACGCCGGAAAATCTGCATACTGAAGTCGATTTCGGTACACCGGCAGGCAGGGCGCTTTTGTAATGGTTCGGCGCTATGTGTCCGAGGCTGGCGATATTGTTTGGCTGCATTTCGACCCGCAGGCCGGGCATGAGCAAGCCGGGCATCGTCCGGCGGTGGGGGTCAGCCCTTCGTCGTACAACAGCAGGACTGGCCTGATGGTGTGCTGCCCGATGACCACGCAGATCAAGGGCTACCCGTTCGAGGTTTTGATCGCCGGAAAACGCCCCGGCGCCGTGCTGTCCGATCAGGTCAAGCGCCTGGATTGGGTTGTGCGCAAAGCCAGCCGCAAAGGCGAGGTGTCGCCTGGCGAGTTGGCTCAGGTGCGGGTAAAAGCGTCTGCCCTGATCGGCTCGTGCACACGCACGGCAAGCGCTGGGGTCGGACACTCATGGCGTGATCTTGTAGGAAATGCCACAGGGGAAACACGTGCTCAAAGTGATATGGGTCTTGCTGTCGGTCGCGGCGGTTGCGCTTGTTGTCTGGCAACTGGCGCGGCCAGGCCGGATTCCGGCGGTGGGCAGCGCGGCGCCGGATTTCCGGTTGCCGGATCAGGATGGCAAACCGCGCCAGCTTGCCGACTATGCCGGGCGCTGGCTGGTGCTGTATTTCTATCCCAGGGACGATACGCCCGGCTGTACCCGCGAGGCTTGCCGGTTCCGCGACGACATCGGCGCGCTGCAGCGCATGGATGCCGCGGTGATCGGGATCAGCCTGGACGATTCAGCTTCGCATGCCGCTTTCGCGCGCAAGCACCGGTTGCCGTTTCCCCTGCTGTCCGACACGACAGGCAAAACGGCGGCGGCCTACGGCAGCCTGCTGAATCTTGGCGTGGTGCGTCTGGCGTATCGTCACAGCTTCATCATCGGACCCGATGGACGCATCGCCGCGGTGTTTACCCAGGTCGATCCGGATCGTCACGCAGCGGAAGTGGCGCAGGTGCTGCGCGAATTGAGACGCGCTGATTGATCCCGTTGGTGGCGAGTTTGTCGAACCATGAACGGCCTCTCGACAGGGCGAACCGTTCCGGGCTAATGGACAACTGGGGATCGATAAACCGGCATTGGCCATAAGAACCGCATGTTCGCGAGTTTTCGCGCATTCTGTACGAAAATAAGCTAAGCATAAAATATACTTGCGGCCAATACGCGCGGATCACCCGACATGCGACGTGCCTTAGTGTTCGTTACTGCCATGGCCTTCATTGTGCTGGTATGTCTTATTGCCGCACTGGCGGTCAACAGCATCGTGCAGTTGCAGCGGATCGACAATCAGATGCGCAATGTCATCGATCTGGACAATCGCAAGATCGATCTCATCACCCAAACCCAGGTCGCTGCGCATTTGCGCACCGACAGCCTGTTCCGCATGGTCCTTGCCAGCGATCCATTCGAGCGTGATGTCCATTTCATGGAATTCAACCGCGCCGGGTTCCTTGTCGGCAAGGGCCGTAACGAACTCCGTCAGTTGGGATTCTCACCGCAGGAGAAGCGGAACTTCGACTCTCAAACCCGCTTGGCCACGGATATTCAGTCCGTTCAGGAACGCGTGGTCGAACTTCTGTCCGCCGAACGCAGTCAGGATGCCCGCCGGGTTCTGGTGAACGTGGCCATTCCCATGCAAGAGTCGTTTAACCTGCGGCTGGCGGAGATGCGCAATCTTTATCAACAGGCGAATCTGGAGGCGCAGCGCGAAGCGCGCCGCATCTACGAAGATACATTTCGCCTGACCGTCGCATACGGCATTCTCGCCGTTGCGCTTGCGTTCCTGGTCGCCTGGCTCACCCTGCGCCAGATCGCCCTGAAGTCGCGACAGGTCGAGCAACAATTGATCGAGCTGAAGATTTCACGCGCCGCGCTGAAGGAAGAAGCCACGCATGATGCCCTGACCGGCCTGGCCAATCGCCGCCTGTTTTATGACCGCCTGCAACAGGCGATCCGGCGCGCCCATCGCCATGGCGGGAAAGCCGGGATCCTGTTTATCGACCTGGACCGGTTCAAGGAAATCAACGACCACCACGGGCACCACGTAGGCGATGCGGTGCTGACCGAGGTCGCGAAACGCCTCACCTCCGGCATTCGCGAGTCCGACTCGGTTGCGCGCCTGGGCGGTGATGAGTTCGTGGTGCTGCTGGATGGCGTACAAGGGCGGGAAGATTGTCTGACCGCTGCGCTCAAGATAGAGCAAGAGTTGGGCAAGGACAGGTGTTTCTTCGGTCTCGACCTGGAAATTACCGCCAGCATCGGCCAGGCCCTGTATCCGGATGACGGCGAAAACGAGGATGAACTGATACGCGCAGCCGATGCCGCCATGTATCGCATGAAAACCGGCAGCGATACGGAAGGCCAGGGCTGCCTGGCTTTCAGTTAGGGCCTGTTAACGCTAATTTCGCACCTGCGTTGCCGCGAGAAAGCGATGGATGCAAGGCGCGGCGCGCCGGCAAGGGCCATCCCTTGCCAAGCGGCGCAACGCCGCAGACGCGCTTTCTCGCGGCAACCCGAAGGGACGGGGTCGATTCGGGCGCATGCCTTTGTCGCGAGCCGCTTGCAGTGCCCGCACTGCGGCGCGTCTCGCTTCGCGGCCTGCATCCCGAATCGGCCCCGTCGCAGGCGTGAAATTAGCGTTAACAGGCCCTAGTAGTCGGGTCGCCGTTCGCGGCGCGCCTTGCCGCTCCAGATCCAGACATACTGGATGCCCGAAGCCACGGCAATGGCAAACACGATTGCAAACAGGGGGATTCGCCAGACGCCAAGATCGATCAGCCTGGCGGCATGCCCCAGCACCAGCGCGAGCAGTGCGAATTCGACAAAGATGTGGGTTTTCCCCAGCCAGGTCGGGTGAATTTCCAGGTGGCCCGCCAGGCCCCGATAACTCAGTGCGCCCAGCACAATCACCGTGTCGCGCACCAGGATGGCGAGCGTCACCCACCAGGGAATCACACCCGCCTGCGTCAGCGTCAACAGGGTGGTCAAGCCCAGCGCCTTGTCGGTTACGGCATCCAGCGCCGCGCCAAAAGCCGTAGTCTGCCTGAGCCAGCGCGCCAGAAGACCATCGATCCCGTCCGACAATGCCGCCGCCAGAAACAGCCAGCAGGCCGCCTCCCAGCGCGCCTCAAGAATCAGCCAGACCACGACCGGCACCGCCAGCAGCCGCAACAGCGTAATGGCGTTGGGGAGATTGGCGATCCGTTCGCTCATGGGTTCGGTCATCGCGCAACGATAATCAGTTCAATGGCTGTCTGGCAAGCGCGTCCCACAGTTTTTCGAGACGTTTGACCGACACCGGATAGGGCGTTTTCAATTCCTGCGCGAACAGCGAAATCCGCAGTTCCTCCAGTTGCCAGCGAAAATCCTCCAGCCCGCCATCCACCCCCGCTGCTTTTTTCGCCTGTTCCAGCCGCGCCAGATAACGGTTTTGCAGGGTGAGGACGCCGGCCAGGCCACGCGCATCGCGCTGCTCCGCTGCCGGGAGTTTTTCCAGACGTTTGAGGATTCCCTTCAAATAGCGCGGCAGGTCTTTCAGATGCGCCCAGGGTGTCTGGGTGATGAAGCCGGGGTAAACCAGGGCGGCCAGATGCGCGTGTTCGTCGCGCATGACCGCGGCAAATTGCGGACGGGCGGCCAGGCGTGCCTGCACCTGCGCGGTCAAATCGAGAATCTCGCCGACATCGTGCAGCAAGGCTTGCCTCACCACTGCGATGCGGGGTTTGGCACGCTCTTTCTGGTTGTCGAATGCCTTCCGATTGCGCGGCGTGTCTTCGTCGCCGAGCAGGGCGCGTGCCGCAATCGCATCCCGCAATTGTTCGCACAGCAGTTCCGCGCTGCCCAGGCTGCGGTATTTCAGTGCCAGTGCGGTTTCGCGCGACAGGTCGCGGTCGAGTTGTTTGAACTGGGCTGCGAGCGCGGTTCTCAAAAGCCGAACCACACCGCGCCGGGTTTCGCTTTCTGCTATCCGTGCATCGTCGAGCAGCCGTAAATCAACGGCTTCCCCGCCATCCACCAGCGCCGGGTAGCCGGTCAGCTCAAGCCCGCCGCGCCTGAATTTCACCTGCTCCGGCAGATCGCCAAAATCCCACGCCACCAGCCCGTTGCGCTCGAAGCCGCTATCCCCTGCGCCGCCGCCGTAGGTAATCCGCGCCGCGCCGCCGAGCTGCTGGCGCAGCGCACCCAGGTCGCGGCCGCTCGCCAGTTCCTGTCCGCTATCGTCCACCACCACCAGATTCATGGCGAGGTGCGCGGGCAACGCCCCGCTCCAGTCTTCAGGCCGGATATCCACGCCGGTTTTGCTGCGGATGAACGCGGCCAGTGCGTCGGTCAGCACACTCTCGCCGGGTTTCGCCCAGGACAGAAACGCGGTCACGCTGTCCGGCAGCGGAATCAGCGCGCGGCGCGTGTCCTTGGGCAGCGACTTCATGAGCAGGGTGAGTTTCTCGCGGATCAGGCCGGGCGCCAGCCAGTCGATCTGCGCCGGCTCGATGCGGTTGAGCAGATACAGCGGCAGGATCAGGCTCACGCCGTCCAGAGCATGCCCCGGCTCGAAGCGGTATTTGAGTTTGCAGGCCACGCCATCGACCAGCATCGTCTCGGGGAACAGCGCGTGGTCGGCACCGAGTCCCTCGCCGAGAATGTCGTCCCGCTGCAGGAACAGGATTCTGCGGATGTGGCGGCTTCGGCTTCCGCACGCCATTTCTCGAACGCAGCACCGTTGTGAATGTCCCGCGGCACGCGCGCATCGAACACGCGGAAGATGCGCTCCTCGTCCAGCCACACCCCCGATTTTCTCGCCTTGTGTTCGAGCTCCTCGATTTCCTCGATCAGCGCACGATTGTGCGCGAACCACGGTGCGGTCGTCGCATATTCGCCCGCCACCAGCGCGCCACGTATGAACAGTTCGCGCGACAGCACCGGGTCGATGGGGCCGTAGTGGATCTTGCGCCGCGGCACCAGCGTGATGCCGTACAGGCTCACACGCTCGAACGCCACCACGCGCGCGCCGTCCTTCTCCCAGTGCGGCTCGATGAACATGCGCGTGAGCAGATGGCGTCCGGCGGCCTCGATCCATTCCGGCCGCACCTCGGCGACGGTGCGCGCGAGCAGCCGCCCGGTGTCGGTGAGTTCGGCTGCCATGATCCACTTCGGACCTTTCTTCGCCAGCGCCGAGCCGGGATGAATCGACAGCTTGATGCCGCGCGCGCCCTGGTAGGCGCCCTCGCCGGATCGGTTTTGGCTCGGCGTTTGCCCCCTCTCCCGCGAGCGGGGGAGGGCTGGGGAGGGGGAGTGGAAGCCGATGTTGCCGAGCAGGCCGGTGAGAAGTGCCTGATGAATCGTGTCGTAGCCGGCGTCCTTGTCGTTCTCGCGCAGGCCGAGTTCGCTCACCTGGGCATGCAGTTGGCCGTGAATATCGCGCCACTCGCGCATCCGTCGCGGCGACAGGAAATGATCCTGCATCAGCGTCTGCAGCTGGCGGTTGGATTTCTTGTGTTTCACCTGTTCCTCGTACCAGCGCCACAGCTTCAGCCAGCCCATGAAGTCGGAGCGCTCGTCGGCGAACAGCTTGTGCTTCTCGTCCGCAGCCTGCGCCCGCTCCATAGGCCGGTCGCGCGGGTCCTGCACCGACAGCGCGCTGGCGATGATGAGCACTTCGCGTCACGCAGCGCTGCCGTTCGGCCGCCAGCAGCATGCGCGCGATGCGCGGGTCGAGCGGCAGTTGCGCCAGCTTCCTGCCAATCTCGGTGAGCTGCCCCTGTTCGTCCAGCGCGTGCAGTTCCGCCAGCAACTGATAGCCGTCGCTCACCAGCCGCGTACTCGGTGGGTCGATGAAGGGGAAGCCCACCACATCGCCCAGCGCCAGCGACTTCATGCGCAGGATCACGCCCGCGAGCGAGGAGCGCAGCAGTTCGGGATCGGTGAAGCGCGGGCGGTTGTTGAAATCGGCCTCGTCGTAGAGGCGGATGCAGACCCCGTCCGCCACCCGCCCGCAACGCCCGGCGCGCTGGTTGGCGGAGGCCTGCGACACCTTCTCGATCAGCAGTTGCTCGACCTTGTTGCGCGCCGAATAGCGCTTCACCCGCGCCACACCGGGGTCGATCACATAGCGGATGCCCGGCACCGTGAGCGAGGTTTCCGCCACGTTGGTGGCGAGCACGATGCGCCGCAGCGCGTTGGTCGGCCTGAAGATCGCGTCCTGCTCGGCCACCGACAGCCGCGAAAACAGCGGCAGGATTTCGGTGCCCGGCGGATGGTGTTTTCTCAGCGCTTCCGCCGTGTCGCGGATTTCGCGCTCGCCCGGCAGGAACACCAGGATGTCGCCGGGACCGAGGCGTGCCAGTTCGTCGGTGGCATCGAGGATGGCGCGTCATATCGCCTTGGGCATCACGTTTGCTCCCATCGATCGCCTTGGGCCTAGCCTTCGCCCCCTCTCCCGCTTGCGGGAGAGGGTCGGCGCGCCGGCGCGCGCGCTGGCTGCGCCCCTCTCCCCCAGCCCCTCTCCCGCCTGCGGGAGAGGGGAGAACCTCTTCGCGCTCGATCGGCCGCCAGCGGATTTCCACCGGGTAGGTGCGCCCTGACACTTCGATCACCGGCGCGTCGTTGAAATGCTTGCGAGAAGCGTTCGGCGTCGATGGTCGCCGAGGTGATCACCACGCGCAGGTCGGCACGCTTTTCCACCAGCGTTTTCAGATAGCCCAGCAGGAAATCGATGTTGAGGCTGCGCTCGTGCGCCTCGTCGATGATGATCGTGTCGTAGCGGGAGAGCAGCGGGTCGCCCTGGCTTTCCGCCAGCAGGATGCCGTCGGTCATCACCTTGATCGCGGTGTCATGAGCGCACCTTGTCGGTGAAGCGCACCTTGTAGCCGACGATGCCGCCGAGTTCGCCGCCCAGTTCCTGCGCGATGCGCGCCGCCACCGAGCGCGCGGCGATGCGGCGCGGCTGGGTGCAGCCGACCAGCCTGCCGGGACGCACGCCGGCTTCCAGACACATCTTGGGAATCTGCGTGGTCTTGCCCGAGCCGGTCTCGCCGCACAGGATCAGCACCCGATTCTTTTTCAGCGCGGCGAGGATGTCGTCGCGGCGGGCACTGACCGGCAGGTCCGGATAGTGAATGCGGCCCGCCAGGTCGGGATAAGGGGTGCGCAGCGCGCTATTTGTTCTGGATGTATTTGCTGTCATCAAAGGTTTCCAGCCACTGCGGCCGGTACACCGCCATCAGGGTCACCGCCATGCCGGTGGACAGCGCTTCCGCCCAGCCGATCAGGATCGTGAAGGGCGTGTAGTGCTGCAGCAGATAATCCAGCCGGTACGCACCCGACAGCGTCATCACCGCGGTGGTGGCGAGGCCGATGGCCGCCACCGCCGAGCGCGCCGCCGAAAAAGCCGTTGCCCAGCACATAAACGAAAAAATGATCCGGCAGTTTGCGGTCGATAAAACGAAACACGCCCCAGCTCACCGCCGCGGGCAGCGCCGCCTGGATCAGCGCGTCCAGGCCCAGCGTCGCCAGGCTGCCGCGGCCGAACAGCGCATTCGCCAGCAGGATCAGCGTCCCGGCGCAGGTCGCGCGCCAGAAGCCGAACATCAGCGTCAGCACCGCGATGCCGTGGAGATGAAACAGCAGTCCCGGCTTCACGCCCGCGCGGATCTGCCATAAGCCGAGCGCCACCACCGTCGCGCCCAGAAACAGATTCAGCCGTTCCGGTTGCAGCAGCCGTCGCCAGTCGCCCGACAGCCACCAGCGCCAGCCCAGAAACAGCAGGCCCAGCCAGCCGATCAGCCGGAATGATTCGGGCAAGGGAAGCGCGGTAAAATTCATGGGCGAATTTTACGCGAAGCCGCTTTCCCTCCGCCCACCTGACCCGTCACCGCCATGCCCTCCCCCACCCCGATACGACTTGACACGCCGCTCTCCGAAACCGAGCTTGCCGCCTACGACGACCTGCTGCACGACCTTGCCGAGCGCACCGAAGCGCCGTTGTCGCTGGAAGGCATCGACGGTTTCGTCACCGCGCTCATCTGTGGCCCGCGCATGGTCATGCCGAGCGAGTATTTACCGGTGCTGTTCGATCAGGAAGACAGCCTGGCGCTGTTCGCCGACGCAAGCCGAACTGAGCCGGTTCATGGAACTGTTCCAGCGCCGCTGGAACGAGATCGCGCGGGCGCTGAACACGCCGGTGGAAAACCTCGCCCACCCCGATGCGCTTGCACCGCTGATCATGGACTGGGACAGCCTCCTGGCGGAATTGCCGCCCGACGAGCGCGCCGCGCTTGAAGCCGAAGGTCTGCCGTCCTACGCCAGCGTATGGGCCGCCGGTTTCTTGCTGGCGGTGGAACACTGGGAGGACGACTGGACCCTGCCCGAGGACAGCAAGGACGAAGCCTACGTCGACGAAATGCTCGACCCGTTCTACATGCTGATCACCCCGCCCGAAGAACTCACGCCCGAAGAGCGCAAGACCAGCCGGGATGACTACGTGGCCATGGCCATCTGGGGCGCCTACGAACTGCGCGATTTCTGGCGCGACCGGGGCATCGCCCCGCGCGTCCCCATTCGCCGCGAAGCCACGCCCGGCCGCAACGACCCGTGTCCATGCGGCAGCGGCAAGAAATTCAAGAAATGCTGCGGCGCGGGCGGAACCGTGCATTGACCTCCGGATTCACCCGAAATTCAACCTGCCCCTGACCCCGACATGGAACTCGTCCTCTTCGACCTCGACAACACCCTGCTCGCCGGCGACTCCGACTACGAATGGGGGCAATTCCTCATCGACAAGGGCGTGGTCGACCGCGCCCACCACGAAGCGCAGCAACCACGCGTTTTACGAGGACTACAAGGCCGGGCGGCTCGATATCTACGCCTTTCTCGACTTCGCCCTGCGTCCGCTCGCCACCCACACGCGCGCGCAGCTCGACGCCTGGCACGCCGAATACATGGCCACGCGCATCCTGCCGATGATCACCCCGCAGGCGCGGGCGACCTGGTGAACAGGCATCTTGCCGACGCCGATCTGGTCGCCGTCATCACCGCCACCAACAGCTTCGTCACCGCCCCGATCGCCAGGGAATTCGGCATCCCGCATCTCATCGCCACCGAACCCGAGCAGCGCGACGGCCGCTTCACCGGCGAAGTGTCCGGCACGCCCTGCTTTCGCGAAGGCAAAGTCACCCGCCTCGAGCATTTCCTGGAAGCGCAGGGCACCCGGCTCGACTGCCTCAACGGAAGCTGGTTCTACAGCGACTCGCACAACGACCTGCCGCTGCTGGAAAAAGTCCGGCACCCCGTCGCCGTCGACCCCGACCCCACCCTGCGCGCCCACGCCGAGGCCCACGGCTGGCCGGTGATTTCGCTGCGCGGAGCGTGATGTAACCCGATAATCGCCCCATGCATCCTCCATCAGGCACCCTGCAGGAAAGCATCGCCCTCAGGACATTGAGTATTTGTAAATGAGCTGCCAACGGCTCCTGGCAGGTTTCTCGACCTGTCAAACATCACTGAGATTTGACTTATGGCAAACGAGAAGTAGGCCTTTGCTGGCTGGCTTTGTCACTGGGTACTCAAGGCTTGTGTCCACCGCGCCATAGCGCTAATGTAAGGAATCCTTACTTACGTGATTGGATAAACGATGCTTGCCAAAATGACGTCCAAAAACCAGCTCACCCTGCCCAGGAGCGTGACCAACGCCATTGGCCAGGTTGAATACTTCGATGTCCAGACCAAGGACGGCCAGATCATCCTTACCCCCGTTCGTATCCAGCGTGCCGATGCAGTGCGCGCCAAGCTTGCCGAACTCGACCTGAAGGAGCAGGACATCGCCGACGCCGTCGCCTGGGCGCGTCAATCCACGAGTCAAGCGGAAAAAATGAGCCGCCCGCCACGGGTGGTGCTCGATACCAACCTGGTTCTTTCCGCCCTGGTATTCGCCCAAGGCCGGCTTGTGGCACTGCGCCAGGCCTGGCAGGACGGGCACTGCGTGCCGCTCGTCTCCAGGACCACCGCAGCCGAATTGATCCGTGTGCTGGCCTATCCCAAGTTCAAGCTCAGCGACGAAGAACAACAGGAATTGCTGGCCGATTACCTACCGTGGTGCGCCACCGTTCGCATCCCCAATCCTCCGCCCGTCACACCCGTCTGTCGCGATCCCTCTGATCAGCCGTTCCTGCAACTCGCCGTCGCCGGCAAGGCCGACTACCTCGTCAGTGGCGACCATGACTTGCTGAGCCTGGCTGACCAGTTCGATCGCCCCATCGTTATGGTCGAGCAATTCCTGAAGATACATGACAGATGACCTCCCGGGCCGCATAGAAGTGGCTGCGTCCGCAAGGCGGGTTGCTGAATAAGAGATGTGGGAATTCAACTCTTCGGCGATGGGCTGAACACGCTTATTGCACAGCTGAGTAAATGCCTGGCGGAATAAAGTCCAATAAAAAGACTAGAATTGGGTGCCTATTAAAGCTTATAAGGAACCCTCGATGGAACTGCTCTACACCAACGCCTCGGTCAGCATCAGCGAACTCAAGAAGAATCCCACCGCCGTCATCGATGGCGCGGAAGGCTTTCCCGTCGCCGTGCTCAACCACAACAAACCCGCCGCCTACCTCGTGCCCGCGGCCGCCTTCGAAGCCATGATGGAAAAGCTCGACGACATCGAGCTTGCCAAGCTGGTCAAGGAACGCGCGCACGAGCCCACCGTCAAGGTCGAGCCGAATGACCTATAGCCTCGAATTCCGGGAAAGCGCCTGGAAGGAGTGGAACAAGCTCGACCGCCCGCTGCGCGAGCAATTCAAGACCAAGCTGTTGGAGCGGATGGAAACCCCCCGCGTCGAATCTGCCCGCCTGTCCGGTATGCCCGACTGCTACAAGATCAAGCTGCGCGCGGCAGGTTACCGGCTGGTCTACCAGGTTTTCGACGACCGGGTGGTGGTGGTCGTGGTGGCCGTGGGTAAACGGGAAGACAGCGCCGTGTACCGCAAAGCTGGGAAGCGGCTGAAATAATTGGGATATCGAAAGAACATGTCGATTGAATCGACACATAAAAGCTGATCCGCCTCCAGCCTGTCGTTAACCGCGGCGGATATGCGAAGATTCGTCAGATAACAAACACAGGGGGCGTCTTGGTTCCACTACCGGAACAACAAGCGAGGGGGAATATCGATGGGCTGCTGGAGGCGGCAGGCTGGCACGTCTGCGATGCGTCCGCTGCCAACATCCATGCCGCGCGTGGCGTCGCGATCCGCGAATTCCCGCTGCCCGGCTACGGCTTCGCCGACTATCTGCTGTATGTGGACGGCAAGGCGGCCGGGGTGATCGAAGCCAAGAAGGAAGGCGTCACCCTCGCCGGCGTCGAAACCCAGTCCGACAAATACACCAAGGGCCTGCCGCCGGCTCTGCCGCGCTGGCGCAACCCGCTGCCGTTTTCCTACCAGACCACTGGCGTTGAAACCCGCTTCACCAACGGCCTCGATCCCACGCCGCGACCGCAGGCCGACGTGGTCTGATGAAAAGCACCCTCTCCCCGGCCCTCCCCCGCTTGCGGGGGAGGGGGGTGGGTGTGAATGGCCGCTGGCGGGCGTATGACTACGAAGACCTGGTCAACCGCGACAAGGCCAGCCTGGATATCTTCTGGCTCAAGGACGAATCGCTGTCGGACTCCGACAACCTGCCGGCACCAGAAGTGATCGCGGCGGAGATCGTGGAGGATTTGGAGGCGGCGCTGGAACAGTTTCGGGAGATTCTGGCCGATGTGAACGGCGTCGCTAGCTAATCGCTGGGAGCTTGAGGACATGCGTCCCCGCGTTGTCGCCGGTGTGGATGTTGAGGGGGCTGAGAAGGGATTTCCTGCCGTTCTGCTGCGAGATGGGTTGTATCTGGAAAAATGCGCGGCGCACACCGCATCGGCAATCGCGGCATAGTGCCGCGTCGCGTTGCGCCTCGCACGACAAACCCCTGACGGGCCCCTGCGGTGCTTAAAGACTCCAGGGTTTTGCCAGGTTCCAGCCGATGCCCTGGCAATAGATGCAGGACGCGGCGTCCTGTTTGCCGGTGCCGCTGCAGCTTGTGCATTGTTTCCAGCCGGCATCGCGCGAGGCGATGGCAAAGGTGCCGCTGCAACGGTGGCCGCGGAGGCTGCGCCCGCAGGGCTGGTTGACGGATTCCTTGCGGTAGGTGATGGCCCCGCAGAGCTTGCAGACGCCGAGGGGATGCTGCTTGATGGTGTCGGTCATGTGGGTTGCCCCGGTATGGAAGCCTGGCGCAGTCTCAGCCGGGGCTTATTTGCTCGGTAGGGTAATGGATACACCATTCAGGCCGCGCACCCGTTTGGCGCCGAATCAATTGTATTTTCCGGGCATGGCGGGCCGCTGCTGGACGTGCGTGTCCTTGTGGCGGAAGTTGATGCGGCCCTTGCTGAGGTCGTAGGGCGACATTTCGATGGTGACCTTGTCGCCGGCCAGGATGCGGATGCGATGCTTTCTCATTTTTCCGGCTGCGTAGGCGGTAATTTCGAAGCCGTTGTCCAGGGTGACGCGGAAGCGGGTTTGCGGCAGCACTTCGCTGACGACGCCTTCCATTTCTACAAGTTCTTCTTTCGACATGGTGTGTTCCTCTTGATTGGCCGAAGGCGCGACAAAGCCGTGCAGCGGCGTGAATATGCGAAAGATCACAGTGGGGGCTGCGGCAGCCGCGCCTGGGTCGCGCGGTGGGGGTGCCAATGAGGAGAGCCGACAGAGTGCCCGCCAGGGGCAGGAGGAGACTGACCAAAAGACCAATTCGTCCGGCCAGTATGGGGGGCATGGCCTGTTTTGGCAAGGAAAACGGCGGGCGGCCAATGCGGGGCTGGACTGCTAGACTGGATCAAGTCATTCAAGCGGGCCAGGTCATGAACGAACCCCTCCTCTGGTATTTTGCAGACCCGATGTGTTCGTGGTGCTGGGGGTTTTCGCCGGTGATCGAGGCGGTACGGGATGAATTCCACGACCGCATGAAGATTGCGCTGGTGCTGGGGGGCCTGCGGCCGGGCGAAACCGCGCCGATGACGGCAGCGGGACGCGAGGAGATTCTGCACCACTGGCGCCAGGTGCACGAGCGCACGGGGCAGCCGTTCCGCTTCGACGGGGCCCTGCCGGAGGGTTTTGTGTACGACACGGAACCGGCGAGCCGGGCGGTGGTGACGGTGGGCGGGATCGAACCGGAATCGATCTTCGCCATGTTCAGGGCGATCCAGTCGGCCTTCTATGCCGCAGGGCGGGATGTGA
Organism: uncultured beta proteobacterium; assembly: GCA_963726485.1. Classification (GTDB taxonomy): domain Bacteria; phylum Pseudomonadota; class Gammaproteobacteria; order Burkholderiales; family Thiobacillaceae; genus Thiobacillus. Next base: position 92,166 of record CAVSCL010000036.1, on the reverse strand, counting down.
CGCGGCCGGAGGTGCTGGCCGATCTGGCGGCGGGGCTGGGGGTGACACCGGCACGGTTTTTACCGGTGTTTGATTCCGATGCGGCCAGGGCAAAGACCCGGGCGCATTTCAAGCAGGTGCGGCAGGCGGAGGTACGCGGGTTTCCCACCCTGATTCTGCAGCAGGGCGATCAACTCGAGCGGATCACGGATGGCTGGAGGCCGCGGGCGGAAGTCTGTGCGATGATAGCCGCGCGCCTCGCCCGGGTAGACTTGTTCCGCCGTGACAACCATGCCGAAATTCGTGAAATTCATCCTCGTATGCCTGCTCTGCCTTGCCGTGCTGGGCGGGGTGGGGTGGCTGATACAGTGGCAATTCGGCTGACCCGCTGTACTTTCTCTGCCGGATAATTGCGCACCATGACCGAACCCACGGACAGTCCAGAACCCTTCCCCACTCCGCCCCTGCATCTGCCGGAGATCAAGCCACCGAAGACAGCCTGGTGGCGCAACTGGAAGGTGATGCTGCTGGTGTGGCTGGTAATCGGCAGTCTGACCTGGCTGGGGCTGCTGTTCAATGTCGATCACAGGGTGATCGCGGGCGGAGTGTTCGTGATCGGGTTGTTGACCAACGCGTTCGCGTGGCTGGTGGGCATCATTTCGCTGGTGCCGCTGATCGGCCCGCTGATCGTGAAGGTGCTGTCGATCGGGTTTATCTGGCTGCTGAATGCGGTGGGGTATCTGGTGTCATTTGTCGCCATCCGGCGCGGTTATTCGAAAGACGTGCTGACCTATCGCGGGCTGACGATATCGGTGATCATCGGGATCGTGATCGGCTACATCCTGGGCAAGCTGATTTGACCGCGAAGCCCGCCTGAACCCGGCGCGCCCATAGTGGAACAACAAGGGCAAACGCGTGGGTTGATTGCGTGACGGTTTTCCGTCGCCCCCGCCAAAAATTTGGCCAGATATCGTCAGTCTACGGGGGCGGACACGGCCAGATCCGCGTGATCGAGGCGGCACGCTTTAACCCGGAACGGCCTGTTTTTCCTCGGCACCGGTGAGTTTCAGGCGATTGTCGAGCCGCCTCGATAACAGGCCGGAATTGAATGCTGTTGATTCGGCAACGACCCGGCATGGCAGGCCTTGTCGATCCATCGAAGTAGCGGAGTCTGGTTCAACTTCAGTGATGCCGAATCAGTGATCCGCTGGCACGAACCCTGCAACGGAATGGGCATGTCTGCCATCAACCCCGCTGAAGACTCAATGAACTCCGGACTCGCGCATGAAACCCAGGTCCGCGAAGGACTGGCTCGCCTGCTTTTCGAGAATGCCAAGCTTGCCCTGATCACCAACCTGGTCAACGGGACCGTGTGGGTGCTGGCGGTCTGGGGCGAATATGGCCACACGCTGCCGCTGATCTGGTTTGCCTGCCTGGCCGGAGTGGCCGCGCTGCGCGAATGGGTGGCAACGGTCTATCGCCGCACGCGCCCGACGGGCAAGGCCCTGGAGCGTCTGGTCGACATCTACACCGTGGGCACGCTGGGCGCAGGGGTTGCCTGGGCGGTAGCCGGGATCTTGCTGATCAACACCCACGACCCCGCGCTTCAGGCCCTGTCCGGCTTTCTTATGGGCGGCCTGGCGGCAGGCGCGCTCGCAACCAGCGCGCCCCATCTTCCGGCTTACTACGCCTTTGCCCTCCCCATGCTGGTGCCGGTCGCGCCGCTGCTGGTGATGGAGGGCGGCCGGATACAACTGGTCATGGCGGCGATGTGCGCCACCTTCATCCTTATCCTTACCCGCGCCGTGCGTCAGGCGCATGCCTCCCTGCGCAGCTCGCTCACCCTGGGGCACGAGAACGCAGGTCTGGTGCATGAGCTCAAGTACGAGCTGACGCAGCGGAAACGGGCGCAGCACGGGATGACGGCCAGCGAGTCGCGCTTCCGGGCGCTCGCCGAGAGCACCGATACGGCCATCTTTACCTACCGCGACCACGTCCTCTACGTGAATCCGGCGGGCGAACGCCTGACCGGCTACAGCGCGGGGGAACTGAACCGGATGCCGTTCTGGGCGATCGTCCATCCCGACCACAGCGAGCTGGTAAAAAGCCACGGCGAGGCGGGGCTGAACGGTGAAACCGCGACCCGGCACTACGAGTTCAAGATCCTGACCAAGGACGGCGAAACCCGCTGGGTGTCCTTCAGCACCTGTCTGATCGACCAGGGCGGGCAGCCCACCGGGCTGGGCTCAGCCTTCGACATCACCGCCCACAAGGCGGCGGAGGAGGCCCTGTTCCTGGAAAAGGAGCTTGCCCAGGTCACGCTGAAATCCCTGGGCGATGCCGTGGTGACCACCGATCTCGAAGGCCGGGTGCGCTCGCTCAACCCGGCCGGCGAGTCGCTGACCGGCTGGACCGAGGCCGAGGCCCAGGGGCAGCTATTCGGCGAGGTGTTCCGCCTGACCGCCGGGCTTCATGAAAAGGCTGTCACCGAAAATCCGGTGGCGCTGTGCCTGGGCAAAGAGGAGTCCATTTCCTACGCCACCCACCTGCAACTGCAGGACAGGCGGGGGGGCAGCGCCTATTCCGTGGAGTTGTCCACTTCGCCGATCCGCGATCGTTCAGGCAGGGTGATCGGTGCCGTGGCGGTCTGTCACGACGTTTCGGCACTCAGTTACGCGGCCAGCCATGATGCGCTGACCGGCCTGATCAACCGCCGGGAGTTCCTGGCGCGGCTGGAGCATGCGGTCGCCAGCGCCCGTATCGACACCGCGGGACATGCCCTGTGCTATATCGATCTGGACCAGTTCAAGGTGGTCAACGATACCTGCGGCCATACCGCCGGGGACGAATTGCTGAAGGAACTGACCGCCCTGCTCCAGAGCCATGTCCGGGACGGAGACACCCTCGCCCGTCTGGGTGGGGACGAGTTCGGGCTGCTGCTGCCCTACTGCCCCCCGGAAAAAGCCGCCGAAATCGCCGAATCCATGCGCAGGCTGGCCAAGGAATTCCGCTTCAACTGGGGAGGCCGGGCCTTCGAGATCGGAGCCAGCATCGGCGTGGTTCACATCCACAAGGACAGCGGCGATGTGGCCGAACTGCTGCGGGCGGCGGACTCCGCCTGCTACGTGGCCAAGGCGCACGGACGCAACCGGGTGCATCTGTACCAGCCGGACGATCTGGCGGTGGCGGAGCATCAGCAGCAGATCGCGTGGGTCAGCCGCATCCGCCAGGGCCTGGAGCGGAATGATTTCGTTCTCCACTACCAGACGATCCGCCCGCTCAACGCGCAGGGCGGGGAGCACTTCGAGGTGCTGCTGCGGCTGCGCGACAGCCAGGGCGGGCTCACCCCGCCCGGTGCGTTCATCCCCACCGCCGAACGCTACGACCTGATGCCCACGCTGGACCGCTGGGTGATCCGCACCGCGCTGGCCCGGCTCGCCCCCCTGCTGCGGCAGGACAGCAGCAGGCTGTGCGCCATCAACCTATCCGGGCAATCCCTGAACGACGAGCGGATGCTGGGCTTCATCCTCGGCGAGATCGCCAGCCATCGCATTCCGCCCGCCTCGCTGTGTTTCGAGATTACCGAGACCAGCGCCATTTCCCACCTCGGCCACGCCCGCGAACTGGCCCAGAAACTCCGGGCCGCCGGCTGCTCCCTGGCGCTGGACGACTTCGGCAGCGGACTGTCCACCTTCTCCTACCTGAAAGAGCTGCCGGTGGATTTCCTCAAGATCGACGGCGCCTTCGTCCGCAATATCGAACACAACCCCGTCGATCGCGCCATCGTGTCCTCCATCGTCCAGGTAGCCCAGGCGATGGGGAAAAAGACCATCGCCGAGTATGTGGAGGACGAGGCCTGTCTGAACTGGATCCGAAAGCTGGGCGTCGACTACGCCCAGGGTTACTTCATTGCCCGGCCGCAGAGCCTGGAGGAATTGTGTGCGGCGGACAGCGTGTTCCGGCTGAAACAGGTCAGGATGAAAAACCCGCCACTGCGTACGCCCCTGGTTCTTGTGCAAGGCAGGGGATGAATCCCTGCCGCAACGGACCCGGCAGTCGGCGTCGGCTATGAAGCTTCAGAAATAAGCTCTAAGATGGCTCCCGTTTTCCACCCGACCGGAGCCCGTCGATGAACCGTTTTTCCATTTTTCTGTTTTCCCTGACCATGGTGCTGGGCGTGGCCGCATGCGACGCCAGCGAGCCCGGCAAGCAGACCGTTTCCACCCAGCCTGAAGCCGGACAGCCCGCCAACCCCCGCGTGCTGATCGAAACCAGCAAGGGCGACATCACGCTGGAACTGTTTGCACGCAATGCGCCGGTGTCGGTCAACAATTTCCTCCACTATGTAAATTCCGGGTTTTACAACGGCACGGTGTTTCACCGGGTGATTCCGGGGTTCATGATCCAGGGCGGCGGCATGCTGCCCGACATGAGCGAAAAACCCAGAGGCACCCCGATCAGGAACGAGGCGAACAATGGTTTGAAGAATCTGCGCGGTACGCTGGCGATGGCGCGCACAGGCGAACCGCATTCGGCGACGTCGCAGTTTTTCATCAACGTGGCGGACAACTCCGCGCTCAACCATCGGGGTGAAAGCTTCGAGGGCTGGGGCTACGCGGTATTCGGCAAGGTGACCGCGGGCATGGACGTGGTGGACGCGATCGCGGCGGTGCCGCGCGGCAACCTTGGCATGCATCAGGACGTGCCGCGCGAGCCGGTGGTGATGAAGCGGGTGAGTGTGATTCCGCAGGATTGAACCTAAAAACCGCAGTTGACCGCTCATCATTTCGACAAGAGCCGCATGAACACTGATGTGCAAGCCCTCGTTGGGATTTACCCGTTGGGTGAGAACGCTACGCACCCGCTGGCACGTCCGGTCGTGCGCCTGCCTTTGTCGCGCCTCCTTGCAGGCCCCGGCCTGCGGCGTCGTTGCTTCGCGTCAGACACGCGCCCAAACGCACCATCGGATGCGTCCAACTGCGGTTTCTAGGTTGAACGTTTACGCGCTGTCGGCGCGCCGCGATGACCGACTCCGTACCAATCAATGATCGGCGGTCTCGCGGATCAGTGCGGTCTTGACCGGGCCCAGACGTTCGAGCAGGTTCATGCCGGTGTTGCGCAGCCAGGATGCCGAATCCAGGCCAAACAGATAATGCAGGCCATGCGTCATGGCCTGCATGCGCGCCACCGGTTCGGCGCGCAGACGCGCATGGCGTTGCAGCAGAACCGGGTCGCCGCAGCGCGCCCAACCCCGTTGCGACAGGACGCTTGCCAGCGCTTCGGCATCGCCGAAGCCGGTGTTCACGCCCTGTCCGGCAAGCGGATGCATGCCGTGCGCGGCATCGCCGATGAGCGCCAGGCCGCGCATCACCACCTGCGGGACGCGAATCAGCCGCAGCGGGAAAGCCGCGGGCGGGGTCAGGAGTTGCAGTTCTCCCAGCCGCCCGCCGCCGGCCTCGGCAACCCGGCTGGCCAGGGCCGGCGCATCCAGCGCAAGCAATGCCGCCACCTCGGTTTCCGCTGTTGACCATACCAGCGACATGCAATGACCCGGCAGCGGCAGCCAGGCCATGATGTTCCCGCCCTGGAACCACTGGAAGGCCGTACCGCGATGCGGTTTCTCGCATGCGAAATTGGCGACCACACCGCTTTGCCGATACGGCGTGACCGTGGGCTGGATACCCGCCAGCGCACGGATGCGCGAATCGGCGCCATCCGCGCCAACGACGAGTTCGGCGTGCAACACGGCGCCATCGGTCAGGACCAGCCTCGAATACGGACTCCCCCACTCGATGGCCTCGACCGCACCCGGGCACAGCAGCGCGATGCCGCCATCGCTTTCCACTGCCTGCCACAACGCCACTTGCAGCCGCCCGTTTTCCAGGATCGCGGCAAGTTGCGCCACCCCGGCCTGGTAGGCATCCAGTTGCAAGCTTCCATCCGCATCGCCCTGTACCTGCATGCGATACACCGGCTCGACGCGCGCGGCATCCAGCCGCTGCCAGGCGCCCAGGCTTTCGAGAAAATGCCGGCTGTCCGGGCTGATGGCGTAGATGCGGGTATCCCATTGAGTTGGTTTGGGCATCACGTTGCCCCCTCGCCCGCGTGCGGGAGAGGGTTGGGGTGAGGGGGCGAAGCCGGCCCGGTTCGTGCGGCGGTTGCCGCTCGATCAGCGCCACCCGCAGCCCCTGCCGGGACAAGGCCAGCGCGGCGGCCGCACCGACCAGCCCGGCGCCGACAACGACGACCTGGTATGCATCGGGCACATACGATCTTTCACGGGCTTTAGCCCGTAGAACGTCGGAGTCCCCTTGCGGGGTTTTTGACGATGCAAGGCGACTGGATGCATCGGCCGATCTCCTTGCGTCGCCTGACATGGTCGACGCATCCGATTTCGACGATGCTTCCTCAAGGGTAGGTTTGTTCAGGCTCATCCGCGGGCTCCGAAAATCATGCGCCGCGCGACAAAGTGCTTCAAAGGCGGAAACAGTTCCAGCGCCATCAGGCCCAGCCCGCGCGCGTGGCGCAGGGGCGGGAGGTCATTGGAAAACACCCGCACCAGAAAATCGGTGAAGCCCAGCCCGCCCAGCACATCGATGCGGCGCGATCTGGCGTAAGCCGCGAGCATGGCGGCGGTCCCCAGGGATGCACGCGGCATGTCGCCGCACAGGATCGCCAGTTCCCAGGCGTCGCGCAGGCCGATGTTGAAACCCTGCCCCGATACCGGATGCAAGGTATGCGCCGCATTGCCGATGCGCACTTCCCGCACGCCGGTCCGGGTGCCGCTATAGCGGAGCGTGAGCGGAAAACAGCTGCGCGGCGTTGCCGACAGGAAGCGTCCCTGCCGTCCGCCAAAATGCCGGTACAGGGCCTCGAGAAAATCCGCATCATTCAACGCGGCAACGCGTTCGGCCTCATCCGGATGCGTCGCCCACACCAGGGCGTAGCGATCGCCTTTTGGCAACAGCGCCGCCGGGCCATCCGGGGTGAAACGTTCGAAGGCCCGATTGCCATGCGGCAATTCGGTTTTGACTTCACACACGATCGCCATTTGCCCGTAGTCGCGGGCAAGCCTGGGGGACGGCGACTGCGTGCCGCGCCCGCCATCGGCCACCACCACCAGCGGTGCGGACAGCGACGGGCCCTGTGTCGCATGAAGGGTCGCCATGGTTTCATCCGCGGTCACGCGCTCGACGCTCACGCCGTAATCGACCTCGATGCCGGCACGCGCCAAGGCGCCTTCCAGCGCCGTTGCCAGCGTCGCATAGGACAATACATAGCCGAGCGCAGGCAGCCGCTCTTCTTCCGCGGACAGGTTGGCCACCCCCAGGCCGCCACGCTGCGAAATGTGGATACGGGTGATGGGGGTGACGGGTTCAAGCTGCGACCATACCCCCAGGCGCTCCAGTATCAACCGTGAACCGTGCGACAGGGCCAGGGTGCGGGCATCCGCGCTGCCCGCACGCGCCCGCGCCTCGAGTACGCGCGGAACCAAACCCTGCTGCTGCATGGCCAGCGCGCAGACCGCGCCCACCGGTCCTGCGCCGACGATGAGAATGTCGTTTGCTTCAGTCATGTGCCATCCATTCCTCAATCTCGACAACGGTCCTGGGCGGCGAAGTCAGCACTTCGCAGCCCTCCGCTGTCACCGCCACATCGTCCTCGATACGGATGCCGATATTCCACAAGGCTTGCGGCACACCGTCGGCCGGCCGGATGTAGAGGCCGGGCTCGACCGTCAGTGTCATGCCGGGCTGCAGCGCGCGCCAGGCGCCATCCAGTTTGTACTCGCCCGCATCATGCACATCCAGCCCCAGCCAGTGACCGGTGCGATGCATGTAATAGCGATTGTAGGCTTCCGACTCGATCAGGCCATCGACGCTGCCGACCAGAAGCTTCAGATCGACCATGCCCTGAGTGAGCACGCGCACGGCGGCGGTGTGGGGATCAATCCACTGCGCGCCGGGACGTACCGCGGCAATCGCGGCGTCCTGCGCGGACAGCACGATTTCATAGGCCTCTTTTTGCGCCGCGCTGAAACGGCCATTGACCGGGAAGCTGCGCGTGACGTCGGAAGCGTAGCCGTCAAGCTCGCAACCGGCGTCGATGAGCAGCAGATCGCCATCCTTCAAGGCGGCGCGATTTTCGACGTAGTGCAGCACACAGGCATTCGCGCCGCCGGCAACGATGGAGGCATAGGCGGGAGACTGGGCGCCGGCGGCATAGAAGGTATGCAGCAGTTCGGCTTCGATTTCATACTCGAACCGCCCGGGCTTTGCCGCGCGCATGGCGCGGCGATGTGCGTCTGAAGCAATCCGTGCCGAGCGGCGCATGGTTTCAAGCTCGCTGGCGTCCTTGAACAAACGCATTTCATCCAGCGCGCTGCGCACGTCGATGATTGCCTTCGGTGCAACGATACCCTGACGCGCCTTGCCGCGCACCGCGTTGAGCCAGCCCAGCACGCGCGCATCCCAGTCCGGGTCATGGCCAATGGCGTAGGAGAGCGTGGCGCGATTGCCCATCAGTTCGGGCAATTTCGCATCCAGTTCACTGATCGAATACGTCTCATCGAAGCCGAATTGTTCAAGCGCCGCTTCCGGGCCGAAGCGAAACCCGTCCCAGATCTCGCGTGTCTCGTCCTTGTCGCGGCAGAACAAAATCGACTGTGGCGAAGCGCCGCCGGTGACGACCGTCACCGCCTCCGGCTCGGTGAAGCCGGTGAGGTAATAGAAATAGCTGTCGAAACGATAAGGGTAGTGCGTGTCGCGATTGCGTGCCGCTTCGGGCGCAGTGGCAATGATGGCGATACCGTCGCCAAGTTGTTCGGCGAGGCGGGCACGGCGGTGGGTGAAGACTGCGCTTGCTGACAAGGTATTTTTCCTGGAATTGTTTACACAGCGGACGAGGCTGAATGTTCAACGGCTCAGTATGGCATCCAGTTCCTGCAAACGTTCGGGCGTACCCACATCCATCCAGCGCCCGCTGTCGTGTTCACCACTGACCCGCCCCTCAGCCATTGCCCCACGCAACAGCGGCGCCAGGGGGGCTTTCACCCCCGGAGCAATCCCGGCGAACAGTTCGCGGTGATACACGCCCACGCCGCTGAATGTCAGCTTCGGCCGCCCTTCATTCATTACCCGGCCATCCCTCAGTACAAAATCGCCCTGCGCATGATGCGCGGGATTGTCGACCAGCACCAGATGGGCGCGATCACGGCCCGTCCGGATTCCGTGCATGGGCCCGGCCAGCCGGGAAAAATCGAATTCGCTATAGATATCGCCATTCACCACCGGGAAAACGTCCGCGTCGATCAGCGGCAGGGCTGTGGCTATACCTCCCGCCGTTTCCAGCGCCGTCGCTTCGCGCGAATAGACAATCGACACGCCAAACGCCGCGCCGTTCCCCAGCGCCGCTTCGATCTGCTGCCCGAGATGCGCGTGGTTGATGACGATGCGCAAAAATCCCGCCGTCCGCAGCCGCCCGATATGCCAGACGATCAGCGGCTTGCCGCCGGCGAGCAGGAGCGGCTTGGGCGTATGGTCGGTGAGCGGACGCATGCGCTCGCCGCGCCCCGCCGCAAGGATCATCGCAGTATCAAAAACTTCGCCACCCCTGAACCCTAAAACGTATACCCTGCCTGCGGCTGCCGGTCTTGCAGGGCATCCAGCAGAAACAGCATCGGTTTCAGTTCGTCGTAACGCTCGCAGGTCTTGCGCAGATAATTCATCACCCGCGGCATGTCCTTGAGATAGCCGTCCTTGCCGTCGCGGTGATACAGCCGGGCGAAAATGCCGAGTACCTTGATGTGCCGCTGCGCGCCCATCCATTCAAAGTCGCGATAAAAAACCGCAAAATCTTCAGCCACCGGCAGGTGCGCCGCGCGCGCCTTTTCCCAGTAGCGGATCACCCAGTCGATCTGCTGCTCCTCGTCCCACTGGATGTAGGCATCCTTGTAAATCGAGGCGAGGTCGTAGGTGATGGGGCCATAGACCGCATCCTGAAAATCGAGAATGCCCGGGTTGGGATCGGACACCATGAGATTGCGCGAATGCCAGTCGCGGTGCACAAAAACCTTGGGCTGCGCCAGGTTGTTGGCGAGAATGCGTTCGAACAGGGTGTGCAGCAACCCGGTCTGATGCGGGTTCATGGTCACGCCAAGATGCCTGGCCAGGTACCATTCCGGAAACAGCATCAGTTCGCGCGTGAGCAGGGCGCGATCGTATTCGGGCAGCACATGGGCGCGGCTCGCCTGCTGGATACGGATCAGGGCATCGTTGGCGGCCAGATACAGGTCGCGTGCCGTGCTCTTGTTCAGCGCGGCCAGGTACGTGGTGCTGCCCAGATCGGTCAACAGCAGAAAGCCGTGTTCCAGATCTTGCGCCAGCACCTTCGGCACATGCACACCCGCCGCCCCAAACAGTTCAGCCACCCGGACAAATGGCCGGCAATCCTCATGGGACGGCGGAGCGTCCATCACGATATAATTGCCCGCTTTGGACGTGGCGCGGAAATAGCGGCGAAAGCTGGCATCCGCCGATGCGGGCGTGATATCCAGGGCATCGGTCCGCAATTGTCGAGTTGTCCATTCCTGCAAGGCTTGCAAACGATCCACTGCCACTGTGCTCCGAATAACGAACATACAGATTTTACATCGCTTGCTGCAGAAGTTCCGCCTTGCCCCTGCCGTGCTGATGCTGACCGTATGCACCCATGTCGCGGGGGACGGCTTGCGCTTGAAAAAAGACGTCGAGCTCATAGGCTCTGCTGCGGTCGGCAAGGACGCTCCGGTCTTTATCGTCGCCGACCAGATCGAGTCCACCCAGCAAAACGTCGTGGAAGCGGAAGGCCAGGTGGAAGTACGACAGGCAGGAGTGGTCCTCTTCGCCGACTGGTTGCGCTATGACCTGAATCTGGATGAAATCCGGGCGCGCGGCCAGGTGCGTCTGGAAAAGCCCTCGCTGGTGGTCACCGGCGACACCCTTCGTCTCAAACTCGACGACCATAGCGGCGAGATCGACAAGCCGGTCTACCAGTTCGTCGACAACCCGAGACGGGGCGACGCGACGCATGTTGAATTCATCAACGACAATCAGTACCAACTGCAAGACGCCACCTATACCACCTGCCCGGCCGATCAGCTTGATTGGCAACTGAAGGCGGAAAATCTGGATATCGACAAGTCAAGTGAAGTGGGCACCGCACGCAATGTAACTCTGGATTTTCTGGGCACGCCCATCTTCTACTCTCCGTGGCTGAACTTTCCCCTCACCACCGCGCGCAAGAGCGGCTTTCTGGCGCCCACGGCTGGCTCCACGCAAGCGGGCGGTTTTGACATCGTCACACCTTACTACCTGAACCTTGCGCCCAATTATGACGCCACGCTCTATCCCCGGTGGCTGAGCAAGCGCGGCCTTCAACTTGGCGTGGATTTCCGCGACCTGCTTGAGAACTCTTCGGGGAATACCATGCTGCAATACCTGGCTGATGACCAGGAGACGGGTAATTCACGCTGGGGGGCCTTTCTCAAACAGCAGCTGCACACTGACGGCGGCCTGACTGCCGGATTTGATTACAACCGGGTATCCGATGACAACTATTTCCGCGATCTGTCCAGCCAGGCCTCACTCACCTCGCAGACGAACCTGAATCAAGAAGTCTGGCTCGGTCTGAATCGCGGCTGGTGGAGTCTCGATGTTCGCATGCAGAATTTTCAAACCCTGCAGGACCCCAGCGCACCTATTGTGCCTCCCTACTTCCGCGTGCCCCAGGTAAGCCTGCATGCCGCGCAGACGTTTGCCTATGGCCTGCAATTCAGTCTGGATGCGTCGGCCACACGCTTCACCCACCCCACCCTGGTCGATGGCGCGCGGCTTCTGGCCACACCCACCCTGACGCTGCCACTCACCTACGCAGCCGGTTATTTGACTCCAAAACTCGACTGGCATCTAAGCCACTACAATCTGGGCAATCTGAACAATCTGAACGACACTGTGCCGGAGCGCAACCTCAGCTACAGCATTCCCATCGCGAGTATTGATGCCGGCCTGTTCCTGGAGCGTCCGTTCAGTTTCAATGGACAGAACTACGTGCAGACACTGGAGCCCCGTGCCTTCTATGTCTACGCCCCCTACGTCAACCAGAACGCGGCTCCGATATTTGACACCACGGTGCTCGATTTCAGCTATGTGCAGCTGTTCTCCGATAACTCTTTCATCGGCGGCGACCGCGTCAATAACGCCAACCAGATGACGCTGGCGCTCACTTCCCGCTTCATCGAATCCGATAGCGGCATCGAACGGCTGAAGCTGACTCTCGCCCAGCGCTATTACTTCACCACCCAGCTTGTCACCCTGCACCCCACAGACCCGCCTGTCCGCGATGGCCAGGCCACGGATTTGCTGCTAGCCGTCAGCGGCCAGGTCACGAAAGCCTGGAGAGCCGCCACCAGTTGGCAGGTCGACTCCAGTACGGGCCAGACCCAGAATCTGACTCTGGATACCTCCTACCGTCCCGGCCCCGGCCGCACCCTGAACCTCGGTTACCGGTTCATTAACGGATCCACCGAACAGGTCGACCTGTCGGCGCAATGGCCGCTCAGCACGCGCTGGCAAGGCATGTTCCGGTACAACTACTCCCTGCTGGACAAGACGCTGGTGGAGGGACTGGCCGGACTTGAGTACAATGCGGGTTGCTGGGCGGTGCGCGGCGTGTTTCAACACCTGGTCGTCTCGCAAAGCCAGACCAACAATTCCGTGTTCTTTCAGCTTGAGCTGAATGGCATGGGCCAGCTGGGTATCGATCCGCTCAAGGTTCTGAAACAAAGTATTCCCGGATATATGGCGACCGATGATTTTACGGAAACTCCAGCTCCCTGAGCTGTTTGTCACGCTCCTGCTCGCCTGGGTGGTGTCGGCATCCGCCGCCCCCACCCCGATTGACCACATCGTGGCGGTCGTCAATGACGAGGTCATCACCCGACAGGAACTGTCCCGCCGCTACGACGAGGTCGTGCAGAACCTGTCCCGCCAGAACACGCCGCTCCCACCGCGCGCCGTGCTGGAAAAGCAGCTGCTTGAGCGCATGATCACCGATCGCGCCTTGCAACAACATGCGCGCAGCACAGGTATACGCGTCGACCCGGTGCAGGTCGAGCGTGCCATTCAGCGCATCGCCGCCCAGAATAAAATGGACCTGGCCAAAATGAAGAGCCTCCTGGAAAAGGAAGGCCAGAGCATGGAACAATTCCGCGAAAACATCCGCAATGAAATTCTGATCGCGCGCGCACGCGAACGGGATGTGGATAACAAAATCACCGTAAGCGACGCTGAAATCGAGGGCTATCTGGAAACCCGGGCGCAGCAGGGCTCGGATACCGAATACAACTTTGCCCACATCCTGGTCACCGTGCCCGAGAGCGCCTCGCCCGAACAAATCCAGGAACGCCGCGCCCGGGCACAGGACATTATCGAGCAACTGGCAAAAGGCGGCGATTTCGCCCAGCTCGCCGCCAGCTACTCCGATGCGCCCAATGCCCTGCAGGGTGGAAACTTCGGCTGGCGCTCCAGCGGCCAGATTCCTGCGCTGTTCATCGATGCGCTGAAACCCCTGCAACCCGGGCAAGTGAGCCCGCTGCTCAAAAGCGGCAACGGCTTTCACATCCTCAAACTGATCGACAAGCGCGGCAGTGACGCTGCGCTCTCCGTCACCCAGACTCATGCCCGCCACATCCTGATCAAGACCAATGAAATCACGTCCGAAGCCGATGCGCGCAACCGCCTGCTGCAACTCAAGGAGCGCATCGACAACGGGGTTAAATTCGACGAACTGGCACGCCTGCATTCCGAGGACGGCAGCGCCGCCAAGGGGGGAGACCTCGGCTGGCTCAACCCCGGCGACACCGTGCCCGAATTCCAGAAAGCCATGGATGCCTTGCAGCCCGGACAAGTCAGTGAACCCATCCAGTCGCCCTTTGGCTGGCACCTGATACAGGTACTGGAACGCCGCACCCAGGATGTGACGCAGGAGCGGCAAAAGTTTCTTGCGCGCCAGGCCCTCCGCGAGCGCAAGGCTGATGAAGCCTACCAGGAATGGGTACGGCAAATCCGCGACTCCGCCTATGTGGAATACAGGCCGCTGGACTGACGCTCCGAGAGGCACAGAGAAATTCCGCTGCCAACCCTGGTCCTCACATCGGGCGAGCCTGCGGGCATAGGCCCGGACCTGTGCGTCACGCTGGCGCGGCATGAACTGCCGGTACGGCTGGTCGTGCTGGGCGACGCCGAAGTCTTGCGCGCGCGCGCCGCACAACTCGGCGTTGTTCTGCGGATCATCCGCGCCACCGACCCACCCGCCCATCGCCCCGGCACCCTGTGCGTCGAACACATCCCCGCCGCCGCGCCCGTGGAACCGGGCCGACTCGATCCCCGCAACAGCGCGTATGTGCTGGCGCTGCTGGATGCCGCCATCGCCGGCTGTCAATCCGGCGCATTCGACGCCCTGGTCACCGCCCCGGTGCACAAGGGTGTCATCAATGATGCGGGCATCGCTTTCACCGGCCACACCGAATATCTGGCGGAAAAAACCGGGACGCCAGACGTTGTCATGATGCTGGCCGGAGGCGGCCTGCGGGTAGCGCTGGCGACCACGCATCTGGCCTTGAAAGACGTTCCCGCGGCGATCACGTCGTCCGGCCTCAGCGCGACATTACGCATCCTGCATCGCGCGCTGAATCGTGATTTCGGTATCGTCCAGCCGCGCATCCTCGTCGCCGGACTGAACCCGCACGCGGGCGAATCCGGGCATCTGGGGCGTGAAGAAATCGAAGTCATCGCCCCCGTGCTGGAAAGTCTGCGTGCGCAAGGCATGAACCTGGTCGGCCCCCTGCCCGCCGACACGCTCTTTTCCCGCGTCCGCACTGACGCCTGCGACGCCGTGCTCGCCATGTATCACGACCAGGGTTTGCCCGTGCTCAAATACGCCAGCTTTGGCGAAGGCGTGAACATCACGCTGGGATTGCCGCTGATTCGCACCTCGGTCGATCACGGCACCGCGCTCGACCTCGCAGGAACGGGCAAGGCCGATGTGGGCAGCTTGTTAGCGGCGATTAAGGTGGCGATTGAAATGGCGAAGAAGAAGGGGCTAGGAATTGGGAGCTAGGATTTAGGGGAGGTGCGGCGAAGCCGCGCTTCTCTATACACCCTAGCCCCTAGCTCCTAGCTCCTAGCCCCTGACATGCACACTCCCCGCAAACGCTTCGGCCAGAACTTCCTCGTTGACGACGGCATCATCCACGCCATCGTCAACGCCATCCATCCGCAAGCAGGTGAAACCCTGGTTGAAATCGGCCCCGGTCTGGGCGCGCTGACCCGGCCTTTGCTGGAACGCCTGCCGCATCTGCACGTCGTCGAACTCGACCGCGACATCGTCGCAAGACTAAAAAAAAACTGGCCCGCCGAACGGCTCACCATCCACGCCGGCGACGCACTGAAGTTTGATTTTGGCGCACTCGGCAGTGATCTGCGCATCGTCGGCAACTTGCCCTACAACATTTCCAGCCCGCTGCTGTTTCGCCTGATGGAATTTGCCGTACACATCCGCGACATGCACTTCATGCTGCAAAAGGAAGTCGTCGAACGCATGGTCGCCGACCCGTCCACCCACGCTTACGGGCGGCTCTCCATCATGCTGCAACGGCGCTTTCATCTCGCATGGCTGCTCGACGTGCCCCCCACCGCTTTTGATCCGCCGCCCAAGGTCGATTCCGCGGTCGTGAGACTGATCCCGAAAACACCTGCCGAAATCACGGTGCTGGACGAAGCGCTGTTCGCGCGCGTCGTCGCGGCCGCGTTTTCGCAGCGCCGCAAAACCCTGCGCAACACGCTGGCCAGTCTGCTTGAATCCGACGACTTCGCCAGGCTTGGGATTGACTCCGGGCTGCGTGCCGAGAACCTTGCGCTCAAGGATTACGAGACAATCACGCACTACCTGATGGGTTGACGGGCTCCTGGACGATGCACTTGGCAATGCTTCGTCAGAGACGGCCGGTGCACGATTAAAACAGCATGATATTGAGGCGGCATCGATACCGTGATTGCCGCTGGACTGCATGGACGCAGAAGCGCTTGAACGATTTGCTGGCTGCCTCAATAGCTCAGATCTGAAAAATCGCCACGCTCATGTTACGCAGCCGGGTGCGCCGCTCCCGCATGTCCGGACAGAACTGCGCCACCTGCGCCCAGAACGCGGGCGAGTGGTCAAGGTGGACAAGATGCGCCAGTTCGTGCGCGGCAACATAGTCGATGAGTGCCAGCGGGGCCTGGATCAGACGCCAGTTGAGGCGGATATGGCCGCGAGGGGTACAGCTCCCCCACAGGGTCGCGGCATCGGACAAGGCAAAGCGGGAAGGCGCCCGGCGCTGTCGTTTCGCCAGCCGGTGCAGCCGCCAGGACAACAACCGCGCCGCGCGTTCCTGTAACCAGGCGCGCACCAGCATGTCAGCATCTTCAGCGAGCGGACATTCCACATACAAGGTATGGCCAACACGGCGCACACCTGAAAACAGCGAGGGACGCTCAACCAGCTTCAACGCTCGCCCCAGGTAGTGAACATGGCTACGCGCCTCGATGGGTCTGACTGTATCCGCGCGCATCCGCATACGCGCCCAGGCGCGGCACAGCCAGTCATGCTGCTGCTGAACGTAGGCCTCGATTTCGGCGCGCGGTGTCCAGTTTGGCGCGTGGATGCGGACCTGCTGGGACGTGACGGTTAGCCCCAGGGTGCGGCGGCGGCGTGAACGGCGCAGTTCAAACGGAACCGCCGTGTTTCCTATCTCAAGGAAGCCGCTATTGGCGCGCGGCAGCATGAGGGAGATTGGCCATTTCAGTTTCAATCCAGGCTTCGACCTCGCGCGTGATCTCGGCCGCGCTTTTGTTACTGCTGGCTATCATCGGGCCGATGCTGACGGTGATGGTGCCAGGGCGTTTGACGAAGGCATTCTTTGGCCAGACTTCGCCCGCGTTGTGCGCCACCGGCACCACGGGGGCGCCGGTTTCCGCCGCCAGCCAGCCACCCCCGATGCCATAGCGGCCTCTTTCACCGGCGGCAACGCGCGTGCCTTCGGGAAACACCAGCACCCAGAAACCTTGTGCGAGTCTGTCCCGCCCTTGCGCCACAATCTGCTTGAGCGCCTCGCGCCCAGCGCTCCGGTCGATGGCAATGGGATTGAGCATACGGAAAGCCCAGCCAAAAAACGGAACCTTGAGCAGTTCCCGTTTGATGACCGGGGACACCGGGGGAAACAGGCGCAGAAAAGCCACCGTCTCCCACGCCGATTGGTGTTTGGACAAAATAACGGCCGGGATCGCGGGCAAGTTCTCGCGCCCGCGCACCACGTAGCGGATCCCCAATACCCAGCGCGCCAGCCAGATGACCGCGCGGTTATAGCCGGTAACCAGTTGATAGCGCGTGTGCGCGGAAAAAGGAAAACTCAGGAAGGCGACCAGGCTAAAGAATAGCGTGAGCACAGTCTGCATCAGCGCAAACACCACAGAGCGCACCACATTCATAAGACTATATTCGTGCCGCCTCGATAGCAGCGAGCAGGCTATCCACCGCTTCGGCAAGATTTTCAAACACCGGTATGCCTGTTGGCAGCCCGCCTGCGGCCAGGGTTTTGACGCCTTTCCCGCTTTTGACCAATATGGGGTTCGCGCCCACCGCCATCGCCGCCTGCAAATCGCGCAAGGAATCGCCGATGGCTGGCACGCCACTGAGATCGGATGCATAGCGTGCAGCGATTTCTTCAAGCATGCCCGACTTGGGTTTACGACAATCGCATTCCATCTCCGCCGAATGCGGACAAAAGAACACCGCTTCGATGCGTCCGCCCGCCGCCGCCACCGCCTTGTGCATTTTGGCGTGGATGGCATTCAGCGTCGCCATCTCGAACAGCCCGCGCGCCAGGCCGGACTGGTTCGTCGCCACCACCACCCGCCAGCCCTCGCGCGTCAGGCGCGCAATCGCCTCCAGACTGCCTGGGATGGGCTTCCATTCCTCCGGACTCTTGATGAACTGGTCGGAATCGAAATTGATCACGCCGTCGCGATCGAGAATGACGAGTTTCATACCGATAGTCTAGACGGCCAGCTTGGATATGTCAGCCATATGATTCATGGTCTGGCGCAGTTGGTACAAGAGCGCAAGACGATTGGCCTTGAGCGCCGCCTCGTCCGTGTTCACCATGACGTTGTCGAAGAAGGCATCCACCGGTGTTCTCAAAACAGCAAGCACTTGCAGGGAAATCGTGAAGTCACCCGCCTTGAAGGCCGCATCGGATTTTGGCTTGATCGCCTGCAAAGCTGAATACAAATCCCATTCGGAGGGTTCCTTGAACAGCGCGGGATCCACCTCGACAGGAATATCGCCCTGGGTTTTTTTAAGAATATTGACCACGCGCTTGTTGGCGGCGGCAAGACTCCCGGATTCGGGCAACGCTCTAAAGGCACGCACAGCATCAAGCTGTTTGGGTACAAGTGAAATCTGCTCTGGCCGCATACAAAGCACGGCATCCACCTCGCTGGTTGTGTACCCGGCTTCGCGCATCAATCCTTCCAGTCGCTCAAACATGAAAGCCTCAACATCCGTGTGCGCATCGCTTAGCGTCCCCTTCTGGAATGCAGCAAATGCCGTGTCCACCAGATCAAAAAGGCTCAGCGGCAGCGATTTCTCAATCAGTATACGCAACACGCCCAGCGCGTGGCGGCGCAAAGCGAAGGGGTCCCTGTCGCCTGTCGGCGCCTGCCCGATGCCGAACATGCCCGCCAGCGTTTCCAACTTGTCGGCCAGCGCAACACATACGCCCACGTCGTTACGAGGGAGCGCATCGCCGGAGAAACGGGGTTTGTAATGGTCTTCGATGGCCAGCGCGATGACGTCGCCCATTCCGTCATGCTGGGCGTAATAGCGTCCCATAATGCCCTGTAACTCGGGAAACTCGCCCACCATGTGGGTCAGCAGATCAGCCTTCGCCAGTAGCGCGGCGCGGTCAGCCAACATGGCCAGGTTTTCTCCGCCGAGTTTCTCGCCAATAGCGCGTGCAATGGACATGACCCGTTCCATCCGTTCGCCCTGGGTGCCTAGCCTGTTGTGATACACGACCTTGGCCAATCCCGGCACGCGCGATTCCAGCGGTTTCTTGCGGTCCTGGTCGAAGAAGAATTTGGCATCGGCCAGTCGCGGGCGCACCACGCGTTCGTTCCCGCCAATTACCGCGGACGGATCGACGGGATTGATGTTGGAAACGATAAGAAATTTGTTGGTCAGTTTTCCGTTCGCATCCAGCAGCGGGAAATATTTCTGGTTGGCCTTCATGGTCAGGATCAGACATTCCTGTGGTACCTCCAGAAACGCTTCATCAAACTCACCGGTCAACACTTTCGGTCTTTCCACCAGTGCCGTCACTTCATCCAGCAGGGCTTCGTCTTCAATGGCCTTCAAGCCGATTATGGCAGCGGCCTCACCAAGCTGGCGCGCAATGTCGTTGCGACGTTCTTCAAAGCTGGCAATCACCGCTCCCTCGTCGCGTAGCTGTGTAGCGTAGCTGTCAGCATCCTTGATGACAATCACATCGTTCTTAGCCTCGAAACGATGGCCCCGGGTTTCGCGGGTCGCGTTCAGCCCCAGCACGAATACCGGCACCACTTCGTTGCCATGTAGCGCAACCAGGCCATGGGCAGGCCGCACAAAGTTGACCTGGGACCAACCATCAGCCAACGGGTAGGTCATCACCTTGGGGATGGGCAGTTTATCCAGTGCCTCCTCAATTGCACTTTCCAACCCGACTTGCAAACTCGTGCCCTTAGCCAATGAACGCAGGAACACCGCATCGACTCTTCCGTCACTGGCCATAAAGAGCTTATCGGGGCCGTCAACCGCATTGGGCCACAGATCAGCCATATCTGCCCGCCCTACCTTTGCCAGCCCTTTTCGCAGAGCTTCAGTCGGCTTGCCTTGGCTATCCAGCGCGATGGAAACCGGCATCAACTTCTTTTTGATTTCCTGGTCTGGGGCGGTTGCATAAACATTGCAAACATGTGCAGCCAAGCGACGGGGTGATGCATAAGAAGTAAATTCTTGGTCAGCGCCCACCAGTCCCCTGGACTTGAGCCCCTCAAACAGCAGATCGGCAAATGCCTCACCCAATTTCTTCAGCGCCTTGGGTGGAAGTTCTTCAACGAACAATTCAACAAGCAGGTTTTGTGCGGTCATGCCGCAGCCACTTTCTTTTCTGCCTTTTCGATCTGTGCCAGCACCTCGTCAGACCACGCCTTGGGCGCCATGGGAAAACCCAGCCGCGCGCGGCTATCGAAGTAGCTTCTCGCCACAGCACGCGCGAGATTACGGATGCGGCCGATGTAAGCGGCGCGTTCGGTGACGGAAATCGCGCCGCGCGCATCCAGCAGGTTGAAGGTGTGGGCCGCTTTCAGAACCTGCTCATAGGCGGGCAGCGCAAGCTGCTGTTCCATGAGGTGCTGCGCCTGTCTTTCGTGCGCACCAAAAGCAGTCAACAAAAACTCGACATCGCTATGCTCGAAGTTGTAGGCCGACTGCTCGACCTCGTTCTGGTGATAGACATCACGGTAAGTGAGTCCCTCCGTCCATGTCAGGTCGAACACGCTTTCCACGCCTTGCAGGTACATGGCTAGACGTTCCAGCCCATAGGTGATTTCGCCGGTGATGGGCCTGCAGTCGATGCCGCCCACCTGCTGAAAATAGGTGAACTGGGTCACCTCCATGCCGTTGAGCCAGACCTCCCAGCCCAGCCCCCAGGCGCCGAGCGTGGGGTTTTCCCAGTCGTCCTCGACAAAGCGCACGTCATTCTTGTTAAGGTCAAAACCCAGTGCTTTCAGCGAGCCGAGATACAGTTCCAGAATATCGGAGGGTGCAGGTTTCAGCACCACCTGGAACTGGTAGTAGTGCTGCAAGCGGTTGGGATTTTCGCCATAGCGGCCATCCTTGGGGCGGCGGCTGGGCTGCACATAGGCCGCTTTCCAGGGCTCGGGCCCAAGCGCCCGCAGGAACGTTGCAGTATGGCTGGTGCCCGCCCCCACTTCCATGTCATAGGGCTGCAACAGCGCGCAGCCGCATTCGCCCCAATAGTGTTGCAGGGTGAGAATGATGTCCTGGAAGGTGGGTTTCACAGACGATGGACGGTCATGACAAGAATCGCATTTTACCCTGTATTGCACACACGATCTTTCACGTCCTTCAGGGCACGGATAGTCGGAGTAGCCATAAGGAGCATCGCGAGCCCCTTCTGGTGCATACGGATCCACTATGAGCCTAAGCCCACAGTGGATCGGAGTCTCCTTGGGGGCTACGCCTTCATAATTTGTGCCTTGCATTGGATGATAGAAACACCTGTGGCACGGACGCCGCAGTCGGCCACAATCGGCTGCGGTGGCAACAATTGAAAACGGCCTGCATATCGCAAGCCGCCTGGTTTCTGGTGGGTCGGGCGAGATTCGAACTCGCGACCAACGGATTAAAAGTCCGCTGCTCTACCGGCTGAGCTACCGACCCTGCAAAGCCGGAAATTATACTCGATTGAGAAAGACCGTCAAAGCACCAGCCTTGTCCAATGACGCAGTGTCGTGAAGTCGTTATGTTTATTAAGACAAAGAACCTGGCTGGCGTCATGAGCACGCTCGTGTACCGGTTGAACTACTACATCATGGGGCTTAAGAAGCAAGGGGTCATCCTGGAAAGAAAAATAAATGCGAGGCTGCGTTTGCAAATGCAGTACAGAAATAGTGGAGAAGTCCACTAAAAGTCCACTAACTTAAATAAAAAAACGGGGTCTCCCCCGTTCTTCTGTTTTCCGATGAAGTGAAATCACGCTATTGCACTACATGGTCACTTTTTTTTTGTTCTGTGCCTGTACACTGGACTTGACACTGGACTTGGTCGCACTCGCTGCGGGAGCAGGCCTGGCAAGGCTGGCGTCTTTGACGCCAGAGTCAACCAGCGGCGCGCTGACCGCCACGGGAGGGGCCGTCACCTGAGGCGGCTGGGGAGCGGGAGCCTTGGCGAACTGGGTGGGATTCTCCCGTTCCCAGGATTGCATGAAAGCCAGCATTTTCTGTTTGCTGACGGCGCCTGGGACGAACATGACGATCTCGCCATTGGGCGCATAAATGTAGGAGGTGGGATAGAAATCTACCGGTCCTACCTGCATGGACGGATTGCCGGGGTCGCGGCGGTTGCCTCCGAGAATATGCGGGTAGCGCAGGTTGAATCGCTGGATTGTGTTATATGCCGAGCCTACGTCAATGCCGTAGTCCATGACGACACCTATGACAACGAAATCATCTTTCGCATCGAGGTCGTTGAGCGTGGTGAACTCCATCTTGCAGCGCGGGCACCACGGCGCCCAGAAGTTAACCAGAACCCATTTGCCGCGATAGTCGGACAATTGTATGGTTTTGCCCTTGGTATCGGTGAAGATGAAATTCACCGCTTTGCCTGCCAGTGCCTGGGATGTGAAACCTGCCGCCAGCGCAAAGCATAGGGCGCTTATCAATTTTTTCAATTCCATCCTTTCAGACCCAGAGGTCATTCGGTGTGACCCTAGCAAGTTTGGTAACAGGGGTCAAGGTTCATTTGGACTACATCGACCAAATCGTCATAAAAGTTAAGGCTTTTATCCTTCACGCATCATCAGGGCATACTGTACCTTCATGGTGATGGCCGCACCAGCAATAATGGAAGCCAGCACGATAAAAGACGAAATGGACAAGGTGGACACACCGGTCACTCCCTGGCCGATGGTGCAGCCTAACGCTGTTACCCCGCCAAATCCCATGAGAGTGGCACCGACGATGTGTCGAAGCATGTCCTGTGCTGAATTGAAGGATTCCCAGCGGAAGGTCTTGCGCGTAACGCCATAAGCCAGGGATCCGACAATCACGCCCAGTACACTGGCGACGCCAAAGGTTATGATGGTGGCTTCATCGGTCCAATAGGCCCACAAATCCATGGTATAGCCCAGCGGCGCCACGAAAGTCATGGATTCCGCCAAGTGCGAATTGGTGGCGAGGTGAACCATTTCCATGGTATCGGGATCTTCTCCAAAGCCGAATCTTCCGGTGACATACCAACCCGCGGCCACGACCAGCCCCACCACGATGCCCGCCAGAATGTTATCGCCACTGTGACGGAAATCCTTGCTGGCAAAGACGAAGAACAGAAGTGCGATCCCGATGGCAAGACCGATTGCAAGCGTTCCCGAGTTGCCGGCCCAGCCCAGCAAGGCAGGCAGGGTTTGCATGCCTTCGAAATTGACGGTAACGGGTTGGGCCTGCAGGACATTGAGGCGGAATGAGCCAAATATGCCGCGCAGGGTAACCAGCGCGGCATACCCCATGAACAGGAAGACCACGATGGATTTGAGGTTGCCGCCCCCCATGCGCACCAGGGTGCGCTGGCCGCATCCGCCTGCCAGGGTCATGCCGACGCCAAAGGTCAATCCGCCGACCAGGGCAGCGAGCCAGTAGAAATTGGCGCCGGTATAGATGGTTTTGGAGACGTCAAGATCGCCCAGGTACACCAGCAGGGTTGTGCCGATGATGGCGACGGCGATTGCCAGCAACCAGGCCCGCATGCGGCCCCAATGGCCCATGTTCACGATATCTGATACGGCGCCCATGGTGCAGAAATGGGTTTTGTTGCCGACATAGCCAAAAATGAACGCCAGAAGAAAGCCCAGCCAGGCGACCACATGCGTTTTGACATGTGCATCGTTCGCATCCCAGCCCAGGGCCGTGATGACCTGACTGATTACATCCATTCCTTCCATGTTTTCTCCGAATCAAGAATTCTTTACTGCTCCCAGGGGATTATTCTCTAGGGGTAGGGCTTAAGCAAGCATTAAACCACTAAATGCAGCTTTCCCTAATATAAAGTGTGGTCTTTCATCCCTGCCGCTTCGAACCCCGCCCGGCGCAGGCGGCAGGCATCACAGCGCCCACAGGCGCGCCCGGCCTCGTCCGCCTGATAGCAGCTCACGGTTTGCGCATAATCCACTCCCAGCGAATTGCCGAGGCGGATGATTTCCGCCTTGGTGAGATGTTGCAGGGGTGCATGGACGTGCAAATGCGCCCCTTCGATTCCGGCTTTGGTCGCCAGGTTGGCCATGCGCTCGAACGCGTCGATAAATTCGGGCCGGCAGTCAGGATAGCCCGAATAATCGACAGCGTTGACCCCGATGAAGATGTCGCGCGCGCCCAATACTTCGGCCCAGGCCAAAGCCAGGGCCAGCATGACCGTGTTGCGCGCAGGCACATAGGTGGCGGGAATGCCCTGGGTCGGCGTTTCCGGCACGGCTATGGCGGCATCGGTCAGGGCCGACCCGCCAAACTGGCCCAAACCAAGCGGGATGATGCGATGCTCAACCGCGCCCAGGCTTAGCGCCACGCGACGGGCTGCCACCAATTCGGCGTTATGGCGCTGGCCATAATCGAGACTCAGGGCATGACACGCAAAGCCTTGCTTGCGCGCGATTGCCAGCACGGTGGCGGAATCCAGTCCGCCAGACAGCAAAATGACTGCGGGCTGGCTCATTTTCCGGGCACATTTCCCCACACCAGCTTGTGCAGTTGCACCTGCATGCGCACCGCTACGCGATCCGCCAGAATCCAGTCGGCAAGTTGTGCGGTGGGCAATTCATCCTGCACAGGAGAAAACAGGATGGGGCAACGGGCGGCAAGCTGGTGCTGGCGGATGATGTCGAGCGCCCAGTCGTAGTCCGCGCGATTGGCAAGAACGAATTTCACTTCGTCATGCTGGGTAAGATGCGTGAGATTCTCCCAGCGGTTGCGCCCGGCTTCGCCCGAATCCGGCGGTTTGATATCGACAATGCGCGATACCCGCGCATCCACTCCGCTGATGTCATATGCTCCGCTGGTTTCGAGCGACACGGAATAACCGGCATCGCACAGGGCTTTCAGCAAAGGCAGACAGTTTTTCTGAGCCAGCGGTTCGCCCCCGGTGACACAGACCACGGGTGTGTCATAGCTGGCAATTCGCGCCAGCACAGCATCGAGTTCAACCGTCTCGCCGCCGTGGAAACTGTAGGTCGTATCACACCAGCGGCAGCGCAAGGGGCAACCCGACAGGCGGACAAACACAGTAGGCAAGCCGGCCCGGCTGGTTTCTCCCTGCAGAGAATGGAACAGCTCCGTAATCCGGAGCGTGATTGCGCCTACCGCCAAGATTATTTCAGCGCCGCAAGCCGCTTGGCCGCGAGTGTGGCGGCATTGCTTGCGGGATGTTTGGCGACGATTTCTTCGAGGGTCTTGCGGGCGCCGGCCAGGTCATTCAACGCGACCTGGCTGCTCGCAATATTGAGCAGGGCATCAGGCACCTTGGCACTGCCGGGATAAACCATGACCAGTTTCTGCTGTTGCGCCAATGCGCTCCTGAAATCCTTCAAGGCGAAGTGGGCATAACCAATCCAGTATTGCGCGTTGGCTGCGAGTGCGCTGTCGGGATAGGCTTTCAGGAAACCCTTGAAGCCGGCAATCGCGCCCGCGTAATTTGCTCCCTTGAATTGATTGAGCGCGGCCTCATAAGTTCTGGATTCCAGCAGCGGGTCGAGCTGCGGTAGGGCCGGGGAAGTGTCCGAGACAGCGGCAGGCGCCACCGGCGGGGATGCCGCGGGTGCGGAAGCCTGGCCAGAAGGCGCAGCAGGCGTTGCCGGGGCGGCAGGCGGCACTGTGGGTTTACTCAGTTCGGCAATGCGGCGGTCAAGATCGACATACAAATCTTTCTGTCGCTTCTCCAGCGTATCGAAATGATGGGTCTGGAGTTCAACCTGGCCGCGTAGCTTGGATACCTCCGATTTCAGCGCCTCGACTTCGTTGAGAAGACCCAGCAACTGCTGATTCTGCAGGATGGCCGCATCGACTTTATCGAGCCGGCTATCCAGGGTGCGTGTCTGGAGTTGCAACTCCAGCAACTGACGGGTGAGATCCCCCTCACTCGCCGCAACCGGAAGGCTCAGGCTCAGAAGCAGGATCAACCATATGCGACTCATCAGACAAAATTATTCGTCAGAGTAGATAATTTCAACACGACGATTCTCGGCATAGCCCTTCTCGGTCTTTTCTTCAGAGCGCGGCTTTTCCTCGCCAAAGCTCACCGACTCCACCTGGACGTCGGTAACGCCTATTACCATCAACGACTTGCGAACAGCCTCCGCGCGTTTTTGGCCCAGTGCCAGATTGTATTCCCGGCTGCCACGCTCGTCGGTATGCCCCTGCACGATGACTTTCGCGTCGCGTTTGGGCAACAGGTAGCCGGCGTGCGCCTCCAACACAGGCTGATACTCGGGTTTCACCTCGTAGCTGTCGTAGTCAAAATAAATGATGCGCTTGGAAAGCGGACTGGCCGGGTCCTTGCGCGGGTCGCCGGAGAAACCGGGCTTGCTGACCTCCAGCGGTTTGCTATCGATCGCGGCCCCGGACACTGCACCGTCTCCCAACGCAGTGGTTTCAGCCCCCTTGGCCGAAGCCTTGGCGTCGCCAGCAGCACTCTTGGCGGGGGTCGCCGTTGTCGTGCTGCCGCTTGCCCCTTTGGCGGCGGTACGGTCCTCCACCGTGGCCTTGGTATCAGGCGTCGTTTCACATGCGGACAAGGCCAAAGCGAGCAGTACTGGCCACCATATCTTGTTCATCTTCTCTCCTCCTGTGCGCCCCGATTAGCGCTTGGGTTCATTCGAAACATCGCGGGCCTGAGCTGGAATCACCCCAGGGGCCAAGGCCTGTTGTGCGCTATTGGCCCGAGTTAGCATGATGCACCGACAAGGATCGGACGTCTGGCTGAACTCAGGTTTGGCTGCATGCGGACCGCGCTCAACTCATCGATCGGTGTCAGTACCGAAACCGTGTTCGCCGGCTCTGTCCGGTCCGGGGTCTGACAGCTCTGCCGGGCTGACGGCGCCTGGATGGTGTGTACCGGCTGCACGGTCCCGGCTGCCACAACCGGGACGATGACGGGTTCGATTAGCGCCCGATCCGGCAGGGCATTACTCGCACCGGCTGAAACCTTCGTCTGCACGGTCGCGGGAACCCCAGCCACAACGCTGGGAGTGTTGGTGGGGCCGGCAGGTTCAATCATGGCCTGATTCGTGGTCCCGGCACATCCGCCCAGAACCAGAAACGCCGATAAACCGATAACGGTGTTACGCATGACAACTTTATGAGAGGACGAAAATTTCATTGTCCCCAAGCCGGCTCACGTGCATCGGCGCCGTTTTCCGAGAGGCGCGCGCGGGTTCTTCCGTCTATGCTGACCGTGCCGAGTATGCCGCGCCCACCCTGAACGGTGGCGTATAGCACGGACTGGCTGTTGGGTGCAAAACTGGGGGATTCATCCATTGCGCTATCGGTCAGTACTCGGGTCTGACCGGAAACCAGTTCCATTACCGCGACCTGGAAGCGCCCTCCTTCCCGCTGGATATAGGCAAGCAGCCTGCCATCCGGACTGATCGCCGGGGAAACATTGTAACTGCCGCTAAAGGTGACGCGTTTGGGCTCGCCGCCGCTGACAGGCATACGGTAAATCTGCGGGCTGCCACCCCGGTCGGAAGTGAAATAAATGGTTTGGCCGTCAGGTGACCAGACCGGCTCGGTATCGAGGTTGCCACCCTGGGTAAGCCGGGTCACGCCGCTGCTGTCGGCGTTGATGATATAAATCTGCGAAGCCTCGTCACGCGTCAGAACCACCGCCAGCCGGCTACCGTCGGGCGACCACGCCGGTGCGGAATTGGAACCCTTGAATGCCGCCGCCTGACGACGTTCGCCGTCGCGCAGCGATTGCACATAGACGATCGGTTTCTTGTCCTCGAACGAAACATAAGCCAGGCGTGAGCCATCGGGAGAGAACACAGGGGAAATCAGCGGTTCGCCGGAACGCACCACAGTATGCGGGTTTTGCCCGTCGGCATCGGCCACGCGCAGTTCGAAATTCTTGCCGCGCTTTTGCACGAAGGCAATGCGCGATCCGAACACGCCTTTCACTCCGGTCAGCTTTTCATAAACCACATCGGCAATTTCATGTGCCGTGGCACGCCATTGCTCGGACGAAATGTTGTAGCTGTATCCGGCAAGCTGGGTTTGCTTGATTGCGTCCACAAGACGGAATCGAACTTCAAATCGCCCGCCCGGCAAACTCATGATCTGCCCGATCACCAGCGCCTCGGCGCCCCTGTCGCGCCAGAGCTTGTAATCGACCTGCGCCGGTTCGGTCGGCTGTTGGGCGCCTGTCGTTTCCACCAGGCGGAACTGGCCGCTGCGACTGAGATCGTCCCCGGCAACCTGGGTCAATGAAAGTTTGGGCTGATCGGCGGCGCCCTGAAATGGCACCATGGCCACCGCTATCTTGTTGCTGGCGCCGCCGACAACCTGGATCTCCATGGCAGAGAATGCCGGGACGCTGGAGAGGACCAGGCCAGCAAGCAACAGGGGGAACAGAAGCAGGGTACGAAAAATCGCCACGGGAATCCAGACAGTACAGAAAGTATCCGCAAAAAACTGGTGTGATTTTATCACAGGCCGAAGACGAACTGCCTCATGCAAATGGACATGGCGAGAAGCGCCGCCCCGAATCATGAACCTCGCTTCTCCCGTGTCCGTTCCCTCACCCCTGCCCGCTACCGCTGCGGGGCACCGAGGTCCCACAGGAGAGGGGGACGGAATATCGCTTTGCGATGATCACGTTAAATGCCCTATTCCCTGGGGCGGTGCACCAGCGTCACTTCGGGCACGAACGCCGCCCGTGCATCCCGGTCCTCCGGCAACGGCAAGGGAGAGGATTTGCGAATGGCGCGTTCCACCGCATCGTCATACGCCGGGATGCCGCTCCCCTGTATCACCCGCACGTCCAGCACCTCGCCGGTTGGCATCAATTTGACCAGACACTTGACCTGCGGATTGCCCTTGAGATTGTCCGGCAGCCGCGTGTTGCCACGCACCTTGGCGCTTATCATGTTCTTGTATTGCCCCACGCTGCGCGCCACTTCCGCGGCACGTTTCGACGCCGCGGCCCTTGACTCCATCTGTTTGATCTGGCGCGACTCGCTGGCGAGTTCCTCGTTCATCATGTTCTGCTGTAAATCTTCCTCTTCCATCCGCTTCAAGGCTTCGCGCTTTTTTTGCACGGCGATCTGCTGCTCGCGCGCTTTCTTCATCTGCTCCGCCTCCAGGCGCGCAGCTTCCGCCAACGCCTTCTGCTCGGCTTGCAGCGCCTGTTTGAACTTCTTCTGCTGTTCGGCCTCCGCTTTCTTTTTCTTTTCCAGCGCGATGTCCGGCGCTCTGGGTGGGGGCACCTCTTTCACCACGGGAACCGGAGCGGGCTCGGGTGCCGGCGGCGGCTCGACCGGCGGTGCTGGCGGCGGGGGCTCGGGCAGGGCCTCCCACAAATCCACCATCACCGGCGCTGGGTGCTGGGTTTGCCAGGAAACGCCAAACACCAGCATCAGAAAGAACACGCCATGCACCACCAGTGCCAGCGCACCCGCCGCCACATCCGGACCGCGCCTCGCAAAAAGATGCGGCCCTTCCTGGACATTCATGGGGCAGGCCGGGCAAGCAGCCCGATACGGGCGATACGGGCTTGCTGCAGCAGGGTCATCACGTCCATCACCTCCTGGTAGCGTACACCCTTGTCGGCGGCGATGACGACCGGCTGATCGGGGCGAGCACGATGCAGGGCGCGGATTTCGTCGGCAAGCAGCGATTTCTGCACGCTGCGTTCCAGGTTGTCGCCGGCGCGATCAAGCAGCCTGAATTCGCCGGACTCCTTGATAATGACTTCCAGGGGCAGCGATGGGGTTTGCGCGGTCTTGCCGACGCTGGGCAAATCCACCTGCCCGGGATTGATGAACGGCGCGGTAATCATGAACACGACGAGCAGCACCAGCATCACGTCGATCAAAGGCACGACATTGATCTGGGCGACAAGTTTACGCGTGCGCGCCATGGTTCAACCCGGCTTGGTTGCCTGGCGTTGCAGGATGTTGGAGAACTCCTCCATGAAGCTTTCCATGCGATTGGCCAGGCGGTCGATGTCATGAGTGAAGCGGTTGTAGCCGACCACGGCGGGGATCGCGGCAAACAGGCCCATGGCGGTAGCGATGAGCGCCTCGGCAATGCCCGGCGCCACCTGGGCAAGCGTTGCCTGTGACACCGAAGCCAGACTCTGGAACGCCAGCATGATGCCCCACACCGTGCCGAACAGGCCGATATAGGGCGACACCGAACCCACGGTGGCAAGAAAGGACAGATGCGATTCCAGCCGGTCCACCTCGCGCTGGTAGGTGGCGCGCATCGCGCGGCGCGTGCCATCCATGATGACGGGGACCGACACCCCGACCTGCCGCCGCAGCTTGAGAAACTCGCGGAAGCCCGCTTCGAAAATGCGCTCCATTTCACCCGAATCGTCGCGCTCCGCCGAGACACGCTGAAACATCGCATTGAGATCGCCGCCGCCCCAGAACTCCTTCTCGAAACTCTCGGTGATGCGCGTGGCGCGCTTCAATGCGAACATCTTGATGAAGATATACCACCACGACAACATCGACGCGATGAGCAACAGCCCCAGCACGACTTGCACCGCAATCGAGGCGTGGACAACAAGGTGCAGCAGGGAAAGGTCTTGATTGAGATCGGCGTTCACGGCGCTATGGGCAGTTTTTCAAGGATGGACGCGGGTATTCTAGCGGGTTTGAAACTGGCCGCGTCAACGCAGGCAAGCCTTATCAGCGCCCGCGCCCGCGGGGCGTCGCTGGCAACCTGCTGGGTGACGGTCAGCGTGGTGCGCGTCGTCCCGGTCAGCCGCACCGTAACCCTCAGCGCATCATTGAAGCGCGCCGGGGCAAGGTAGTCGATCTCCACCCGCCGCACCACAAATACCACGCCGAGCTCATCCCGCAGTGCGTCCTGCTCGACCCCCAGACTGCGCAGCCATTCCGTGCGCGCACGCTCCATGAACCTGAGGTAGTTGGCGTAATACACCACGCCGCCGGCATCGGTGTCTTCCCAATACACCCGGATGGGGAAGGTGAAATGCGCGCTCACGTATCGCTGCTGAATAATTCCGCGTTCGGATGGCTGGCTGGCATCGTCAATCCCATGTGCCGGTAGCTCAGCGCCGTCGCGATGCGTCCGCGCGGCGTGCGCTGCAGATAGCCCTGCTGGATGAGAAAAGGCTCCAGCACGTCCTCGATGGTGTCGCGCTCCTCGCCTATGGCCGCCGCCAGATTGTCCAGCCCCACCGGCCCGCCCATGAATTTTTCCACCACGGCACAGAGCAGTTTTCTGTCCATCACGTCCAGCCCGGCGCGATCCACGTCCAGCATGATGAGCGCCGCATCCGCCACCGCGCCGGTCGCGCGCCCGTCCGCCTTCACCTCGGCGTAGTCGCGCACGCGCCGCAACAGCCGGTTGGCAATGCGTGGCGTACCGCGCGAGCGGCGCGCGATTTCCAGCGCACCCGCTTCGTCCAGTTCCATTTTCAGCAAACCCGCCGAGCGGTGCACGATGAAACCGAGTTCCTCCGCAGAATAGAACTCCAGTCGCGCCACAATGCCGAAGCGGTCCCGCAGCGGGTTGGTCAGCATCCCCGCCCGCGTCGTCGCACCCACCAGCGTGAAAGGCGGCAGGTCGAGCTTGACCGAGCGCGCCGACGGACCTTCGCCGATCATGATGTCGATCTGGAAATCCTCCAGTGCCGGATAGAGCACTTCCTCCACCACCGGCGAGAGGCGATGAATCTCGTCGATGAACAGCACGTCGTGCGGCTCCAGGTTGGTGAGCAAGGCTGCGAGATCGCCCGCCCGCTCCAGCACCGGACCCGAAGTCTGCCGCAGATTGACCCCCATCTCGCGCGCGATGATGTGCGCCAGCGTCGTCTTGCCCAACCCGGGCGGGCCGAACAACAGCACGTGATCGAGCGCCTCGCTGCGATTCCTCGCGGCATGGATGAAGATTTCAAGCTGTTCGCGCGCCTTCGCCTGGCCGACGTATTCGGCGAGCGTGCGCGGGCGCAGCGCGCGCTCGACCTGCTCTTCCTGCGGGCTCTCGGCGGCGGGGGCGATGAGGCGGTCGGTTTCGATCATGTGCGAATATTACCCTTTAGACAGCAGCTGCAAGGCCTGCCGGATCGCATCGGACACTGGCAGATCGGCGGCCAGTTTCTGCATGGCGGCTGTGGCTTCCTTGTCGTTGTACCCCAGAGCAAGCAGGGCCTGACGGACGTCGTCCGACACCCCTGTGGGAACCGCACTGGCAATCGCCCCGGCGAACACCGGTTTGCCCTTCAGTTCGAGCAACAGCCGCTCGGCGGTTTTCTTGCCGATACCGGGGACTTTGACGATGCGGCCGATTTCCTGCGCAGCGATGGCGACGGACAGATCATTCACCGACAGCCCGGACAACACCGACAAGGCGGTCTTGGCGCCGATGCCGGAGACTTTCAGCAGCTCGCGAAATGCGGCGCGTTCGATCTCGCTGCCGAAGCCGTAAAGCAGGTGCGCGTCTTCGCGAATCGCCAGATGGGTCAGCAGGCTGATTTTCTCGCCTAGCGCGGGCAGGTTATAGAAGGTGCTCATCGGCACGTCGATCTCGTAGCCAACACCGTTGACGTCCACAAGCACCTGCGGCGGTTGTTTGGCGGCGAGCGTGCCGGTGATTCTGCCGATCATCTCTCGCCCCTGTTCATACCAGCCGTCCGCCTTTCACCCGATAGCCCGCCGTGGATTGATTGCCCAGGTGGCTGCCGTGCGCATGGGTGATGGCGCAGGCGAGCGCGTCGGCGGCGTCGGCGGTGGGTGCAACAGGCAGGCTGAGCAGGCGCTTGACCATTTCCTGTACCTGCTCCTTGGCGGCCTTGCCGTGGCCGACCACTGCCTGCTTGATTTGCAGCGCGGTGTACTCCGCCACCCTCAGGTCGCGCGATACGGCAGCGCAGATGGCCGCGCCGCGCGCCTGCCCGAGCAGCAGCGTGGACTGCGGATTGACGTTGACGAAGACGATTTCCACCGCGCAGGTATCGGGCCGATAGGTGGCGATCACTTCGTTCAGGCCGGAGAACAGCACCCCCAGCCTTTGCGGTAATTCGCCCTCGCCGCTTTTGATCACGCCGCTGGCGACGTAGGCCAGTTTCTGGCCGGTCTGTTCGATCACGCCGAAGCCGGTCAGCCTGAGGCCGGGATCGATACCGAGAATGCGATGGCCGTTCACGCTTTCAGCGCTTTCATATGCCCTTGCGCAGCATAGGCCAGGATTTTTTCGTCAGACGTGATGAGGGTGAGATTGTGAACGCGTGCGCTCGCCATCAAAAGGCGGTCAACCGGGTCGCCATGCGGCGCGTCGGGCAGTCGCGTCGACTCCAGCGCGATCTCGGGAATTACGCCCAGCATCTGCATGCTCGGCGTGGCGGACGCCTGGCGCACCCATTCGTCAACCGGCATCGACAGCCTGATGCGATCCTTGGCCACCAGCATGCCGATCTCCCATACCGACATCACCGACACCCACAGGCCCCCGTGCTTTGCCGCCTCGTTGATCCGCGCCACCGCGTGCGTGCCGATCTGGCCAGGGTCGGATTCGAGCCAAATCCAGACATGGGTATCGAGGATCAGCCCCGCCTCAGGCATCGGCCTCCCAGGTGTCGTCAGCCGGTGAAATCAAATCGCCGCGCACTTGCACCGTACCGGCCAACCGGCCAAACACCACCGGAACCGATTCTTCCACCGGAACCAGCCTGGCGACGGCGCGGCCGTGCTTGGTCAGGGTGATTTCGGCACGCGTCCTCGCCACCTGGTCAAGGTAGGCGAGGCATTTGGCCTTGAATTCGGTTGCGGGCAAATCCATGATTGCTCCATGTGGTCATTTCATTCTGACCACATTAGCAAACCCGGGTCATTCTGGCAACACCGCGTTGGTGTAGACATCCTGCACGTCGTCGAGCGAATCGAGCGCGTCGAGGATTTTCTGCATCTTCACCGCGTCGTCGCCCACCAGTTCGGTCTCGCCCTCGGCACGCATGGTGATCTCGGCGACCGCCGGTTTGAACCCGGCCTTCTCCAGCGCAACTTTCACTGCCTCGAATTCCTTGGGATCGGGCGAGGTCAGCACTTCGATCGAGCCATCCTCGTTGGGGATGACGTCGTCGGCGCCGGCGTCGAGCGCGGCCTCCATCACCGCATCCTCGCTGGCGCCCGGCTCCAGGATGATCTGTCCGCAATGCTTGAACTGAAACGCCACGCAGCCGTCGGTGCCCATATTGCCGCCGTGCTTGACGAAAGCGTGGCGCACGTCGGCCACCGTGCGGGTCTTGTTGTCGGTCAGGCAATCGACCATCACCGCGACGCCGCCGATGCCATAGCCCTCGTAGCGCACCTCCTCGTAGTTCACGCCGTCGAGCTGGCCGGTGCCACGCTTGATCGCATTTTCAATGTTGTCCTTCGGCATCGATTCGGCCTTGGCCTTGTCGATCGCCAGCCGCAATCGCGGGTTGAAATTGGGCTCGCCGCCGCCCATCTTGGCCGCCACGGTGATTTCCTTGATAAGCTTGGTGAAGGCCTTGCCGCGCTTGGCGTCCTGACGCCCTTTGCGGTGCTGGATGTTGGCCCATTTGGAATGTCCTGCCATGGCTTTTATTTCCGACTCATAACGAGCGAAGGATTTTACCACCGTGAACAAGGCGCTTCGCTTCGGCATCGACCTCGGCGGCACCAAGATCGAGATCATGGCGCTGGATGATGACGGGCCGCGAATTGCTGCGCCGCCGCGTCGCCACGCCGCAAACCGGTTACCGGGCCACGGTCGAGGCCGTGGTGAATCTGGTCCGGCAAGCGGAAGCGGAACTGGGCGCGGCAGCTACCCTCGGCATCGGCACGCCGGGGGCGCTGTCCCTCGCCAGCGGCCGCATGAAAAACTGCAATTCCACCTGCCTCATCGGCCAGCCGCTCAAGGCCGATCTGGAAGCCGCGCTGGAGCGCGAAATCCGCCTCAGCAACGACGCCAACTGCTTCGCGCTGTCGGAAGCCACCGACGGTGCGGCGGCGGGCGCCCACATCGTCTTCGGCGTCATCCTCGGCACCGGCGTGGGCGGCGGCATCGTCGCCCATGGCCGCATTCTCGACGGGCCCAACCGCATTGCCGGCGAATGGGGCCACAACCCCCTGCCCTATTTCCAGTTCCGCGATGTCCAGGCCGACTTTGTGGAAACCGGCCACCACCCCGCCACCGGCGAACGCATCGTCCACCCCTGGCCCAGCGAGCGGGAATGCAACGGCCCACCCTGCTATTGCGGCAAGAAAGGCTGCATCGAGGCATGGCTGTCCGGCCCGGCGCTGGCTGCGGATCATGTGCGCTACGGCGGCGAAGACCTGCCCGCGCACGAGATCGCCCAGCTCGCCGCCGCGGGCTACGGCCCGTGCAGCAAGACGCTCGCCCGCTACGAGGAACGCCTGGCGCGGGCGCTCGCCGGGGTCATCAACATCCTCGACCCCGATGTCATCGTGCTGGGCGGCGGGCTGTCCAACATCCAGCGGCTCTACGACACCGTGCCCAGACTGTGGCCGCGCTATGTGTTTTCCGACCGCATCGACACCCGGCTCGTCCCGCCCAGGCATGGCGATTCCAGCGGGGTGCGCGGAGCGGCATGGTTGTGGAACGAAATCTGAACCAAGGCGCCCGGCCCGGCGCAGTCAAACCCGCTAAAATTCCCGTATCACACACCCAGGAGCCGTCATGACCGCGCCCCAGCTCATCGCCAAGAACGACCAGACCGAGATTTTTCTGCTGCCGCAGATGGCCAACCGCCACGGCCTCATCACCGGCGCCACCGGTACCGGCAAGACCGTCACGCTGCAGGTGCTGGCCGAGCATTTCTCCAGCATCGGCGTGCCCTGCTTCATGTCGGACGTGAAGGGCGATCTCTCCGGTATTGCCAAGGCGGGCGGCGGCAATCCCAAGGTCGAGGCGCGGGTGGCACAACTGGGCCTCGCCGGTTTTGCGCATACCGCCTTCCCCGTCACCTGCTGGGACGTGTGGGGCGAGCAGGGCCATCCGGTGCGCGCCACCATCTCCGACATGGGGCCGCTGCTGCTGTCCCGCATGCTGGCGCTCAACGAAACCCAGGCGGGCGTGCTGCATCTGGTGTTCAAGGTGGCGGACGACAATGGTCTCGCGCTGCTGGACCTGAAGGATCTGCGCGCGATGCTGCAATTCGTCGGCGATAGCGCCAAGGACTTCACCACCGAATACGGCAACATCTCGACCGCCTCGGTCGGCGCGATCCAGCGCGGTCTGCTGACACTGGAGTCCCAGGGCGGCGAGAAGCTCTTCGGCGAGCCGATGCTCAATATCGACGACCTGATGCAGACCGACGGCGGGCGCGGCATCGTGAATATCCTGGCGGCGGACAGGCTGATGACCGCGCCCAAGGTGTATTCGACGCTGCTGCTGTGGCTGTTGTCGGAACTGTTCGAAAAACTGCCGGAGGCGGGCGATCTCGACAAACCCAAACTGGTGTTCTTTTTCGACGAGGCGCATCTGTTGTTCGAGGACGCACCCGACGCGCTGGTGGACAAGATCGAGCAGGTGGTGCGGTTGATCCGTTCCAAGGGCGTCGGGGTGTTTTTCGTCACCCAGAACCCGGCCGACATCCCCGACAAGGTCGCCGCGCAACTGGGCAACCGCGTGCAGCACGCGCTGCGCGCCTTCACCCCGAAAGACCAGAAGGCCGTGCGTGCCGCCGCCGAGACCATGCGCGACAACACGGCGCTCGACGAAGCGGCCGCCATCATGGAACTCGGCGTGGGCGAGGCGCTGGTGTCGATGCTCGACGAGAAAGGCAAGCCCTGCGTCACCGAACGCGCATTGATCCTGCCACCGCAGGCGCAGATCGGCCCGATCACCGAGGCCGAGCGCCGTGTGCTGATCCAGAATTCGCTCATCGCCGGACATTATGAAAAACAGGTGGATCGCGAATCGGCATTTGAACTGCTGAAGGCGCGCGCGGCGCAGGCGGCCGAAGCCGCCGCGGCGCAAGCGCCCGCGCCTGCACGCAATGCTCCGGAATCGGGGGGCGGCCTGGGCGGCGTGCTGGGTGACCTCCTCGGCGGGAGCGGCGGACGGCGTGAAGGCGCAGCCGAGGCGATGGCCAAGTCCGCCGCCCGCGCCATCGGCAGCCAGGTCGGCCGCTCCATCATCCGCGGCGTGCTGGGCAGCCTGTTTGGCGGCAAGCGTTAAGGAAAGAAATTACGCTGCGAAATTCCCCCTCCTCCTTGAGGGAGAGGGCTGGGGGGGTGAGATACGCCGAACATATCGGGAACGATCAACAATTTATAGCGAGGTGGAATGATGCGCCTGGACAACGGACGTGAAAGCGACAACATTGAAGACCGCCGCGGGATGAGCGTCGGCGGCAAGGGGCTGATCGGTGGCGGCATCGGTACGATCGTCATTGCACTGATCGCCCTGTATTTCGGCGTGGATCCCTCGGTCGTGCTGAATCAGGTCGGCAATCTGACACCCGCACAACAGCAGACCTCATCCGCGCCCTCCAGCCCGGAAGATGAGCGCGAAAAGAAATTCATGTCCATCGTGCTGGCCGACACCGAAGACACCTGGGGCGAAATCTTCAAGCAATCCGGCAGCCAGTACGAGCGGCCCAAGCTGGTGCTGTTCAGCGGACAAGTCGAGTCGGCCTGCGGCTTCGCACAAGCCGCCATGGGGCCGTTCTATTGCCCCGGCGATCGCAAGCTCTATCTCGACATGAGCTTTTTCAACGACCTCGCCAGCCGCTACGGCGCACCCGGCGATTTTGCGCAAGCCTACGTCGTCGCTCACGAAGTCGGCCACCATGTGCAAAACCTGCTCGGCCTTGCCGACAAGGTCAATGCCGCCCGCAGCCATGCCAGCGAAGCGCAAAGCAATGCCCTGCAAGTGCGCATGGAGTTGCAGGCCGATTGCTTCGCCGGCATCTGGGCGTATCACGCCGATCAGGCACGCCACATCCTCGAAGCAGGTGATGTCGAAGAAGCCCTCGCCGCCGCCAGCGGCGTCGGCGACGACCGCCTGCAAAGACGGGCGCGCGGAGTCGTCGTACCCGAATCCTTCACCCACGGCTCCTCGGAACAGCGTATGCGCTGGTTCAGCATCGGTGCAAAAACGGGTGACCCGAAACAATGTAATACGTTCAAGACAAGCAGATTGTGAGATGCAGCACGTCTTAAGCTGGCGTGCTTAAAACCACTCGCGAGGATCAAGTCTCGGTGGCGAATCGCGAATCGGCCTACAAGAACGCTTAAAGCGCGCGCGGCGCAGGCAGCCGAAGCCGCCGCTGCGCAAGCGCCCGCGCCTGCGCGCAATGCGCCGGAGTCAGGGGGCGGACTCGGCGGCGTGCCCAAAGGGTTGCCGCGAGAAATTAGCGTTAACACGCCCTAGCTCATTCTGTGAGCCAGTTGAACGAATAAAATGCAAACTTGAATTTCATCGGGTTGGTATCAAAAGAATGGAACAGCGTGCGGCGCCATAACGGGCAACTACTTCACTCCGCCTCGGACCTTGCCAATTTCCTGGATTGCGAGCATCTGACCGCGCTCGATTTGCTGGCGCTGCTTCACCCCGAGGCAGCTCCCGCGCGCACGGCCGATGGCGACGAGGCAGAGTTGGTACAGGCGCACGGCTTCGCCCACGAAGAACGCTACCTGCATCGTCTGCGCCAGGCTGGCCGCCAGGTCACTGACCTGAAAGCCGGCCCCGGCAATCTGGATGGAGCGATAGCGGCCACTCACGCAGCCATGCGTCGCGGCGACGAAGTCATCTATCAGGCAGCCCTGCGACACGGGACGTTCGCTGGCTATGCTGACTTTCTGGTGCGAGTGCCAGGCACGTCGAATCTGGGCGACTGGCATTACGAAATCGCCGACACCAAGCTTGCCCGCTCACCCAAGGCCAAGTTCCTGATACAGCTCTGCTTCTACGCCGACTTGCTGGAACAGGCGCAAGGCCGCGAACCCGAGCGGCTGCATCTGGTTTTCGGCGATGGCAGCGAGCGCAGTTTCCGCACCGCCGATTACCGCGCCTATTTCGCCGCCCTGCGCCAGCGCTACCTGGCCTTCATCGAGCAGGACGATAAAGCGACCTACCCCGACCCCGTGCCCCGCTGCGACCTCTGCCACTGGCGCGAGGCCTGCGAGGCGCGGCGGCTCGCCGACGACCACCTCTCGCAAGTCGCCAACATCAGCTTCCTGCAAATCCGCAAATTGCAGGAAGCCGGAGTCACCACCCTGGCTGCGTTGGCCGACCTTGATGACGATGCCCGCATTGCCAAACTGCATTCAGACACGCTCGCCCGTCTGCGCCAGCAAGCCCGGCTGCAACGCCACAAACGCGACACCGGGGAAAATGTCCACGAGCTGCTGTCGGTCGAACCCGGTCGGGGTTTCGCCCGTCTGCCCCGGCCCGATCCCGGCGACCTGTTCTTCGACATGGAAGGCGACCCCTACGAGGACGGTGGCCTGGAATACCTGTTCGGCGTCGGCGCCATCGAACACGGCCAGTTTCATTTCCATGAATTCTGGGCGCACAACCGCAGCGAAGAGCGCATCGCCTTCGAGGCCTTCATCGACTTCGCCATGCAACGCCTCAAGCAGCACCCGGCCGCACACATTTATCACTACGCTGCTTACGAGGCCACCGCCCTCAAGCGCTTGATGTCCCTGCACGGCACCCGTGAAGCCGAGGTGGATCACCTGCTGCGCGCCGGCAAGCTGGTCGATCTCTACAAAGTGGTGCGTGAAGGGCTGCGCGTCTCCGAACCGCGCTACTCCATCAAGAACCTGGAAACCTTCTACGCCGACAAGCGCGCAGGCGAGGTGAAAAGCGCGGGCGCTTCGATTGTTTATTACGAACGCTGGAAGGAAACCGGCGAGGCGCAATTGCTCGCCGACATCCGCGACTACAACGAGGACGACTGCCGTTCGACCTGGCAGCTGCGGGAATGGCTGCTGGGCTTGCGCCCGCACAGCCTGCCCTGGTTTGCTCGTGAACAGCCGGAGCCGGAAGCCGGGACACGTACCCCCTGGGATATCCAGCTCGAAACCTACCGTCTGGCGCTGCTTGGGCACCTTCCCGACGACCCGACACAATGGGACGACGACGCCCGTGCCCGCGAACTCGCCTTCCAGCTTCTGGACTACCACCGCCGCGAAGCCAAGCCCCAGTGGTGGGCGATGTACGCGCGCATGGAAATGAGCGAGGAAGAATGGCTGGAAGACGGCGAATGTCTGGCTGGCCTCACACTCGACCCGGACACCCCGCCCCGGCCAGACAAACGCTCGGTCATTTACACCTATTGCTACCCGGAACAGGAAACCAAACTCAAGAGCGGCGATACCGTCACCAACGCCGCCACCGGTGAGCCGCTCGGCGAACTCACCCTGGATGAAGACGCCCGCCGTGTCGTCCTGCGCGTCGTAGCCAGTCGTCCCCAACCCGAAAACCTGGCCTTGGGCCCAGGCAGTCCCTACAGCACGGAAGATCAGCAAGCCGCGCTGCGGCGAGTCGCCGGCAGCCTCATCGCGGGTGACCACCGTTATCGGGCACTGGAATCCATACTCTGGCGCAAGCTGCCCGCCATCTCCGGACGCACGCCTGGGAGCCCCATCGTTTCGGAATCCGTCGACCTCCTCCCCGAAATCGTCGAAGCCGCTGCCAACCTCGATCACAGCCATCTCTTCATCCAGGGCCCGCCGGGTGCCGGAAAAACCTGGACGGGTTCACATCTCATTGCCGCCCTGCTTGAACGTGGACAGCGCATTGCCATCGCCTCCAACAGCCACAAGGCCATCCACAATCTGCTTGCCGCTGTCGAAGAAGTCGCCTTGCAGCAGGGGCTAGCCTTCACCGGAGTCAAGAAAGCCAGCAACCGCAACCCGGACAGCTATTTCGATGGCCAATTCATCCGCAATGAAACAAGCGCCGACGGCATCGGTGCCGACGACCAACTGGTCGCCGGCACCGCCTGGCTATTCACCAAGGAACAATTCGACCAGACCTTCGACTATCTCTTCATCGACGAAGCCGGCCAGGTCAGCCTCGCCAACCTCGTCGCCATGGGCACCTGCGCCCGCAACGTCGTCCTGCTCGGCGACCCCATGCAACTCGGCCAACCCACCCAGGGCGTCCATCCCGGCCACTCCGGCGAATCCGGCCTGGAATACCTGCTCGACGGCCGCGCCACCGTCCCGCCGGATCGCGGCATCTTTCTGCCCACCACCTGGCGCATGGCCCCCGACGTCTGCCGCTTCATTTCAGACGCCGTCTATGAAGGCCGCCTGCAACCCGAGAAGGCCAACAAGAACCAGAAACTCGTCCTCAACAAAAAGGCCGACCCCATCCTGATCGAAACCGGCATCCGCTTCCTGCCCCTGGCCCACACCGGCAACAGCCAGAAAAGCCCTGAAGAAGCCGGGCGCATCCGCGCCCTCTACGACAATCTGCTGCTGCAGCACTTCATCGACAAACACGGGAAGAAACACCGCATCGGCTCTGCCGACATCCTGGTCGTCGCCCCCTACAACATGCAGGTCAATCTGCTGCGGCAAACCCTGCCCGAAGGCGCGCGGGTCGGCACCGTGGACAAATTCCAGGGCCAGGAAGCGCCGGTCGTCATCGTCTCCATGGCCACCTCCAGCGAGGAATACTTACCCCGGGACATCGGCTTCCTGTTCTCGAAAAACCGCCTCAACGTCGCCATCTCCCGCGCCCAGTGCCTGGCTGTGGTCGTGGCCAGCCCGGACTTGCTGACGGTGAAGTGCAATACCGTCGAGCAGATGGCGCTGGTGAATCTATTGTGCTGGGTGGCAGAAGAATCCGCGTGATGTCCTGAACGCCGCACTTAATACACAACGTGTATCATGCTGGACATGTAAACATGCGTAGAGGAATTGCCATGAAAACCATTAATCAAGCGGTCGTCCCGAACGACTCCAACACTCGCGCGGTCAACCTGCGGGTGCGCGAGGACATCCGCAACCTGATCGACCGCGCGGCGCAAGGTCAAGGCAAATCCCGATCCGAATTCATGATCGACGCCGCCCGCCGCGCCGCCGAAGACGCGCTGCTCGATCAGACCCTGGTGCGGGTCGATCCGGAGACCTACGCGCATTACCTCAGCGTGCTCGATAAGGCACCCGGCGGCGCAGGCTACAAGCGTTTGATGAAGGCTGCAAAACCCTGGAAAGCCTGATGCTGGAAGCGCCCGCCCTGCTGCATGAAGAACACCGAATCGACGGGTTGGCCTGCGGCACGGCCAGCATGGACGACTGGCTGAAACGCCGCGCCCGCGCCAACCAGATCAGCGGCGCTTCCCGCACCTACGTGGTGGCCGAAGCCGGGCGGGTAGTGGGCTATTACTGCCTGGCGTCCGGCGCATTGGCGCTGAACGACGCCCCCGGCGGACTCAAGCGCAACATGCCCGACCCGATCCCGATGGCGGTACTGGGACGGCTCGCCGTCGATCAAACCTGGCAAGGTCGCGGCCTGGGTGTCGCCTTGTTGCGGGATGCCGTCGAGCGCACCCAGGCCGCCAGCGCCATCCTCGGGATACGCGGCCTGCTGGTGCATGCCCTGTCGGATGCGGCCAAGACGTTTTATGAGCATTACGGATTTGTGGCTTCGCCGTTGAGGCCGATGACGTTGGTGATGTCGTTGAAGGAGAAATTGAATGCCTTATGACCACGAACTACTCGATGTCAGCCAACTTCCTTCGATACGCATGGGAATGACGAACGTATCAGCGTGACCAGGTTGCATCATTCCTCGTGCGATTTCTGCGGAAGAGACGATCAATCAACACGCATTCCTACTAGTAGTCAACCAAACGAAAATTAGGGAGGCGAATTCAGTGGGCTGACTAATGATTTGGCATACTATTGCAACGGCTGACGTTTCACTTTAGGAAAGACTGAACCATTCAGAAACTCAATCGCGATTCAGGCTGATGGATTGCCGTTGACACGACTAATCGGTTGAAGCACTTCGCCGCTATCCAGCTTAGACCCCAAGTGACCAGACGCCGGTAGCACCAACGGACAATGTCGAAAATGGAAGAAAGCAAAAGCGAAATGGTAGCTTGGCTGACAAATCACTGAATCGCATCCTCTACGGCCCGCCCGGGACCGGCAAAACCTACATCGTCCGCGAGAAGCCGCCAACATTTGCGGCAAGCAGGGCGTGATGCGTTATGCCGACTTGGTTAAGCAAGGCCGCATCGCCTTTGTTACCTTTCACCAGTCCTACAGCTACGAGGATTTCGTCGAGGGTATTCGACCTGTTACAGATGAAAAAGAGGGCGCGGTTAGATATGTAATCCGCAAAGGCATCTTCCGGCAGATGTGCATTCGCGCCGAGGATGAGTTTAATAAGGCGAACAAGAAAAGAGAGAACCGGAAACATTTGTCCTCATCATCGACGAAATCAACCGCGCCAATATCTCCAAGGTCTTCGGCGAGTTGATTACCCTGTTGGAACCGGACAAGCGGCTGGTGTTGGAACCGGAAGCGGCTGGGCGCGGACAACGAAATCAAGGTCATTCTGCCTTACTCGGGCGATACTTTTGGCGTGCCGCCGAATCTCTACCTGATCGGCACCATGAACACCGCCGACCGCTCCATTGCCCTGCTCGATACGGCCTTGCGCCGGCGATTCGAGTTCGAGGAGATGATGCCGAAGCCAGAATTGCTGGTGACAAGTGGTACTGATGAGCATTACCGACCTTGATCCGCCAATGCTCACAGCCCTCAACCAGCGCGTCGAATACCTCTACGACCGCGACCACACCATCGGTCATGCCTTCTTCATGGGCGTTGAGTCGCTGGCTGACCTCGATGCCGTCTTCCGCCGCAAGGTGATTCCGCTATTACAGGAATACTTCTACGAGGACTGGCAGAAGATCAGGCAGGTATTGAACGACCCTGGCGATGACAGCGCTTTCCTGAAAATTGATGAGTTGCCTGCGCCCTGGTTACTTGAGCAGGACGGAGAGACCAGAATGCGCTATTCGATTAACGCAACTTTCACCGTTGACGCTTTTCGCAAACTCTATATGCCCACGAAGGAGAAACAAGATGCAAGCCATTGAATTCGATGCCATCGTCCAGGGGCGATCCATCCCTTTGCCACAACCTCTGACGCTGACGCCGGGGCAGGCCGTCCGGGTTGTCGTGATGTACGAGGACGAGCAGGCTCAGGCGGGGCTGACTGGCGCGGACGATGCCATCTCCAGACTGGCCGCCAATCCCCTGGTGATGCCCGATTTCGTGCCATTGTCCAGGGATGAAGCGCATGAGCGATAACGCTTTCGTCGATTCCAATATCTGGCTGTACGCATTCTTTCTGCGTCCCGGCGAAGAGCCGTTGCACGAGCGTGCCAAGGCTCTGATAGACATGCCCATTCGCTATGTCATCAATGAACAGGTGATCGCCGAGGTGTCGTCCAACTTGCTTCGCAAGGCTGGTATGGCCGAGGGAACATTGGTCGAGATCGTGACAAGCTTCTATTCCCGCTGCCTCGTCGTCAGCCCCGGCCAGGAAACCCACCTCAATGCCAGCCGACTGCGCGCCACTTACCAGTTCAGCTACTGGGACAGCCTGATTGTCGCGGCGGCACTCGAATCCAAGTGCTCAGTCCTCTACTCCGAGGATTTGCAGGATGGCCAGGTCGTCGATGGCACGCTCACCATCAAGAATCCCCTGGTGGTGCCAAGATTAGCGTGAGCGTCCTCACCCTC
Organism: uncultured beta proteobacterium; assembly: GCA_963726485.1. Taxonomy (GTDB): domain Bacteria; phylum Pseudomonadota; class Gammaproteobacteria; order Burkholderiales; family Thiobacillaceae; genus Thiobacillus. The sequence goes on along the minus strand of CAVSCL010000036.1, from coordinate 47,324 downwards.
CGCGAATACGAAACCTTCGCCATCGACGAGCGCTTTTCCAGCGAGGGCCGAAAATCAGTCACGCCTGCGCAGGTGGATGCGCTGGAGCGCTTGTCGCAACGCTTGAAATCTGCGGGACTGAAAGGCGACGTGTTCAAGCACGCCAACCGCACCACGCTGAAAGCCCAGCAGTTTGTCGGTGTGATGCAACTCGGGGCGGATGCGATCGAGATCATCCCCAAGATCGACGGGCTGGATGATCGGAGCACACGCATCAATCTGTTCCGGATGCTGGCACGCACGCGACGGCTGGCGATTCCTGAGGCCGATCTGGCTCGGCTGGCCGCACAGAAGCTGACAATTCTGGAAATTTTCATTCGGCTGTTCTGCGACAAGCTGTTCGTGGAGGTGCATCGGGGGCTCGTCAGCCGCTACGAGCGTCACTCGGACAATCTGCCCGCCCTGCGTGGCAAGTTGTTGACCGGCTTGCAGGCCACCCTGAACGCCTTTCATCCGGAGCGTTTCCAGTGCGAGTTCGACGAATTCACGGTCGATACGCCGGTCAACCGGGTACTGAAGGCAGCGGTGCGGCGTTTGCGCCGGGTCACGCGCAACGGCGACAACGCGCGGCGCCTGGCGGAACTGGATTTCACGCTTGAGGGCGTCAGCGATGTCCCCGCCGCTGCGCTGGAATGGCACCGCCTGCACTTCGACCGCGCCAACCCGCGCTATGAACCGCTGGTGGCGATGGCGCGGATGATTCTGCTAAACCGCACCCAGGACGTGACTTCCGGCGGGCTGGAAGGCTTCGGCCTGGTCTTCGACATGAACGAGTTGTTCGAGGAATACATCGGCGAAGTCGCGCGCGCCACTTTTGCCCCGTCAGGCTGGCAGGTGGTTTTGCAGGGGCCATCGCTCTATTTGCTGCAAGACCGGAACACCGGCGCAGGTTTATTTCAAACCAAGCCTGACATCACGGGCTTACGCAATGGCAGGCCGGTCTGGATCATCGACACGAAATGGAAAGCTGGTTCTGGACGAGCTGGAACGCAATCACGGTATCGGCCAAGGAGATGTCTACCAGATGCTGGGCTATGCCCATCGCTACGGGGTGGGTGATGTTTATCTGCTCTATCCGCACCATGACCGGGTAGGCGCCGATGCGGGACTGCAACGGAGTTTTCGCATCCCGAGGAACGTCGATAGCCATGCTGCCGAGGGCGGTGTCCAGTGCATACATGTAGCCACAGTTGATCTGGCCGATTTGGGCAAGGTTTCCGGCCAGTTGCAATCCATTCTGGAAAAAGCAACAGACCTCCGATCCGACGTCGTCGAGTTGGTGGCGTGACTCAGTGTTCGTGCTACGCCTTATAACTCACTCACACCATGAGCGGCATGACCATGCAACTGGATTCTTGCCGACACCGGTAATTAGAGATGGATATTATTTAGGGCACCCGTTATGCCCATCCAAGTAAGCACCGGCACAGTCGCCAGCGTCAGTCGCCGAATCGGGGCTACCACCCCGCGCCGGATATAACGGGATTCGATGGTTGCGTCGGGTGGTCGAGAAGGTGAGAGCGCGCCGGCTCCAAACCGCGATGTTCAGCGTTGTGGTGTTGCCAGCGCCACTGCCGTGGAGATCTCCCGGGGTAAGACACGTCACTTTCGCTGCGCGAGCGCCGGATTTACAAAGTGCATCCCAAAACCGCAGATGGAGGACTTCGCGGTCACGTGCCCGCTCGTCCCGGATGCACCACGCCTCATATCCGGTTTTTGTTCATCGCCCCGCAGCTTTGGATTCAGCTTCCTTCAGACCCTGCCTCGCGACAACGCCCTTGCCGTTCTCCTGGCCTTCGGCTCTGCGAAAACCTGGCTGCCGGACTTTCACCGACATCGTTACGTGCCATGCCCGGCACACACGTTAATGGATTCAGCAGACCACTGGTGGTGGTCTGCACGATAAAGTCATCCTTGCCAGAGCAAAGACAAGATGCATACGGGCCGCCAATCGCAGCGCCCCCCGTTATTGCTATCAAGACTATATTGGAGATTTGCACGCAAGCCGAGTCAGGGAGACGAAGAAACCCATGTCGCTCATTGAGAACGCTGTCACCCAAGCTCCCTGGAAACGGGGCTATCCTCCCCATATGCCATCACCAACGGCCCGCACCAATCGCCGCCGGCTCCTTGTATTCGTTGGCGTCTTCGCCCTGACCTGTCTCTTAAGTCTGGGTTACACATTCCTTCGTCCGGCCGAATATCGCGCCTCAGCGCGCATTCAGATCACTCCTGCATCATCCGCACTCCCGCCCGTTTCCATTGCGACCAGCCCGGGTGCCGTCTACGCCGAAGACGGGCAGGCCAGTCAAGTGTCCGACGGCAGCAAACGCCTCTTGGCTGATGTGGAGGTGTTGACCAGCCGTCCCGTGCTCGAACAGGCAATTGAGCGGCTCAAGGCGAACCACGACCTGTCCTTCCTCGGGCGCGATCCGGTATCGGGGTTGCAGTCCACGATGATGATTACCCCGATCAGCGGCACCGATGTTGTGGAACTGGCCGCCACAGGCATGCACGCGGAGATACTCGCGCCCCTGTTAAACACCGTGATCATGGTCTTTCAGGCGAATCTGGATACCGCATATGGCAATACGACTCACCAGGCTCTTGTGAATGCCAGCGACGAAGTCGCCAAGCTGGAGGCGGATGTGGCTGCCAAGCAAACGGAAGCGGAATTGTTTCGCGTCCGTTACAACATTGTCTCCCCGGAGCGTGGGGAGAATCAGGTTCTGGCAAGCGTTTCCGGGCTTTCCGCATCGCTTAATAAGGCGAACGAGAACCTGGAAATCGCAGAAGGCAGGCTGCGTTCGTTGCGCGACGCGGGGGCCGCAGGCAAGAATGGCCGGCAATCGAACGATGACCCCACCCTCGCGAACATGGAGCAGCGCGCTTCCCAGCTTAGGCAGGATCTGGTGGAAATGGGGAGCGGAAAGACCCCTGACTATATCGCCATGGACCCATTAGCCCGGGCCAAGACCTCGCAGTTGGCCGATCTGGAACGGCAAATTAAGGTCCAGCGGGTGGTGGGCCAGCAGGCCGCAATAGCCGAGGCAGAACAGGAAGTGGCGAGTGCGCGCGATACCGCTGACCGCCTCCGACAGCAGGGCGCCAGGGATCGCAACACGGTGCGTGAATTCGCTGCCAACTTCGACCGGTACAAAGCCCTACAAGATGATCTGACCCAGCTGCAAGCCCTGTATCGGAGTGCGGTTCAGCGCAAGATTCGGCTGGAAGCAAGCGAGCTAGAGCGCAAGCCTCTGGTCAAGGTACTTGAAGCCGCGACCATGCCCCTGCAAGTATGGCGCCCTCTCTATGCACGCGACGCGGCAATCTCTGTTGCGGGTTCATTCCTGCTGGGTTTGCTGGCCATGTGGTTCGTCGAGCTGTTCAATCGCCCGGAGCCGCAGCCTGCATTTCTTGTCGGCGAACCTGTCACGTTGACGGATATGTTTCCGAATCTGCCCGAGCACCTGCCCCTTCCTACCCCGGTGATTAGGAGCTTGGGGCCAGCCGATCAGGCATTACTCGCCCTGCAACCTGCTCTCCCGCGGGAACTGCATGAGGATGAGATGACCGCTTTGCTTCAGGCAGGCAGCAAAGTCGGCCGGCTTGGCATGCTGCTGCTCCTGAGCGGCATCAGACCGGAAGAGGTGCTTGCCCTGACTCTGGACGACGTGGATCTATCGCAGCGGCGGATACGGATTGCTGACGAGTTGGCCCGGGAAGTCCCCATCTGCGAAACGCTGGAAAGAGCCCTGGCTTATCGCATGACCCAGCCTGGCCGACAGCTCCTCGCTGACGGACAAGGCCATGCCATGGGGATGGACGATCTCAATGCGGAGCTGCTCTGCGCAGCCCACGATGCCAGGATAACAGGCGCTGCCGAGATAAGGCCTGCAACGCTCTGGCATACCTATGTCGCCTTCCTCGTACGCCAAGGTATCCGCTTTGCTGATCTCATGCGGATCACTGGCCGCCTGCCCAGCGAAACCATGGCCGCCTATAGTGCGCTATCCCCCGCGAGTACCCGCCTACCCCTGGAAGCCTTGGAACGTGTGTTGCCTGCGGTGGAGAAAATGATGCGTGAATCGATGTAAAACATTCGGGACAAACAGAAGCGAGGCATGAATCAACCTTATGAAAGAAAGAAACCAGTTGCCGGTGGATGATGTTCCCGTTTGGGACGCTTAACGATAGTTGGAAAGTCTAGGGATGAATTGTGAGTAGGCCGCTCGCTGCATCAACGAATATCCGGTTAATAGGCCACGATCGTCTCCTCGGGGTCGCAAGCGCCAATTCGGCATCTTTGTATCCGGACATAGATGAGTGTCCAGTTTTGGTGGGCCATGACCGCCCGGAAAGGCCGATGAGGAGACCGTCGCCGCTATCGGCATCTTCCGCTCCTAACCGGTGAGCGACGCTCGTCACGGCCGTGAGGATGACGCCGCGGCGGCCCTGCTCGCTGGCATAGACCTGCGCCTGCGCGGCCTCGCTCTGGCGGCGGACGACCGAAGAGATCGATCTGCCAGTCCGCGCCGAGTGCGCCCTGGTACCGGTGTAGTACGGATCGGCGCCGGCCGCGCGCGGCGGCTGGCCAGGCGCGAGGAGGACGCAGGATCAGCCCCGGTATGGATGCATCGGCCATTCCAGACAATGCATTATCAAATTGGCGCATTGGGCGCGACCCGGGTGAAATATTGCGATAAACTCAAGGCGCAACAAGTCATGCCGGACAGATTGTTACAGGACACTTGATATGAAGCATCCGCGTTACATCACAGTAATGGCCATCGTATTGGCGATGCTATCCCCGGCGGTGCACGCCTCCCACTTTCAAGGCGAGACACTGGATTCAATTGCCAAATGGCTGGCTCTATTCATCATCTTCGCCGTGCCGATCGGGGGCATCTGGCTGTTCTGGATGATCCATATCCTGCCCGAGAAGGTTGCCGAGAAAAATCATCATCCGCAGAAGGCCGCGATCAAGACACTGTGTCTGCTCTCGCTGCTATTCGGCGGTCTGCTGTGGCCGATCGCCTGGCTGTGGGCGTACACCAAGCCAGTGTCCTACAAGCTGGCCTACGGGACGGAAAAACATACCGACTACTATTTGGAAGCGGGCGAAAAAGCGATGAAAAAAGAGATGACGCTGGAGGAAGTCCGGGAGCTGCGCGAGGAACTCGATCGCCTGGCGGAAAAGGGTCATCTCACTCCGGAGCTCCGGCAGGTGCGCGAGCAGTTGATCACGGCCGAGGCGGAAGCTATGGCGCCCGCTGCTGAGGGAGCCCGCTGATGGAAGCGATACTGGTAGGGATTTATGCCTTTTTCGTCTGGCTGATCTTCATCAAGTTCAAGTGGTTGCCCTGGAACACCAAATCCCAGGTGATCGTGGTCATCATCCCCATCGTGGCCATCACGGCGCTCATCCTGACGCTGAATGTTGTCGCACCCTCGTCGGCCGACGTGCGGGTCATCAAGTATGTGGTGCAGGTTATCCCCCAGGTGAAGGGCCGGGTGATCGAGGTGCCGGTGACCGGCAACGATTATGTGAAAAAGGGTACCGTGCTGTTCAGGATCGACCCTACGCCCTACAGCAACACGGTCAAGCAGCTCGAAGGCAGGCTTGCCGCCAACCAGGCTGCATTGAACGAAGCGCTGGCGGCCCTCAGCCAGGCTGGGGCCAGCGTGGGCGAGATGCGCGAGGCGGTGAATGCTGCCGGTGGCCAGGCTGGCGCAACTCGCGCCAACCTGGATCTCGCTCGCAAACGGGTGCTTGAGTATCGCGAACTGGTAACTACCGGCGCCGGCGACCGCTTCGGTCTTGAGAAGTGGGAAGCCAATGTGCGCGAGTTGGAAGGGCAACTGGCTGCAGCGAAAGCTTCGGAATCTCAGGCGAAATTCAAATTGTCGGCACGCTCCGGTGGCGACCAGGCGGCAGTGGCCCAGGCCAAGGCCAAGGTGGCGACGGCCAAGGCCCAGGCAGCAGCGACCCAGGCCGATCTCAACAATGCCCGCTGGGAATCTGTCGCAAACCGTGACCGTGGCTCCGGCCAACGGCTGGGTGATGAACCTTCAGCTGCGTCCCGGCTCATTTATTGTGGCCGCGCCCTTTGCGCCGGCCATGAGCTTCGTCGAGGATAACTACCAGGTCATCGCGCTCTATCACCAGAACGAATTGCACCAGGTGCAGCCGGGCGATGCGGCCGAAGTGGCGCTCGACACCCTGCCGGGCAAGATCATCAAGGCCAAGGTGAATTCCATTGTCTGGGGACAGGGGCAGGGGCAGTTGCCGATGTCCGGCGTGCTGCCGCAGACCGGTGCCGCACCCGCTTTTCCCAACCGCTTCGCGGTCAAGCTGGACATCGAGCCCAGGGATAAAAGCATCTTCCTGGCCGCGGGTGCGGCAGGGGATGCCGCCATCTATAGCCAGCATCTGAAGGCGATTCACATCCTGCGCATGGTGATCCTGCGCGTGAATTCCTACACCAACTACCTGATTCCCAAGCTGCACTGATGCGCACCCCGGGTTTTTTTATGCACATCCCTTTCCCGCGCACTGGATTGTCCCTGGCGTGCAGCCTGCTCGCAGGCTGTACGCTGCTCACTCCACCCACACCTGAACAGGTGCGCCAGGATGCGCTGCCCAATGTGAGCGTCCCTCAGCAATGGAAGCAGCCGGCCGAGCCGGGCGCGGTGGTGGACAGCGGATTCGGCAGCTTCAGCGATCCTGCGCTGGAAGCGCTGGTGCAAGAGGCGCTGACCTATAACGCCGATCTGCGGGCAGGTGCCGCCCGGGTGGAGCAGGCTCGTGGTGAAGTCACCGTTGCCGGAGCGGATCTGCTCCCCGGTGTGGCCGCGCTGGCCAGGGGCGGCGGCAAATGGAGCGGCGATTACAGCGGCATGCAGAGCGCCCTGATCGGCGCCACCTGGGAAATCGATGTGTGGGGTCGCCAGCGTTACGGTGCGCGTGCCGCAACCGACAGCTACGCCTCGGCCCAACTGGATTTCGAATACGCCCAGCAGTCGCTGGCGGCAATGGTGGTTCGCAGCTGGCTGCTGGCGGTTCAGGCCACGCAGCAGGAAGACTTGCTGCAGGAAATGATGCAGTCCGCAAGCAAACTGGTGGACATGACCCAACATCGCCTCAAGGCCGGCATCGGCAATGAACAGGAGGTGGCTCAGGCTCAGGCCAATCTCGGCGAATATCGCGACCGCCTGCGCCAGATTCAGCTGGCCCGCACCCAGGCGCTGCGCGCACTGGAAGTGCTGCTGGGCCGCTACCCGGGCGCGGAAGTCCGGACCGCGTCCCGCCTGCCCGCCATGCCCGCACCCGTCCCGGCAGGTCTGCCGTCCGAACTGCTGGAACGGCGACCCGACGTGACCGCCGCCGAGCGGCGCGTGGCCGCGGCCTTCAACCTCACCGAGGAAGCCCGTGCCGCGCGTCTGCCCAAAATCAGCCTGACCGCCACCCTGGGCGCCGTCTCCAGTGAACTCATCGTGCTCAAGAGTCATGACAACCCCACCATGGGGCTGGGGGGCACGCTGCTGTGGCCGATTTTCACCGGCGGCGCGCTCAATGCACAGGTGGAAATCCGCAATGCCGAGCAGAAGCAGGCTGTGGCGGAATACGCCTCGGTCGGGCTGCGCGCCTTTGACGAAGTGGAAGGCGCGCTGGCGAGCGAAACCGCCCTGCGCGAGCGGCAGGCGATCCTGGAACAGGTGGCCAGCGACAGCCGGCGCTCCATGGAGCTTGCCACCGTGCAATACAAGGTCGGCAGCAGCGACTTGCGCAGCGTTCTGCAGGAGGAGTTACGGCTATACAACACGCTCCTGACCCTGGTGCAGATTCACAGAGAGCGGCTGGTTCAGCGCGTCAACCTGCATCTCGCGCTGGGAGGCGGCTTCGGGACACCGCCTGCCAGCGCGGCCGGAGAACAATCGTTACCACCGATGCCCAAACCTGCCAGCTGACGCGCTGGCACCGGTTCGGAAAATTTCGTCCACTCAAGAAGGAGATGCAAATGGGCAAGAAAAAAGAAAAAGCCGAAATGAAATCCGTCATCAAGCCCTCAGCCGCGGAGGACAGTCCGCCCAAACTCAAGCGCGGTGACTACGAAAAGGAACTGCTCAAGTTGCAGGCGGAACTGTGCATGGTGCAGGATTGGGTCAAGGCCACGGGGCAGCGCATCATCATCGTCTTCGAAGGTCGCGACGCGGCCGGCAAGGGGGGCACCATCAAGGCGATCACCGAGAAGGTCAGCCCGCGGGTGTTCAAGCTGGTGGCATTGCCGGCGCCGTCCGACCGGGAGAAGACCCAGATCTATATGCAGCGCTACCTGGCCCATTTTCCGGCGGGCGGCGAAGTGGTGATCTTCGACCGCAGCTGGTACAACCGCGCGGGGGTGGAAAAGGTGATGGGCTTCTGTACCGAGCAACAGCACCAGAAGTTTCTGGAGCTGTGCCCGATGTTCGAGAAGGAAATCGTGCTCAACGGCATCATCCTGCTCAAATACTGGCTCGAAGTCGGCGACAAGGAACAGGAACTGCGTTTCCGTGCGCGCATCGAAGACCCGGTGCGGCAGTGGAAACTCTCCCCGATGGACCTGCCCTCGCGCCAGCGCTGGTATGACTATTCGCGGGCGCGCGACCAGATGCTCGACGCCACCGACACCGACTTTTCGCCCTGGCATATCGTGCGCTCTGATGATAAGAAGCGAGCGCGTCTGAATCTGATCACCCATCTGCTGGAACAGATTCCCTACGTGCGTCAGCCGCGCGAGAAGGTCAAGCTGCCGCAGCGCAACACGAAACACGCCTACGACGACGAGGCGACCATGACCCAGCGCCGCTGGATTCCGCAACGTTATTGAACCAGGGGATACGCTGATTTATTCGAACAACCCTCTCCCAGCGGGAGAGGGTGGCGAAGCCGGGTGAGGGAGAAGGCTCACTTTAACGATGCTGGTCCTGTTTCCCGGCATTTCTCCCTCACCCCTACCCCTCTCCCGCTGGGAGAGGGGAATAAATCTGAACCTCCCTGGAAACGACAGCTGAACCACGGAGGCGCAGAGAACACATCAGAATTTTTTCTGGGTGTAAACCATGCTGAAACTGTTCCAGTCCTTTTTCGGCGGCGATGAAAGCCGGGGGCGCTATCCCGAGACGCTGGTCGAGGCGGCGATCGAACGCGCCGTGGACGGCACCGACTCGCGGCTGCGGCTCCTCCCCGGTTACAGCAAGCGCCTGCGCGGGCCGGTCATCCAAGCCATCGATCATGTCGTGGCGCTGGTGGACGGCCTCCCCGCGCCGCTGGCAGCGGGACGCGAAGACTTCAATGCCGATCCGCGGCTTGCCACCCTGTTCGTGTCTGCCGTACACATGCTGGAGGTGCTGGGGCGCGACCGCGCTCTGGCTGAATTCCTGAAGGGATATTCCGGGGGCGCCGAACGGCTCACGGCCCTGCTGCTGGCGGAGCGGATCGAAAAAAATGTGCTCGGCATGGATCTGGCGGGTGAAAAGCTGCAACGTGACGTGGCCCAGCTGACGGTCAGTTTTCGCAGCCACCGCCTGGTGGATGTCGCGGACAGCGAGCCCGAAACACGCCGCCAGCTCAAGCGTCGCGCCTTCGACCATCTGCTCTCGCTGGCCTTGGCTCGCATCGTCGAGGTGCGTGAGGAGCGGACCGATCTTGCCCGGCAGCGTGATGTGTTGCGGCACAAGCTGGCCATGCTGGAACGTAGCGGCTGGAGTTTCGAGGAAGGGGAGGTCGCGCCGTCCGAACCCGCCAGCCTGCAGGCTGAGTTGTCGGATATCGAGCTTCAACTCGAGCGCCTGGGATCGGATGCGAGCGTGTTAAAAACCCATCTGGAGATCGTCGCCGACCAGCTGGCGCAGGCCGAACAACTCCTTCAGTCAGAGACCGTCCACATGCGCCTGGACAGCATGAACATCCAGCGCGATGCACAGGATGTGACCGGGCGCGACATCGTTCTTCCGGAAATTCACAATGCCCGTGGACACCGCAGTGCGTTGCTGCTGATTACTGTGGTGCCTGGCGAACTTCCACCGCGTGAGAATCTTCTGGCCACGGCGCACCGCTATCTGTAGGGGTATCCGGCGTCCACTGCGGAAAAGTGCAGAAGCGGCATCAATCCTGGTCGATGGTTCAATGTTGAAGCGTGCTTCTCGGTGGGCTTTGCCGACCCGTTTCTGCCATTGGCGCCAGCGAAGTGCCAATGGCTGGCATGTGTTCCTGGGCAGACGGATGCCAAGATCGAATGTGGGGCAGCAGGTCGGCCTGAACGGTCACTGGGGGATTGCTACTTGGGCGGCCGCTCGACTTCGCATTGCTGCCGTTCGACAATTTCCAACAAAAATTCAGTGCCCTTTAGCCGGAACGACCGCTTGTAGAAAATGCCTACTCACCCTTTCGACCCACAACCTCCGCCCAGCCACCGACGCCTTGGCGGGAGGTTGTCTGAGGTCAAGCGGCCATTCAAATATTCGAGGCGGATGCCAGGTCATCAGCCAATCCAGGCGGTCGCCGTTTCCCGTAACCTGCCACTCAGGAACGTCTGCTTGTATGGTTGGGGTGGTGTTATCGGCTTTCTTCTGCAACAGTGAAGACGCCGGGGTGGAGGGGCTAACGTCTGCATCTGCTTTCCTGTTGGAGAGACAGACATAGAAAGAATTCCCCCACCCACACCGCCAGCGTCGATGAGGAATCTAGCGGCTAGGACCGCCGATTTGACCGCAAGCTTACGCAGGTGTGTTCCACCCCAGCAATTTTGAGCTTAATCATGGGAGAGACATCATGCAAACTCCATCTGTAGTGCTCAACATTGGTGCCGACGTTGCCAAGGACGAGATCGTGGTGGCCTGTTCGGAAGGAAGCTTCCCGGTGCGCAAGATCGCCAATCAGCGCGCTGCAGTAACAGCCTTTCTCAAGGGTCTGCCCCAGGGCAGTCGCATCGGCCTGGAGTCGACCGGCATCTATCACGAGTTGTTAGCCGAGACCGCCCACAAGCTTGGCTTCGTTGTCTTTGTTCTTAATCCCAAGGATGCCCACCACTATGCCAAGGGCGTTGGGCTTCGCGGCAAGACCGATCGTGTCGACGCCGAGCTGCTCGCTCGAATGATCGCCCACGAACACATCAAGCTGCACGCTTGGATCCCGCCTACCCCAGAGCAACGGGAGATGGATCGGCTGCTAAAACGTCGCGCCAAGCTGAGTTCACTGCGTCAAGCCCTCACCATGTCGCTCAACGGGCTGGACGGATTCGGCGCCGATCTCAAGGCGCTAAGAGCGCGCTTCGATCAGGTGATCGCGCACATCGACCAACGAGTCAAGACATTGGTGGAGGCCAGTCCAGATCGCAAACAGCACATCACGCACTTGCGAACGATCTACGGTGTCGGCCCGGTGGTCAGCGCTGCGCTGGTGAACACCCTCGAGCGTGTGCCTCTGAAGAGCGCAGATGCCTTCGTCGCGTTCACCGGCCTGGATCCCCGCCCGGATGAGTCAGGAAAGCATCGTGGCAAACGGCGTCTCTCCAAACGCGGGCCAGCCGACCTACGCCGGTTGCTCTACCTGGCCGCGATGTCGGCGATTAAGACGCAAGCCTGGAAACCGCTCTACGAGCATTACCGGGCAAAGGGCCTGTCCAGCACGGCGACCTTCGTCATCCTGGCCCGACGCATCGCCCGCACCGCTTGGTCTATGTATACCTACAAGACCGAATTCGATCCGACGCGTCTCACAAAGGCCTTGACGTGAACCATAGAATCTTCCGATGGGGCCGATAGCTCGCGCAGACCGTAGGCCGCGTCGGCCTCCATCCTCTTGGCCGCACACAGATCGACTTCCAGCTCGAAGGCCCATTGCATGACCAACCAGTTGATCAGAAATCCACCTACGGCACGCCAGGTGGAGACTGATTTCGGATCCTCCGGGGTCGCCGCCGGCCCCCCAGCATCAGCGAGTCGCAAGCAGAACTCAGCAGCTAGCCGACCTCCTCGGTCTGTCCGCCTCGCTACGGATTATCAATAACGCTACCATGGCCATTCTGTGTATAAAATATCAATTCGCCGGCGTGCCGCCGCACAAAGTACGCCGCTGCCGCACGAGGGGAGTTGACTCCATTGTCGTGGCGTGACGGTCTAGGGGCTCACTAATATCGAAATGGCTGAACGCACCAACCACGCCCGATCTTCGGCCGGTTCGAATCTGGTACGAGTGCGCTTCGACCGATTCGAGCTCGACGAGGCGAACGCGCGCTTGCTGCGCGACGGAACGGCTGTCCCGCTCGCGCCGAAGCCATTCGCCGTCCTGTGCGCGCTCGTACGGCAACCCGGGTGCCTGCTCACCACGAACGCTTTGCTCGATGAGGTTTGGGGCCACCAGTTCGTGACCGACTCGGTGTTGAGAACCGCCATCAGCGAGCTCCGGACGGCGCTCGACGACGATGCCCGCAAACCGCGTTTCATCGAAACGGTGTCGCGGCGCGGGTATCGCTTCATTGCCGCCTCCAGTGCGATCCCCGCTGCGCCAGGCGTCCAGCCAAACGTTTCGGGACTCGCCGCCGTGCACGTGCCCTACTTCATCGGTCGCGCCGCACCGCTGTCACGGCTGCGCCGCGCCTGGGACATCGCGTGCAGCGGCAAGCGCGCGGTTGTCTGGATTGTCGGCGAGCCGGGTATCGGCAAGACGACGCTGATCGAGCACTTCATTGCGAGCCTCGGCGACGTCGCGTGTGCACGGGGCCAATGCCTCGAACACTACGGCATGGGCGAGCCCTGTCTTTCTGTTCTGGAAGCGCTAGCGGAGCTGTGCCGCAGCGACAGCGAGGTGCCGTCCTTGCTGCGCGCCATGGCGCCGACCTGGCTGCTGCAACTGCCGTGGCTCAGCACGACGGAGGAGCGAGAAGCGCTACGACGAGAGCTCGCCGGCGTCAGCCCGGATCGCATGCTGCGCGAGATGGGCCAGTTCCTCGATCGCTACACCGAGCGTCGCCCGCTGTTGCTGGTGACCGAGGACCTGCATTGGAGCGACCGCGCGACGATCCAGCTCATCGACTACATCGCGCGGCGCCGCGGCAGCGCGCGGCTCGTGTGGCTTGCAAGCTTTCGTCTCGCCGATGTCGTGGCGCTCGACCATCCGCTCAACCCGATACGGCACGAGCTGCGCCTGCATGACTTGTGCGAGGAGATCGTGCTCGATCCGTTCTCCGAAAGCGAGGTCGCCGACTACGTGGCGGAACGATCGCCAGCGATCGCTGCAGATGAAGTGTTCGTGCACGCGTTGCACGAGCGCACCGACGGTCTACCACTGTTCGTCGCGTCCGTGATGACGGAGGTGATCATGTGCGCCGCGCAAGCCCATGACGACGCTGCAGCCCGGTCGCAGCTTGCGCAAATCGCAGTTCCGGAGAATCTGGCGGCCATCATCGATCATTACATCGCGAAGCTCACAAGCGATCAGCGCTTGGTGCTCTCGGCCGCCGCAATTTGCGGTATCGAGTTCTGCATAAATACGATCTCTGGAGCACTCGAGCGGGACGCCGCATGGGTCGGCCAGACGTGCGACGAGCTCGCGCGCGAGCAGTTGTGGCTCGTCGCCCCACGCGCCGCCGGAGGTGGCAATGCGGCAGAGTTGCCGTATTCGTTCAGGCACGCGCTCTTTCGCCAGGTGCTCTACGAGCGCACGAACCCGTCGGTTCGGTCGCAGCTCCACCGCAAAGTCGGCACCACGCTCGAACGCGAGCGTGCGGCAGGCGCGCAGGTCGCCGCGGCGGAACTCGCGATGCACTTCGAGCTCGGCTGCGAGCCGATGGCCGCGTTGCGCTACTACGCGGAGGCTGCCGAAGCGGCACTCGCGCACCTGAGCCCGCGCGAGTGCATGGACCTCACCGAGCAAGCGTTGGCCCTTCTCGGCCAGGCGCCGCAGAGCACCGAGCGCGACGCGCTGGAGATCGCGCTCGCGACGCTTCGCGGAGTATCGGCCACCCACGTGCATGGCGTCAGTCATCCCGAAGCGAAGAGCGCGTTCCAGCGTGCGTACGCGCTTCTCGCCGACATCCCCGAACATCCTATGCGCGGACGGCTGCTGCACGGGTTCGGGTTCGTTCTTAGTTTGCGGGCGGACTATGCCGAGGCGCTGGCGGTGGCGGAACGAGCCGAGGCGCTCTCGTCTGCAACGAACGATCCGGTGCTTGTGCTCGTCACGTGCATCGTGCACGGATACGTGGCTCAGCTTCAGGGCCGACCGCGCGCGGCTGGCACATGGATCGAGCGCGGGCTCGCGTCGGCGGAGCTTCTCGAACTGGCGCCGGTCGAAATCTTCGTGGCCGATCCGCAGGTCACGCTGCTGGGGCTGCTCGGCATCCACCTTCTTCATTCCGGGTTCGTCGAGCAGGGGCGCGCGCGGTTGGAGCAAGCGCACGCACGCGCTCGCCTGCTGGGATGGCCGAACACGCGGCTGGCGGCCTTTTGGTACGACGCGCTGTTCGAGGTCCGACTCGGCAACGCGGAGCGTGTCGCGGCTCTGGCCGACGAAATGCGCGCACTCGTCGACGAATCCGAGGTCGCGCAAGGTCGAACTGCGTGCCGGTGGTTTCGCGGCTGGGCGGATGCCCGGATGGGCCAACCGCGCGACGGCTATCGCCGCATTCGAGAGGCGTACGAAGACAATACCCGGCTCGGGATGCTGGCGGGAGGAAGTGAGGTCCTGGGCTATGCCACGGAGGCCCTCGCGCTTGCCGGCGACTGGGACGGCGCGCAACATGAACTCGAGGACGCGCTGCAAGTGGCGAACACGCTCGGGGAGCGCGTGTATCTGCCGCAGTTGTTCGTGATGCAGGCTGCCATCGCGCGCGCCCGTGGCGACCGCGCAGCCGCAGACGCCGCGATTCGACGCGCGATCGCGGAGGCCAGAGCGCAGGAGGCACCGTGGCTGGAGTTGATGGCGCTGATTGAACTGTGCGACCGCCACAGTGCAACGGCCAAAGACCGACGCGCGCTTGCCGCGCTGGTCGACCAGCTTCCCGAAGCGCTCGACACAGCCGCTGTCGCGAGAGCGCGAGCACTGCTCGACAAAACGAAGTCCGCGTAGAGCCACGCCTGCTCCTGCAGTACGCGCTGCGGGCGTGTCAGCGTGCGACGGTGCACAGCCGATTCGATGTTCTGACTTGGCGGCTACCCCGGCAGCGAAGCTGCGCTATCTAGACTCTATGGAGGCGTTCGTTCTCGACGCGGACGCGGTCGTCAAAGCGCAGGTCGACTTCGCGCGAATCCTGGACGGCTCGCTGAAAGTCGTCAGCGAAACGTCCGCGTTCCGTCGTGATTGGGCGTGCGCGCGTGCGACGGGTTTGCGGCAAGCCGCGCCATCTGAGCAGGTCGGTTTGCCCGAATCCGGATGAAATGGCGACGTTACGCTGACAACTCGGCGTACGAGAGCCGTTACGCTAGCTTCCACAACTCGCTATGGATACCCGACATGGCTTTCAACACTGACTCCAAGTACCCGACCCGACGCGCATACGTGGTGAAGGTGCGCGGCGACGCAAGGCCCGATGCGCTCGCCGGTCGTCTTGAGAACCTCGTTACCGGCCGTCAGATCATCGACCAGCATTGCCCGGCGTTTTGCGCCTGTAACAAGCTGATACGTCAGTGCCATATTCAAAGAAAGGAGATCTGAACATGACCAGGGCCGCACACAAACCAGCACCCAGCAACAATCCGCTCAGCGTCGAAGAGTTGCGCCTGATCAACGCCTGGTGGCGCGCCTGCAATTACCTCTCGGTCGGCATGATCTACCTGCGCGACAACCCGCTGCTCAAGGAGCCGCTGAAGATCGAGCACGTCAAGCACCGCCTGCTTGGCCACTGGGGCGCGAGCCCGGCGCTGTCCTTCGTGTGGGCGCACCTCAACCGCCTGATCAAGCGCGACGATCTCGACGTGATCTTCATGGCCGGCCCCGGCCATGGCGCGCCGGGCGTGCTGGGTCCGGCCTACCTGGAGGGCACCTACTCCGAGGTCTATCCGGACAAGAGCGCGGATGCGGAAGGCCTGCAGAAATTCTTCAAGCAGTTCTCCTTCCCCGGCCACATCGGTTCGCACGTCACCCCGGAGACGCCCGGGTTCCATCCATGAGGGCGGCGAACTCGGCTACAGCCTCTCGCACGCCTACGGCGCCTGTTTCGACAATCCCGACCTGATCGTCGCCTGCGTGGTGGGCGACGGCGAGGCCGAAACCGGGCCGCTCGCCACCGCCTGGCACTCGAACAAGTTCATCAACCCGATCCGCGACGGTGCGGTGCTGCCGATCCTCAACCTCAACGGCTACAAGATCGCCAATCCGACCCTCCTCGCGCGCATCAGCCACGAGGAACTGGAGGCGCTGTTCCGCGGCTACGGCTACACGCCCTATTTCGTCGAAGGCGACGATCCCGACACCATGCACCAGGCCATGGCCGCCACGCTGGAAACCGCCATCGCGGAGATCCGCGCAGTGCAGCGGGCAGCGCGCGCCAGCGGCGTGGCCGAGCGGCCGCGCTGGCCGATGATCGTGCTGCGCTCGCCCAAGGGCTGGACCGGACCGAAGGAGATCAATGGCCACAAGGCCGAGGGCTCGTGGCGCTCGCATCAGGTGCCGTTCTCGGACGTGCGCGACAACCCGGCGCACCTGCAACTGCTGGAAGACTGGATGAAGAGCTACCGGCCGCAGGAACTGTTCGACGCCGAAGGCCGGCTGGTGCCGGAACTGCGCGCGCTCGCCCCCACCGGCACGCGGCGCATGAGCGCCAACCTGCACGCCAACGGCGGGCTGCTGCGCCGTAGACCTGAAACTGCCGGATTTCCGCGACTACGCGGTGGACGTGAAACAGGCCGGCAAGAGCGCTCTACGAGAACACCAAGCCGCTGGGTGAATTCCTGCGCGACGTCATGCGCAACAACATGACCAACTTCCGCGTGTTCGGTCCCGACGAGACCGCCTCCAACCGCCTGCAGGCGATCTACGAGGTGAGCAAGAAGGTGTGGATGGCGGATCTGCTATCCGGAGGACGCCGACGGCGGCGAACTGTCGCGCGACGGGCGGGTGATGGAGATGCTGTCCGAGCACACCCTGATCGGCTGGCTCGAAGGCTATCTGCTGTCCGGCCGGCACGGCTTCTTCCACACCTACGAGGCCTTCGCCCACGTGATCGACTCGATGTTCAACCAGCACGCCAAGTGGCTGGACATCTGCAAGAACCATGTGCCGTGGCGCGCCTCGGTGGCGTCGCAGAACATCCTGCTGTCCTCCACGGTCTGGCGCCAGGACCACAACGGCTTCTCGCACCAGGACCCGGGCTTCATCGACCTGGTCACCAACAAGAGCCCGAGCGTGACGCGCATCTACCTGCCGCCCGACGCCAACACCCTGCTGGTGGTGGCGGATCACTGCCTGCGCTCGACCGACTGCATCAACGTCATCGTCGCCGACAAGCAGAAGCACCTGCAGTTCGCCAGCATCGACGACGCGGTGGTGCATTGCGCCAAGGGCATCGGCATCTGGGCGCGCGCCAGCAACGACCAGGGCGTGGAACCGGATGTGGTGATGGCCTCCTGCGGCGACGTGGCCACCCAGGAAGCGCTCGCGGCCACCGCCATCCTGCGCGAGCACCTGCCCGAGCTGAAGGTGCGCTTCGTCAACGTGGTGGACCTGTACAAGATGCAGCCGGCCAGCGAGCACCCGCACGGCTCGACCGACCGCGAGTTCGACAGCCTGTTCACCACCGACAAGCCGGTGATCTTCAACTTCCACGGCTATCCCTGGCTGATCCACAAGCTCGCCTACCGCTTCAAGAACCACGAGAACCTGCACGTGCGCGGCTACAAGGAGCGCGGCAACATCAACACGCCGCTGGAGCTGGCGATCCTGAACGAGACCGACCGCTTCACCCTGGTGATCGATGTCATCGACCGCGTGCCGGGGCTGGCGGCGCGCGCCGCGCATCTGAAGGAACAGATGAAGAACGAGATCATCCTGAACCTGGCCTATGCCCACGAGCACGGCACCGACCGCGACGAGATTCACCAACTGGGTGTGGCCGCTGTGAACGCGCTGATTAGCGTCGTGCTGATAAGACACGCGCACAGTGAAACTGGAGACGGAGTAGACCCATGTCATTGAATCTTTATTTCCTGAGGCATGGCGAAACGACGGCCAGTCAGACCGGTGGCTATTCGGGCGCTTGGATCCCGATCTCACCGAATCGGGTCATCTAATGGCCCGGGATTTTGCAGCAGCCTACAAGGACCATCCCTTCGTGCCGGTGCATGTAAGTCCAATGCGGCGCACGCGCGCAACCGTCGGGCCGTTATGCGAGCTGGCCGGGCACGACATGCTGTTGCGCGATGGCCTGCGGGAACTCGACTACGGCGAGTGGGAGGGTAAGACGCCGGAGCAGGTAGACAAAGAGCACACGAATGACTACTCGCTCTGGCTGGCGGATGCAGGCTGGAACGCACCGACGGGCGGCGAGCGCGGCATGGACGTCGGGCACAGAAGCCTTGCGGTGCTGGAGGAGATCCAGCGCCGCATAAGGACGGCGACGTGCTCGTGGTGTCGCACAAGGCGACGATACGCATCCTGCTTTGCAATCTCATGGGCATCGACGTCGGCCGCTATCGCGACCACGTCGGCGTGTCGGTGAGTTCCATCGCGGTGGTGGAATTTCACGCCCACGGCCCGCTGCTGACCCGACTCGGCGATCGCTCCCATTTGCGCGAACGTTGCGCAACCGTCCCGGGACATAAAGATGAGGGCAGCGGTGCAATCTTCGCTCGGCAAGCCATGGCACAATGATGGAACGCATTTGACACGAAAGGGCATGTCCCCCAACCGGGAGGTACGGAATGGACGCCGCAATCATCAGCGCAACGGCAGCTGTGTTTGGGTCGCTCGTCGGCGGCTTGGCGACCGTCGCAACCACATGGGTCACGCAATGGACGCTTGGCAAGCGCGAGCTGATTCGCGTCGAGATCGACAAGCGCGAAGCGCTTTATGGGGAATTCATCGATGAATGCTCGAAACTCCTTGTCGACGCAATGGACCATACGCTGGATAAACCAGAGACGGTGTTGTCAGCGTATGCATTGGTCAACCGCATCCGGCTGTCGGCGTCCACCGCCACTCTTGGCGAGGCGGAAGAGGTGATGAGGCGGATAATGGAACAATACTTTTCGCCCAACCTTTCGGCCCAAGAAGTGCGTGCAATCCTCCTGTCGGTTGGGCCGGACCCGCTCGAGCCGTTTGGCAAGGCGTGCCGGGCCGAGCTCAAGTCGATGCGCGCCGGGGTGTAGCTTGGTCCCGTCCAGATCGCGAGCACCGCACCTTCAAACGGTTCACCGAGCGGACCCATTGGATTAAAGAGATGACCTCGGGCCGCAGGAGCAGACTCGCTCCACCGTTACAGACAATGTTTCGAACGCAGGGCGATGAGCTAATCGTGCAGATGCCCAGGCGCGGCGTCGAACCGTCATGGCTTGCGCGACCACTTGAAGATCTGGGGCTTGGAGCGGGCGGTGGAGTGCACACGATGCGTGTTGAGACCCCATTGGACTGGCGCTGGGGCACCTTGGACGCCGCCTTCCTCGCGAGAGTGGTGCAGCAGCTCGACAGGCCACAGCAACAGATCATCATTCACGGCTTACCACAAGACCTGTATAACCTGCTCGCGCTGGCGCGTGCGAAACCGTCCGCTGGCCCAAGCACAACCGTGCCACCGAGTTTTACCGCGCGGGTTGGTTTGCTTGCTTTAGATCAGGCGCGCAACTTGCGAGCATTCGTGAACCTGCTCGGCCAGGTCATGCTTCTGCTGCCACGATTTATGGCCGGGCGCGCCAAGATTCGCGGCAGCGAGATGCTCGAGGTGCTGGCGGAGTCGAGCAGTCGCGCACTGCTCATCGTAGGCATCGTCAATGTCTTGATGGGCGCCATTCTCGCTTTTGTGGGCGCCGTGCAGCTCAAAGCCTTCGGCGCCGGCATCTACGTTGCGAATCTCGTCGGGATCGCATCGGTGCGCGAGTTGACACCCATGCTCACCGCAATCGTTCTTGCAGGTCGCACCGGCGCCAGCTTTGCCGCCCGTATCGCGACTATGAAAGGCAACGAAGAGATCGACGCACTCACGACCCTCGGCGTGTCCCCGGTCGAGTTCTTAGTGCTTCCGCGCGTCGTGGCCCTCAGCCTGCTGATGCCACTGGTGTTTGTCTATGGGTGTGCGCTTGCGCTGTTGGGCGGCCTGTGCGTCTCGGTGCCGTTTCTGGATCTGTCCGCGGTCACCTATACGGTACAGACCCAGCACGCGATTGGCGCTGCCCAGTTCGCGATAGGCGGTCTGAAGGCGTTTGTTTTCGGTGCCCTCATCGCTCTGCTCGGGTGCCATTTCGGATTGTGTGCGGACCGCAGTGCGGCAGGTGTCGGTGCTGCCACCACCTCGGCCGTGGTCAGCTCAATCATTGCGATCATCGCGGTGGATGCCGTTTTTGCGGTGAGCGCGAACGCGCTGGGGATCTGAACCAATGAGCGCGTCTGCAACGAGACCACGCATCAGCATCGAGGGCGTTGCTGTCGGTTACGGCGCGCGCGCGGTGCAAAGCGGGATCAGCGCCGATATCGGGAATGGGGAGATCTTTGCGATCGTGGGAGATAGCGGCTCGGGCAAGAGCACGCTGTTGAAGACGATGGTGGGTCTGCTCCCGCCGCAGTCTGGGCGCATACTGTTCGACGGGAGGGCTCTCGATGAGCACATGCAGGATGGACCGCCACCATTCGGAATCCTGTTCCAGAGCGGCGCGCTGTGGACGTCGATGAGCGTGCTCGAAAACGTGACCCTGCCGATGGACCTGCAGGGCTATTCGATTCCAGCCGCACGTCCTGCGCTCGCGCGGTTCAAGCTTGCCCTGGTCGGGCTGGCCGGCGACGCGGACCGGCACCCGGCAAGCTTAAGCGGCGGGATGCGCAAGCGTGCCGCGCTCGCGCGCGCGCTCGCTCTGGATCCGAGCGTGCTCTTCCTGGATGAGCCCTCCGCAGGTTTGGATCCGTTGACTTCACGGCGTTTGGACGAGCTCGTTCTGACGTTGCGCGACGGGCTCGGTATTACGGTCGTTCTGGTCACCCACGAACTGGAAAGCCTCTACAGCATCGCCGACCGCATGCTGTTCCTCGACGGCGAGGCGCATCGTCCGGTGGCGCTTGGGAGTCCCGCCGAGTTGGCGGAATCAGCCGACAATCGCAAGGTGCGCGATTTCCTGGCACGACGGGGAACAGCACGTGCTGCGCAGAGCGAGGCCGCAAAGTGAGCAAACCCAGCGCGACGCTCATCGGCGTATTTGTCCTGGGTGCGATCGCGTTGATCGTCGTCGGCGTGCTGTTCTTCGGCAGCGGTGCGTTCCTGGAAAAACGGATTCGCTTCGTGAGCTTCTTCCCTGGTTCGGTGGCCGGATTGCAGGTCGGCGCGGCGGTCACGTTTCGCGGCGTTCGCGTGGGCCAGGTCAAATCCCTCGGCATTCGCGTCAACCCGGACACCGGCAGTTCGATCATTCAGGTCAACATGGAACTAGTGCCCGAGACGGTTACGGTCTACGGCGCCAGGTTACCCTATGATGAGAACGTGGTGGCGGCGTTCGTGCAGCGAGGCCTCACCGCGCAACTGGTGGTGCAAAGCTACGTGACGAGCCTCTTGAACGTGGATCTCGATTTTCGCCCCGGTGTCCAGGCGTCGCGTCTGGGCCTGAGCACAACCGTACCGGAGGTGCCGACGGTGCACAGCGATTTGGAAGCCTTCATGAAAAATCTCCAAAAGATCGATATCGGTAAAGCATTGGAAGCTTTCGAACGCACGCTTGCATCCGTGAACGGGATTCTGGAGAGCCCCGAGTTGAAGGAGACGATCAAGGAGCTGCCGGTCCTGGTGAGCGCGCTTCGCCACACGCTGGACACCATCGATCGTGAGGTGGCCGGGTTTTCGGGTACTGGACGTGAGGCGATTGCAAGCAGTGCGGCTGACCTGCGGAAAACGCTCGCTTCGGTGCAAGCGCTTGCAGCAAACTTGGACCGCGAGACGGCGAGCACGCTCGGTGCAGCCCGCGGAACGTTCAAAAGTGCGGACACGGCGTTGGATGGAGCCAGTGTTCTTCTCGATCCGCGCGGGCGCACCGTGATCCAGGTTCAACGCGCCATCGATGACCTCGCCGCGGCCGCTGCGCGCCTGCGCAACCTCGCAGAACGGGTCGACCGCGATCCCAGTATTCTTATCCGAGGAAGATAGCCGATGAGCTGGACGCGCGGCATCACTACCGTCTTGCTTGCACTGGCGCTCGCGGCGTGTGCCTCTTCGCCGGTAACGCTTGTCGCGCTGCCGCCCGCGCCACCAGCCGCTAAAAACCATAACGACAGCCGAAGCGCGCAGACCACTATTCTGCTGCGCCCAGTCGTCCTTCCCGGCTATCTCAATGCCTATCCCGTCGTCATCGGCCGAAAAGGGAACACTTTGATCATGTCGGACACGACGGAATGGGCAGAACCGTTCTCCGATGCGGTGGCGCGCGTGCTGCGCGACGCGCTGTCGCAGCGGCTGGGCGCCTCGCGCGTCCTGATCGCGGGCGACGGTCGCATCCCCGATGCGGACCTCACCGTGGAATTTTTGGCGCTGGATCCTCAGCAGGGAGCCCTACGGCTTGACGCGAAGTGGAGTTTCTCTTGCACAGCGCGCGACCGGCCGAGCCATGGAGGCCGCACGTCTATTGAAATCCCGCTCGAATCTGCGACTGCGCCCGCCGTTGCTGCCGCTACTGCCGATGCATTGGGACGCCTGACCGACATGCTTGCGACTCAGGCCGAATGCGTGAGCAGTGATCTTGCGAAATGACACACCAATCATGGGCAAGCTGTTCGCCGAGAGACGCGACAAGCAGGCACTGGCTGCTGATGTAACGCGGCTCGATTCCAATAATGCTCTAGAGCACTACTGCAATCAGAGGAGACCTTGAGAAATGGGTAAGCTCGAAAGTGCGTAGGTATTTAAGAGCGAGGAACGGCGTCTGATCGACGCGTGGTGGCTTGAGGTAGGCGGGAAGAAATGGAGTCCGACGTCTCTGTAAAATTGTTGGAAACAGAGGACGCAGTGGAACGATTACCGAGAGTGGTTTATACCCCGGAATTTCGTGAGCAGGCGGTCAAGCTGCACGAGGTGGACGGGCTGACGGTGCCGGAAGTGGCGAACCGCCTGTCCATGTCGCAGGGGACGTTGAAGAACTGGATCTATGCCTCCCGGCAACGCAATCTGGAACCGCTGCGGCTTGGAAGCAAGGTTTTCATCGGCGTGGCATCGCGGGCACACCATGACCATGCCGCTATGGGTAGGAGACCATCATGAGCGAGAGCACGAACATGACCACGAAGGCACCGAAACCCTCGACGCCCCTCATCGAGGACGACCGCACGAGCGTGAGTGTAGAGGGGTTCAAGCAGGCGGTGATGAACCACTTGTACTACTCCGTCGGCGTAATACCGGCGGTGGCGGACGCACATGACGTTTACCGCGCGCTCGCGCTTGCGGTGCGCGACCGCATGCAGCACCGCTGGATGAACACCACACAGACCTATTTCGACCTGAAAAAAAAGATCGCCTGCTATCTCTCGGCGGAATTCCTCATGGGTCCGCATCTCGGCAACAACCTCGTGAACCTCGGCATCGAACAGACGGCGCGCACGCGCGATGGGCGAACTCGGGATTGACCTCGACGACATTCTGGCTCAGGAGGAAGAACCGGGGCTGGGTAACGGCGGTCTCGGGCGTCTGGCCGCGTGCTATCTCGATTCCTTGGCGACACTGCAATGCCCGGCGATCGGCTACGGCATACGCTACGAGTTCGGCATCTTCGATCAGCAGATCCGCGACGGCTGGCAGACGGAGGTGACCGACAAATGGCTGCGCTATGGCAATCCCTGGGAGATCGCCAAGCCGGCGGTAGCGTATTACGTCAACTGGGGCGGCCACACCGAACCCTATCAGGATGACCAGGGACGCTATCGCGTGCGCTGGGTGCCGTTCCGCGTGGTGAAGGGCGTTGCCTACGACACGCCGATCCAAGGCTATCAGGTGAATACCTGCAACACGCTGCGGCTATGGAGCGCCGAGGCGGTGGAATCCTTTGACTTCCAGGCCTTCAACATCGGCGATTACTACCAGGCGGTGGAGGACAAGACGATATCGGAGACGGTCACCAAGGTGCTCTATCCCAATGACGAGCCGGACATCGGCAAGCTCCTGCGGCTCGCGCAGCAATACTTCTTCGTGTCCTGTTCGCTGCAAGACATGCTGCACCTCCTCGATATGGCGGGCGAGCCGGTGCAAAACTTCGCACAGCGCTATGCCATCCAGCTCAATGACACCCATCCCTCCATCGGCGTGGCCGAGCTGATGCGCCTGCTGGTGGACGAGCGCGGACTCGAGTGGGACGAGGCCTGGGCCATCACCGTGCAAACCTTCGGCTATACCAATCACACGTTGCTGCCCGAGGCGCTCGAGACCTGGCCGCTGCCCATGTTCCAGGAATCTCTGCCGCGGCATCTGGAGATCATCTACGAGATCAACCGCCGTTTCCTCGACGAGGTGCGCGCGCGTTATCCCGGCGATGAGGCGCGCCTGGCGCGCATGTCCATAATCGGCGAAGAGGGCGGCAAGCGCGTGCGCATGGCGCATCTCGCCACGGTCGGCAGCCATGCCGTGAACGGCGTCGCCGCGCTGCATTCGGACTTGCTGAAGCAGAGTGTGTTGAAGGACTTTTACGAACTCTGGCCCGAGCGTTTCAGCAACAAGACCAACGGTGTCACGCCACGACGTTTTCTGGCGCTTTCCAATCCCGGGCTGCGGGATCTGATTACCAAAGCCATTGGTGATAACTGGGTGGCGCATCTGGAGGAGCTCAGAAAGCTCGAGGCGTTTATAGATGACGCTTCATTCCGCAAGTACTGGCGCGCAGTGAAGCAGGCGAACAAGCGAAGGCTTGCCGAGTATGTGCGCGAGCACTGTGGCGTCGAACTCGATCCGACGTGGCTGTTCGACATCCAGGTCAAGCGCATTCACGAATACAAGCGCCAGCACCTGAACGTGCTGCACATCGTCACGCTCTATCATCGCCTGAAGCAAAACCCCGCGCTCGACGTGCCGCCGCGCGCCTTCATCTTCGGCGGCAAGGCCGCGCCCGGCTATGTCATGGCCAAACGCATCATCAAACTCATCAACGCGGTCGCCGAGACGGTCAACAACGACCCCGCGGTGAACACGCGCATGAAGGTCGCCTTCGTGCCCAACTTCAACGTCCGGAATGCGCACCTCGTCTATCCGGCGGCCGACCTGTCCGAGCAGATATCGACCGCCGGCAAGGAGGCCTCGGGCACGGGCAACATGAAATTCATGCTCAACGGTGCGCTCACCATCGGGACGCTCGATGGCGCCAATGTGGAGATGCGCGAGGAAGTCGGCGCGGACAACTTCTTCCTCTTCGGGCTCACTGCGTCCGAGGTGGAGCGCGTTCAGCGCGAAGGCTACCGGCCGGAAGCGTACGTCGAGGCCAATGCGGAACTGCGCGCGGTGTTGGACCTCATCGCGAGCGGCCACTTCTCGCGCGGCGATGCCGAGGTGTTCCGGCCGCTCGTCGATAATCTGCGCCATTCCGATCCGTTCCTGGTGTTGGCCGATTATGCCGCCTATGTGGCCTGCCAGGAGCAGGTGAGCGCGGCGTGGAAAGACACTGAGCGCTGGACGCGCATGTCCATTATGAATACGGCACGCTCGCGGCAAGTTCTCCTCGGACCGCGCCATCGCGCGAGTATTGCGATGACATCTGGAAGGTTGGGCCGGTGACGATCAATGACGATCAAGGCTAACAGTCACTATGCCACGCGCCCCGGTACGCGCTTTCCGCCGGGTGCGACGGTCGCGGCCGACGGCGTCAATTTCTGCATCTTCAGCTCGCCATGCCACGCGCGTCGAGCTGTTGCTGTATGCACAGGCCGACAGCCCCGAGCCGTTCCAGGTCATTGCGCTCGATCCCGAGCAGAACCGCAGTTTCTTCTTCTGGCATGTGTTCGTGGAAGGGCTGCCGGCCGGGACGTACTACACCTGGCGCGTGGACGGCCCCGAGGACGCCGCCTGACCGGACGGCGCTTCACGCCCAACAAGGAACTGCTCGATCCGTGGGCGCGGGCGGTGAGCGATGCGGTGTGGGACCGGCGCCGTGCCGGCGATCCGCAGGACGTCGACCGGCGACGATTGCGCGCCATCGTAATCGAGCCGATCGCGCCGCCGTCACGCCGATCGCAGCACCGCGCAGGCGAGCGGATCTGGAAGGCGCGGTGATCTACGAACTGCACGTGGGCGGATTCACCCGCCATCCCTCCGCGGCGGTGGCACAGCCCGGCACTTTCGCCGGTCTCGAGAGAGAAGATTCCCTACCTGCGGGAGCTCGGCGTGACGCACGTCGAACTGCTGCCGGTGATGGCCTTCGACGCGCAGGATGTGCCCGCCTTCGGTGGCGGCGCGCGGACTGCGCAACTACTGGGGCTACAGCACCCACAGCTTCTGGGCGCCGCATCCCGAGTTACTGCATCGATCCCGCGCAGTGCACCCGCACGAGTTCCGCGACCTGGTCGATGCACTGCACGATGCCGGTATCGGCGTCCTGCTGGATGTGGTGTTCAATCACACTGCCGAAGGCGGGCGACGCCGGCCCGGTGATCAATTTCAAGGGGCTGGCCAACGAAATCTTCTACCACCTCGAGCGCGCACGACCGGCGCCGCTATCTGCGACTACACCGGCTGCGGCAATACGGTGAACTGCAATCATCCGCTGGTGACCACCTTCATCGTAGCATTGCCTCGAATACTGGGTCGAGACCCTGGGCGTGGACGGCTTTCGCTTCGATCTCGCCAGCGTGTTCGCCCGCGGCGACAGACGGTGTGCCGATGGCCAATCCGCCGCTGCCGTGGGCCATCGAGTCCTCGCGCATCTTGTCCCGGTGCCGGTCATCGCCGAGGCCTGGGATGCGGCCGGCTTGTACCAGGTCGGTGCGTTTCCGGGCATGGCCTGGGCCGAGTGGAATGGCCGCTATCGAGACGTGATGCGCCGCTTCGTGCGCGGCGACCCCGGGCTGATCGGCGAAGTGGCGACGCGTATGGCCGGCAGCGCCGATCTCTACGCCGACGGCCAGCGCCGGCCGGCCAACAGCATCAACTTCGTCACCTGTCATGACGGTTTCACGCTGCACGACCTGGTGAGCTACAACGGCAAGCACAACGAGGCCAACGGCGAGGACAACCGAGACGGCAGCAACGACAACCTGAGCTGGAACTGCGGCGCCGAAGGCGATACGGCCGACCCGGCGTTGCTCACGCTGCGTCGGCGTCAGGCGAAGAACCTGCTGGCGATCCTGATGCTGTCGCGCGGTGTGCCCATGATCCTCGGTGGCGACGAGGTGTTGCGCACGCAGGGCGGCAACAACAACGGCTGGTGTCAGGACAATGAGCTGTCATGGTTCGATTGGCGGCTGGTAGAAACGAACCGCGATGTGCTGCGCTACACGCGCGAGTTGATCGCGCTGCGCCGCCGCCATCCCAATCTCACCGTGAACCGCTATTTCAGTGACGCGCCTGTACCCGGCCGTAACATTCCCGGTGTCGCCTGGCACGGGCCGCGCTTGAATGAGCCGCTGTGGTTTGACGGCCAGGCCCGCTTTCTCGCCTTTACGCTCGCCGGCCTGAGCGCGGACGAAGAAGATCTCCATGTGATCCTGAACATGTCGGAGCAGGCGCTGGATGCGCCGTTGCCCGACATCCTCGGTCGGCGCTGGCATCTCGCGCTCGACACCGCACAAGCCGCGCCGGCGGATATCGTCGCGCGATCCAAGCAGGCGCCGCATGACGCAGCGAACTATCGTATCGACGCACGCAGCGTCGTCGTGCTCGAGGCGCGCGGAGGCGGTACGTGAGCGCGGGCGTCATCCTGATCATCAATGCCGGCTCGTCGAGCCTGAAGTTTTCGATCTTTCGCCTAATGGATGCCGAGTCGTTCATGCTCGTCGTGCGCGGACAGATGGAAGGCCTAGGGACTCGACCGCGCCTGACGGCGCGCGACGCTGCGGGGAGGAAGCTGGTCGAACGCGAGTTTGCGGTCAGCGAAGCGCACGACGCGATTCGCCTCGCCGGCGCTTGGCTGCGCGAGCATATTCGCGATGAGGATGTGATCGCTGTCGGTCATCGGGTGGTGCACGGCGGAGATACGCACGCGCATCCTGCACGGTTGTGCCTGGTTGGGTGTGATGCTCGATGCAGAGGCCAATCAGAACGGCGGTCCGTGTATCTCGGCGGTAGAGAGCGACGTGTCGGCCCGGGTCGTGCCGACCAACGAGGAACTGATGATCGCGCGGCATACCTATGCGTGCGTAGCCGTCGGAGGAGGCGCACATGCTGACTGACTGGGTGCCCTTGCTGCGCGATCTGCGTCACTACCGCAAGGAATGGCTGTCGCGCGATGTGGTCGCCGGCCTGTCGGTCGCCGCGGTGCAGGTGCCCACGGCGATCGCCTATGCCAACCTCGCGGGTTTTCCACCCGAGGTCGGACTGTACGCCAGCATGCTGCCGGTGCTGGTGTATGCCGTGTTCGGCTCGTCGCGGCAACTGGTGCTCGGCCCCGATGCGGCCACCTGCGCCATGATCGCCGCGCTGCCGCTGCCGATGGCAGGCGGCGATCTCGCCTATTACCTGCAATTGTCGGCGGCGCTGGCATTGACGGCGGGTCTGCTGATGGTGATCGGCGGGATGACGCGCATGGGCTTCATCGTGAATTTCTTCGCGCGTCCGATTCTGATCGGTTTCCTCAATGGCATCGCGCTCAGCATCATCGCCGGGCAGTTGGGCAAGCTGTTCGGTATCGCGGTGGTGCACCGGGATTTCGGGCCGTCGCTGCTGGAACGGATTGCACGGCTGGGCGAGACGCATTCTCTGAGCCTGAGCGTGGGACTGGCTACGCTGGCCGTGCTGATCGGCGCCCGGCACTTCGCGCCGCGCGCGCCGGTGGCGCTGATCGCCTTGCTGGCGGCGAGTCTGGTCGTGTTCCTGCTCGGGCCGGCCGGCCCGAGCGTGAAACTGGTCGGCGAGGTGCCATCCCGTTTGCCGAGCTTTGCCTTGCCCGGGCTCGGTTATCCGGCATACGGAGCATCTTCATGGATGCAGTGGGCCTGGTGATCGTCAGCTTCACCAGCGGCATGCTCACGGCGCGCAGTTTCGCCGCGCGCAACGGCTATGCAATCAATGCCGATCAGGAGATGCGCGCCATCGGGCTCGCCAACATCGCCTCGGGTCTGTTCGGTGGTTTCGCCGTCACCGGCGCGGATTCGCGCACGGCGGTGAACGACGCCGGTGGCGG
This sequence comes from uncultured beta proteobacterium, assembly GCA_963726485.1. Taxonomy (GTDB): domain Bacteria; phylum Pseudomonadota; class Gammaproteobacteria; order Burkholderiales; family Thiobacillaceae; genus Thiobacillus. The sequence continues at coordinate 17,813 of CAVSCL010000036.1, read as the reverse complement.
CAAGACCCAACTGGTCTCCGTGGTGGTGGCACTGGCGCCCGCCGCCGTGGCGTTGTTCCTGGCGGTGCCGCTCGGGCATCTGCCGATTGCGGCCCTGGCTGCGGTGCTGATTTTCTCCGCCTGGGGTTCGCTCGACATTGCCGGTATCCGGCATTTGCAGGCGATCGACCGCTTTGAGTTCTTCTTGTCGCTGTTGACTACGGTGGGTGTGCTCATCATCGGTGTGCTGCCGGGTGTGATGATCACCATTGCGCTGGCCTTGTTGCAAGTGCTCATCAAGGTCTACCGACCCGCGGATACGCTGCAGGGCATCGTGCGGGGCGTGGAAGGTTACAACGATCTCAGTCAGTCGGAGGACGCGCGGCCAATTCCCGGCATTATCATCTACCGCTTCGATGCGCCACTGCTGTTTTTCAATGCGGATTTCTTCAAGGCGCGGGTGTTGTCCCTGGTGGATGCCGCGGTACCCAGGCCGCGCTGGTTCGTGCTCAATGCCGAGTCCATCAAACAGCTCGACAGCACCGGCGCGCAGGCCGTCGACGATCTGATCAGCGACCTTCAGATCCGCGGTGTGCAATTGGTTATTGCCCGACCGAAGCTGTACATGCGCAAATACGGGCAGCCGATGGGCCTGGGCCAGAAAATCGGTACGGACAACATCTTTTTTTCCGTGCATGCCGCGGTCGAGACGATCCTGCAACGCGAGGGTCGGACCGCCAGTGTGGATCCGAATCAGTAATATTGCTGATAACCAGGAGGTAAGTGACCATGAAAAAGAAACGCACAATGAAATCTGTCGTTAAGGTTGATGACGCCAAGGGCAATGACAAGCTCAAACGCAAGGACTACGAAAAGGAGCTGCGCGCTCTGCAGGCGGAGTTGTGCGCCCTGCAGGAGTGGGTGGTGGCCACGGGGCAACGCGTCATCATCCTGTTCGAGGGACGCGACGCCGCCGGCAAGGGTGGCACCATCAAGGCGATCACCGAGCGGGTGAGTCCGCGCGCGTTCAGGGTGGTAGCCTTGCCGGCGCCTTCCGACCGCGAGAAGACCCAGATGCATATACAGCGCTACATTGCGCATTTTCCGGCGGCGGGTGAGGTGGTGATCTTCGACCGCAGCTGGTACAACCGCGCCGGTGTGGAATACGTGATGGGTTTCTGCACCAAGGCGCAGCGCGACCGTTTCCTGGAGTTGGGTCCGTTCGTCGAGCAGCAGATCGTCGAGAACGGCATCATCCTGCTCAAGTACTGGCTGGAGGTCGGCGATGCGGAGCAGGAACGGCGGTTCCGGGCGCGCATCGACGATCCGGTGCGGCAATGGAAGCTGTCGCCGATGGATCTGCCTTCACGCGAGCGCTGGTACGACTATTCACGCGCACGTGACCTGATGCTGGATGCCACGGATACGGATAACGCGCCCTGGCATATCGTCAACTCAGACGACAAGCGCCAGGCACGCCTGAACCTGATCACCCATCTGTTGAGCCAGATCCCCTACAAACGTCAGCCGAAGAAGAAGGTCAAGCTGCCCAAGCGCGACATGAAACACGCCTATGACGATGAGGCGACCATGGCGAATCGACGTTGGATACCAGAACGTGTATGAGGTGGGATGCTGATCCAAAAGGATGAATGGTCATGCTGAAATTGATCCAATCCATCTTCGACGGTGGGGAACAACGCGGGCGATATCCCGAGTCTCTGATTGAAGCTGCGATCGAGCGTGCCGTCGACGGTACCGATCCGCGCGTGCGGGTCGTGTCCGGTTACCGAAAGCGTTTGCGCGAACCCATCATCCATGCCATCGAGCACGTCGTCGCGCTCGTGGCCCGTGTCCCCGCGCCGCTATTCGCCGGGCGTCGCAACTACCAGGATGATCCGCGCTTCGCTGCCGTGTTTGCCTCCGCCGATCACATGCTGGAGACCTTCGGTCACGATCCCAGCCTCACTGCGTTCCTGGAGGGCCTCGATGGCCGCGTCGAACGTATTGCGGCGCTGCTGCTGGCGGATCACACCGAGAAAAATGTGCTGGGCATGGAACTCGAGGGTGAAATGTTGCGGCGCGATGTGGCGCAAGTTGCGGTGAGTTTCGGTAACCATCGCTTGTTGGACCCCACCGCCAGTGAGGAAGGCGACGCGTCGCCAGCTGCAACGCCGTGCCTTCGATTACTTGCTCACCGTCGCGCTGGCGCGCATCGCCGAGGTCAGCGGCGAACGCGCCGAGCTCGCGCGCGAACGCGACATACTGCGGCGCAAGATGAGCGCGTTGCAGCGGGGGGGCGGTAGCTTCGAACGACAAGAAGCTGGCGCGTCGGCCGATCCGGCCAAGCTGGCCGCCGAGTTGGAAGAGATCGAGGGCCAATTGGCAGCACTGGGCACGGATGTCAACCTCTTGCATGCGCACCTGGACATCGTCGTCGACGTGCTCAGCCAATGCGACAAGCAAGTGTGGGTCGAGGACACAGTCATGACGCTCGATCGGATGAACATCAAGCGCGACGCGCGGGACACCTCGGCTCGAAGCATTGCCCTGCAGGAACTCAACAATCCGCGCGGACATCGCGTGGCAGTGTTGTTCGTATCCCTGGATCCCTCCGAACTACCGCGGCGCGAGGACTTTTTCGCCGCGGCGCAGCGCTACTTATAGCGCGAACGCCGCACTCAGCGTTTGTGCTCGTTGGCCAGGGCCTTCGCCGTGATCTCGTTATAGAGACTCAGGATGCGTCCGACCAAGTCATGATACTCGGGATGCCGCCCCATGAGGGACTGTGCGTTCTTAACGGTGGCGACTACTTCTTCCAGGACGTGCATGTCGTACTCGTTGAGCGTTCCACCCTGATCGACCTTCGCCTTGAGCGCCAAGGCCCGAGGCAACTGTTGGGTATTGAACCCTTCCAGCAGTACCTCGATAACGCCTAAATCCTGTGGTGATTCGCTCATGATGCGGTCCTCTCTCAGTCGTGATGCTGACCCTTTCAGACCTGATCTGACAGGCAGTGTCACGCGAGTCAGAAGGGCCTCGTTGGGGACGTTCACTGACCCGTATGTAATGGGCTCAAGGTCGGCCTATTCAGCCGTTCAACGAAGAAGTAACCGGCGCTGTACGGCTTTATCACACAGCATCCGTGTTGCCTGCCAGGATGGGGGTGGCCGCACTACGGAAGCTCGGCGCGACGGGTGAAATGAATGCGGATATGCCATACAGGGTTCTCCACTACGAAGCCCTGCAAATCAAATTCGCTGTGCTCGGGTTTCCCGGTGAGCTTCAACGTGAGCTCCTTGGCTTTACCGAACACGGTTATTGAAGGGCCGGCGTAAGGCGTGACGGTGACGGTGGCATGGGCGATGCCGTTCTCAACATGGTATGAGCCGACGTAGAAACACTCTGCATCACCACCGAGTACGCGTCCAGTTTCCAGCACGGCGACACCTGACCCAAAACCTTCGAAGTTTGATATGAACCTAACAGACCAGAGGGCCTCAAGCATGATTTACCCCAACAAGATAATTGCATGGACCACGTCTGAAAATTGAGCTGAAAGTATACTTCTCCGTCAGCTCCTGGAAGCATTATAAAATCGTATCGTAATCTCCGACTCGCTGAAAGTCGTCAGCGAAACGTCCGCGTTCCGTCGTGATTGGGCGTGCGCGCGTGCGACGGGTTTGCGGCAAGCCGCGCCATCTGAGCAGGTCGGCTTGCCCGAATCCGGATGAAATGGCGACGTTACGCTGACAACTCGGCGTACGAGAGCCGTTACGCTAGCTTCCACAATTCGCTATGGATACCCGACATGGCTTTCAACACTGACTCCAAGTACCCGACCCGACGCGCATACGTGGTGAAGGTGCGCGGCGATGCAAAGCCCGATACGCTCGCCGGTCGTCTTGAGAACCTCGTTACCGGCCGGCAATGTGAATTCACGTCCGGTCGCGAGTTGCTCGAGTCCATTGCTAGCGACCTCGAGGCGACCCTCCGCGAGCGGCCGTCCGATGCGGAAGGCTAGTGATCAATGCCGTTCACCGTCGGCACTCATGACGATTCACGCGACGGAGCGAATCGATGACTGAGCAACAAGATCATCTGCAGATCACCCGGTGGGCGAAGAACATCGACGAGTTCGACCGCGAGATTGGCAGGTTGTGCCTGCTGCGTCGGCGACGCTCATTAGATCCTTACGGAATGCGGATGCTTCGCTCACGACTCCCTGCGCCCCCTTCGCTATACTGATCTTAATATTGAGTCCAGACAACGCCCGCACAACATGCCGCAATCTGCATCCGTTACTCACATCTCTTGGCTCGCAAGGCCGGATCGGTGCTGCGGGAACCCTGGTGGTGCCGGACAGACCGGACACACCGAGTCGATCGCCTGTCACGGCGTCAAGGCGAGCAAACACAGACTTCGCGGCGCTCAAGGGTCCCTGCGCCCCATCGCTGCAAGACTCGCCGCGTCGCTCGCATTCGCTCTGGTTGGCTGTGCCACACCGGTCATGCAACCCTCGCTCGACGTGCCCGGCCGATTCGCGGCGGCCCCTACCTCCAACGAAGAGCCCGAGGCGGCCTGGTGGGACAGCTTCGGCGACCCGGTGCTGTCGGACCTCGTCCGTCGCGCGGCGCGCGAAAACCGGGACATCAAGATCGCGGCCGAGCGCGTACGTGCCGCGCGAGCCGGCGAGACGATAAGCCGCTCGCGGTTGTTCCCGAGCATCGGGGTTCACGGCGCCGGCTTCGATCACCGAACCGGCTACGACTCCGACGTCAAGCAAGTCGTTCCGGAGGCGGCGGACACGAAGGGCTGGCAGGGCGGCGTCGACGTCTCCTGGGAAATCGACATCGCCGGTCGCCTGCGCGCAGGCGCCGCGGCGGCGGCGGCCGACACGCTGGCGGCCGAAGACACTGCGAGGGGCGTTCGTCTGTTGGTGGTGAGCGACGTTGCAAGCAACTACTTCACGCTCGTCGGCGCGCTGCGCCAGCTCGACAGCGTGCGCGCGATATCGGCCGCGCAAGACGAAACGCTGCGCCTCGTATCGGCCCGCCGACGGGTAGGCCTCGCTCCGCCGTTCGACGTCGAGCGCGCGCAGACCGAAGCTTCGAGAGCGCGCGCAGCGATACCGCCGCTTGAGACGCTGGCCGCCGTCTCGCGTCACCGCATCGCGGTACTGATTGGAGACCAGGCGTTCAACGCCTCGAGCATCGCGCCCTCGCGCAGTGACTCGATCGTTCCATCCGCGCATCCAGGCCAACCGGCTGCGCTGCTGCAGCGGAGGCCGGACCTCCTCGCCGCGCAGGCGCAACTCGACGCCGCCAACGCGCGCCGGCAACAGGCCGCCGCGGAATGGTTCCCGCAGCTGTTTCTGGGTGCCGTGTACGGGCGCGAGGGACTCGACGTGAACGGCCTCGCCCTCGGCGCGGCGCGCTTCAGCAACGTCGCCGCGCTGCTGGCGATGCCAGTCTTCAATTGCGGGACGGACGCAGGCCATCAACGACATCGCCGAGAGCGCCCAAACGGAGGCGGTCCTCCGCTACGAAGACGCGATCGTGCGGGCACTCGAGGACGTCGAGAACGCGCTCGTCGCGCTCGACCACGAACGGAACCGGGCACAACTGATGCAGAGCGCTGCGGCCTCGGCCGACGCGGCGCTTAGCCACGCGCAATCGCTCTACGACCGCGGGCAGACCGATTTCTTGCCGTTGCTCGACGCTCAGCGCGTCCGGCTGGTCGTGCGGGTCTCCGCAAATGAGGCGCAGACGCAACTGCTGCTCGACAGCGTCCAACTGTACAAGGCGCTTGGCGGGGGCTGGCAGGTGTTCGAGCCGGTCGCTGATCACCCGGCGGCAGGGGCTGTTCGTTCGCCAAATTCATGAAACCGACCGACGACGAGGAATCGCCGTGAAAACATCTCTCGCTGCAGCGTTCATCACCGTGCCGATCGCTGCGATGCTATGCGCATGCACGCCGAACAAGCCGACAGCCGAGGCGCTACGATCCGTCCGCACCGTCGAGGTCCGCTACGACCAGGCGCAGGAGACGAATCGCTACGTCGGCACCGTCCAGTCGCGCCACGAAGTGGACCAGGCCTTCCGCGTCGGCGGCAAGATCGCGCGAGCGCAGGGTCGACGTCGGCCAGGCGGTGCGCGAGGGCGACGTGCTGGCGGTGCTCGACGACACCGACTACCGGCTCGCCGAGGAGGCAGCGCGCCAGCAGCTGATCGCCGCCACGGCGCAGGCGCGTCAGGCCGAATCCGACCGCAAGCGCCTCGACGCGCTGAAGACCGACGGCTCGGTCAGCGCGTCCGACGACGAGCAGGCGCAGACCCGTGCCAGCAGACCAGCGCACGCGCGGCCGAGGCCGAGGCGCGGCAGCTCGAGCTCGCGCGCAACCGCCTCAAGTACACGGTGCTGCGCGCCTCGCAGCACCGGTGTCGTCACGGCAGTGCGGTTCGAGGTCGGCCAGGTGGTCGCCGAAGGCCAGCCGGTCGTGTCCATCGCCAACGAGGGCGAGCCCGAGATCGTGGTCGACGTGCCGGAGGACCAGCTGGCGACGTTCAAGGGTGCGCGCTACAAGGCATCGCTCGCGTGCGCACCCGGGGAGACGTTCGACGTCGTGCTGCGCGAGCTCGTCGCCGCAGGCCGCGGCGCAGACGCGAACCTACCGCGCGCGACTCGAAGCCCGCCGACGCCGCGCCGCCTGCCGCTCGGCGCGACGGCCACGCTCCTGGTCGAGCGAGCCGCCGGCGCGAACCGCAGGCGGCAGCGATCCCGGCCGCGGCGATCACGCAGGACAAGGGGCAGCCCGCGGTGTGGGTCGTGCGCCGCGCGGGCAGCGAGCCCGTCGGCACGGTCGAGCTGTTGCGAGTCGCGGTGCACGGGTATCGCAACGACGAGGTGCTCGTCTCCGGGCCGCCGGCGGGCGACCTGGTGGTCACCGCCGGGCGTGCAGAAGATGGCGCCCGGACTGCGCGTCGCGCTGCCCGGCGCCGCGCCGAACGCCGCCGCGAAACAGGTCGCCCAAATGAAATCCTTCAACCTCACCGAATGGGCGCTGGGCCACCGCGCCATCGTCCTCTTCCTGATCCTCGTCATCGCGATCGCCGGCACGCTCTCGCTTCACGCGGCTCGGCCAGCTCGAGGACCCGAACTTCTCCGTGCCGTCGATGACCGCGATGGTCATCTGGCCCGGCGCCACCGCGCAGCAGATCCAGGACGAGGTGCTCAACCGCATGGAGAAGAAGTTCGAGCAGCTCGACCACTTCGAGAAGGTGGTGACCTTCGCGCGCCAGGGCTACGGCGGCATGACGATCACCGTGAAGGGCGGCACGTCCAAGGCGGACCAGCGCGAGGCCTGGTACCAGGCGCGCAAGAAGTTCAGCGACATCAAGCTCGAGCTGCCCGAGGGCGTCATCGGCCCGATCTTCAACGACGAGTACGGCGACGTGTACGGGCTGCTCTATGCCGTCAAGGGCGACGGCATCGGCCACGCGCGAGCTCTCCGACATCGCCGAGGACATCAAGCGGCGCCTGCTCGAAGGTGCCGATGGTGAAGAAGGTGGACGTCTATCGGCAAGCAGGCGAAGAAGGTCTACGTCGAGTTCTCGCACGAGCGCCTCGCCGCGCTCGGCATCACGCCGCTGCAGATCGCCGAGAGCCTGCGCAACCAGAACGCGTGCTGCCCGCCGGCTCGATCGACACGCAGGGCGACCGCGTGCTCGTGCGCGTGAGCGGCCAGTTCGCGAGCCTGGACGACATCCGCAACGTGCCGATCGAGGCCGGCGGCCGGCTGATCAAGCTCGGCGACTTCACGACCGTCACGCGCGGCTATCGAGGATCCGCCCACCTACACCGTGCGCCACAACGGCCAGCAGGTGCTGATGCTCGGCATCGTCATGACCGACGACGGCAACATCGTCGAGCTCGGCAAGGCGATCGAGCAGGCGGTCGCCAAGATCCAGTCCGAGCTGCCGTACGGCGTCGAGCTCGAGCGCGTCGCCGACCAGCCGAACACCGTGAAGGACGCAGTCTGGGAATTCGAGCGCTCGCTCCTGGAAGCGCTCGCCATCGTGCTCGCGGTGAGCCTGCTCAGCCTCGGCTGGCGCACGGGCATCGTCGTCGGCCTCGGCGTGCCGCTCGTGCTCGGCGTCGTGGCGATCGTCATGCTCGCCATGGGCTGGAACCTCGAGCGCGTCTCGCTCGGCTCGCTCATCATCGCGCTCGGCCTGCTCGTCGACGACGGGATCATCGCCGTCGAGATGATGGTGGTGAAGATGGAGGAGGGCTGGGACCGGCTGAAGGCCGCCGCCTTCTCCTACGAGGCGACCGCGATGCCGCGCCTCACCGGGGCGCTCGTCACGGTCGCGGCGTTCATGCCGATCGGCTTCTCGAAGTCCATGACCGGCGAATACGCGGGCGGCATCTTCTGGATCGTCGGCACCGCGGTGCTCTTCTCCTGGATCGTCTCCGGCATCATCACGCCGTACCTCGCCGTGAAGATGCTGCCGAAGGATTTCGGCCCAGCATCACCACGGCGCGGCGGCGCCGATCCGTACGACACGCCGTTCTACCGCAAGCTCCGCCGCGCGATCGACCTCGCGCTCGAGCGGCGCTGGCTGGTCATCGGCGCACCGCGGCCGCGCTCGCGCTCGCGCTCGCCGGCATGAAGCTCGTGCCGCAGCAGTTCTTCCCCAACAGCTCGCGGCCCGAGCTGATCGTCGACCTGCGCATGAAGGAAGGCGCTTCGTTCGCCGCGACGACCGAGCAGGTGAAGCGGATGGAGGCGGTGCTCGCCAAGGACGAGGACGTGCGCTTCTTCACCGCCTACACCGGCGCCGGCTCGCCGCGCTTCTACCTGGCGCTCAACCCCGAGCTGCCGAACCCCGGCTACGCGCAGTTCATCGTCATGACGAAGGACCTCGAGGCGCGCGAGCGCGTGCGCTCGCGGCTGATGGCCGCGGCCCCCGAGGAATTCCCCGCGGTGTGGGTGCGCGTCACGCGCCTCGAGCTCGGGCCGCCGGTCGGCTTCCCGGTGCAGTTCCGCGTCGTCGGCCCGGACACGCAGAAGGTGCGCGAGATCGCGCGCGAGGTCGAGAAGGTGGTCGCGTCGAGCCCGAAGGTGCGCGACGTGCAGCTCGACTGGAACGACCCGGTGCGCACGATGAAGGTCGACCTCGACCAGGACAAGGCGCGCGCGCTCGGCCTCGCGCCGGCCGACGTGTCGCTCGTGACGCAGACCGTGATGAACGGCGCGACGCTGTCGCAGCTGCGCGAGCACGAGGACCTGATCGACATCGTCGCCCGCGCCGTCCCGGCGGAGCGCCTCGACCTCGACACGCTGAAGGACGTCAACCTCTACACGCGCCAGGGAACCGTCGTGCCGCTCTCGCAGGTGGCGCGCGTCAACGTACGAGCTCGAGGAGCCGGTGCTGTGGCGCCGCAACCGCGACATGGCGATCACCGTGCGCGCCGACGTGAAGGACGGCGAGCAGGGCGTGTCGGTCACCCAGTCGATCCGGCCGCTGCTGAAGGACATCGAGGCGAAGCTGCCTTTCGGCTATCGCATCGACGTCGGCGGCGCGGTCGAGGAAAGCGACAAGGCGAACCGCGCGCTCGCCGCGGTGGCGCCGGTGATGCTCGTCACCATCCTCGCGATCCTGATGCTGCAGCTGCAGAGCTTCTCCGCTGATGACGATGGTGTTCCTCACCGCGCCGCTCGGACTGGTCGGCGTCGTCCCCGCGCTGCTCGTCTTCCACGCGCCGCTCGGCTTCGTCGCGATCCTCGGCGTCATCGCGCTCTCGCGGGATGATCATGCGCAACGCCGTGATCCTGGTCGACCAGGTGCGCGCCGAGATGGCCGAGGGCACGCGATCCCTGGAACGCCGTGGTCGATGCCGCCGTGCACCGGACGCGCCCGGTCGCGCTGACCGCCGCGGCCACCGTGCTCGCCATGATCCCGCTCACGCGCAGCGTGTTCTGGGGCCCGATGGCCATCGCCATCATGGGCGGCCTCACGGTCGCCACGGTGCTCACCATCTTCTTCGTGCCGGCGCTCTACGCGGCGTGGTTCAAAGTTCAACGCGCGGTTGCGGCGGATCCGCCCTCGTCCGTGCCGGCGCCGGCGGTATGAAGCGCCCCTGAACGCACCGGTGGCGGTTCACCGACAAGCCGCACTGCGCCGCCCCGCACCGTGCGCAGGGCTGGATTGCCACAGCCTAGTAGAGGGAAGAGGGAGTCCACCGATGGAAAAGAGCAAGTTCAGGTTTCCTGCCCGATTTTGGACCGAAGAACGAAACCTGACGTGGTTGCTTGCAGCTCTGATACTGGACACGTTCATACTCAATCCCCTGGTGAGTGTGTTCACTACTGAAAAGGCAGTCGCGACCATGAACAGTTTGGTGTTTGTGGCCATACTCGTATTTGGCCTTTTTACATTAACTCGACATAAAGTCATCCAGATTGCTCTTACGGTGATTATTGCATTAGTCACCGCGGTTCGATTCACACGTCTAGTCTTCGGAGGAAATGGGCTGCTGGTGTGGGAGATCGTCTTGTCAATGATGTCCCTGGTTGCATTCCTGGTCATTCTCTTGATCAATGTATACCAAGGGCGTCCGGTGACAAGACACCGCATTCGCGGGGCTGTCGGCGCATATCTGCTAATCGCAATAATATTCGCTTTCGGTTATTTCTTAATCGACTTTCTGATCCCTGGAGCCTTTCATTTTCCGGTTACGGTACCAAGGAATATCGACACACAATTGATGGGGACCTTCTATTATTTCAGCATCTCCACCCTTACCACACTGGGGTACGGGGACATTATCCCTGCACATCCCTTCGCTCGTACTCTGGCGATGTCAGAGGCCCTCGTCGGTCAGCTCTATCCGGTCTTACTCATCGCGCGGCTGGTTACTTTGCACACATCTACAGGGCGGACAAGTGGCAGTTAGGAAAAGTCTCTTCAACTTCCCCAACCTCGTTGCAGGGCGCCGAGTGAACCCGGTCACCGGCCAGTGCGGCATGAGGAAGACCGATCGAAAGGGGTCTTCCGCAGCCATGGCCGCGAGAAGACCAACATCAGGGTGATCACCTGCGAGGCTGGCAGCTCAAAGGTGCTTTTTTTTCCACTTTTCTCACGAAGGGACGAAACATGAAATCGATGATTCACACACTGGCAAATGTATTGCTGGGTATTGTTTTATGGGGCGCCTCGTCGGCCATGGCGGCGGACCAGCCCCCCCCAGAACAAAAATCCCTGGATGATGTTGGTCTCTCTGCTGCACGGAACATGGAGTCAGCCGCCCAACTCTTCGACAGCATGTTTACCCAAGGCCTGACGGCGCAAGAACGCGCCAGCGTCCACGAGGTGCTGAAGGACGCGTATGGATTCGTGGCATTTCCCAACGTCATGAAAGTCGGTATCGGGGTTTCCCAGATCCAGGGGCGGGGTGTCATGGTCTTTCGCGACGCCAAGGGAGACTGGAAGGCGCCCTTGCCGCTCCTGGTCAGGGGAACCAGCCTTGGTATGCATTTCGCCGCAGTTGCCTACGACTCGCTGATTCCCATCAGGCAGCCCCTGGATATGGAGAAACTGTTCAAACAGGAAATTGCCTTCTCCGGGACGGACAGTATCGGTCCGCTGCAGGCGTGGGGCAGCAAGGATAGCGGACTTGTGGCCTACACCCGGGCCAGGGGGATTTCCTCCGGGATAACCCAGGACACCATCCACATCTCCCTGGACCAGCAGGCCATCGCCGCCCTTTATGGCATCAACATCGAGCCCCATGAACTGTTTTCGGGCAAGCTGGACTATTGCCGCAAACCGCTTCCTGCCCAGATGCTGATTCAGAAGGCCAACGAGCTTGCCACCGGGGCGCCGCTCACCATGAAACTCGAACGTTCACCCGGGAACAGCGCACCATGAGGAAGACCGATCAGAAGCGGCAGCACATCCTCGACACGGCCTACCGCCTGTCCCGCAGCAAGGGCTTCGGGAACACGAGCATGTCGGGGATCACCGCCGAGGCCGGTGGCTCCCGTGGCCAATGCCCGGAAGGACGCCCTGGTGCGCGAACAGGTGTAGGTTACGGTCGCCCAGCGCACTAAGCGAGCGGGTGAATCGAATGCCAATGACAAATGACACTCCCCTCGGAGGCATCGCGCGCGGTCGAATTCCGCGGCACCATGCGGTCTTCCCCGTTCCTGGCTCGCTCCCGCCAAACCCTGGCGACGAGGTCATGCCCCTGGCGCCCGGGGCTCCAGACGATCCGGGAGGACCCGGGAGATAAGTTCGAGTCAGCCTAGCTATGCCCCTCAACCGATCCGTCAAGCGCCTCTCAGCAAACTGGATACTGTCTTCCACGTGCGGAATCGCCCTGCTTCATTTCGGGCGCGAGGTCATCGAGCCGCTCGCCCTGGCGATCATCCTCAGTCTCGTGATTGCGCCCCTGGTCCGCAAAGTCCGGCGCTTAGGACTCGGACATAGGGCGGCGACACTGGTCTCTGTCGCGCTCGTGGGCGCGTGCGTGATTGGGGCAAGCATGGGGCTGGCCATCCAGGTTGGCATGATTGCGGCCGACCTGCCGCGTTACAAGCAAAGCATCCGCTCCAAGGTCGATCATGTGAGGGAAATCACATTGGGTCCTCTCGAGAAGTGGGAGGCCAATCTCAACGGGATCGTGCCGCCCTTGTCCCCAGCCGATTTCGCCAAGCAGCAGGCAAGCTCGAAAAACCTTTCAAGCGAAGGCGGACAGCCGGTTCCGGTGCAGATCCAAGAGCCCCGACCAACGCAAGCCGGCGCATTGTCCCGGCTATTCGCGCTCGTTTGGGGCCCGGTCGGAGAGTTCGCCATCGTGCTCGTCCTGCTGGTGTTCATCCTGCTGGAACACGAGTCGCTGCGCGACCGGCTGATCCGCCTCGCGGGCGAAACCGATATAGCCAGAACCGTGCAGGCACTGGCGGATACGAGCGAGGGCGTATCGCACTTCTTCTTTTCCCAGTTCGTCGTCAATCTGGCCTTCGCGGCCGTGATGAGCTTCGCGCTCTGGCTCATCGGGCTTCCGCATGCCGCATTGTGGGGCGCTTTCGGCGGCCTGCTGCGCTTCGTTCCATACGTCGGCGTCCCCATCGCGGCCGCGGTCACGGCAGCTTTCGCAGCGGCGGTCGACCCCGGGTGGTCGCTCTTGTTTTCCTCCCTGGCCCTCTTTGTCGTGTTCGAACTGCTGGTAGCAAACGTGATCGAGCCGCATGTCTATGGCCACAGCACAGGCCTTTCGCCGCTGGCCGTCATCGTTTCCGCGCTTTTCTGGGGTGCCCTGTGGGGGCCGGTCGGACTGCTGTTGTCCACCCCGCTGACCGTATGCCTCGTGGTCGCCGGCCGGCACGTTCCTGCCCTGGCGCCGTTCGCTATCCTGCTCACCGACACGCCGGGCGTCACACACGGTTTGCGCTTCTATCAGCGTGCCCTGGCCGCCGAATTCGACGACATTCTTCAGGAAGCTCACAGGTACCTGCGTCGGTACAGTCTAGCGGCATACTGCGATGACATCCTGCTTCCGGGCCTGGCATTCGCTCAGGCCGACCGCGACGCCGGGCGCATCGACCAGAAACAACAGGAGCGCATTCGCGCCACCATAGTGAATCTGGCCGAATCGCTTGCCTCGGTGCAGTCGGGCCACGGTACCGCACGTCACCGGAGCAGACTTTCTCTTGCAAGCGCCAACGTGGGAGCCTACCTGCGGGGACTGCGGGAAGCTCGTCTCGGCCGTTGGCAAGGGTCTCTGGACGTGCCCGTCGGTTCGGTCGTGCTTTGCGCCGGATTGGCGTCCGAGCGTCACGAGGTTCTAAACGAGCTGCTCGTGCGGTCGCTGCGCCATGCTGGTGTGGACGCCCGCAGCGTTCCTGTCGGCCCACTCCAGGAAGGGCCGGACGCGGACAAATCGAATCTCGTCTCCACGATTTTTGTCTCCTATCCGCTGGCGGACGAAATCACAACATGGCGCAACGCCTGTCAGGAGTTTCGCCTTCGGCTGCCGCACGCGATGCTGGTCACCATTAGGCCGCCGGCGGACGAGTTTTTTCTTGACGAAGTACGTGTTGAGAGCGAAGTGGACTTGGTCCTGCATTCTTTCGCCGAGGCTGTGGCGTTGGTCTCAGAGGACCGCAGGGCCAAAGCGTAGCCCTTGCTGCCCTTGTAACGCCCCGTTTTTCAACTGATGTAGTGCCCTCCTAGCGGGTCAGCCAGAGGCAACGATTGGGGTACTTCACCGAGTGCTAGTGGATCAGAAGGCAGTCATTGCTCAGCGCCGGGAATTCACCTCCGCAACGGGCGCCTTTGGCGTGCGCCGTTCGGCGTCATATTCTGTTGAAAAACTCTTTGGAGGAGATTTCTGGCAGAGTTTTAGGGGTCTTCAAACCATCAACCAATTGACGATGGTTGAATGTGGGCAATTCTGAGAGGGCTTCTTTTTAAGTCGACGCAGCACTTACGGGCTCATAAGAGTTTTTCAACAGAATATGGCCGATACCAGACGCTGCGAGATCAACGTTTAAATGACGGCAATGGCCGATGAGCAGGCCGAAGGTCGGCAAAGTCGATTGGCAGGTTCCTGATCAGTTACTAGCCATTCACGGCATCCAATTCTTCTGTGACGCTATGACCGGAGTTGGCCGATTCTGTTGAAAATCTCTTTCTTGGTGGAGCAGAAAACGTTCTAAACATAGCGTCTTAAATAATGCCGCATAATCTGCGCAATGCCGAATTGGATTTTCGCCAGCGGTCGAAGCATTGCTCGACCGCTGCGAGCAGTTCGCTCAATGTGGCGAAGAAACGGTTGTGCGTCGCCATCCGTCGGGCCAGCTTCCAGACGCGCTCGATGGGCGCCAACTGCGGGCTGTATGGCGGCAGGAAGAGCAAGCTGAGCACCTTGCGGTACCGTCGAAGTAAAGGCGCGAGCAGCACGGCATGGTGGTACCTCCTGCCCGCCGTGGTGGTCGACAGCGTCGACGATTCCCATCCGGCGATCACCCTGGTGAAGCTGCGTGTCGGCCAGTCGCCGATGCTGGCGCGGCTGACCCGGCGCTCAGCGCATGCGCTGGAGATCACGCCGGGACAACCGCTTTATGCGCAGATCAAGGCGGTGGCGTTGATAGGCTGAGAGAGCGGCGATGCAGGGAGTTGCGCGCGGCTGTCATAGAACGCGGAAGCGACGGTCGAGGCATGGTTGCCGAATGGCGGTTTGGCAGCCTACGTTGCAGTTGGCGCGATCTGGTTTCGTCCCCGGTGTTTGGCCTCATATAGCGCCACGTCCGAAGCGCAGATCAGATCGGCAGGCGAGGAGACCAAATCGCAATCAGACGACGAAACGCCGAAACTCAAGGTGACCTGCTTGGCCACAGTCGTCGCTTCGTGGGGCAGATTCAATGCGAGGATACGCTCGCGTATATGCTCTGCCACGGCTATGGCCCCGTTCAAATTTGTTCGCGGCAGCAGGAACGCAAACTCTTCTCCACCGATCCTGGCCACCACATCGCCGGGGCGAGTCAGTGCAGAATGCATCGTTTGCGCCACCTTGACCAGGCATTTGTCGCCGGCTGGGTGTCCATAGAAGTCGTTGTATTCCTTGAAGTGGTCGATATCGGCGATGATGACCGATAGCGTCTCTTTGTCGCGCTCCGTTCTTCCCCACTCCTTGTTGAGTTCTTCCTCGAACAACCGCTTGTTGGGGATTCCAGTGAGGGCATCCAGGCGGACCAGATTTTCGAGCGCATTGCCCAGTTCCATTGACGAAAGCAGTTCGCGGCGCAGTCTTTCCAAATCACCAAACAGACGGCGCACCTGGGCGGACGAGGCGAGCATGGCAATACCGAAGATCGCTATCATCAAACCCATAATTTGATGGGTGGTATCGCCCATGGACAGCATGCGTATGCTGATAGGCAGCACGGCCGGGATCGCGAAATACCAATAGGCGTGCCCCACGGATGACAGCAGAGGCACTGCGCCAGCGACCATTCCACCCAGCACAAAAGCGAGAACGACTTGGTGTGGAAGAGAACTGGGGTGAAACAGGAGGACGCCAGACGCACCCCACACGACACCCGCAGCGCATGCTCCCACCACGAAACGGTGCGTCCAGACAACCTCGTCCGACTCGGTGCCCGGCGCGGCCCTTCTATAGGCCCGCAAGGTCAGAAAGCGGGCACCCGTAACGGCGATGAGCAACAGTAACCAGGTGAGCTGGACGGGCGCAGACGCGGCGTCCCATAGAACAACAGACAGAAGGAGGCCATTTACCAAATTGACGATCAGCGATATCGGGAGTTGACGAAAGCTCCGTGCGATCGGTGGGCTGAGAATACCCGGATTTTGGGAATCAGAAGGCTGCTCAGCGTGGATCTCCACGCGGACCTGCCTTGGCGAAGTTTCAGGGTGAATGCCCATCTCGGCCTACGTGTGATGTTCGACATTTACTATAGGCCAAACTGCGAGGCCATTCCGCCGCCAGTCGACCGCGCACCGGGTACCGGATTGACACCGCTCGCCGAGGAGCCAAAGGATAAAATGGGGTCAGCGCGATGTTCAGACTCCAGCCAAACATATTGAGTAAACTGGCAACGTCCCATGGAGCGTTGAAGAGCCGTCCAACCCATGATCCCCGCCCACGCCCAAACCCTCCGCGACCTGCTGCGCACCCAGGAAGTCGCCGCCCTCGGCACGCTGCACCAGGGGCAACCGTATGTGTCCATGGTGCCCTTCGCGCTGCTTCCCGGCGGCACGGATTTCTTCATTCATGTCAGCCAGCTCGCGGCGCACACGAAGGACATGCTGACGCATCCGCAGGTGAGTCTGCTGGTGATCGCGCCGCCAACGCCTGAGGTGATTGCCCAGGAGTTGGCGCGGATCACGGTGCAGGGCAAGGCGGTGCAGCTCGTCGCCGGCACGCCCGAGCACGCCGCGGCGAAGGCGGCCTACCTGGCGCGGTTTCCCCAGAGCGAACCGATGTTCGGCTTTTCCGACTTCTCGCTGTTCGCGATCGTGCCGGCCTCGATCCGCTTCGTCGGCGGGTTTGCGCAGGCGACGACGATTTCGCCGGAGACGCTGGCCGAGGTGTTGCGCCAGGGCTGAGCCTGGCGACTAACAAAGTCGGTTTCGCGTTGCCTGCCGGGCTAAGCGGCCTGCAACAGGAATTCGACCTTGACCGCATCGTATGGAAAGACGATGCGGTTCTCTTCCGTGCGATCGAGCAGGCCGGCATTCAGCAGTGCCGTCACGTCGCCGTGCACGGCCTTGACATCACGCCCGACGCGTCGGGCGGCTTCGCGGATGGACACCGGCCCGGCGCCGCACAGTGCCTTGAGCAACTCCCACCGTTTGGCAGTCAGCACCTGCCACAGCAACTCGGGTGTGGCAAAGCTGATGCGCGCGGTTTTTTGAGGCTTGCCTGTCTTCCAGGCATGCACGAAATCCGCCATCGAATCGGCTGGGGGGCGCACATCAAGCGTTACGGTTTTCATGGTTCCACCTCTCAATGTCTTGCTGAAAATCGGCTATCAGTTGATTGGGCGTCGTGAAGACATAAGCGCTTTCGTCACCGCTGAAATGCCGGTGATCGCCTTTTCCTGCCTCGTTGCGACGATCTCCGGTACCACCTGGATGACGCAATCGATCTCTTCTTCCGTGGTGCAGCCCGTAGGGCGCAATAACCGAAGGGCATTGCGCCGCATGGGTCGAACATACGGCGCAATACGGCTCGCGCCTATTGCGCCCTACGCATACTGTATTACCTTGATTCAGATAGTCCATCGTCGCCGCGGAAATGCC
>CAVSCL010000035.1:0-33842 GCA_963726485.1 uncultured beta proteobacterium | reverse complement strand
ATAGCTGCTGACGGCCGAACCCATGGTCGGAAAGAAGGTCTCCTCGCCAAGCCGCGCAAAAAGCCCGAATCGCTTCAGCTTGTCCTTGACCGGATCCTTCATCTCGGCAAAGCACAACTCGATGCCGGCCGCGTGCAAGGTCTCGTCCAGCTCGGCCAGCATGTCGGCGGAGGTGACGTCCACGCTGGTGACCGGTTCCGCCGCAACGACCAGCCAGCGCACCGGCGTCGGCGATGTAGCCACCGCGTCCAGCACGCGGTCATGGAACAACTCGGCGTTGGCGAAAAACAGCGGCGCATCCCAGCGAAACAGGACCAGGCCGGGAATCAGGCGCGCGTCGGGATAACGCGTGATGTCGTGGTAGCCCTTGACGCCCTCGGCGCGTCCCAGCACCGCGGAGTAGGGGCGCCAGCCATCCCACAGGAATTCGATGACGGCAATCACGATGGCCAGACCGATGCCGGGAATCGCGCCCAGCACAGCCACGCCGACGGTACAGACGATCGACAACCAGAACTCCCAGCGCTGGATGCGATAGATCCGGCGCAGGTCGGCGAATTCGAACAGGCCGATGGCCGAAGCGATCACGACCGCAGCCAGTGCGCTGGTGGGCAGGTTCTGCAGCAGGTCCGGCGCCACCACCAGCAGCAGGGCAACCGTCAGCGCACCGACGACGCCGGTCAGCTGGGTTCTGGCGCCCGCGGCCTCGGCCACCGGCGTGCGCGACGAACTGCTGCTGATCGGAAAGCCCTGGAAGAATCCGGCGGCCAGGTTGGCGACGCCGAGCCCCACCATCTCCTGGTTCGGGTCGACAGAGGTGCGGGTCCGCGCCGCATAGACACGCGAGAGCACGCTGGTGTCGGCGAACGACACGAGCGCGACGGCGCAGCCGCCGATCAGGACGGGCACGATATCGGCGGTGGTGATCCACGGGATGGCGAACGCCGGCAGGCCTTGCGGCAGGGAGCCGAGGATCGAAACATCCGCGCGCGCGCCAAGGTCCAGCACGCCAACGGCGACGGTCGCCCCGACCACGGCGATCAGGATGCCCGGTATGCGCTTGTGGCCCTTGAGCAGCAGGATCACCGCCAGGGTGCCTGCGCCGACCGTGAACGCGGTCCAGTTGGTCCTTCCCTCCAGCACCGCCGTGGCGATGGCCCACAGGTCTTCTCAGCGGTCCGTCGCTCTCGATCTTGAAGCCGAACAGCTTGGGCAACTGGCTGATCAGTACCGTCAGCGCGATGCCGTTCATGTAGCCGTAGCGGATCGGCTTGGAAAGCAGCTCGGTGATGAAGCCCAGGCGCGCCAGGCCGGCCGCGATGCTCACCAATCCGGACACGACCGCCATCATGCCGGCCAGGGCGATGGCACGCATCGGGTCGCCGCCAGACTGCTGCATGACGACGGCGAGGATGACCGCGACCAGCGCGGAGTCGGGCCCCAGCACCAGGATGCGGCTGGGGCCGAACAGCGCATAAGCCAGCAGCGGAACGATCGTCGCGTACAGGCCATAGATGCCCGGCACGCCCGACGCCACCGCGTAGGCGATGCCGACCGGCACCAGCATCGTCGTCAGCACCAGTCCGGCGACGATGTCGTGACGCAGCCAGGCCGACTCGTAGCTGCGCAAGGTTTGCAGCCCGGGCAGCCAGCGTATCCAGCCACGCTGATCGGAGGCTTTCAGCGGGCGCGGGATACGGCCGGGTTCCGGGCTGGGCGGTGACAAAGGGGCGGGATCGCTCATCGGTTTGTGACGGATCGTGAGACAAGAAATAACGCTAACACACCGCTAGCATCAGCAAGGCGCAAGCGGCAGATGCGAACGGAGGCATCGTCCGGGTCGGGCGAGATGCTGAAGCCAAGGCGGGCCGCGAGCCTCAGCATCGGCCGGTTCTTCGCCAGCACGAAGCCTTCCATTTCATGCAGCCCGCGCTGTTTCGCCGCAGCGATGAGCGCGGTCATGAGCGCGCGCCCGAGGCCCAGGCCGCCATAGTCGCCGGCGACCGTGGTCGAGAACTCGCAGCTTGTCGGGTCTTTGCCGATCAGGAACATGGCGCTGCCGACGATGTCGATCCCGTCGTCGGCCGGGACGGTCGCCACGATGCCCAACCCGCTCTCGGGCAAGGAGGCAAGCGCCCTGCGCAAGCGCTCGATATTGGGCTCGCCCATCACGCGCATGAAGCGCATGTAGCGGGCCTCCGGACTCAGCCGCTCGAAGGCCTGCAGGAATTCCGCCTCGTCGGACGGGCGCATGGCGCGGATGTGCACGGTGCGCCCATCGCGCAAGGTGAAGTCGAAGTGAGAAAAGCCGGAATCCATGGTCTGTGGTCCTTGTGTCATGCAAAACAATATCGGTCAAAACATGACGGTGGCCAATTTCCGCTCGCACCGAGCGCGTCGAAGCGCTGCGCGACGCGACGGGGCTTCGACAAGCCCGAACGGGCAAATATGCCGATTCAGACCCTGCCCGCCCTGCCGTCATCGAGCCGATCGTGCAAGGCGAATCGCAATCGCCGTTACTTGTTTGTCTCGTGATTCTGCCGCCATTGCGCCGGCGTGGTGCCGCTCCAGCGCCGGAATGCGCGCGTGAAGGCGCTTGCGTCGGCATAGTCGAGCGTCATGGCGATCTGGTTCACCCCCATCCTGGGGTCTTCGAGCATCTGCCGCGCGATCTCGAAACGGCCTTCGTCCAGCAGTGCCTGAAAGCTCGTGCCGAAGTCGTTCAGGCGGCGGCTCAGCGTGCGACTGTGCATCGAGAACAGCGCGGCGATCCGGTCCAGTCGGGCCTGTCCTGTCAGGAGCGCGGGCCACAGCACGCTCCTGACCTGCGCTGGAAAGTCGTCCGCGTATCTGCTTTCAATCGCGGCAATCTGCTTCATCAGCAAGCGGTGCAATTCGGGATCGGCCAAGGGCATCGGATGACTCAACCAGTCGCCTGCGAACACCACCGCGTTCCGATCGGCATTGAAGACGAGGGGTGCATGAAAGAAGTTGCGGTAAGGCTGGACATCGTCAGGCTTGCGATGAGAGAACCGGATCTCCAGAGGCTTCCAGCCGGGGCCGCCCAGCGAACGCATGATGTTGTACATGATGCCGATCGCGCCATCCGCTATCTGGGTGGCAGCCTCGGTACCGGGTTGAAGCGTGCCGTAGCTCAGAATTGCCAGATGGCCGGCAGTCTCCAGTCTCGTCTCGGCGTCGCAGACATGAAGATGCAGAAATTTCACGAGGTCGCGCAGTGCCGTTCCGACGTCCGGGGAGTATTTCACCAGCATGCCCACCAGCCCCAGGGAGTTCAGACCGGCCTGCTTCACGATCAGCAGTCCCAGATGCGGGCAGCCGGTTCTGGCCGCGCAATACGCCAGCAAGTGGCCTCGCGCCGCAACGGAAATCGGGTTGTCGGGATCGTCGAACAGTGCGAGGTCGAACCCTGCCTCGGCCAATACCTCCTTCGGATCAGCACCCAGGTTTCGGAGAACCGATGGAAGGGCCAAGATGGGGCCGATACGCACCATGCCTTCCGACTGTGCAGTCGCATTCCTGGGCTGCGTCATGTAATATTTGCCAAGTTCTTGAGCTTGCCTGAAATCATACGCATGCCTGTTCTGAAATGTCCATTGGGCGTCCTGATATGTCCATCAAAACCGCAAATGATAATGTTAGATTGATATCCGGTAATCGCTTACGAGCGGCAAGAGCCACATACCCATGCGCTTGTGAAAGCCAGGGGTTGACGTAAAGTGCAGCCCGAAACGACGGGAGAATCCACGATGGAAGCAACCACCACCCAGCGCAGCCGCTTCGCTGCCGACCTGATACCCGGCCTCACGACATCGGCCGTAGTGGTGCCGAAAGCGCTCGCCTACGCGACCATGGCAGGCTTTGCCGGTAGAGGCGGGCCTGTTCGCGGCCATGGTGCCGATGGTCGTGTACGCCCCAGTGCTGGATGAGATAGATGCGGCGCAAGCAGGCGAGCTCGATTAGGCCGATGGCCTAATCGATCACCACCGCAGCCAGTCCGCTGGTGGACAAATTCCGCAGCTGGTCCAGCGCCGCCACCAGCAGCACGGCAACGGCCAGCGCGCCGACGACGCCGGTTAACTGGGTTCGAACACCCCCGGCCTCGGCCACGGGGGTGCGCGACGAACTGCTGCTGATCGGAAAGCCCTGAAAAAATCCGGCCGCCAGGTTGGCGACGCCAAGCGCCGCACATGGCATGCGACAGCGCGATTTACCACTGCCAGTTCACGCCGATAAGGAGGCCGCTCGCAGTCAAGGTCTCGAGTGCATACCCCGGCTTCAGGTTGTAGTCCAGGTAGCGCCAGGTCGCCGCCACAGAGCCCCAGTCGTAGCGGTAGCCGATGCCGGCATTAACCTGCCAGGTCAAATCCGACTGGCCGGTACCGATGTCGGCGTAATAGGGAATGAACCATTTCTTATCGGCGCCCAGATAAGCCACGCCCTTGACACCGATGATGGCGTCCCACAGGCTGTCGCCGGCATCAGCCGAGCCGCTATGGGTAATCCCGCCAGGAGCGCTGCCGTTAAACGTCCAGCCCAGCTCCGTCGGAATGTCGAGCAGGCGCGCACCGAACACGAGGTCCGTGGTGTTTTCCGGTGTCTTGGCCAACTCGTAGGTGCCGGCGGCAGTCCAGATCCACATTTTCATATCGAGCGACAAATCGGCGCTGACGCTAACCGGTTGCCCCCCGACGGTGAAATCATGCGAGCCTTGCTTGTCCCCGCCCAGGTCGGCATAGACCAGGTCGCTCCAAACGCCCCACCGGCCTTTCTTTGCACCAAAGGTGCCCATGAACCCCATGTTCAGCGCATCGAGGAGGTCTTCAGTCGTCGCCTCAATGCTGGACCCTCCGGCATCAACCGGGAAGACAGCCGTCCCGCTCAGCGACGGAAGCCAGAGGTAAATAGACGCACTAAATTGCCACGGATCGTCAGCGGTATCTGCGTGGGCGGCGACAGGTGTCAGCCCGGCCAATGCCACAGTGAGCAGGGTGGTTGCGGTAAGTGCGGTAGTGCGATGGTTCATTGTTGAATCTCCTTGAGTGGGATGATGAAAGGTGAAACGGTTACGGCTTGATCATGCAGCGATATGTCAGAACAGCACCTTCGCTACACGCTCGATCAATTGCTCCGGCGAATACATCGTCAGCAGCAGCGGCAGGAGGGGAATGAGCGTCGCCGCGGCCAGCTGCAATACGGCATTCAGCGTAATGGGCGCCAGACGCATGCTCCGGACCACGCCATAACTGTTGGCAAGGTCGGCCTGGGACTGGATGTCGGCGCTGCCTAGCAGCGTTTCATCGGCAGGTGGCGGGACGCCGTCCAGCCACTTGGCATCAAAGTCGCGGTTGTAGCGGACGGCGAGTATTCCATATTTCAGCAGGCCCGCTTGCCTTGCTGCGAAGAGCCGGGGCACGAAAAACAGGACTGGGCCGAAGACAACGCACAGCATGAAGATCACGACGGCTCCGATCACATCCGCGAACTGGGGGAGTTCCGCGCCGGCGAAGAAGATACGGCTGGCGATCGGTCCGGCTGCGATCGCGCCATGCGCGGCCGCGAGCATTGCGAATGCGGATCCGGCCAATGCAAGAAACCCCAGGCCACCGCAGCGATCCGGATGCGCGGGCAGCAGTTTCAAGTCGAGGCGTGAGACCTGCCAGAGGAGGCGTGCCCAGATGAGCAACCGGTAATACCAGCGCAGCACCAGGAACTGGACGATCGGCACGCTGACGAAGCCGTACCATATCCCCGCAAGCGTGAGTGACGAGCCGTCGGCGAGCGGCGTCGCGTACCACGTGTCGACGTTGAGCGTTCCATAGTGCCGCCAGATCACCAGCATACCCACCCCATAAACGAGAGCGAGCATCACAATCTCGGCGGTCACGGAGGCTTGCAGCCGGCGTGCCGACGCGCGGGCGGCTTCCCAGGCCGGGATCGCCTCCTGAGCAATCAGCTGTCCCTCCCGGAACTGTCGCAGCATGGGCGGCATCAGTCGCTGCACTTGCACCTCCGCGAGGAGCAAGAGCGGCAATGCCACCAGGAAGCGGATGTGGGCTTCTATGTCCATCAGAAATGGCACGCTGACGCTCTCGCCCATCAGTCGCCCGCCTATGGCGGAGAGCACCAGCAGCGGCAGCCAGGTCAGCAGCGCCAAAGCGGCGACCCGCTGGCGCACCTTCTTCGGGTCATCGCCGGTCAGACGGACCCGGCGCAGGATCTGGAAGAGCGCGCCTCCCTGGAAGAGCGGGAGATCCTGCGGGCTCGGGGCCGGATCAGAACGGTCGCCAGACGAATGCGCGGAAGGCTTCATCGCAACGTGTCTCCCCATCGAGGACCGGCTGTCTCGCTCCCTCCTGCCGTGACAGCGACACTCAGGCACGAAAGAGCACCGCCAGGAGCGCAAGCAAACCAACGGCCCCCATCACGAGGGAGGTCACCCTGCTCATTGATCCGGGCATGTCGACATAGTCTTGCCGCAATGCTCGCAGGTCACGCCCATGCTCGATGGTACCGAGCACGAGGCGACAACAGGCCCATACTGATCAATGCGAGCCCAAAGCCGCGCGGGCCGATGAGCATCGTGTCGACAGCCGGGCTCTTCGCCTCAAACTGGAAAAACTTGTAGACAGAAAACCCGAATGTGATCAGCGCCGTGGCCGTTCTGACCCAAGCCATCATCGTGCGCTCATAGGCCAGGCGTGTGCGCTCGTAAGCCAACCTGCTGGCGGTGTCCAGGCGTGGTGCACTGCTTGTGGTTTGCTCGGTCATATCGTTCCTCCTCAGGGACGCCAAGGGACCGCGGCGGCGGTCGTGCTGGAGGTGCGCTCGCTCATCACAGCAACTCCAGCATCCGCAGGGCGTTATGGATGATCTGCAATCCCAGCGCAACCTGCACGACGCCGAGAACGGCGCCCAGAATCGGCAGCACCACGGACAACACGGGCATCAGGCGTCGCGCCAGGAGCATGATAATCAGGTTCGATGCCATGATCGCCAGGACGACTGCGCCCACGATCAGGCGATCCTCCAGGCTTTGGCTGAAGGAGAGCATCACGACGAGCGCCGCGATGCCATAGGGCGTGACGATCGTCGGAAACGCCAGCGGCATCATTGCCACCTTCATGGCCGCGGCTGGCGCAACCCCAGCCTCGTCGGTGCGCGGTTCCAACGGCGCGAATTGAGCAAGGACGCCTTTGAGTGCCACGAGAAAAAAAATGATTCCGCCAGACAGCGCGAGAACGGGCAATGGTATGCCGTACTTTCTCAGGAAGGTTTCGCCGAGGAAGGCTGCCGCCAAGAGTGCCAGCGCCGAGAAAATCGTCGCCCACACCGCGATCTGTCGGGTCAGTCGGCTGTCTGCATCCTTTGTGATTCTCACAAATGGCTCAATGATCTTGAATGGTCCGAGCATCAGAAACAGAAAGGTGAATATCTGCGCAGGGGGAAACTCCCTCACCTGCACCTGGCTCGTGGCGGCATCCGCGGCCGAGGCGATGCTTGCGTCGAGCAGGTAAGCGACCGCGACGGCAAATGCCACGACAAGATGCGTGCGCACCGCAAGCACATGCGCCCACGCCGCTCAGCCATTACGCCAGTTGCTATCATTTGTGGTTCTCCTTTCATGTTCTCCTTTCCCGGATCGACTCCGGACCTTCATTCATCGCCGCGCTCAGAACCTGATCACCGCACGCATCCCGGGAGCACCGCCGTGGCGCTGGCCAGCGCGGGCCGAATGGCCTGCAGGTCGAGGCCGAGCACGCACCAGGGCGTGAGCGCGAAGTTGTAGAAGAGCTCCAGCCCCTGCTCGTCGCGCATCACCTGTGCCGGGGCGAGCGCGTCCTTCAGATCCTGGCTGTAGCTGTCATAGTAGTAACCGATGCCCCAGTTGTCCTGGCTCCGTCCCGGAACCAGGCCCTTGCCGCCGAGGCCGGCGAGAAACGACCAGCGAAGCCCGTTCGGGTTGCCGTCCGAGACCCCCAACTGCCCGAAGAGCCCGAAGCCCTCCGCGGCGTTGCCCGGCGCCCGGTATAGCTGCTGATCGAACGACCAGGCGAAGTAGTAGCGCGAGTCCTTGACGGTGACCGTGCCAGGCTGCGTCGACGGCAGGAGGACGCCGTCGATGCTCGCCAGGTCGGTGCCGCCCTGGGTGCTGTACAGCGCGGTGAAGGCCTGGTGGCCGGGGAGGCCTGCGAACGTCACCGGAAACTCCACGCTGCCGCGGATGTTCACGCCGTCGCCGAAGGGGTCATCGAACACGGACTTGTTGGCCACGCTGACCGGGTCGTAGACCCACAGGTGATAGGTAGCGGCCTCGGTGCGCAGTTTGGCCAGCATGCCGAACAGGTAGGGCGGCACGGTGCCGCTGGGCGGCGCCGTGAAGGTCAGGTTCCAGAAGGCGTCGATGCCGGCGCCGCCCATGAAGGGCCGGTTCTGCGCCATGTCGATCATGTTGATCTTGCCGAACAACACCGAACCCGAGTCGCCGAAGCGCTGGGTGAAGTAGACGCTGGAGAAGTCGAAGGCGTCCGAGCCGTCCACGCCCGGGAACTCGAGCGCGGTGTTGACCGGGATCGTCACGCCGCCGCGTCCATTGACGCTGTTGCCGAAGTTGTATTCGGCATGGACGGTCATCGAAAACCCGTCCCACAAGCCCAGCTTGTGCAGGTCGGCGTTGAAGAGCGCATCGGCCTTGCCGCCATATTCGTAGCCGTGGTCGCCGTCGCCGGCACTGAGCCCCTGGTAGAACTGGGTGAGGCGGGGCTTGATGGTGACGCCGCGTTCCTCCAGCCAGGTTCGGCTGCCGCCCCAGTCGCCGGTAAGCGTTTCGCGCGCCAGGAAGTCGGGCGACGTCCCGCGCGAACCGGGGGCCGGTGTGTCCCCGTCGCCCACGCCGATGACGGCCCCGCTGGCCTGATCCGCCGCGCAGGCACTGCCCGGCACGGCGCCTTGCATGACAAGTGCGAAGGCCGCTGCCAGGCAAATTGCCTTGATGGTCCTAATGCTCGTCAGTGAGCGGTTCGGGCAGCAGACGGCCGCGCGCGGAGGCCCTTTGGGCGGCCGGAAGACACTCTTGGGTCCTTCAAGCGTCCCCTTCCATCCCATCAACCGTCTTGCCCATTTCAGCCAGCACCGTTTTCACTGACACAGGGAAAGTCCTCGCGCCACCAGGCCTGCATGCCACCTTGCAGCTGCACCGCGTGCTCCAAACCCGCGCGTTTGCAGCAAGCGCACCGCGGGAATGCTGCGATGGGCGCTGCGGCAGATGGCGATGATGGGCCGCGCGGGGTCGAGTCCGACGGACGGGATTCGGCGTTTAAGCTCCTGGAGGGGCACGTTGACGGCCCCCCCAATGTGGCCGCCCCGATATTCCGCGTGGGTGCGCACATCGACGAGTTGCGGCCGGGATTCTTCGGCGAGACGCCGGTTCAATTCAACGGCGCTGATCTCGGGAACACGCCCGAACGGTAGCCACCAGAACAGGTGTCTCAGACGGTCAATCATGGTTCTCCCTCATAGTCGGATGCTCCGACTCTGCTAACGTCTGCATGGTCGCCGTGGTCTGCGGCCGACTGTGACGCGGTCACCGTCTTCCGTGCTCCGTCCTAGCGGCGAACACCCCGGCGGTTGCCCGCGGCCCCTGGTTGATTGAGCTGCAAAGCCGGTACCGCCTGTCGATGGGCCAGGGCCGGCAGCCAGCGGCCAGCGGGATACGCCTAGCACCGCGATACCAGCACCACGGCGGTTGATCCCGCATCCAGCACCCACTGCGCCGGCGGATACCTGCGCCACCCCAAAACCCAGGGCAGTCCGACAGCACCGCAATCAACAGGGCCGCGCGCCAGCGGCCGCAACGGATGCCACGCCTTCAGGAAGTTGTGAATCAGGTTCTTCGGCATGGTGTTCACGATCCTGTGCTCCTGTCAATTCCAGTGCGGTGCCGAACCAGGTCTCCAATGCGTCGAATCCTAATGCGGCGTCATTTCCGCTTCAAAGGCATTTACTTTCGACTAGCCGAGCCTTACCACCGTCGCCTGCGGAAGCTTGGCCGCGGTCGCCTTCTCCCATCGCTCCTCGATCAGCTCCTTGCGCCGCCTGCTCCAGGAACTCGGGTGCGGCCCACTGCTGCACGTCGAAGTCACGCTGGATGTAGCCGTGCTCCAGCATGAAGTCCTTGCCGATCTCGATCTGCGCCAGGTTCTTCGGCGACAGGCTGGGCACCATGTCGATGAGCTTGATGTTCTGGTAGGTGTCCTCGACGTCGCGGTAGTAGGTCTGGCGGTCGAGGATCACGGCCGCCGCGTGCTTGTGTTCGTTGGCCCAGCGCCCGACCTTGATCATGGCCTTCAGGAACGTGACGACCAGCTCGGGATGCTGCTCGGCCATCACGTCGCTGCAGGTGATGACCGCGGGCTCGTTGTTGGCCTGCAGCCGCCAGTCCGGGTGACGCGACAGGTCCTCGATCGCGGCAATCTTGCCGGTGTCTTCCTGCAGGTGCTGCCAGGTCTTGCTGTGGGTGTAGATCGCATCGACCTTGCCTTCCAGCAGCGCCGTCTCCAGCGGGCGGGTGATCAGGGTGCGCTTGTGGTCCACCCTCCCCATGTAGAACTCGGTCGCGCTGTTCAGAGGCCCGCGCATCTTCGGGTCGGTGTACCAGTCGTCGGCATCCGGAAACTCGACGATCTCGACATCGTCGATGGTCATGTCGTTGAGCATCAGCATGTTGAGGATGCCGTAGTGCTCGGTGATGCGCCACCAGTCGGCCTTCAGCGTGTTCAGGCTCTTCGACAGGCCGATGCGCTTGCCCTTCAGGTGGCTCATCTTGTAGATACGGTCCTTGGCCCGCACCAGCATGCAGCCGCCTTCGTAAGTGGGCGTCGCACCCAGCAACCTCGTGCGGCGGATGTCGGCCTGGACGTGGATCGTCGGGTACAGGCCGCCGAAGCGGATCAGATTGTCGAGATTGTGGATGTAGTGCGGGTACCAGTCGTTCTCGCGCCGGCTGAGCAAGTAGGCGTAGTCGACACCGATCGCCGCGAAGTCGGTCTTGCACCAGCCCAGCTCCTGGTCGACGTTGCTGGCCGACACCATGCCGCAGTTGGTGTAGAAGACTTCCTTCCAGTCCAGGTCCACCGTGCTCAATTCCTTGCCTTGCATGATCATCTTGGGCATGTCAGTTCCTCTCGCTGCTCGCCAGGGCTAGCACAACCAGTGTCCAGGCGGGAAATAGTTGCAGGGCCGGCACGGCTTCGATGGCCAGCACCGACAGCAGCGGCCACCGGAACCCCAGTGCCGCGAACAACAACATGGCGGTGACTGCATCCAGCAACCACTGCGCCGGCGGATACAGCGCCACGACAAACCCCAGAACATCCGACAGCACCGCGATCAACAGGGCCACGCGCCAGCGGCGCAGCGTCCACGCCCGCAGGAAGTTTTGGATCAGGCTCTTCGGCGGCGTGGTGTTCACGCTCCTGCCCGGCCATCCTGTCATGGCTTTTTGTCCAGTCCGCCACCCCTGCGGAAGCGGTCGAGAAAGGCATCCAGGGTGTTGCCGGTCAGGCTGCCGAGCGTGATGGCGCGCACGTAGGCGAGGATCTCGGCTACCTGCGCGTCGCTGTAGTACTGGCGCAGGCTCTTCAGCGCTTCCGGATCGAACTGGTCGAGTTCTTCCGCGTAATGCTGGGCAAACAGAATCGCCTCGGCCTCGGCCGGGTTCCTGGCCACGAGCGACTCGATCTGCTGGCTGAGAATCTGGTTGACCTCCTCCAGCGGCACGCCGTGGGCCATGGCCCAGTGGCTGTGGCCCCACTGGCAGTAGCGGCAGTCGGTGATCGAGGTCACGCCGAGCATGACTTTCTCGCGCAGCGCCGGCGAGGTTTTCGGCCTGACCAGAGCAGCGAGAAGCACGGGGCCCGAAGCCACGACATTGGCGACCGTCCTGAAAAAGTTGCCCGGGGTCAGCGTACGCTTCGCCTTGCGGGCGGGTTTCGCCGGCGCGCTTGCGCCATCCTCGGAGCGCGGGGGTGTGGTCGCCATGGTCGCTGCTATCCTCTCCGGCCCGCGGGTGCGGCCCTGGTGCTTCCGATCGCCCGGACGATCTTCAGGACGTCCTTGTAGCCGCCGCCGTTGAACGCCTTGAATCCCTGGGCATCCAGTATCTGCTTGGCCTTTGCGGCCGCGGCGCCCGAGTGGCAATAGAGCACGATGTTCCGGTCACGCGGCAGTTCGTGCAGGCGACGCTTCAGGGTGAACAGCGAAATATTGGTCGCGCCGGGAGCCTTGCCGAACATCGCCCAGATCGTCGGTCGAACGTCGACCAGGAATGCTCCTGCCTTGAGCAGGTTCGCCACTGCTTCCGGCGGCAGCTTCGAGCTCGCCATCGCGTCGTGCCTTGCTTTAAATTTTGCCAAGAACACCTGACTCCTCCTGTCAAAAGCGCACTCGGCTCTGTGCCATGGCCGGTCACTTCATTCCCTGCGAAGTGCCTTCTTCGATGATGATCTTCTCGGGATCGACGTCGTAGACCCAGGGCGCCGAGTTCTTCCAGCCGTTCTTCATCCTTTTTCCGTGATAGACGCTCTCGGGATCGTTCACCGTGTCGCCTTCGACCCCGTCGACGATGTTGTACACGTTGGTGAAGCCGGCCGCGGCAAGCTGGTTTACCCCCATCGCGCTGCGCCCGCCCGACCGGCACGTGACCAGCAGGACGTCGCCCGGCTGGGCGATCTCCCTGACCTGGTCGACGAAGGCTGCATTCATTTGCGGCGCGTACGTGAACTTGCCGCCCTCTCGCTTGTAGCTCACGAAGGCCACCGGTACGTTCCAGGCCATCTGCGGGTGGCCGACGAAGGCGAACTCCTCGGGGGTCCGCACGTCGATGACCTTCACCTTGTCCGGCGCGGCCTTCCACATTTCGTAGGCCTGCGCGGCGGTCACGTACAGACCGAGGGTCGTCTGTTTCGCCTTCGGAAGCTCACTGCCAGCGGCAGTGGCGGCGGGCTTCTGATCTGGATTCATCGTCATGAGCAATCTCCCATTCAGGGTCATGGCACGTAGTTGGCGCTGTTGTCGAAACCGACGGCCTGTACCTGCAGTCGGGCCCGTAGGAAATTTCGTCTTGCTCATTTGGTTTTCCCTACAGTCAATGATGGTTTTCTGGTGCTGCTAGCGCCGATGCGTCGAATCCCATGAACGCATCTTCGTTTCAAATGCTGTTGCCTTGGCTAGGTGAAAGCCGCGGCAACTATGCAGCCGTCGATTGGCTCTGCATGACGATCTTCCGGATCGACTCGTAGCCGCCGCCGTTGATCACCTTGAAGCCGTTGCGCTCAAGGATGTCACGGGCCTTGCCGGCCCGCCCGCCGGTCTTGCAGTGGGTCACGATCATCCTGTCGCGCGGCAATTCGCCCAAGCGGCGGTTGAGCTGAAACAACGAGATGTTCGTCGCTCCCGGGACGCGCCCCTTCTTCGCTTCGAGGGCAGTACGAACGTCGAGGATGTAAGCGCCGTTGCGGATCAGCTTAGTGACCTCATTCTCCGGCCTGATCGACGAGGTTCCGGATCCGAGGAAGTACTTGTCGAACAGTTTTTCGATCAGCTCCAACAACATCGCTTTGCTCCTTCAGTTCCACTCTTTTCGGCGGAACGTCTCAGGCTCGGACCGCGGAGAGCGCATGAGATCGCCCTCTCGGGTCCGACCGTGCCTGGGCGGATAAGCGTTTACTTGTGCATATGTTTCGCGACAAACTCCTGGATTCTCTTGCCTTGCGCAGCCAACCCTCCGTCGGTGCTGAACTGGATGATCTCGGCCCCTTCCTTCGACTTGAAGTTGTGCGGAGCCGGCCAGAAGCACACTTCCCCAGCGCGGCAAACCTCAATGGTCCCGTCGAGGTAAATGACCTCCACCGCGCCCTTCAATACGTAAGCCCAGTGTTCAACCCCGCACAGATCGTGCTCCAGTCCCTTTCCCTTCAGAATGTCCGTGAAGTCAGTGCCCGGGGCAAAGACGTGGTAGGCGCACTGCATGCCGCCCCATCGCTCATCCCATATCTTGAGGCCCGGGGTGTTCTGGGTGACGAAGTCGTCTACTGGGTTCATATCCGTCAATTTCTTATGCATTCGATTACTCCTTCTTGCGCCTCACCGGAGCGGCGGTGATGGCGATTTGCACAAAGCCAGACCCGGTCGCCTGGATAAACCTGGTTATGCACCAACGGCCATCGGTTACGGTATGTAGTTGGCGCTGGTGTCCTTGCCGTAGCCGCAGCCCTGGTAGGTACAGTGGAACTCGTCGCGAATGATGGCCGCCCAACCGCCGGCGTTACCCGTGTCCAGCCGCAGCTCCTTGTCGAGCACCTTGGTCTCGAACGTCCAGCCTTCCGGCAGGTTCTTGAACTTCTTGCCCAGCCCGTCGAGGTTGTCGGGGGTCAGGGTTGGATCGACGGCCTTGGTGTACTCCTGCAGGACCCAGACGGTCCCGTTCGGCTCGCGCAGCAGATGCACCGGCTTGCCCGCGTGCCAGGTCCAGATCGTGTTGCGCTGGATCAAGGAGGGCACGTAAGCGCTCTGGAACTGGGCGATCATTTCGGCGCCGGTCATGTCTCCGGCCCAGTTCATCGGCAGGCCCTGGAAGTCCTGCGTGTCACCGCCGGCATAGTCGGTTTCGTCCATCATCCAGAAGCGGCCGCTGTTGACCGCGCACATGTCGACGCCGAGCTCCTTGGCGAGTGTCTCCGGATCGATCTTCTTGTAGTCGTCCGGACCGACCGGGAGCGACGCCGCCGTGTAGACGTGCGCGCGCTGCGCCTTGCCGACGCCGACGAACGCGCCCATCCCGTGGAACGCGGCGCCGCGGGTGTTGTTGCAATGGACTCTGCGCGTAGGACCTGTTTTCAGTTTCATTTCGCTTCCCCTTTCTCAGACTTAAAAAAACATGCACGGACGTACGGGTACCAACTTGTTTACCTCTGCTTCTCCATTTCCGGCTTCGGCGCCGGCTCGACGCTCAGTGCGATCGCCTCCGTATAAGTCACCTCGATCAGGTCGCCTTTCTTGACGACCTTGAACTGATCGGGGTTCTGCACGTTGAGCGTCGTTTCGTTGCCTTTGGGCCCCTTGACCTTGATCGTGCTGGCCTGGAATGGATTTGTGCCTGACGTCAGCGCTGTATATTGCTGACAGTAGCATCCTGAATGCCGACTCCAATGGATATTTTCAGACAATAAATGGACATTTCAGGACATGGATGCTTAAGATGCCGTCGTACCTCGACAAATACCGCCGGAAACTGCGCTCACACATCCCCAGTATCTGTGCCGCTTCGGCTTGCGTCAGCCGCCCTGTATTCCATCCTTCGTATGCTTCCTCGAATCTCATCTTCCGTATCTCCTGTAGCAGCTCCGTCGGTCTCATCTCGCACCCCCTTCGGGGCAATATGACAACCGGACAGATTGCGTGCTACAAAACCGGACAGATCAGTAACTCGCAACAGGCCCCGCACCAGGTATGAACGATGTCATTCACCTGAAATGCGATTGCTGTATTGGTTTATTCAGATTTTGCAAGTCTTGTTTAACATGGAGCTTCAACATGGACAATGCGACCCACAACCCGGCATCCACGCAAACCCCGCTCAATCCTGATGAATTGAGACTGATCAATGCCTGGTGGCGCGCCTGCAATTACCTCTCCGTCGGCATGATCTATCTGCGCGATAACCCGCTGCTCAGGGAGCCGCTCAGGATCGAGCACGTCAAGCACCGCCTGCTTGGCCACTGGGGCGCGAGCCCGGCGCTGTCCTTCGTGTGGGCGCACCTCAACCGCCTGATCAAGCGCGACGATCTCGACGTGATCTTCGTGGCCGGCCCCGGCCATGGCGCACCGGGCGTGCTGGGTCCGGCATACCTGGAGGGCACCTACTCCGAGGTCTATCCGGACAAGAGCGCGGATGCGGAAGGCCTGCAGAAATTCTTAAAGCAGTTCTCCTTCCCCGGACACATCGGTTCGCACGTCACCCCGGAGACCCCGGGTTCCATCCATGAGGGCGGCGAACTCGGCTACAGCCTCTCGCACGCCTACGGCGCCTGTTTCGACAATCCCG
Source organism: uncultured beta proteobacterium (assembly GCA_963726485.1). Classification (GTDB taxonomy): domain Bacteria; phylum Pseudomonadota; class Gammaproteobacteria; order Burkholderiales; family Thiobacillaceae; genus Thiobacillus. The sequence continues at coordinate 17,719 of CAVSCL010000035.1, read as the reverse complement.
ATCTGATCGTCGCCTGCGTGGTGGGCGACGGCGAGGCCGAGACCGGGCCGCTCGCCACCGCCTGGCACTCGAACAAGTTCATCAACCCGATCCGCGACGGCGCGGTGCTGCCGATTCTCAACCTCAACGGCTACAAGATCGCCAATCCGACCCTCCTCGCGCGCATCAGCCACGAGGAACTGGAGGCGCTGTTCCGCGGCTACGGTTACACGCCCTATTTCGTCGAAGGCGACGATCCCGACACCATGCACCAGACCATGGCCGCCACGCTGGAAACCGCCATCGCCGAGATCCGCGCAGTGCAGCGGGCAGCGCGCGCCAGCGGCGTGGCCGAGCGGCCGCGCTGGCCGATGATCGTGCTGCGCTCGCCCAAGGGCTGGACCGGACCGAAGGAGATCAATGGCCACAAGGCCGAGGGCTCGTGGCGATCGCATCAGGTGCCGTTCTCGGACGTGCGCGACAATCCGGCGCACCTGCAACTGCTGGAAGACTGGATGAAGAGCTACCGGCCGCAGGAATTGTTCGACGCCGAAGGCCGGCTGGTGCCGGAACTGCGTTCGCTCGCCCCCACCGGCACGCGGCGCATGAGCGCCAACCTGCACGCCAACGGCGGTCTGCTGCGCCGTGACCTGAAACTGCCGGATTTCCGCAACTACGCCGTGGACGTGAAACAGGCAGGCAAGAGCCTCTACGAGAACACCAAGCCGCTGGGTGAATTCCTGCGCGACGTGATGCGCGACAACATGACCAACTTCCGCGTGTTCGGTCCCGACGAGACCGCCTCCAACCGCCTGCAGGCGATCTACGAGGTGAGCAAGAAGGTGTGGATGGCCGACCTCTATCCGGAGGACGCCGACGGCGGCGAACTGTCGCGCGACGGGCGGGTGATGGAGATGCTGTCCGAGCACACCCTGATCGGCTGGCTGGAAGGCTATCTGCTGACCGGCCGCCATGGCTTTTTCCACACCTACGAGGCCTTCGCCCACGTGATCGACTCGATGTTCAACCAGCACGCCAAGTGGCTGGACATCAGCAAGAACCATGTGCCGTGGCGCGCCTCGGTGGCGTCGCAGAACATCCTGCTGTCCTCGACGGTCTGGCGCCAGGACCACAACGGCTTCTCGCACCAGGACCCGGGCTTCATCGACCTGGTCACCAACAAGAGCCCGAGCGTGACGCGCATCTACCTGCCGCCCGACGCCAACACCCTGCTGGCGGTGGCGGATCACTGCCTGCGCTCGACCGACTGCATCAACGTCATCGTCGCCGACAAGCAGAAGCACCTGCAGTTCGCCAGCATCGACGACGCCGTGGTGCATTGCGCCAAGGGCATCGGCATCTGGGCGCGCGCCAGCAACGACCAGGGCGTGGAACCGGATGTGGTGATGGCCTCCTGCGGCGACGTGGCGACGCAGGAAGCGCTCGCGGCCACCGCCATCCTGCGCGAGCACCTGCCCGAGCTGAAGGTGCGCTTCGTCAACGTGGTGGATCTCTACAAGATGCAGCCAGCGAGCGAGCATCCGCACGGCTCGACCGACCGCGAGTTCGACAGCCTGTTCACCACCGACAAGCCGGTGATCTTCAACTTCCACGGCTACCCGTGGCTGATCCACAAGCTCGCCTACCGCTTCCGGAACCACGAGAACATTCACGTGCGCGGCTACAAGGAGCGCGGCAACATCAACACGCCGCTGGAACTGGCGATCCTCAACCAGACCGACCGCTTCACCCTGGTGATCGATGTGATCGACCGGGTGCCGGGGCTGGCGGCGCGCGCCGCGCATCTGAAGGAACAGATGAAGAACGAGATCATCCTCAACCTGGCCTATGCGCACGAGCAGGGCACCGACCGCGACGAAATCACCAACTGGGTGTGGCCCTATTGAGGCACGATCATCCGATACAACGAGGAACCTGCATCCATGAGTCAACCGCCAGCCGGAAAGCCCACCGCCGTGAGCCTCGCGGATGAGGAAGGCGTCAAGCGCATCCCCACGGATACCCTGTTCGGGTTGTGGGCGACCGTCAACAACCTGACCCGGCTGCACCATTTCGTACTGGTGTCCGATACCTTTATCGTCGCGCCGGGCGGCATCGGCACGTCGTTCTCGCGCTGGCGCTGCAACAGACCCCCGACAACATTTCAAAAGCACGGTGACACCATGTCTATCCATCCGTTAGCCGGCCAACCCGCCCCCAAAGAACTTCTCGCGGATATCGGCAAGTTGCGCGCCGCGTACTTCTCGCGCAAGCCCGAAATGACCGACCCTGCGCAACGCGTGAGTTTCGGCACCAGCGGACACCGCGGCTCGTCCTTGCGCGGCAGCTTCAATGAGGCGCATGTCCTGGCGATCTCCCAGGCGATTTGCGAGTACCGCAGCAGCCGCGGCATCAGCGGCCCGCTCTTTCTGGGCAAGGACACGCACGCGCTGTCCGAGCCGGCCTTCATCAGCGCGCTCGAAGTGCTGGCGGCCAACGGCGTCGAGGTCATGGTCGACCAGGACGACGGCTACACCCCCACCCCGGCAATCTCGCATGCCATCCTCACCTACAACCGCGGCCGCACCGCGGGTCTGGCCGATGGCATCGTGATCACGCCCTCGCACAATCCGCCGGAGGACGGTGGTTTCAAGTACAACCCGCCGCACGGCGGGCCGGCGGACACCGACATCACCCGCTGGATCGAGGACCGGGCCAACCAGCTTCTGGCCGACGACCTCAAGGCCGTGAAGCAAATGGCTTATGAGCCGGCGCGCCGCGCGGCCCATGCGTACGACTATGTCGGCACCTATGTGAACGATCTGGCCGCGGTGGTGGACATGGACGTGATCCGAAGCGCCAAGCTCAAGATCGGCGTCGACCCGCTGGGCGGCGCGGGCGTGGCGTACTGGCGTCCGATCGTCGAACGCTACGGGGTTGAAATTGAAGTCGTGAACAGCACGGTGGACCCGGCTTTCGGCTTCATGTCCCTGGACTGGGACGGCAAGATCCGCATGGACTGCTCGTCGCCCTACGCCATGGCCAAGCTGATCGCGCTCAAGGACCGCTTCGACATCGCATTCGGCAACGATACCGATCACGACCGCCACGGCATCGTCACCCGCGCGGGGCTGATGAATCCCAACCATTTTCTGGCGGCGGCGATCCACTACCTGTTCACCCATCGCCCGGACTGGCGCGCGGATGCCGCCATCGGCAAGACCGTGGTGAGCAGCAGCATCATCGACCGCGTGGCCGCCAAGATCGGGCGCACCCTGGTGGAAGTGCCGGTGGGATTCAAGTGGTTCGTCGACGGCCTGCACGACGGATCGCTGGGCTTCGGCGGCGAGGAAAGTGCCGGCGCCTCTTTCCTGCGGCGTGACGGCACGGTCTGGACCACCGACAAGGACGGCATCATCATGGACCTGCTGGCGGTGGAGCTGATGGCGAAAACCGGCCGCGACCCCGCCGAGTATTACGGCGACCTCACCCGCGAACTCGGCGCGCCGGTGTATGCGCGCATCGATGCGCCCGCCACGGCGGCGCAAAAAGCCGTTCTGCAAAAGCTGTCTGCCGCAGGACATCGACGCGACCGAGCTGGCCGGCGACCCGATTCAGTCCATGCTCACCGCCGCGCCCGGCAACGGCGCGGCCATCGGCGGCCTCAAGGTGGTCACCGCCCAGGGCTGGTTCGCGGCGCGTCCTTCGGGCACGGAAGAGGTCTACAAGCTGTATGCGGAGAGTTTTCGCGGCGGCGAGCACCTGCGGCGCATTCAGGACGAGGCGCAAGCGATTCTGGCCAGGGCGTTCGCAGGCGCCGTGAGTTGATGGCGACAACTTTCACGCGCGCAGTGTTTGATTCTGGCTTGCGCGGAGCCGGCGCGCAGCGCGCGGATACGGGAGAGCTCGTATGAACAGCGGTTCCATACTCGTTGTCAATGCGGGTTCCTCAAGCCTGAAGTTCTCGCTGTTCCGCCTGGACGCGGCCGATGCCCTGCAACTGGCGGTACGCGGACAGATCGATGGCATCGGCAGCCGGCCTCACCTGAAGGCGAAAGACGACGCGGGCCAGACCCTGGTCGAGCGCGATCTCGCGGTCGCCGAGGCGCGCGAGGTGAAGGATGCGATCACGCTTGCCGGCGCCTGGCTGCGCGAACACTTCCCGGGCGAGCCGCTGCTCGCCGTAGGCCATCGCGTGGTCCACGGCGGCGCGGACTATTCACAACCGGTGCGGGTCGATGAGTCGGTGTTCGCGGCGCTGGAAAAGCTGATCCCGCTTGCCCCGCTGCACCAGCCGCACAATCTGGCGGCGATCCGTGCGTTGCGCGAGACGCAGCCGCAGTTGCCGCAGGTCGCGTGTTTCGACACCGCGTTTCACCGCACCCATCCGCAACTTGCCGATCTGTATGCGCTGCCCTGGGAATACTACGAGGCCGGGGTGCGACGCTACGGCTTTCACGGACTGTCCTATGAATACATCGCTGCGGCGCTGCCGCGGGTCGCGCCCGATATCTCGAACGGGCGCGTGATCGTCGCGCATCTCGGCAGCGGCGCCAGCCTCTGCGCCCTGCGCGGCGGGAAGAGTCGTGGACTCGACCATGGGCTTCTCGCCCCTGGACGGCATTCCGATGGGCACCCGCCCGGGCGCGAATCGATCCCGGCGTGCTGCTGTATCTGGTCGGCCAGCGCGGCATGACACCCGCGGCGCTGGAAAAGCTGCTGTACCAGGAATCGGGGCTGCTCGGTCTGTCCGGCGTCAGTAACGACATGCGCCTGCTGCTGGAAAGCCCCGAGCCGCGCGCGCGTCTGGCCGTCGACTATTTCGTTCATTATGTCGCCAGGGAGATCGGCGCGCTGGCCGCGGTGCTCGGCGGCTTGGACGGGCTGGTGTTCACCGCCGGCATCGGCGAGAACTCGCCGGAGATCCGCGCCCGCGTCGTGGAGGCCTGCGCCTGGCTGGGGATCACGCTCGATGCCGACGCCAACCAGCGCGGCGGCCCCTGCATCTCGGCGGCGGGCAGTGCCGTCTCGGCCTGGGTGGTACCGACCAATGAGGAACTCATGATCGCCAGACATGCCCTCGCGTTAGTCAAAGGGGAGTTTTGACGTAAAGTGCGAGACTGACGCCAGCGGAGAATTCGAAATGGAAGCAGAAAGCACCGCGCGCAGCCGCTTCACCGCCGATCTGATACCCGGGCTCACGACAGCGGCCGTGGTCGTGCCAAAAGCGCTCGCCTACGCCACCATCGCACAACTGCCCGTGCAGGCGGGCCTGTTCGCGGCCATGGTGCCGATGGCCGTGTATGCGGTTCTCGGCACTTCCCGCCTGCTCTCCGTCAGCACTACCACGCCGATCGCAATCCTGTGCGCGACCGCAATCGGCGAAGCGCTGCGCGACAACCCCGGGCTCGATCCGCTCACCGCCGCAGCGACACTTTCCGTGCTGGTCGGCCTGATGCTCATCGCCGCGCGCATCCTGCGGTTCGGTTTCCTGGCCAATTTCATTTCGGAACCGGTGCTGACGGGATTCAAGGCGGGGGTCGGTTTCGTCATCGTCGCCGACCAGGTGCCCAAGCTGCTCGGCATCCACATCCACAAGGAGGGCTTCTTCCGCGACGTGGTCTCGATATTCAAGCACGCCCCGGAGCTGTCGTGGGCCACCCTCGCCGTCGCGCTGGGAACCTTCGCTGTCATCTATTTCGCCAAGCGCTTTCTGCCGAAGTCGCCGGCGCCGCTGCTCGCCGTGGCCGCAGGTATCGCCGCCTCGGCCATCGTCGGGCTCGAAGCCGCGGGCGTGAGCGTGGTGGGCACGATCCATGGCGGCTTTCCGATGCTCGTGCTGCCGCAGCCCTCGCTGTTCGAGGCGATGTGGCCAGCCGCCGCCGGCATCGCGCTGATCTCCTTCACCGAGTCGATCGCAGCGGCGCGGGCCTTCGTTCGCAGAACGGATCCTCCGCTCGACGCCAATCGCGAACTGCTGGCCATCGGCGCCGCGAATGCCGCGGGCGCGTTCATCGGCTCGATGCCTGCCGGTGGCGGCACCTCGCAGACGGCCGTGAGCCTCAAGGCCGGAACGCAGACCCAGGCCACCTCGCTGGTGGTCGCCGCGGTGGCATTCGCCACGCTGCTGTTCCTCGCGCCGGTTCTCGCGCTCATGCCGCATGCCACGCTGGCGGCGGTGGTCATCGCCTACTCGATCGGGCTGGTGAACCCGGCGGAGATGGCAGCCATCCGCCGCGTGCGCACGATGGAGTTCCGCTGGGCCGTGGTCGCCTGCCTCGGGGTGATGATGCTGGGCACGCTCAAGGGCATCCTGGTCGCCATCGTGCTCTCGCTGCTGGGGCTCATGGTACATCGCGTACGACCCGCGGGTCGACGAACTCCGCCGCAAGCCGGGCACGAATGTGTTCCGCCCGCGCTCGCCGGAGCATCCCGACGACGAGGCCATACCCGGGCCTGCTCATCGTACGTCCCGAGGACCGCCTCTACTTCGGCAATGCCGCGAATGTCGCCAGCAAACTGCAGGCCCTGGCCAAGGCCGCCGACCCGAAGGTGGTCCTGCTCGACTGTTCCGCGATTCCGGGTCTTGAATACACCGCGCTCAAGATGCTGGTCGAGGGGGAGGAGAAGCAGCGTGAACAGGGCGTGGAGCTATGGCTTGCCGCGCTCAACCCCGAGGCACTGGAACTCGTGCAGCGCACGCCGCTGGCGGAACGGCTGGGACGCGAGCGGATGTACTTCACCGTGGAACAGGCGGTCGCCGCGTTCGCGGCACGAACATGAACGCCCCCACATCAACGCCCAGTGACAACCTGCTCCGGAATCCGCCGGACTTCTCGCTCGTCCTGGGTGGGCCGCTGTTCCAACTCTTTCTTCGGGCGCATCTGTCCGACGATGCGCTGGAACTGGCGCGCCAACGCATCATCGTCATCGCGCTGCTGGCCTGGCTGCCGCTCCTGCTGCTCTCGGCCCTGGAAGGACATCTGTTAGGCGACAATGTGGCCGTCCCCTTCCTGATGGACGTGGAAGTCCACATCAAATTCCTGGTGGCGATCCCCCTGATGGTCGGTGCCGAACTGGTGGTGCACCGGCGCATGCGTTTGCTGCTGAAGCAGTTCCTGGAACGCAATCTGATTCCCGAGCGCGCCATGCCGCGTTTCGATGCCGCCATCCAGTCGGCATTCCGGCTGCGCAACTCGACACTCGCCGAGGTGCTGCTGCTCGCCTTCGTGTATGGCGTCGGCGTCCTGATCATCTGGCGCCATTTCATGGCACTCGATGCGCCCACCTGGTACGCGACACCTTCCGCGGAAGGGTCCAGGCTCTCGCTCGCGGGAATGTGGTACGGCTACCTGAGCCTGCCGATTTTCCAGTTCCTGCTGCTCCGCTGGTATTTCCGCCTGTTTGTCTGGATACGCTTTCTCTGGCAGGTGTCACGCATCGACTTGAACCTGGTCCCCACGCATCCGGACCGCACCGGGGGTCTGGGATTTCTCTCCGGCATGGTCTACGCATTCATCCCGCTGCTGATGGCGCACGGCGCGCTGCTTGCCGGAAACCTCGCCAACCGCATTTTTTACCTCGGGTCGGCCCTGCCTGAGTTCAAGGGCGAGATCGCCCTCATGGTCGTCTTCCTGCTGTGCGTGGTCCTCGGCCCGCTGCTGATGTTCGCGCCTCAACTGGCACAGGCGAAGCGGACAGGCCTGCGCGAATACGGCACCCTGGCCCAGCGTTACGTGCGCGAGTACGATGCCAAATGGCTGCGCGGCGGCGCGTCTGCCGACGAGCCGTTCGTGGGTAGCGGCGACATCCAGTCCCTCGCCGATCTGGGCAACAGTTTCGAGGTGGTGCGGACCATGCACGTCTCGCCTGTGTCAAAGGAAGCCATCCTCCAGCTCGCAGCCGCGGTGCTTGTGCCGATTGTGCCGCTGGCGCTCACCATGATGCCGCTGGAAGACCTGCTGAAAAAGCTGCTGGGGATTTTGTTCTAGGGCACTGGGCGTTCCTGCGGCAGAGGGTCGCAGAACGCCGGTCACGGGCAGATTCACGTGATCGCCCGCTTCCTTTCTCTGCGGGCGAAATAAAGGTACGCGCCGACGCTCAGAAAATTGATCACGACCGCGATCATGTTCCATACAATCACCGGTCGCGAAGCGATCAACAAACCGTAGTAGACCCAGACAATTTGAAAGACACCCATGATTCCTGCCATCCTCGGATTCATGCCTGCGCTTGACCGCCGCCTGAGCATGGCGACCAAGTCTGGCACCGCGGCGAAGGTCGTTCCAAAACCTGCCACAAAGCCAAGGATCTCGGACTGTTGAAACCTGGGAATGAGCAGGCTCGACGTGTCGCGTATGACCAGTTCCTCACAGCCATACAGTGTCAAGTCACACTCAGCAGGAGAATGCCGAGCATCACTCTCTTGAAGCAATTCATACTCACTTCAGCAACTCCGTATATAGCGGCCATTAATTGCGTTTGCCCCGTCGCGGGATGCAAAATGGCAGGGCGTGTTTGACGCGCCATTTGGCTGCAATCGAGTCCCCCATCATGTTTCCTGCGGCTGCATTTCGTCGTGCTTCGTCAGCGAGAAAACGCAGGCCTTCCAGGGAGACTCATCGAGATACAATCCGCGCGCCTGCAAATCCTTGCCCTCCCGATCATGCGTGGCGTCACCCATCAAGTCCTTCAGCCGCCAGTGACTGTTGCCGAGGTCTGCAAACGGCAGCCGCACGCGGCACTGGCTCTGGTTGGGCGCATAGTTCACCGTCACCAGCAGCCGCTCGTCACCCGGGCCTTGCCAGGCAAAGACCAGGAAGCAATCCCAGGTCCAGTTGCCCTCCCAGGCCGGGGTACAGTCGAGCACCTGCCATTGGCCATCGCGCACCACCGGCTCACGCAGCACAGCCAGCAGCCGCTGGTAAAACTGCTCCAGCCTCGGGTCGATCGCTTCCTGCGGGCCGCGAACCAGATGGGGAGAGATGCGTTTTCTGCGCCCCTCGAATTGTCCCTGGTGGAAGAACCGCAGCCCCGGCGACAGAAACGTAATCACCGCCGCGGCTTCATGGACGTCCGGCGGGAACGTTGCAGCCGCGCGCGGCTCGTCGTGGTTTTCCAGGAAGCGCGCCAGCTTGTCCTGGTAATCGAGCCCGGCGTGGAAATGCTCGCGCACCGGCCGGGCGTGCCCCTCGCGCAAGCGGTCGTACAGCCGCTTGTCGTAGGCGTAATCGAACCCCTGCTGCTGCATCGTCCATTCCATATCCCAGTAGACCTCGGCCATGAACAGGAAGTGCGGATGCGTGCGCCGCACGGACTCGGTCGCCTTCGGCCAGAATAGATCGGCCCGGATGCCCCAGGTGCGTTCGAACACGTCGGGCAGGATCAGCATGGCCATGTCGCAGCGCACGCCGTCGCATTGCCCGGCGATTCTTTCCAGCTCGCCGATCATCGCCTGCTGCAATGCCGGGTTGCCGTAGTCGAGCTGCAGCGTGTCGGGCCAGCCGTCGAAGTACGGGTCGCGGCCGTAGGCGAGCACCCGTGGGCCGTTTTTCGTTTGCATCCGGCAGTAGTTCCGCGGCGCGCGCGCCAGGTCGGCCTCGCTGCCATGGACAAAGTAGTCCGGATGCTCGTCGATCCATGGGTGATCCGGCGCCATGTGGTTCGGCACGAAGTCGAGCATCAGCCTCAGTCCGCGTTGTTTCAGCCGCTGCCGCAGACGTGCCAGCGCCGCATCGCCGCCCAGATCGCCATGCACGGTGTAGTTCTGGATCGCGAAACCGGAGCCGGCGATGTCCTCGTCCTGCAAGTCCGGCAGCGGTTTCGGAAAACTCGCGACGCCACTCCGGATTCGCGCGCGAGATCGCTTGGGCCGCCGGGCCGGTCTGCCAGACGCTCAGGAACCAGACCCAGTCGAAGCCCATTTCGGCCAGGCGATCCAGTTCCGCGTCCGGAATGTCGTCGAGCGTCGCGCGCCTGCCCAACGCGTGAGACAGCTCGGTCAGCCAGACGCGGGTATTGATCTGGTAAAGCATCGGATAGCGATGGTCGGACATATCCCCCCTCCTCACTTCTCGCCCGCGCCTTCTCCGCCGACCTGTTCCCTTACCAGCCTGGCCATGATGCTCCCGCGTTCGGTCTCCAGCAGGGTCTTGGCGTCGACACGCCCGAACATGTCCAGGAGCGGCGCGACCAAACCGGTCCAGCCCGTCTGGTGGCTGGCCCCGAGGCCCGCGCCGTTGTCGCCGTGGAAGTACTCGTAGAACAGGATCAGGTCGCGCCAGTGCGGGTCGTCCTGGAACTTGGCCGCTCCGCCATAGACCGGCCGTTGCCCATTGGCATCGCGCAGGAACGTGCCCGTCAGTCGGCGGACAATTTCCTGCGCCACCTCGAACAGCGTCATGTGGCGCCCGGAACCGGTCGGGCACTCCACCTTGAATTCGTCGCCGTAGAAGGCGTACAGATTCACCAGCGCCCGGATGATCAGCATATTGACCGGCATCCACACAGGACCGCGCCAGTTGGAGTTGCCGCCGAACATGCCGGTATTCGATTCCGCCGGCAGGTATTGCACCCTGTACTCGTGGCCACCGACGTCAAACACGAACGGATGTTCCAGGTGATAGCGCGAAAGCGAGCGTATGCCGTGCGGTCCCAGGAACTCGTTCTCGTCGAGCAGATAGCCGAGCACGCGCTCGAGCTTCTGCTTGTTGAGGATCGACAACAGGCGCCGTTCCCTATGGCCGATGAAACCTTCGTCGGTCGGCGCCACCTGGGAAATCAACTCGGGGTGGCGTTTGCGAAACTGCGCGATCAGCTCCATCAGCTTCGGATAGTGAGTGACGGCATCCCCTTCGAACACCGTCGACGCGCACAGCGGCAGCAGCCCCACCATCGACCTCACCTTCAAGACGCATCGCCTGCCCGTCGGGGAGCCGCAGCAGATCGTAGAAGAAGCCGTCCTGCTCGTCCCACATCTCGTCGTGATGCTCGCCGCGGCGGTCCATCGCATAGGCGATCCACATGAAATGCTGGACGAAGGTGAAGGCGATCTCCTCGTACATTGGGTCGTACTCGGTCAGGATCAGGGCCATCTCCAGCATGCTCTGGCAGTAGAACGCCATCCACGCCGTCCCGTCTGCCTGATCCAGTGAGCCCCCCGTCGGCAGCGGCGCGCTGCGGTCGAAAATTCCGATGTTGTCGAGACCCAGGAAACCACCGGCGAAGACGTTGCGCCCCGCAGGGTCCTTGCGATTGACCCACCAGTTGAAGTTCAGCATCAAGCCCTGGAACGAGCGTTCCAGGAACCGCAGGTCGGCCCGGCCCAGCTGCCTCTCGTACTTGTACAGCCAGAGCGTGGCAGCGGCATGCACCGGCGGATTCACGTCGCTGAAGTTCCACTCGTAGGCCGGAATCTGCCCGCTCGGGTGGAAGTACAGGCTGCGCAGCATCAGCAGCAGCTGCTCCTTGGCGAAGTCGAAATCCACCAGCGCCAGGGAGACCGTGTGGAAGGCCAGGTCCCAGGCCGCATACCACGGATACTCCCACTTGTCCGGCATGGAGATCACGTCGGCGTTGAGCATGTGGAACCACTCCGTGTTGCGCACGTCGCGGCGGGCTGCATCGAGCAGCGGATGGCTCTTGTGCTCGCGCAGCCAGCGCTCCAGATCGAAGTAGTAGAACTGCTTGCTCCACAGCATTCCCGCCAGCGCCTGGCGATGCACCCGGCGCTGGTCCTCGTTCAGCGAGCTGGGCGAAATCCGCTCGTAGAATTCGTCGGCGTCGGCAATCCGGCTCGTGAATATCTTCTCGAAATCGCCGAAGACATCTTTTGTCTCGGCGGCCACCAGACGCAGCCGGATCGTCTGGCTGCCGCCGCCGGGGACGTCGAGGACATAGTGGGCCGCGCCCTTGGTTCCCGTCCTGGCGGGATTGACCGCACCGCCCTGTCCCGCGACGACGTAGGCGTGGAACGCATCCTTGACGTAGGGCGACGCGTTGGGCTGGCTCCACAGACGCTGTGCATTCGTCTCGTTCTCGGTGAACAACAACTCCGGAGCACCGTCGCAATACAGCCAGTATTCGCCCAGATCGTGGTGCGAGGCCTGGATGGTGCCGGCCCCCGCTTCGCGCAGCGAAGGCTTGCGATCGTCCTCGCCCCACGACCAGGTGTTGCGGAACCATAGCGTCGGCAAGACACGCAGCCGGGCCGCTTCCGGCCCGCGATTGTGCACCGTAATACGGACCAGCACGTCTTCCGGGCCTTCCTTGGCGTACTCCACGAACACGTCAAAATACCGGTCATCGTCGAAGATGCCGGTATCGAGCAACTCGTACTCGAACTCCTCCCGCGATCTTTTCTGATTGGTCTCGACCAGGTCCCGGTAGGGAAACGCCCGTTGCGGGTATTTGTACAGATACTTCATGTACGAGTGGGTGGGCGTGCTGTCGAGGTAGAAGTAGTATTCCTTCACATCCTCGCCATGGTTGCCTTCGCTGTTGGTGAGGCCGTAGAGACGTTCCTTCAAAATCGGGTCCCGCTCGTTCCATAGCGCGAGCGCAAAGCACAGCCGTTGCTTGTCGTCGCACAGTCCGCCAAGCCCGTCCTCGCCCCACTTGTAGGCGCGTGAGCGCGCCTGGTCATGGGTGAAGTAATTCCAGGCGTCACCGTTTTCGCTGTAGTCCTCGCGGACGGTGCCCCACTGCCGCTCGCTCAGGTACGGTCCCCATTTCTTCCAGGGGATTTGCGCCTCACGCGCATCGTTCAGCCGTTTTTGTTCAATGACATCCACAATCGCCGTTTCCATTTCCTGTCTCCACTATGTAAGCAAATCAAAACGCCGCAGCCTGCAGATGTACCCGCGGCCCATGCGTTACCCGCCACTATATCTTTTTGCATCTGTCTTTTCTCAATCGTATTCCCCCCTCGACTCGGCTCACTCCATGGAAAGTTTTTAAACCGCGAGAGCGCGGGTGCGGGAGCGTGAAAGATGAGGAGAATTTAGAACGTAGGGGGAAGGATTGAGGATGGGCGCGGCTATTCCTTGCCCTGCCGTCTCATCGTAGCAATGCCCCCGCGCGGCTGAACTCGCTCTTTTCATCTTGCCCGAGCGCTTTCAACCGGCCATTCATCGCGTTCGTTGTCGCCGGCGCAAGCATCCAGCCGAGCGGGAACTCGTCGTTGCGATGCAAGAGCCGCACGCTCAGGTATTCGCCCTTCTGCGCGGTGACCTGTGTGCGCAACGCGGCTTCGTAGCGCTTGCTCGTGCTGACGCGCACGCTCTCCAGCGTCGCGACGGCATCGAGCGCGAGGCCCAGCGTCGTGGTGCGCAGGCCGCCGACGGAACTCTTTTCGACAATCTCCGAGCCGTTCGAAATCGCGATCACGACGGGTTTAAAACGCCCGCGCGCTTTGGCTCGATCGATCGCAGCGGTCAGCGCGCTCAACACTTCCGCGCCGGTCGCAGTGCCGGAATTGTCGGTGTAACCGCCGTCGACGATGCGCATGGGTTCACCTTTCGCGGGTGTGTATACGCCCGCCGGACTCAGGCCCGGGAAGCGCGCGGAGAGCAGCGTCGCCGTGCTGAATGAGAATGCGCGGCCGTCGAGCGTCTGCGCATTCGCGAATTCCTTTTCTGCGGCGAGCGGCGTGATCACGATCCGCTGCGCGCTCCCGGCCGATGTAGCGTTTGGCAGCACCAGCATGCGGCGCGCCGCGACGTCGCCGAACGGCGCGGCGAAACGATCGTCGCCCATCGTGGTCAGCCATGCATGCTCGAGCGCATGGTCGAGCGCCGCGGCGCGGTCCGCACCCGGGATGCGCGCTGTGATGCGGTTGAAAGGCTCGCTCAACAGCATCGCCGCGAGCGGCGCCGACAATAGATCCGCGCCGCCGATCGCCTGCGCGCACGCCTGCACATGCTGTTCCTGTTTGCACGCGGGTGTCGTGTCGCCGCCGGCCGCGAGCGCCGCGTACACGCTCGTGCCCACGCTGCCGCCCGAGACGCCGCTCAACGCGAGCACGTGGTTGGCAAATTGCGGATTCGCGTCGTGCAGCGCGGCGAGCACGTTCGCCGTCCAGTACGCGGCGCGGATGCCGCCGCCTTCCGCCGTGACGATGAAAACCGGGTAAGGCCGCGCGCCCTGTTTCGGCATGCGTTCCTTCAGCCAGCCGTCCAGATAGGCGGCCAATGTCGTTTGCGGCGCGTCCGCGGCGACCGGCAGCGTGTGGACCGCCGTATTGCCGAAGGCGCCCGTCGCCAGGCGAAATGCGATGAATCCAAACACCGCGAAGCGCAACACGCCGAGTGCGGCGCGATGCACGCGGAATACCGCGCGCCAGGCGAGCCGCCAAAGTATCCAGTCGATGATGTATGCGATGCTCAGCCAGCCGAGCATGGCAATCAGCACCACGCTGAAAGGCCCCCACCACGGCGCGCGTTCGCCGGGCGCGACGGCGATCCGGACGGCGATCCACAGCGCTATCACGCTGTATATCAGCAGCACGGCCGCCAGGTTCTTCAACAATTTGCGCCGCGCGTGCGCGAACTCGTAAGCGCCGCTGAAGATTGCATTGGCGGCGACGATGCCGCCAATCAAGAACAGGTAACGCGTGAACATCCACCCGGGATCGAAAAATATGAACGGAATCGCCCACGCAATGCAGACAACGAACAACGATGCGATCACCGGCGCCTCCTGCGCGCGCTTCGCATTCTGCGCCATCAGGCCGGCCGGCACGCAGGCGGCGGCCACCGCGGCGATCTCGAGCAGCACCCCGATGCCGCCGACCGCGGCGTTGGCCTCGCCGCCGGGCTTGCCGTAATCGAGCTCGATCGGGGTCGCGTAGCGCAGCAGCAGCGGCAGCGCATAGCCGGCCGTGGCGGCGATCAACTGCGGCACGGTATATTTTGCGTAAAGCCACGCCCGGGTCGCGCCCGTGCGCGAGCGCACCGTGTCCAGCAATATCATCGGATAGATCCCGATGGCGAGCAGCGCGATCCCGTACATGTACAGCGCGAGCAGTTCCGCGTTCGCGCTTTGCCCCGCGACATAGAGCGCCTGCCGTCCCTGCGGCAACAGCGCGAGCGTCGCGGGCCCAAGCACCATCATCAGCAACACCGGCCAGCACCGCGCGAGCGCCGCGCCGAGCGCATACAGCGGCGCGAGCTTGATCAGCAGCCAATGAATTGCGTTGCGCGCGCTGCGCAGGAAGTCGCGAATGCCGTGCGAATGGGTGCTAACCGGATGCTGGATCTCGCTCACATCCGGATCATAGTGCGGGATGGAGCTTCGCCACCAGCTTTGGCACCCATTTCGCAGTCGCGAAATGCTCGAACCTTCCTCCCCTTTGCCCTGAAAGAAATCCCCTTGGGGGACAAGGGTGGACCGAGGTGGAGATGGGTTAAATCGCTATTTTCCGGGGGCGGCCCGGGATGCGGATTATGTGACGCTGGCAATAGAGAAGAGGCACGATAGAAGCCCTGAGCCGTGCCATCACCAGACAGCCTACGACGTATCAGCCGATCCAATTAAAGGGCACCATGGCCAGCCTGCGGTGGGAGAGTCCCATGTTCGAAGTCATGGCGTAGGGCGCCTAAAAACCGAAAAAATAGATGCCCGCGTCGACAATTGCTGGCCCTCGGTGCCGCAAATGGCGCGGGCGCAACGGTTGGGCCGTGAGCGGATGTTCCGCACCGCGGAGCAGACAGACGCCGCGTTCGAGGCCCGGAAGCGTAACAGGCAGCGTGCACAATCACACTGACGTAAAATCTGAAATGGCAGTAAACAAATAATCACGAATGGAAAAACACCCATGCACCCTCATAATTTCCACACGCTGAATTCAATGGCAACCCCGCGATGAAGACACCGGTCTGGGAGCGGCATGCTGCGGTTCTGGGAGGCTGACCGCGGCCTGTCCATCCTTCTCATACTTCTCGTCACCATCATCTTTGTGCTGCCCGTACTGCTGACGCCGGACTCGACGGGACGAATCGTGGCTGATCTTGCCTTCTCGGCGCTGCTTATCGCGGGTGCAGTCACTGCCGCTGAATCACGCCGGGTGCGGCTCGCCGTGGTGGCCTTCACGGCGGCCACGCTGCTCGTGCGCTGGGTGGCCGCCGGGGCGGCCTTCGGTTGCACTTGCCATCGGCGGGAAGCGTCCATCCTCGTCATGCTCCTGCTGTTCGCCATGATCGTGGTGGCGCGGGTCGTATCGACAGCGGCCCGGTCACCCATCACCGCATCCAGGGCGCCATCGCCGTGTTCCTGCTGCATCGGGCTGGTATGGGCACACGCCTACGAACTGCTGCATCTCGTCCATCCCGAAGCATTCAGCGGCGCGGTCGGCAACGCCCCCGGCGCGCTGACCTGGATCTACTATAGCTTCGTGACGCTCACGACCATGGGCTACGGCGACATCACGCCGGTTCACCCGATCGCACGTTCGCTCGCGATCGCCGAGGCAGTGACTGGCCAGCTTTATATCGCCAGTGACCCTCGCGCGACTTATGGCGCTGCACGTGGGTTCGGGAGACAAGAATTAGCAGAGAAAGAGCATGCGCGCGTTGTGCGCTGCCGTTGTTCCATTTGCTTAAACAAGCCTGAAGGAAATGTTGATGAGCCTGAAGTTTTCCATTGAATGGCTGTTCGTGTTCATTCCGGTCACGCTCGCGCTCGAACACCTCGGCGTAGCGGCGCCGCTACTGTTCTTCTCGGCCGCGCTCGCCATTATTCCCATCGCCAGCCTCATCGTGCATGCCACCGAGCAGCTCGCCACGCGCACCGGCGACGCCGTCGGCGGGCTGCTCAACGCGACCTTCGGCAATGCACCCGAACTCATCATCGCGATCGTCGCGCTCAAGGCGGGGCTGCTCGACATGGTTCGCGCCTCGCTCGTCGGCGCGGTCCTCGCGAATTTGCTGCTCGCGCTTGGCTGCGCGTTCCTGCTCGGCGGCCTGCGCCATCACGACCAGGACTACAACCCTGTGGCCGCACGGGTCTACAGTTCGATGATGCTGATCGCCGTCATCAGCCTCGCCGTGCCGAGCGCGTTCAGCCGCTTGTTTGCACCCGAGGAAGTTGTTCGCCAGGAAATGCTGCTCAACGTCGGTCTCGCCGTCGTCCTGCTCATCGCCTATGCGCTTTATCTCGTGTTCATGCTGAAGACCCATCCGGGCGCATTCGCCAGCCAGGGCGGCCACGCTGACGAGGAAGAAGAAGGCGACACGCTGGAGCCTGCCGCGCGCGGTCGGAAGCCTTGTCGGCGCTTCGGTGCTGGCAGCGTGGATGAGCGAGATCCTGGTCGGCGCGGCCGAAGGCACGGGGACCGCGCTCGGCATGTCGCAGGTTTTCATCGGCATTGTGTTCCTGGCGATAGTCGGGGGTGCGGCCGAGAGCCTCTCGGCCATCGCGATGGCGCGCAAAAACCGGGTGGATATGGCAGTCGGCATTGCGCTCGGCAGTTCGATCCAGATCACCCTGTTTGTCGCCCCGGTGCTGGTGCTGGCAAGCTATTTCATCGCACCGCAACCGCTCGATCTGGCCTTCGGGCGTACCGAGGTCGGCGCGCTTTTCATTGCCGTGCTGATCGGCACGATGGTGGTGGGCGACGGACGATCCAACTGGTACAAGGGCGTGCAGCTCATCACCGTATACGTGATCATTGCGCTGATGTTTTATCTGCTGCCGGACATCACACACGCGGGTTAACACGGCAATCTGCTGCGCGGTTGGTGGA
>CAVSCL010000034.1:0-198397 GCA_963726485.1 uncultured beta proteobacterium | reverse complement strand
TCGTATCGCCGGGTAGCTATATGCGGAAGAGATAAACGCTGAAAGCATCTAAGCGTGAAACTTGCCTGAAGATGAGATCTCCCCAGGCCTTGAGCCTGCTAAAGGGTCGTTGAAGACCACAACGTTGATAGGCTGGGTGTGGAAGCGCAGTAATGCGTTAAGCTAACCAGTACTAATTGCCCGTGCGGCTTGACCCTATAATTTTGAGCATCGCTGGAAAATCAAGTGCAGTGAATAAGTTAAGTGCAGTGAATAAGTACAGCGAAACGATGAATATCGGTGTTTGCGCAACAGCTACAGCACCAACCCATGTAACCTTCTTCAGATCAGAGAACGGAAGACCGAATTAAGAGCGGCACAGCCGGCCTTAATGTCAGTCCTCTGATCATCCGTTCACGTCTGACGACCATAGCAGAGTGGAACCACCCCTTCCCATCCCGAACAGGACGGTGAAACGCTCCCGCGCCAATGATAGTAAGCAATGCGCTTGCGAAAGTAGGTCATCGTCAGACTCCACAAAACAAAAACCCCCTGCCACAAACAGGGGGTTTTTTATTCGCCGATTGCCACCATAGGGCAGATTGGCGATCGAGAAGTGTCGCGCAGGCAAGGGGGTGGCGCAGCGTACAATCCGACCTTTTGCTACAGGCACACACCATGGCGCTGAAAGCCACGATCTACAAGGCTGACCTTCAAATTGCGGATATGGATCGTCACTACTACGCCGATCACGTGCTGACCATCGCCCGCCATCCGTCGGAAACCGATGAGCGCATGATGGTGCGCGTGCTGGCGTACGCCTTGAATGCGCAGGAGGGCATCGCATTTACCAAGGGTTTGTTCGACGTGGACGAGCCGGAAGTGTGGGTGAAAGATCTGACCGGTGCGATTACGCTGTGGATTGACCTGGGACAGCCGGATGAGACGCGCATACGGCGTGCGTGCGGCCGCGCGGAGCAAGTGCTGGTGGTGTGCTATAGCAGCAACTGTGAAGTGTGGTGGAAGCAGATTGCCGACAAGTTGATCCGGTTAAACAATCTGACGGTGCTGCAACTGCCAGCCGGCACCAGCCAGACACTGGCGGCGCTGGCGGAGCGCACGATGCGGTTGCAATGCCTGATGCAGGATGGTGAGGTGTGGATCAATACCGATGACGCGAGCATCCCGGTCAAGCTGAAACCGTTGAAGGCGGCTGGCTGAAGGATCAATACGCAAACCGGGGTATGAGTTCATCCAGATTCAATTCCTGCAAAATTGCTTCGAGCCGTGCTTGTGCATTCTTGCGCGGTGCATCTTTCTGGCTGGCGATAATCAGTTCGTTCTTCATCGAATGTTCCCAGCCCACAAGTTCGGTGACGGTGACCTGATAGCCGTGTGATTCCAGCAGCAGACAACGCAGGACGTTGGTGATCTGGCTACCGAATTCGCGGGTGTGGAGGGGATGACGCCAGATTTCGGAGAGCGGTGTTTTCGAGAAAGATTCGTTCTTATGTTTGCGCAACACGCTGGCGACTTCGGCCTGACAGCAGGGCACCAGTACGATGTGCCGAGTCTGTTTGGACAGCGCAAACTTGATGGCGTCGTCGGTGGCGGTATTGCATGCATGCAGCGCAGTCACGACATCGATCCGCTCGGGCAGGGCTTTTGAGTGGATGGATTCTTCTACCGTAAGATTCAGAAAAGACATGCGCGTAAAGCCAAGCCGCTCGGCCAGATCACGGGATTTTCGGACCAATTCTTCGCGGGTTTCGATGCCATAGATGTGCCCAGCCGGCTTTGATTTCAGGAACAGGTCGTACAGAATGAAGCCGAGATAAGACTTGCCCGCGCCGTGATCGGCGAGGGTGAGGGCATTATGCCGAGAGATCACGTCATCCAGCAACGGCTCGATAAAGTTGCACAGATGATAGATCTGCTTGAGCTTGCGACGGCTGTCCTGATTGAGCTTGCCGTCGCGCGTCAGAATGTGCAGTGCCTTAAGCAGTTCTAGAGATTGCTCGGGCTTGATTTCTGGGATGCGGTTCACCAGTAATTCTGCGGCCATTTGAGAAAGGGCATTTTAAGTCGCAGGTCGCTTAAAATAGCGGGGGAGCCGAACAAAGAATACGGCTCACTATAGGGTTCGCCCTCAAGTTTATTCAAGAAGGATACGTCATGGCCAAACCCAACTATTCGTTTGTGAAACGGCAAAGAGAGCTCGAAAAGAAACAGAAAAAAGAAGAAAAGCGTAAACATAAAGTCGGAGCGCAAGGGGGTGCTGCACAAGAGAACATTGATGAAACCGCGGCTGAGCCTCCTAGAGAGGACGTCGCTGCGGATGATTCTGACCCGAAGTCAGCGGCTTAACGGGTGCTTCCGTGCAAGTCGTCAACATCAATTCATTACGCCCATTGATCACGAGCCTCTGAAAGCTGTAAGGCTACCTGACTCCACCTGGAATCAACAGTAAAAAACGGGGCTTGCGCCCCGGTTTCCTTACCTACATTCAACCAGAAATCAGCTCAGCATATCTGACCAGATGTTCAGGGCCCACGCCTCGGCGTAGACGAAGTTGATTTCCTCGCCCTTGGACGTGGCGCCCCCATCCGGCTGGGTGACATATCCCTTGCCGGCTTCGAAGCGGAATACGTTGGCGACGTAACCGGCCGAATTGTCCGACACGGCGGAGTAGCAGGTGTTGGCCACGACCGGGATCGGGTCGGGCTTTCGTCCAGCAAACAGTTCCACCATGGCTGATGCGCAGACCTTGGCATGGTTGGTCGCCATGTGGCCGGACTTCGGCAGGTTGGACAGTACGGAGTCACCGAGTACATGCACATTTGGCACGGTGGTCGATTCGAAGGTGAGCAGATTGACCGCGCACCAGGTGCCGTCGCTGTCGTTGCGCACGCCAGCCATTTCGCAGATTTCGCCTGCGCGCTGCTTGGGCACGACGTTCAGCACATCGCCCTTGACGTCATCGAACTCGGTGCTGACAGTCATCGTGTCACCGTTCACGGCGTAAGGCGCGTTATTGGGGCGGTAGTCGATCATGCCGGCATAAAGTTCTTTCCAGGCTCCCTTGAACAGCGCGGGCTTTGAGGCGACGTCCGGGTTGCCGTCGAGCAGGATGATCTTGGACTTGGGCTTGGCTTTCTTGAAATAGCTGGCGACCAGACAGGCGCGCTCGTAGGGTCCGGGCGGGCAGCGGTAGGGCGCGGTCGGTACGGACATGACGAACACACCGCCATCCGGCATGGATTCTAGCTGCTTGCGCAGCAGGGCGGTCTGCGGGCCGGCCTTCCAGGCATGCACCACCTTGCCGGCTGCTTCGGCCTCCTTGTAGCCCTTTACGAAATCGGTACGAATTTCCACGCCGGGAGCGAGCACCAACCGGTCATAGCTGAAGGCGGCGCCGCCCTTGGTCTGGACGATACGGGAATTGGTGTCGATGACGACAACCCAGTCCTTGACCATCTTGATCCCATGCTTAGGCAGATTGTCATAGCTTCGGGTGATGTCATCCATGGTCTTGATGCCACCCAACACCCAGTTCGAAAGCGGGCAGGAAACGAACTTGTCGTTCGGCTCGATCAGGGTAACTTCGATGTTCGGGCCCCACATGCGCAGGTATTTGGCACAGGTGGCGCCGCCAAAGCCGGCGCCTACGACGACCACTTTGGGATTGGCTGTTGCGGCAGCCGGGCCCGCGGAATGAGAGGCGCAGCCGGCAACCAGGGTCGATGCGGCGCCCGCACCCGATATCTTCAGAAAATCACGACGATTCAGAGTCATGTTCAGGGTCTCCTGTTCTTTCGATTACTTCAGGCTGGCGAAGAATTCGCCCATCGCAGCGTATTCCGCTTCGGTGTAGCCTGCCGCGTGTTTCTTCATGATGGTCCCAGGGCGTGCGCCGGATTTGAATTCAATCATGGTTTTCACGAAATAATCCTTGTCCATTCCGGCAAGGCTGGGAATGGCTCCCACGCTTTTGCCTTGAGGGCCGTGACAGGACATGCAGGTTGATGCAATCGTGCGGGTATGCGCGTCGGCAGCACTTGCCGGCGCGGAAAACGCGAACGCTGCGACACCGGCAGCGACCAGGGTGGTCATCTTGTACATAGACTCCTCCAGAGTGTGTTGACTTAAAAAATAGCCAGTACGGGTTCCAGGATTTTCGGGTGGCAGGAGCGCCCGGCGCTCGTCCAGCCTCGCATCATCAGGTTGTCGAAAAAGACTGTCAACAAAAGACGTCTATTAGCAGTGGGGGGCTTCATAGCATTGTCGTGTGGGGCTAATCAGGCCCTGGCACCGGATTGAATTGCGAGATGACGGGTGGTTTGGCTGGCATGGTCGGCGTCATCCCTGTCCCATGTTTCGCTGACCCAGCCGCCAAGATTGTCAAGTGCAATCTGCCCCAGTGCGGCTATCCAGGCGGGGTGCTCATTCAGTGCCGGGACGTAGTGGAATTCCTTGCCGCCCGCAGTCAGAAAACTGGAACGGCCTTCCATGGCGAGTTCTTCCAGGGTTTCGAGACAGTCCGAGGTAAAGCCGGGTGCGACGACATCCACGCGGCTGGTTCCGGCGCGTCCGAGTTCCTCCAATGTCTTGTCGGTGTAGGGCTTGAGCCATTCCGCCCTGCCAAAGCGCGACTGGAAGCTCACGCGATACTGCTTTTCCACCAGTCCCAGCGCTTCGGCCAGCAGGCGCGCCGTTTTGCGGCATTCGCAGTGATAGGGGTCGCCCTTGTCGAGCGTGTAGCGGGGAACGCCGTGAAAGCTCATCAGCAGCACATCGGGGCGGCCGTGCATTTGCCAGTAGTCGCGGATATTGGCGGCCAGCGCGTGAATATAGGCTGGATGGTCGTGATAGTGCCTGAGTGTGCGGAACGCGGGCTGGTTGCGCACTTTTTTAAGGTAAGCCAGTGCAGCGTCGAGGGCGGTGGCGGTGCTGGATGCCGCGTACTGCGGGTACAGGGGAAGCAGCAGGATGCGATCGCACCCCGCTGCCTTGAACTTGGCCAGGGTGGCGGAAATCGACGGCTCCCCATAACGCATGGCGTAATCCACCGTGAACGGTGAAGCGATGTGTTGGCTCATCCAGCCCTTGAGCAGCTTGGCCTGTTTTTCTGTATGCACCTTGAGCGGGGAACCCTCGGGAGTCCAGATCGAGGCGTATTTCTCGGCGGACTTCTTGGGGCGCGTGTTAAGAATGATCCCGTTCAGAATCAGCCACCAGATGGGTTTGGGAATTTCCACCACCCGAGGATCGGACAGAAACTCTTTGAGATAGGGGCGCAATGCCGCAGCAGTTGGCGCATCGGGCGTACCGAGATTGACCAGCAGAATGCCGGTGCGGCTCTGTTGACCGTGCTTGAATTCGGGCTCTTCAAGGTAAGACATTTATTGATTCAACGCGATGTAGTTTGAAGTCTTCCTGCATCGCCATTTTGACGATGCATCATCAAGACGTCGTGTCCAATGCATTGGCATATTCGCGCCGTCTCAATAGTGATGTGAAAGCGCGCTGGATAGAAGCCTGGCAGTGATGTCCACAATCGGCACCACGCGTTCGTAAGCCATGCGGGTGGGGCCAACCACGCCGAGGGTGCCGACGACCTGGCCATCCACGGTGTAGGGCGCGGCGACCATGCTGCATTCGTCCAGCGGCAGCAGTTCGGATTCGCCGCCGATGAATATCTGCACGCCTTCGGCATTGCGCGACTGGTCCAGCAATTGCAGCAGACCGGTTTTTTGTTCAAAGGCATCGAACAGGCGGCGCAGGTTGCCCATGTTGCTGGAAAGTTCTTCCACGTTGAGCAGCTTGCGGCTTCCGGAGACGACGACATGTTCATTGCCGGCATCCAGCGCCTGGCTGCCGGCATCCACCGCAGCGCTCATCAGCCGGATGATGTCGTCATGCATGCGCCCCAGTTCGTCCTGCATACGAATGCGTACCTGGTCAAAGGTGGCGCCTGCGAAATGCTGATTAAAGTAATTGGCCGCTTCAGTCAGTGCGGATGGAGTGTAGGAGCGATCGGTCAGGATGACGCGGTTTTCCACTTCACCTTCCTTGGTGACGATGATGAGCAGAATGCGCTTGTCAGACAGGCTGAGAAATTCGATCTGGCGAAACTCCGGGCTGCGGCGCGGCGTCATCACCAGACCGGCAAACTGGCTCAGGTCGGACAACAGGGTCGAAGCCACAGTCATCAGATGGTGCGGTTCGGCGGGGGAAAGGCTCTGTTCAAGCTGGCTCATTTCCAGCTTGGCCAGCGGGCGCACCGTGAGCAAGGTATCGACAAAGAAGCGGTAGCCAAGCGGCGTAGGCACACGCCCGGCCGAAGTATGCGGACTGGTGACAAAGCCCATGTCTTCCAGATCGGACATGATGTTGCGTATGCTGGCGGGCGACAAATCCAGCCCCGCGTGTTTGGACAGCGTGCGCGATCCGACCGGTTCGCCGTCGGCGATATACCTTTCCACCAGGGTTTTCAGCAGGATGCGGGCGCGGTCGGAGAGCATGGGAGGTATTCTACATAACTAGGGGTCAGGGCAGACAAGGCGATGCAGAATCGCTCAGGCCGTGACCCCTGTATCCTGATCTCCCTCCCGTATAATTCCGTTTCATGCAAATGCCTTTTCAAACCGTTGCCCTCGTGGGCAAATACGACAATCAGGGCATGGGGGAATCCGTGCTGGCGCTGGCGCGTTTTCTCAAGTCGCGCGGTTACACGATTATCCTGGCTTCCCAGACCGCGGAACATCTTGGGATAACGGAATTCCCCGTGGAAAATCTGGCTGATCTGGCGGCGCATAGCGATGCCGTGGTGGTGCTGGGCGGCGATGGCACCATGTTGTCGATTGCGCGCATCCTCGGCCCGCATGGCACAGCGTTGATCGGCATCAATCAGGGACGCCTCGGTTTTTTGACCGACATTACGATCGATGCCATGTTTGATGCGGTGGCCGAGATACTCAGCGGTCAGTATGTGGCGGAAGAACGCATACTGCTCAACGCCCAGGTGCGTCGCGACGGCAATCCGGTGTACGAAGGGATAGCTTTTAACGATGTGGTGGTAGGCAAGGCGGGCACGGGGCGGCTGATTGAACTGGAAGTCGCGATCAACAGCGAGTTCGTATGCAGCCAGCGTTCCGATGGTCTGGTGGTTACGACACCGACTGGCACCACGGCGTATGCCTTGTCGGCAGGCGGGCCGATTGTGCATCCCACGCTGGAGGCCATGGTGCTGGTTCCGGTCTGTCCGCATACCCTTTCCGCCCGTCCCATCGTCGTCAGCAGCCGCTCACGCATCGAAATTCATCTTACCCACGCCGATGATGCCCGCGTCCATCTTGACGGCCAGCATCATTTCGATCTCAAGGTGGGCGATTACGTGTGGGTCACCCGCGCCAGCCGTTGCGTTACCCTTTTGCATCCGCATTCCTACAGCTATTACGACACACTCAGGCAGAAGCTGCATTGGGGCAAGAAGTTGTAACCATTAGATCAATGCATTGGCCATTGTTGACAATGCATAATTGAAAGCAGCGCTTTATCGCGACGGCTCAAGCAACCGGATGGGGCGAGACAGGCTAACATGGCGATTGCAGGTTCAAACAAAATCTGGCCGTATCACTAAGCGGCAAACCCATGCTGTCCCATCTCTCCATCCGTGACTACCTGCTGATCGATAGCATCGATCTGGATTTCGCGCCCGGTCTCACCGTGCTGACCGGCGAAACCGGCGCCGGCAAATCCATCCTGATCGACGCATTGGCGCTGGCGCTGGGGGATCGTGCCGAGGGCAAGGTGGTGCGCGCGGGTGCGTTGCGCACCGAAATCAGCGCCGGGTTTGAGTCGGGCAGAATCCCGCAACTGGGCGCATGGCTGGAAGAGGCGGGAATCGCCGCTGACGACGACACCCTTATCCTGCGCCGGGTGATCGAGGCGGAGGGACGATCACGCGCCTTCATCAACGGGGCGCCGGTGGCGCTGGCACAGCTCAGGCAGGCGGCTGAGTTTCTGCTCGACATTCATGGCCAACATGCGCATCACGCCTTGCTGCGTCCGCAGATGCAGCGTCAGGTGCTGGATGCCTATGGCGGAGCCGAGATGCTTGCCGACGGGGTCAACGCCGCATGGCACGACTGGCAGGCGGCGCAGCAGCAACGCCGGTATGCCGAGACTCATGGCCGCGAGCGTCAGATCGAACGCGAAAGCCTGATGCTTGCAGTGGCAGAACTGGCGCAATTGGGCGACGACCTCGCGCGCTGGGACGAACTGCAAACGGAGCATGCCCGGCTTGCCCACGTGTCCACCCTGATCGAAGGCGGCCATGCCCTGGTCGAGGGACTGGACGAGGGCGAGAACGCCGTGCTTGCTCAGTTGGGCAGCATGGCGGCACGGCTGCAGGTAATGGCGGCGGTGGACGCAAGCCTGAACGAAGCGGTTCGACTCCTGTCTTCCGCCCATGCCGATTTGTCCGAAGCCGCACACAGCCTGCGGCGCTACGCCGACAATCTGAATCTGGATCCTCAACGTCTGGCCGAGCTCGACCGGCGCATGGCCGAAATGCACCGGCTGGCGCGCAAGCATCGCGTCAATCCCGAGGCCCTGCCCGACCTGCAACAAACACTCCAGGCGCGGCTTCAGGCGCTCTCCGATGAAGACAATGTGGAAGGGCTGCGGCAGGCAGAGAAGAATACATGGGCGGCTTATCAGAATCTGGCCGGCTCGCTGACCGGAAAGCGCAAGCAGGCCGCCGCCGAGTTGTCAGCCAGCGTTTCGTCCGCCATGAATGAACTGGCTCTCGTGGGTGGGACATTTCAGATCGCATTGAATACTGTCGCCGAGCCGCGGGCCTACGGGATGGAGGACGTTGAATTCCAGGCCGCCAGTCATCCGGGGCTGCCCGTCGGCCCGCTGGCCAGAGTCGCATCGGGCGGGGAGCTGTCGCGCATCAGTCTGGGCATCCAGACTGCGCTTTCAGGCGTAGCGGGTGTGCCGACGCTGATTTTCGACGAGGTGGATGTCGGCATCGGGGGTGCGGTCGCCGAAGCGGTAGGCCGCCGTCTTGCGAAGCTGGGGTTGACGCGGCAAGTGCTGGTCATCACACACCTGCCCCAGGTGGCCGCGCGCGGTGCGCATCATTTGCGTGTGGTGAAGCATGACAGGGGCAAGACAGTCACGACGCAAATTGAAGTGCTGGATCGGGTTACCCGGATCGAAGAAATCGCCCGCATGCTGGGAGGACTGAAAATCACCGACACGACCCGCAAGCACGCGGCAGAAATGCTGGCCGGGTGAGCCGCTGCGCGTATGTCTTCCTGTCGCTGCTCGGTGCTGTTTGGTTCAGCCCGAATGCCCCGGCCGCGGTATTTTCCGGCACCGTGATTAAGGTCATAGACGGCGATACGATAATGCTGAAACCAGCGGATAGAAAAACCGCGCCGCGTCCATTTCTTAAGATACGTCTGGCGGACATCGATGCGCCAGAAAAAGATCAGTCGTTTGGCGATGAATCGGGGCGGACGCTTGCCGGTCTGGTGCTGCGCAAGCAGGTTCGGGTTGTCACTGTGGCAACCGATGACTACGGCCGCAAGGTGGGACGGGTGACTCTGGGCAATCTCGATGTGAACCGGTACCTGGTGCAACGCGGTCTTGCGTGGGTGTATACGCGCTACCGCCGCAATCTCGAACTGGTCGCCCTGCAGCAGGAAGCCCGGCGCGTCAGGCGGGGGTTGTGGTCGCAGGCCAAACCCGTGCCGCCCTGGGTATGGCGCAAGCGGGCCGGACGAGACGCAATCAGCCCGGCTTCTGCCAGTAAGTTATTTCCATGCCCGCTTCGCGGTTGAGCACGCGCGCCAGCACGAATAGCAGATCGGACAGGCGGTTCAGGTAGCGCAGCAGTTCCGGGCGTACCGGGTCGGTGTGATGCAGACGTACCAGCCCGCGTTCGGCGCGGCGGCAGACAGTGCGCGCCATGTGGCACAGCGCCCCGGCGCGGCAGCCGCCGGGCAGGATGAATTCCTTCAGCGGCGGCAGGGTGGCGTTCCAGCGGTCGATGGCGGCTTCGAGTTGCCGCGTTTCTTCCTCATCCAGCGCCTGGTAGCCCGGCATGGACAGTTCGCCGCCGAGGTCGAACAGGCGTTGCTGAACGCGAACCAGCAGTTCCCTGGCATCGTCAATCGGGTTGGGCATACGATCTTTCACGGGCTTTAGCCCGTAGAAAGTCGGAGTCCCCTTGTGGGGTTCTGCGTTCGCCCCCTCCGCCCCTGCGGGGTAACGAGGTCCCGCTTGCGGGGGATAACCATCGACTGGGCTGGCGTCTCTTGCCGGCCGAGTCGAATGGCGAGTCGTTCCATCGGGGTTGGGGAGTGGGTGCGGCTGCATTTCCACCAGCAGCAGCCCGATCTGGCTGTTCAGCTCATCCACCGCCCCCATGGCTGCGATGCGCGCGGCGTCTTTCGGCACGCGGGTATTATCGGCAAGCCCGGTGCTGCCGTCGTCGCCGGTTCGGGTATAAATCTTACTGAGACGATGACCCATGGCGCGGTTCTCCGTTTGGCAGCGCTGTCTGACACTCTTGAAAAATTCGTACGCGGCAGGCCCGGCAGATTTCATTGTCGAGCTGCGGGTATACCGCGCGCAGAGCATCGCCCTTGTGGTCAAAAATATTGCCGTGTCCCACTTCCTCGGCCTGGCCGCCGCGCTGCAACATGCCGCTGAAGCCGGGTTGTACGCCCACGAAATAAAGCCCTCCGCCGATCTTGCGCCGGCGATCGGCTTCCTTGGCCAGCATTTCCGCGCCGGCGAGGTCGATGAAATTGATTCCGCGGGAAAAAATCATGACGTGTCTTTTCTGCGGATCGGCTTCATCCACATCGCG
Source organism: uncultured beta proteobacterium (assembly GCA_963726485.1). Classification (GTDB taxonomy): domain Bacteria; phylum Pseudomonadota; class Gammaproteobacteria; order Burkholderiales; family Thiobacillaceae; genus Thiobacillus. The sequence continues at coordinate 187,527 of CAVSCL010000034.1, read as the reverse complement.
CAACTGCTGCTGAACGTGCTCGACCGCTCCGAAGAAGATCGAGCCTTCCACGCGCAGCATGGCCATTTGCGGACAGGACGGGGCATCCGGGCCGGCCCGGACAAATTTCCGCCTGGGGTCGTCGAGCTCGGCTTTGAGTGGAGCCAGCTCCCGGATCGAGGGCTGAGAGGTGCGATAGAGGTAGAAAATGAGCGACGTCAGGATGCCGACGAAGATGCCTTTTTCCAGATCGACCAGCGTGCCGAAGAAGGTAATGGCCAGCACGATGCGTTCGCGCTTGTAGCGTTTGACGATTTCCGCGATGTGATGAAAATCGATCAGGCTCCAGGCCACGATAAAAAGAATGGCAGCCATGGCCGCGATCGGGAGATAAGCCGCCAGCGGCGCGACCAGCATCACAATCAGCAACAGGAAAACCGCAGACAACGCTGCGGCCAGCGGCGTTCTGGCACCCGAGGCGAAGTTCACCCCGCTGCGGTTGAACGAGCCGCTGGAAGCATAACCGGAAAAGAAACTGCCGGCGATATTGGATAAGCCCTGCCCGATGAATTCCTGGTTGCTGTCGATGCGCTGGTCGGATTTGATCGCGACCGAGCGGGCGATGGCGACCGCCTCCGTCAGCGCCAGAATGGCGATGATGGTCGCAGGGAAGAGGGTTGCCTTGATTGCGGTGAAGGAAAAATCGGGCAGCGAGAAAGGCGGGAAAGAGGCCGTGAGCGCGCCGACAGTGTTGATGCCGGTTTGTGCCGCGCCGTATTCCTGATTGAGCCAGGCTGCGACCAGGCTGCCCACTACCATGGCGACGATCATGTAAGGCAGCCTGGGCAGGAAGCGTTTGGCGAGAATGCCCGAAATCAGCGTCGCTCCGCCGGCCACGGCGACCCATGGCTGGATGTCGGCGAGATGCGTCGCCGCATACAGGATGACTTGGTGAAAGTGTGCGCCGCGCGGAATCGACAGACCGAAAAAATTCTTGATCTGGCTGGCGGCAATCAGTATGGCTGCGCCTGCGGTAAAACCGATAATGACCGTGTGCGAAATGAAGTTGACCAGTGCACCCAGCCGGGCCAATCCCATGGCCAGTTGGATGAGCCCCGCCAGCAGGGTGAGGGTAAGCGCCAGTCCAATGAAATGCGCGCTGACCGGCTCCGCGAGCGGGCTGATGGACGCAAACACCACGATGGAAATTGCCGTAGTCGGGCCGGACACCAGGTGCCGGCTTGAGCCCCACAACGCCGCGACAATGGCAGGAACCATCGCCGCATAGAGACCATATTCAGGAGGCAGGCCGGCAATGGTGGCAAAGGCGACAGCTTGCGGTAATACGATGATGGCGCCGGTAAAGGCGGCAATCAGATCGGCCTTGAATGTCTGGGCGGTGACGTCCGGCCACCAGCGCAGCAGAGGAAACAGGCGATAAAGCCAGAGTGGGTAGGCGCTGGTGTCAAACATGGCGATCCAGAAGAATATTAGCGAATAATACTATAACTAGTTGTCATAAAAGGCTTTTTTGAATTTCAGGCCAAGCCGGTTTTATAATACCGCGCGAAACCCTGCACCAGACGGGACGTCAATCAATACCAACCAAGAGAGTGAGGACTATGAAACACGCACTGACATCCACGCTGTGCGCGGCTGTGCTGATGGCACTTGTCGCGCCTGCCCATGCTGCCGGAGACCCTGCGGCGGGGCGTTTGAAAAATTCCATGTGCGCCGGGTGCCATGGCATTCCCGGATGGCGCACGGCCTATCCCAGCGTATACAGCGTCCCCAAACTGGGCGGGCAGCACGCCGAGTACATTGTCGCTGCGCTCAAGGAATATAAATCGGGCGACCGCAGTCATCCCAGCATGAAGGGCATAGCGGCCGGCCTCTCCGATCAGGACATGGAAGACCTGGCCGCCTACTACGCCTCGTCCTACAGCGGCCCGGCCAACTAATCAACGGGAGATAACATGAAACAATCACTGCTCATCCTCGCCGCGGTCATGCTTGGCTTTTCGGTGCCGGTTCAGGCCAAGGGCAATGCCGAGGCCGGCAAAGCCAAGTCCGCCACCTGTGCGGCCTGCCATGGCGCCGGACGGCAACAGTCCGACGCCGAATTTCCCCAAACTGGCCGGCCAGAATCAGGACTATCTCTATCATTCCCTGAAGGACTACAAATCAGGCAAACGCAAGAACGCGATCATGGCGGGGCAAGCACAAAACCTGTCCGAGTCCGATATGGCCGATCTGACAGCCTACTTTTCCAAACAGAAAGGCTTGGCCGTCAAGTATTGATGCGGGCAGTGCAACGCGGAAAACGGGCGCCGCTGAGCTGATCAGCATGAGCGCCCGTTTTTTTTTGGTTCTCCGGTCCGATCGACCGGGACTGTTCTGGCTCGGGAGGGGAATGATGTTGCAGCAACCGCAAGACTTGACGGACTGGGTCGCCTTTTTGGGGCAGACCGACATCCCCGTACTGCGCCACACCGCACGCGAACTGGAACGCCTGCGCGCGGATGAGGAGCATCTCAACGCCCGCAGCATTGCCGATGTCGTGACCGACGATCCGCTGATGACGGTCAAGCTGCTGCGCTACTTGCAGACACACAAACACCGCAGCCAGACGCAGGAACTGGTGCAGGTGGAGCAGGCCATCATCATGATGGGCTTCGATACCTTCTTCCGCGAGATTCCGCTGAACCCGATCGCAGAAGCCATGCTTCACGACCATCTCGACGCCCTGGTGCATCTCCTGCACGCCGTGCGGCGGGCGCAGCGTTCGGCGGCCTATGCATTCGACTGGGCACTGCGATTGCATGACCTGCATGCAGAAGAAGTGCGCGTATCCGCACTGCTCACCTATGTCGCCGAAATGCTGATGTGGTGTTTCAACCCGGAGCAGATGCTTGAAATCAGAAAGCGGCAGGATGCCGACAAGCGCTTGCGCAGCGCGGATGTTCAGAAACAGGTGCTCGGTTTCAAGGGTATAAACCTGCAGCGTGAACTCGCGGCGGAATGGCGGTTGCCGGCATTGCTGCTCAATCTCATGGATCCGGCGCTGGCGAAGACGGTCAGGGTGCAGACCGTGATGCTCGCGGTCAATCTGGCGCGACATTCCGCCCTTGGCTGGGATGATGCCGCCCTGCCGGACGATTACCGCGCCATCGCGGCGCTGCTGCGAACTGAACCGGACAAAGTGATGGCGCTGGTGGGCGCTGACCGGGCAGCCAATGCATAAGCAAACAATGCATCGTCGGAATTGGCCGATGCGGTCTCACTCATTGATTTCCCTGTGGTGAATGAATTTTCGTTTCAGGTTGAATTGCGAAGCTCAACGGTCACTGTGGCGGATTCCAGCGTCAGATCAGACCGTGCGGGTACGGGCTTAAGAGGCGGCAGCAGCGCCTGAATCTATGGTTCGCGCGCATAAACACAGGTTCGGTTGCGGCCGGAGTTCTTCGCGCTATAAAGCGCCTGATCGGCCGCACTGACCAGGGCATCAGAAGCGGCGGTGTCCGCTTCCTTGGCCGCGACACCGACACTCACGGTGATCTTTCTCGGTCCTTGTTCGAGTTGAAAAAGCTTCGCTTCCACGGTTTCACGCAAGCGCTCGCCCGACTGCAAGGCGGCCTTGATATCCGCGTTCTGGCAAATGACCAGAAATTCTTCGCCGCCAATCCGGCACACGCTGTCCTGTTTGCGTGCCGAGGCGCGCAGGGTGGCGGCAACTTCACGCAGCACCGCATCGCCCGCGGCATGACCGTAGCTGTCGTTGATACTCTTGAAGTTGTCAATGTCGATCACCATCACCGCCAGCGGAAGGCCGGAACGCAAGGCGGCACTCCACGCCTGTTCCAGTCGATCCATGGCCGAGCGCCGGTTGGGCAGCCCGGTCAGCAGGTCGGTGAGCGCGGCGTTGGCCAGCCTGCGGTTGGCTACTGCCAGTTCAGCTGCGATGTGCCGCAGTTGCGCCCGATCCTTTTCCCATCCTTCCTGCAATTGCACCAGGCGTCGCGCAGCCCGTAGCCTGGCATACAGCGCCTTGCCGCTGACAGGATTGAGCGCAAACTCGTCCGCGCCGGCCTCGAAGGCTTCCGCCAGTCGATCCTCGCCATTTTCGTCGGCAGTCAGCATGACGTACATGCGCCGGCCTTCGTCGGTTGCGCGCAGCGCCTGACATAACTCGATGCCGTCGAGCAGCGGCAAATTACGTTCAGCGACGATGACCTGGGGCAACACCTCCATGGCCAGCGCCAATGCCTCCTCGCCGTTGGCAGCCGGGTGTACCGTATGTCCGCCTTCCTGGGCAAGCAGTGCCACGGTCTTGCGCCGGGTAAACGCGTTTCCGTCCGCCACGACGATCCGCAGCGGGGAATCGTTTGCCGTGACCGTGGTCCGTGCGCTGGCCATTTCGGCAAAGGGTGGCAGCGCCGACGCCGGAATCTTCAATAGCGTGCCCCAGTCCTGCCACTGCCCGATCACGTCATCGATCAAGCCGCCTGCCTCCTCCGGATTGATTTCGAGCCGGTCGGCCATGCGCAGCACGCCCGCAATCTGCATCGTGCGTTCCGTTTCACTGCTCAGCCCCAGGTCGGCCAGACGGTGTGAAAGGTGCAGCATGTGCACCAGGAAATGCGCCCGCGAGTCCGCGAGAAAACCCGCACCCTCGGGATTCTCATAGTGCGCAACGGGCTCGGTCAATGCTTTGGGGAAGCCCCAGTCGGACATCAGGGCGACGGTCAATTCGTTATGGTCCGTTTCCAGACATTCCCGTTCCCGGACGGCAAGCGCGTGCGAAGGATCGGTCCGATAAGCGACCAGGATGGCTTCGTATTCGTCAGGATAGGCGGTTGCGAGCGCGAGCCGCCCAATCTGCGCCAGCAAGCCGCAGGTGAAAAGCTCGTCCGGAGTGGCCACCCGGGTACGTGCACCCAGCTCCTGCATGGCAATCGCCGCCAACAGGGAATGAGACCAGTAATCCTGATAGTTGAAGGCCTTGCACGGTCCGTCCCGGTAGTTATCCAGCAGCGAAAAACCCAGCGCGAGTTGCCTGACCGTGGCAAGTCCCAGGCGGATGACAGCCTCCTGAACGGAAGCCACCGGACGCGATATCTGGGAAGCGGTATTCGCCAATTTAATCAGTCGTCCGGACAGGGCCGGATCGGATTGCACCACCCGCGATACTTCGGCCAGCGTGACATTCTCGCGCCGGGAAAGCTCAAGCACAGCCAATGCCACCCCCTTGGGGGTAGGCAACTGACCGCTGATCCTGAGTTGTTCGACCTGTGTCATCGATTGATCCGAGTGTATGAAGCTTGCCAACGCAACCGGAAATGAACGCGAAGCCTGTCTCGCGCCGTTTCAACCAAAATCCGCAATCCGCCCTGCGGCCAGCCGGCGGACGAGTTCAACAACATAACTGCCGGCTGATATCTGAAGTATCGGCATGATTCCGGCAAAATGAATCCCCGCCGGTGTGGCGGATTGTCAGCGTACCCAAGTGGCAAAAAAGCGCTTCACCCGGAGTTGATGCATCAGGTGGAGCCGTCGTCATGCCTGAAGGGCGAAGCGGAATGAAGACGCTGCTGCGGGCTTTGCTGTTGCTGGCGGTCATCGCCGCCGCGATACCTGCCGGCGCCTACCGGGTCGGCATGGACAACGCCGATGGAAAACCGGTTCCGTCGGACGATATCCCCTACCGGGAATCCCAGGCACAGCCAGTGTGGGCGGAGCGCGAGCAAGCGTTTACTATCGGGCTGCGGCAAATAATGCCATGACATTTCTATCGTCTCGTGTGGTGCTCGCGTGATGACGCACACATCGGGGATTACCTGAGTTGTGGCGACGAATACCCGGAACTGCGCGCGCCCGGATACGTGGCCAAACGGTTTCTCGTGGGACACCTCAAGCATGAGGGCCTGACGTGGCGCTATCGGTCGCGGGCGGCGTGACCATCTGGATAGCCCGAAACGGGTCCGGGCAACAACGGGTCGCGGAACTGATTCGGCTGAAACACACGCTGGGAACCAGTTGATCCGGTGACGTCCCGCTCTGCCTTCGACATGAACGCCGGTTTTCGGGCAGGCGTCTATGCCTGGAGACACGTTCCAGCCCGCGCGCTGGCGGAAGGCCAATCAGGCATTGCTGGATGCGTTTCTGCTGGAGCTCGATGTGAATGACTATGGGACGAGCGCGGCCGATTCTTTTCGGCTCCCGCGGCTAGGGGCTGAGGATGGCACCGGGATGCTGTCCTTCTTGATTGCTATTCTTGGGACTTGGCGACTCTGGCTACCGGTTGAATCTGCGGTCCATATTGATTGTGAGTGATTGACCACCAAACCGGCCAGTGCCGGAAGCAAGCTTGTGCAGTATGCTAGCGGGACTGCGGTGATTCTGTATTGGATAAAGGAGAATGATGATGAAGCGTCTGCTATTTACGGTGTGTCTCATGCTGTCTGTCGGTCAGGCGTTGGCCGAGCCGGCAGCAGGAACAATCTTGAAAGAGCCGAAAACGGGGATGGAGTTCGTGTGGGTACCGAGCGGCTGCTTCAACATGGGCTCGAACGAGGGCGAGCTCTTTGAAAAACCGATTCATCCGGTGTGCGTGAAAGGGTACTGGTTAGGCAAGTACGAAGTCACCCAGGCGCAGTATCAGCTCCTCATGGGCGTCAATCCGAGTTTCTCCAAAGGGCCCGCCAATCCGGTTGACCAAGTGTCCTGGGACGAGGCGTTGATTTTTACCGTCGTCTTCGGAAAGACGACCGGCGTGCCGGCGCGGCTACCGTCAGAGGCGGAATGGGAATACGCCTGCCGCGCCGGCGGCCTGCATGGAAAATATTGCGGCGACGGCAAGCCTGAGGAACTGGCGTGGTCGGGAAGCAACACCGGCAACACGACCAGTCCGGTCGGCAAGCTGCGCGCCAATGCCTGGGGCTTGTACGACATGAGCGGCAATGTCTGGGAATGGGTTCAGGATTGTTGGAATCTCAATTACATCGGCGCCCCCCAGGACGGTAGAGCATGGTTGACCGGCAATTGTGAGCGGCGCGTTGCCCGAGGCGGCGCCTGGGACGTGAATGGCTACCACCTGGTTCGTGCTGCGAAACGGGGCCGCGGCGATCATCGCTATCGACTGAACGTGGTCGGCTTTCGAGTCGCCATCGGGCCCAAGTAAGGCATGACAAATTCCATGGCAGCGGGGGTAAGGCGCAATAACAAAAGGCATTGCGCCGCATGTCGTCCGCCACCCCCTGTCGCCGTGCCTGACTATCGCCGCGCTCGGCAACCGGGTGGCACTTAAGAAATCTTGAACTGGAATGCTCATACACAGCCTGCCAAAACGGAGACGCTCAAACTTTCCACCGGGCCGCCGATGGGGATGCACTGCCGCGCAAGGTACGTCCCATGATCTCCACCGTCGTGCTCTCCGAACGGCGATGCCGCGTGCGGAAAAGCCGCTGGCGCAAGGCCAATCAGGCGCTGCGGGATGAGTTCCTGCCGGATTTCGATGTGAATGACTATGGGGCGAGCGCGCTGTTCTTTACGGCGGGTTGCGCGCGACCTGGAAAAGCGCGGCCAGCGTATCGGCCCCATGGACATGACGATTGCCGCTCACGCGCTTTCGCTGGATGCGACCCTGGTGACGCATCACACCCACGACTTCGCGCGGGCAAAAGGTTTGCGGCTGGAGGATTGGGTAGCTTGAAGCTCACTTCCGGCGGATTACAGCCTGCAGCGCATCCGCCCCTGCTGGCGGATGCCGTGTTTGGCGCGGTGCGTCAGCGCAGGGAGCACAACCGATGAAGATACCCAAACGACTTGAACCCCTGGTTGAAGACGGCCTGATCGACGGCGTCGTGCGCCAGCTCATGAGCGGCAAGGAGGCCATGGTCTTCGTCGTACGCTGCGGCGACGAGATCCGCTGCGCCAAGGTTTACAAGGAAGCCAACAAACGCAGCTTTCGCCAGGCCGTCGATTACACCGAAAATCGCAAGACCAAGAACAGCCGCCAGGCGCGCGCCATGGCCAAAGGCACCAAATACGGCCGCCAGGCGCAGGAAGCCGCCTGGCAAAGCGCCGAAGTCGATGCGCTGTATCGGCTGGCCGCCGCGGGCGTGCGCGTGCCCAGGCCGTACAACTTCCACGAAGGCGTATTGCTGATGGAACTGGTGGCCGACAGCGAAGGCCATGCCGCGCCCCGGCTCAATGATCTGGCTTTCACGGCAGACGAAGCCCTCGTGCTTCACCACCGCCTGATCAAGGAAGTGGTGCGCATGTTGTGCGCCGGAGTCGTCCACGGTGATTTATCCGAGTTCAACATCCTCGTCGGCGCAGACGGCCCGGTGATCATCGACCTGCCGCAAGCGGTCGATGCCGCCGGCAACAATCACGCCAAGGCCATGCTGGCGCGCGACGTGAATAATCTGCGAGCGTTTTTCGGACAGTTCGCGCCGACGCTTTTGACCACGCAATATGCCCAGGAAATCTGGGCGCTGTATGAACACGGCGGCCTGCATCCCGAGGTCGAACTCACCGGCCTGTTCGAATGCACCATGCCGCCGGTCGATCTGGATAGCGTGATGCGGGAGATCGACGACGCGCGCGACGAAGAGGCTGCGCGCCTGTTGCGTTTGCAGGAGCTGGGATGACTGGCAACTGGCGGAGTCTTAATTCCTCACGCGAAGACCCGGTAACCGCACCACCATCGCTAAAGCCTGACGAAATAGGGCAACGCGATGAGTGCGATTCCAATTGCGACGAGCAGCAGCGTGTTGGAAACGAAATACGGGTAGATCATGAGCCCCAGCCCGCAAACCAGCGGAATGACCGCCTGCTGCTTCTTGCCGTAGATAAAGAAGCCGAGCCCGACCGAGCTGAAAAGCAGGCTCCAAAGAAGCATCGACGTATTCATTGCGGCCTTTCATGTTGTCTAGATCGGAAGGAGCAGTTTCAACTCGTGCTCGTCATAATTGATTCCATTTTCGGAAAGCCTTGTCACCGAAAACAACTCGAAGCCGACCCGATTAGCGATTAGCGGCAACAGGCCCCGGGTGAGTGAGCGCAGGGTTTTCCCGGCACGGCACCAGTATCGGGACAATCAGCTTGATCCTTCTGGAGGTTTCAGGCTTGAAAGATATTCGACAAGGGCATTGACATCGTCTTTAGTCAGAGTCTTTCCGGCTTTGCGCATGGTGCACATGCCATAGTCAAATTTGCCGTCGACATATTTTTGCACTGCAGAGGCCAGATAGACATGGCTCTGTCCGGCCAGACGAGGTATGGCACGAACATGTTTCGCTCGCGGGGTCTTGTAGGCGTACCCCATACCATCGTACCCATGGCAGTCCGCACAGGCGATCCCATAGACGCGGTCCTTTTCATATAGGATCTTGCCCCATTCCCAAAGGGCTTCGTCCGGAGCAGAGATGGATGGAGTCTCGTCAGCCTGCTGCGAAGCGAAATAACGTGCAAGCATTTTCATTTCCTCTTCCGTATGCAGGCTCGCAATGCGTTGCATGGTCTCGCTTTCCCGATTCCCTTTCTTGAAATTCTCTACTGCCTTTACCAAATAGACGTCATACTGCCCCGCAATTTTTGGAAAGTCCGGTCCAGCGCTCGTCCCACCGGTGTAATGACACGAATTGCAAAGCTGAATACACGATCTACAAAGCTTGATCTCTTCCGACTTTTTTGCAATGAACGATTCAGAGGGGGTGCGAGGTTGAGACGAACACGCTGAAAACATCAGAATGCCGGCAATAATGCCTACAAATAGACTTATTCGCATGTCATGTCTCCTCTTCGTAAGTCAGAGTTTTTTGATTTTTTTAATCATTGAATTTTCCAGATCTTGGCTTGGCCTAAATGTGCCAACCGGAAACATTATTTAGTGAATGAATTGACCAGATGCAACGGCACATGCATTCGCCTGAGATATCAACTTTGGATCGACTGTTCATCTCTGTAAACACAAATATCATGAGCAAGAGTAATAAACATTGATAGAAATCAAGTTTATTGCTGCCCTTCTGGCCGCTGATCGTCCACTGTATGGCGAAGAGCGCAAAAGGGGCTCGGATATTTCTTCGAGTGGCCTGAGTTTTCCGCTAAGCCATCACAGACACGCTTGAGCTGGCTTTCAGAAAGTGCTCCGTTTGTCTGAACGACGTTCCCCGATTTATTAGGTGGGGCTCGGCGAGGTGGCAAGGGTGTGGAGTTGTCCACGGTAGTAGGCTACTCGGGGCACACCTGGGATTTCATTCTATGCCTGCGGACTGCTTCGGTCGATGTATATGCGCGGGATAGCCTCACGTACCAACCACCTCGATTCGATCCCGGACAGGTGGCTCACGTCGCTCGCTGCCGCACCGTCTCATACAAACACAGCGCTGCCGACACCGAAACATTGAGGCTTTCCACCGTGCCGCCGATGGGGATGCGCGCGACCTCATCGCAGCTTTGCTTGACCAGGCGGCGGATGCCCGCGCCCTCGGCGCCGAGCACCCAGGCGATGCCGGTTTTGGCATCGATGCCGGACAAGGGTTTGTCACCGTCCGTGTCGGCGGCGATGACCCAGATGTTGTGTTCCTTGAGGTCCTCTATCGTACGCGCGAGGTTGGTGACCATGATGTAGGGCACGGTTTCGGCTGCGCCCGAGGCGACCTTTTCCACGGTGGCATTGATGCCGACGGCATTGTCCTTCGGTGCGATGACGGCGTGCACGCCGAAGGCGTCCGCCGATCGGAGTATCGCACCGAGGTTGTGCGGGTCGGTGACGCCGTCGAGGATGACCAGCAGCGGTGCGCCTTCGATATTTTCCAGAATCTCGTCGAGCGAATGGCTCAGCGCAACCGGCCGGACACGGGCGACCACACCCTGATGCTTGGCGGTCTTGCCGACCAATCTGGATAGCCGGTCGGCTTCGACCTGCGCCAGCTTGACCTGCTTGTCTTTCGCCTGATGCACCAGATCGCGCGCGCGTGCATCACGGCGGGTGAGATCGAGATAGATTTCCAGCACGCCCGACGGGTCATGGCGCAGGCGGGCCAGCACGGCGTGAAAACCGTAGATCAGTCGTTCGGCGGACTTCTCGCTCATGAATAACTCAACCTAAACAAAGTGGGCTTAGGGAAAACCCTGGCGCCATTTCGCACCGGCTCGCAGCGTGGCCTTCGGCAGGCTCAGGCCGAACGACGGACAGATTCAGTCTGTGCCCGATCACTGCTTCTTCCCTTTTGCGGTGGCGCGCTTCTTCGGTTTAGTGCCTTCCGGCGCCGCCTCGATCTTTTCAACCAGGCTGAAATCGATCTTGCTGGTTTCGATGTCGGCGCGCATGACCTTGATGCGCACGCGGTCGCCGAGGCGATAACGCTTGCCGGTGCGCTCGCCGAGCATCCAGTGTTTGGCCTGATCGTAGTGGAAATAATCCTGGCCGAGTTCGGAGACGTGCACCAGGCCTTCGATGAAGATTTCGTCGAGCGCGACGAACACGCCGAAGCTGGTGACGGCGCTGACGGTGCCGTTGTATTCCTCGCCGATGCGGTCGCGCATGAAGTAGGTCTTGAGCCAGGCATCGACATCGCGGGTGGCGTCGTCGGCGCGGCGCTCGGTCATGGAGCAGTGCGCGCCGATTTCAGCCAGGCCCTTGCCCGGCATTTTTTCACCCTTGAGAACCGCCTTGATGCCGCGGTGCACCAGCAGGTCGGGGTAACGGCGAATGGGCGAGGTGAAGTGGGTGTAGGCCTCGTAGGCGAGGCCGAAGTGGCCCTTGTTGTCGGGGCCGTACACAGCCTGGCGCAGCGAACGCAGCATCACGGTTTGCAGTAGCCCGGCGTCCGGGCGCGGTTTGATTTGCTCCAGCAGCACGGCGTAATCCCTGGCCTGGGGCTTGTCGCCGCCGCCGAGGAACAGACCGAACTCGGCCAGGAAGGTTTGCAGCGCGGCGAGCTTCTCGGGCGTGGGGCCTTCGTGGATGCGATACAGCGCGGGCTGTTGGTTCTGGTGCAAATAGTCCGAAGCGCAGACGTTGGCGGCCAGCATGCATTCTTCGATGATGCGGTGCGCATCGTTGCGCACGACCGGGACGATGGCGTCGATCTTGCCCTGGTCGTCGAACTGGATTTGCGTTTCGGTTGAGCCGAAATCAATCGCGCCGCGCTTGGCACGGGATTTGAGCAAGGTGCGGAAGAGTTTGTCCAGCGCCTGCAGATGCGGCATCAGTCCGGCGTGCTTTTTCTCGGGCTTTACCGCGCCGGAGAGCCAGTCCCACACCTGATTGTAGGTGAGCCGCGCGTGCGAATAAATCACCGCGGGGTAGAAGCGGTATTCCTTGACGCTGCCCTGCGCGGTCACGAGCATGTCGCACACCATGGACAGTCGATCGACTTCCGGATTGAGCGAGCACAGGCCGTTGGACAGCGCCTCCGGCAGCATGGGAATGACGCGGCGCGGAAAATACACCGAGTTGCCCCGGCTGTAGCCTTCGGTGTCGAGCGCGTCATGGGGTTTGACGTAATGGCTGACATCGGCAATCGCCACCACCAGCCGGAAGCCATTGCGCCCAAGCGGCTCGCAATACACGGCGTCATCGAAGTCACGCGCGGTCTCCCCGTCTATCGTCACCAGATGCAGATGGCGAATGTCTTCGCGTCCCTCCAAGTCCTTCTTCAATACCTTCTTCGGCAGCTTGCCTGCCTGCGCCTCGACATCAGGCGGGAAGACATGAGGCAGATCGTGTTTGCGCAGCGCAATTTCGATTTCCATGCCGGGGCCGGTGAAACTGCCCAGCACTTCGGTGACTCGGCCCACGGCCTCGTTATGCGCGCCCGGCTGCGTGGTCAGTTCAACCGTGACCACTTGGCCCGGCAGTGCGCCATTGGCGAACTCGGCCGGCACCAGAATGTCCTGGTTGATGCGGCGGTTCTCAGCGATCAGAAAGCCCAGGCCACCCTCGACATAGTAGCGGCCGACGACAAACTTGTTGACGTGCTCCAGCACTTCGACGATCTTGCCTTCGCGGCGGCCGCGCCGGTCGAAGCCGGCCAAACGCACCAGCACACGGTCGCCGTGCAGCACGCGGTGCATTTCCTTGGGCGAGAGGAAGAGGTCATCCCCGCCCTCATCGGGCACGACAAAACCGAAGCCGTCGGGATGTCCCTCGACTCGACCTTTGGTCAGATCGAGCTTTTCCGGAAGGCAAAGCTGGCTCTTGCGGTTGATCATCAACTGGCCGTCGCGCTGCATCGCGCCCAGGCGCCGCTGGAACAGATCGCGTTCGGCATCGGTGATGACAAGCTGCCTGGCAAATGCATCGACCTCGACCGGGCAACCCGCTTCGGTCAGCAATTGCAGGATGTATTCGCGGCTGGGAAGCGGCGCGTCATAACGCTCGCATTCGCGCTCGTAAAAAGGATCGGCGCGACGAATCGCATTGAGCTTCGCTTTGGCTCCGCGGCTACGCGGCTTCTGTGTGGTCATCTTCGTTGACAATTTCGCCTCTAATAATCATAATGCGCGCCTCATTGCCCAGATGGCGGAATTGGTAGACGCGCACGGTTCAGGTCCGTGTGCCGCAAGGTGTGGAGGTTCGAGTCCTCTTCTGGGCACCAGATGCAGCAATCAGGAAAGCCGGCCTTGTGTCGGCTTTCCTGATTTTATACTTCAGCCGTCGTAGGGATGACGACGGACTATCGTCTCCACCCGATCCGGCCCGGTGGACACGACATCGACCGGAACTTCGCACAATGCTTCCATGCGCTCGATATAAGTCCGCGCTTTTTGCGGAAGCTTGTCGAATTCCTGCACCCCGACCGTGGAATCCGACCAGCCCGGCAGGTCTTCGTAAATGGGCTCGACATTCGTGATCGACTCGGCGCCGACCGGCAGGATATCGCAGGTCTGACCGTCGATCTTGTAGCCCACGCACACCCGCACGGTCTCCAGTCCGTCCAGCACATCCAGCTTGGTCACGCACAGGCCCGTCACGCCATTGATCTGGATCGAACGCTTCAAGGCTGCGGCGTCGAACCAGCCGCAACGCCGCGAGCGTCCGGTGGTGGCGCCCACTTCGTGGCCGCGTTCGCCCAGGTATTTTCCGGTGTCGTCAAACAGTTCGGTCGGGAAAGGCCCGGAACCGACGCGCGTGGTGTAGGCCTTGGTGATGCCCAGCACATAATGCAGGGAATTGGGGCCGACCCCCGCGCCCGTGGCCGCGCCGCCCGCGGTGCAGTTGCTTGATGTCACAAACGGATAGGTGCCGTGGTCGATATCGAGCAGCGTGCCCTGCGCCCCTTCGAACAGCAGGTTGTCGCCCGCCTTGTTGGCTTCGTAGAGGCTGCGCGGCACATCGGCCACCATCGGCTTCAGGCGGTCGGCCAGCGCCATCATCATGTCGAGCGACTGGTTGAAGTCCACCACGTCGGTCTTGAAATAATGCTTGAGCATGAAGTTGTGGTGATCCAGCACTTCGCCCAGCTTGGCGGCAAAACGCTCGCGGTGAAACAGATCCTGCAGGCGCAGCGCGCGGCGCGCCACCTTGTCTTCGTAGGCGGGGCCGATGCCGCGTCCGGTGGTGCCGATCTTGCCCGCGCCCTTGGCAATCTCGCGCGCGCGGTCGAGCGCCACGTGATGCGGCATGATGAGCGGGCAGGCTTCGCTGATCTTCAGCCGGCTCGCCACGTCCACCCCGGCTTCGGCCAGCATGTCCATTTCTTCCAGCAAGGCCGTGGGCGACAGCACCACGCCATTGCCGATGTAACAGGTCACGTTGTCGCGCAAGATGCCGGACGGGATCAGGTGCAGCACGGTTTTCTTGCCCGCGACCACCAGGGTATGCCCGGCATTATGCCCTCCCTGAAACCGCACCACGCCGCGCGCCCGGTCGGTCAGCCAGTCGACGATTTTGCCCTTGCCTTCATCGCCCCACTGGGTGCCGATAACGACGACGTTCTTTGCTGCCATGTTGCCTGCTCCCTTTATCCCAAAAACCGCAGTTGACCGCTTGCTATTGCCACAAATCCCCGATGAGCAAGCACACTCACCCCTTCGAAATAGTGCACCCGCTGGTGACTACACTACACGCCGGATTGCCCCACAAGGAGACTCCGACTTTCTCCCCGCGAGGGGGAGGCCGATGGGTGCCCAACGGCTGCGCCGTTACCCTTTCGCTCTACGGGCCAAAGCCCGTGAAAGCTCGCATGCATGACTGGCATGCCGTCTGGCGTTGTTGCTCGGCTGCGTGCCTTGCATCGTCGAAAATGGCCGATGCATCCCTGCAGGGGCCGATCCCGTGTCCCGCCCGCAAGGGGGCAGGCCCTGGCCATAACGCCGCCAAAGCGGAAACAGCCACGCTCTCCTCGCGCTTGGCCAGGCGGCCTGCCAGCCGCACACTCAGACGTGTCCAACTGCGGTCTCTGGGATTATTGATTATCCGAACCGGCTTCCGCCAGTTCGCGCAAATCCAGACTGAAGCCGGTGGCCGGGCGCGCCCGGCCGAACACGCGACCGACTTCATCGTAACGTCCGCCCTGCGCAATCGCGCGGCTGCGGCCGCCGGTATAAGCGGCGAATACCACGCCGCTGTGATAGCCATAGCCGCGCAGTTCGGCCAGGTCATACGCCGCTTCGACACCGCTGGCCGCGAGGCCGCGATCCAGTTCATCGAGCGCATCGAGCGCGGCCATCACGGCCGGCACGCGAGGCAGGCGCGCACGCGCATCGGCCAATACCGGACGTGCGCCATAAAGTGCCGGCAAGGCGGCAAAGGCCTCACGCAAAACCGTCGGCAGCGAGCCCGTCAGGCCGGCTACGGCGCTGCTGTCCTTCGCCTGCAAAGCCCCAAACAATTGATGCTCGGTATCGCCATTCAGCGCAGCCTCCTCCGCCAGCGCGCGATAGACGCCGACGTGGCCGATGTCGAGCTGGATGTCTTTCAGGCCGCAGCCGCGCAAGGCATCCAGCATCAGCGTGAGAATCTCCAGATCGGCGTTCGCGCCTGCCTCGCCGTATAACTCGGCGCCAACCTGAATCGGTTCACGCGAACGATGAAAACCGTCGGGCCGGGTGTGCAGCACACTACCTGCATAACACAACCGGTTCACCGCATTGCCGGCCAGCAGATGTGCGTCGATGCGCGCCACCTGCGGCGTGATGTCGGCGCGCACGCCCATGAGGCGCCCGGACAACTGATCCACCAGCTTGAAAGTCCTGAGGTCGAGGTCCGCGCCCACGCCGGTCAGCAACGACTCGACGTATTCCAGCAACGGCGGAATCACCAGTTGGTAGCCGCGGCTGCGAAACAGGTCGAGCAGCGCTCGGCGCATGTCTTCCATCCGCCAGGCCAGCGGCGGCAGTACATCCTCGACGTTTTCAGGTAACAGCCAGGCAGTCATGTCGGTTCAGGAAAATAATTTACTCCGGAAGAAGCATCGGCAGGAGAGGGCGGGAAATGATTCCCGCTGTATTCGCTGTTGCCTCAATGCAAAAACAGCAACAAAAAAACGCCGCCCAACATCGAGGCAGCGCCGATAAAACGTAATTGTCCATCGTTCATTTCGGTCATTCTGCGGAACGCCTCGCGCCACATCGACGGCGCGGCAAACGGCAGGATGCCTTCAATCACCAGCAAGAATGCCAGACCCGTCAGACCGTCATTGACGGTCATTTTCCCCCGGCCTTCGGGTTCTTCATGTATTTGAAGAAATCGGCGCTGGGGTCGAGCACCATCACGTCGCTCTTGCTCCTGAAACTGTCGCGATAGGCCTGCATACTGCGGTAGAACGCATAAAATTCGGGATCCTTGCCATAGGCCGCGGCATAAACCGCAGCAGCCTTGGCATCACCCTCGCCCTTCATGCTCTGCGCATCGCGGTAGGCTTCGGCCACGATCACTTCCTTTTGCTTGTCGGCATCGGCCTTGATTTTCTCGGCCTCGGCGGCGCCCGTCGAGCGCAACTCGTTGGCCACGCGCTTGCGTTCGGCTTCCATGCGGCGATACACATCGACCGATACGGTTTCTGGCAAATCGACGCGCTTGATCCGCACATCGACCACCTGTACGCCGATCTTGCGTGCATCCTGGTCGGCCTTGGTACGAATAAGGTTCATGATTTCATCACGTTGGCCGGAAACCACCTCATGGATCGTGCGCTTGCCGAACTCGGCGCGCAGCCCGTCGTTGACGGTCTGATTCAGACGAATCTGCGCCCGGGCTTCGTCGCCGCCGACAGACACATAGAACTGCTTGGGGTCGATCACGCGCCATTTGATGAACGAATCCACCAAAACGTTTTTCTTTTCCGAAGTCAGGAAACGCTCTGGGTCAACCGCATCGATCGTGAGAATGCGGGTATCGAAGTAACGCACGTTCTGCATCAGCGGCAACTTGAAATACAGACCGGGGTTCTTTTTTACCGACACCACCTCGCCGAGCTGGAACACCACGGCATTCTGGCGCTGATCTACCGTAAACATACTGGCGCTCAGGACAGCCAGCGCGACCAGCAGACCGGCAAGCAGCGAACCGATATTCTTATTCATGGACGATCCTCCCGGTCACGGCTGCGGAAGGCATCCCGCGAACGCGATTCCATGGGCGCTGGCACCGTTGCGGCAGGCAGTGCCGGAACATCGGCCGGACCGGCGTAAGGCGGGTTCACAATCTGTTGCAGCTTATCCAGCGGCAGATACAGCAGACTGTTGCCGCCTTTCTGATCCACCACCACTTTGCTGGTATTGGTCATGACTGTCTGCATGGTGTCGAGATACATACGCTGCCGGGTGACCTGAGGCGCTTTCCTGTATTCGTCATAAACCTGACTGAAGCGGCTTGCCTCGCCCTGGGCATTGGATGTCACTGCCTTCTTGTAGCCCTCCGCTTCCTGCAACAGACGCGAGGCCACACCCTGGGCGCTCGGAATGATGTTGTTGGCGTAGGCCTGGGCCTCGTTTTTCAAGCGTTCGCGATCCTGACCGGCTTTCACCGCATCGTCGAACGCGGTCTGAACCTGCTCCGGCGGCTGGATGTTCTGCAAAGTAACCTGGCTGACGCTAATTCCGGTCTTGTAACGATCGAGAATCTCCTGCATCAGCTTCTTGGCACGCGTGGCTATTTCAGCACGACCCTCGTACAGCACGAAGTCCATTTTGTTCTTGCCTACGATTTCGCGCATGGCGGTTTCCGCCGCCTGCATCACCGCGTCTTCGGGCGAACGGTTGTAAAACAGGAATTCCACCGGATCCTTGAGAAGGAATTGCACGGCAAACTGCAAGTCGATAATGTTTTCGTCGTCGGTCAACATCAGCGACTCCTTCAGCATTTTGTTTCTGACCGAGTTGCGATAGCCGACCTCGACCGTGCGCACCTGATCGACGTTGACGACTTCCTTGGCCTCGATCGGCCACGGCAAATGCCAGCGCGGACCGGGATCAGTGGTTTCGACATATTTGCCAAAACGCAACACCACGCCCCGTTCGCCCTGATTGACGATATAGAAGCCGCTGGCCACCCACAGCAGCGTGACCAGGCCGCCCAGCAACAACAAGAGACTGCCGCCGCCCGGCAACCCGCCTGAGACAGGCGCATTGCCGCCTCCCTTGCCGCCAAACATATCGTTCAGCCGCTGGTTGAACTTCCGCCATATATCGTCCAGATCGGGCGGGCCGGATTTCTTTTTGTTACCGTTATCACCCCATTGCGGGTCATTCCAGGCCATATTTTTCAGCTAGCGGAGGGAAGTTCGGGAAGTCGTGTCGTCATTTTCAGCCGGCTCACTTTGGGGGCGCAAACCGGACAGGATTTCGGTCAGCGCTTCACGCAAAAGTTCAAGTCCAGCGCCGGTTTTGGCCGACACATAAACGGCCTGCAGTTTACCATATTCGTCCCGGCTCGCTCCCGGTGCAATCCCGGCCAGATCCAGCTTGTTGTAGACGCGAAGCTCACGCGCGAGATCGGCGCCGATCTCGCGCAGCACCTTCTCGACTTCCACAATCTGACGCTCCCGGTTGGGGCTGGCGGTATCCACCACATGCAACAGCAAATCCGCTTCAGCGGTGGCCTCCAGCGTGGCGCGGAAGGCAGCGACCAGGCTATGCGGCAGACGGGTGATGAAACCCACCGTATCCGCCAGCACGACTTCGCCGACACTGGGCAGATAAACCTTGCGGGTTGTCGTATCCAGCGTGGCAAACAACTGGTCGGCGGCATACGCCCCGGCACGGGTCAAGGCATTGAACAGCGAGGTCTTTCCGGCGTTGGTATAACCCACCAGTGCAACCGACATCACATTCCTGCGCGCGCGCGCGCGGCGCTGCGTGCGGCGCTGCTGTTCCAGTTTGGACAGCCGCTCGCGCAGGGTTTTGACACGAACGCCAATCAGCCGCCGGTCGGTTTCGAGCTGCTTTTCACCGGGGCCGCGCATCCCCACGCCGCCGCGTTGCCGCTCCAGGTGCGTCCAGCCTCGTATCAAGCGGGTGGACAAATGCTGCAACTGCGCCAGTTCCACTTGCAGCTTGCCCTCCGCGCTTTGCGCGCGCCGGGCAAAAATATCGAGAATCAGGCTGACTCGGTCGATCACCCGGCATTGCAGGCGGCGCTCCAGATTGCGTTCCTGCGCGGGAGAGAGTTCGTGATTGAAAATGACGACGTCGGCTTCTGTCGCCGATACCAGCGCGGCGATTTCATCCGCCTTGCCGCTGCCGGCATAGAGCGCCGCGTCGGGACGGCTGCGTTTGCCCAGGACTTCGCCCAGCACTTCCAGGCCTGCGCCCTGCGCCAGAAGGCGCAGCTCGGCCACGCTGTCCCGGTAATCGGGATCGCCAAAATCGAGCGCCACCAGAATGACGCGCTCGCCCCCGCCTGGCCGCTCAAACATTATTCTTGCCTCCGCCCCGCCGGGCAGAATTATTCGTGTTCCACCCCGGTCGCTCTATCACGTATATGAAAATTGATGGCCATGCATTTTGATTTCCTCTTGTCATCCCCCATCCGTTGTTCAATCGAGGGGGGTGCCGATATGTCTGCCCGGTGAGCAATCGGACTACTCCAGTTGCGGCCGCCCGAAAAACCAGCCCTGTCCCCAGTCCACCCCCATTTCGCGCAGGATGCGCGCGGTTTCGGCGTCCTCGATGTGTTCTGCCACGGTCTGGATACCTTCCTTGCGGGCGAAGTTCGCCATGCTCTCGACCATGGCGGCAATCTTGCGTTCGCGGCGCATATTGCTCACCAGCCAACCTTCGATCTTGAGAAAGTTCACCGGCAAGTGCGCGAGATAAAGGAAAGAGGAATACCCGCTGCCAAAATCATCCAGCGCCAAACGGAAGCCAAAGTCGAGGAAAGGCTGGAGGTCCTCGCGCAGTGCTGCAAGATTGCCAATGTGCTGACGTTCCGTGATCTCCAGCACGATGGGCTTGACCATGGTCGCGCCGTTTGTCACGCCACAGCTTGCACAATACGTTTGCGCGTTTTGCAGCATTTCATCGACCAGATCGCGCCGCGCGAGAAACTGCGGCGACAGATTGACAAAATGAAAGAATTCCTGAACAACACGTCCATCCCTGAGCCGCGCCGTGCAGCGGTCCATGGTTAGACGGGTCATGTGGCGATCGATTTCCGCCACGATCCCCAGCCCTTCCGACCTGTCGATGAAGTCCGCGGCCTCGAGGATCTCGCCATCTACCGTCATCACCCGCGCCAGGGATTCATCCGCAACCGGCTGGCCGGTTTGCAGATCCACGATGACCTGGGTCGCCATGCGTACCCGGCCTTCACGCAATGCGTCCTTGAGGCCGTGCCCGCTCCAGGCCGAATTGGCGCCGGCGTCCGCCGTGTGTATCCGGTCGCGCCCCAGATTCTTGGCCTGATAGAGCGCGGCGTCAGCCATGGCGAGGGCATTCTGAAGATCGTATTGCCCCTTCCCCTGAACGCCAATTCCCGCCGACATGGTCAGCGGGATGGCGCCAACCGCGGTCGGTATCGGATTGGATTTGACATGACCGGCCAGACGTTCCATGGCGCACACGGCTTCATGGGTGCTGCTGTCGTGCAGGTAAAACAGAAATTCTTCCCCGCCCCAGCGCGCCACCCAGTCGCCCTCGCGCAATTCAGCCTGCAAACGCTGCGAGAGCACATTCAGCACCTCGTCGCCGGTGGCATGGCCGTAGCGGTCGTTGACACGCTTGAAGTGATCCAGATCCATAAGCGCCAAGGCAAAACTGGCGTCCTGGCGTTGCGCCCGCGCGAATTCCTGTGCCAGTCTTTCCATGGCCGCGCGCCGGTTCGGCAGGCCGGTTAGGGGGTCGGTCAGCGCCAACTGTTTCAACAAATCTTTTTGCGCGGATTGATACAGGGCATTGCCAAGCCAGTCGGCGATCAATTCCATATAGGCAACATCGGCTTCCCTTATCTGCGGCTCGACCTGTTGCCGCAAAAAGGCCAGAACCCAGTGCACCTCCTCACCCACAAGCACCGGTATGCCTGAATACAGACGCATCCCCGCAGCCGTTGCCATGGGATGCCGGCAAAACTCAGGGTGCCGCATCAGGTCGGGGATATGCGCTGCGGCCCTGTTCCGGTAAACGTCGGCACACAGGGTGTCCTGCATCTGCATCACCAGGCCCTCGGGCACGAGGCCCAGCCGGTCATAGGCATAACGCGCGGTGTAATCCCCCTCGAATTCGCCCAGCACGACCAGATCCATGACCAGAACCTCGGCCGCCAAACCAAGCATGGCGCGGATCCGTTCGCCATCGTCCATGTCCCGCCGGGTGGAGAGCTTCCACAAGGCCCTGAGACGATCGACCTGCAGACCGTCCCGGCCCGCATCTTGCGGCGCCGATTGACTGTCGTGATCCCGGGGGGCTATTGAAAGGGGTACTGAATCCATCGGACCGACTTTAGCAGATGCATGAAAAGTAATATTCCTTATCGGCAGAAATCAGGGAAACCCCAGACCCGCCTGCAAGACAACGGCACGCAATTTTTCCGCCGCCTGCTCCGGATTGATGGTGTTGACGAATAGCCCCGACCCCAGTTCAAAACCCGTTGGAATCGAGGTGCGCGGGCAGATTTCCAGATGCCAGTGGTAGCTCGGCGCATTCGCCCCGGTCTCGCTGTTGTGCGGCACGGAATGCAGGAAGAAATTGTATTGGGCGCCGCCGATAACGGCATCGAGCCGCGCCATGGTGCGTTTCAGCACCCGCGCCAGATCCGGCAGGTCATCCGCCTTGACCTCAAGAAACTCCGCCTGGTGTTGCAGCGGCAGAATGTGCACTTCCCACTCGTAGCGGCTGGCGAAAGGCTTGATGGCGATGAATTTCTCGCCGCGCTCGACCACATACTGGCCGACATTGACGCGGCGCCGTACCGCACCGGAATTGCGGTCGTAGATTGTCGCCTCGAAGGTCAGCGCCTCGTCGATCAGCGCACAGAAGATGCACTGGTGATGCTTGGCGTAATGGACCGCGCTGTTGCGCACCTCGGCCTCGACGTTTTCCGGCACCACCGGCATGGCAATAACCTGGCTGTGGGTATGCGGGATCGACGCTCCGGCCGCGGGGCCAAAATTCTTGAACACCAGCACGTATTTCAGCCGTTCGTCGGAATCGAAAAGCTGGCTCATGCGGGCCTGGTACACACCGAACAACGCGGCGAGATGGCTTTCCGCCATTTCGTGAACGGCGATGCCGTGATCGCAATGATCGATGATGACCTCATGCCGACCGTAACCGTCAATCGTCTGTTGCAGGCCGAAATTGAAACCGGCCTGCTCCCGGTCGTCGCCCAGCACGGGATAGAGATTTTCCACCATGCGAATCTGCCAGTCGCCTTCCGGCGGCCAGGCCAGGATGACGGGCGGGGTCTTGTGTTCGTTGCCGCGGCAGAACGGGCAAGTCTCGACGTGCTTGCGCGTATCGCGAGGCGCCAGTTCCTCGGCCTTCTTGGGGCGCATGCCGCGCGCGGTGGCGACCAGCACCGACTCGGCCGGAACGATCGGATTGATGCGGATTTCGCGTACTTCATTGTGCTCGGACATGCCGGTTCTCCTCCATGACGCGAGCTTAAAGCAGCTTCAATAATGCAGTCTTATAATATTCTTATGCACCCACTCAAACTTCTTATCCTGCTGTTTCCCGTCCTGCTGGCGGACACCGCGGCCGGCGCCCGTCTCAGTAGCGGACCCATGCTGGGACCGGTCACGGCAGAAACCGCCATCGTCTGGGCGCAAGCCGATGGCGCCGCCCAACTCTCGCTGGAATACTGGCCGGAGCGTTTCCCTGAAGCGCGCCACACCCTGCCCCCGCGCACCCTGAACCCGGACACCGACTTCAGCGCCCAGCTCCTGCTCACCGGCCTGGCGCCCGCGACGCGCTGGAATTATCGCCTGCTTCTGGATAACCGGCCGGCCGGAACGGAGCACCGCTTCACCACCCTGCCGCTACCGTACTGGGCCTATACCCCGCTGGATTTCACGGCCTATCTGGGCTCGTGCGCCTTTATCAACGATGCCGGCGTGGATCACCCCGGTACGCCCTATGGCAGCAGCCTGGAAATTTTCGATACGATTGCCCGCGCGGCAGTAGCAGAAACCCAGCCTGCTTTCATGTTATGGCTGGGCGACAACATCTATCTGCGCGATGCCGACCTGGTCCACCCCTGGGGCATGAACCGCCGTTACCGCTCGGTGCGCGCCACGCCCGAACTGCAAACGCTGCTGGCGGCCCTGCCGCACTATGCCATCTGGGACGATCACGACTACGGCCCAAACGACGCCAACCGCAGCTTTGTGTTCAAAGGCGACAGCCTGAAGCTGTTTCAACGCTACTGGCCGAACCCGGGTGCGGGTCTGCCGGAAACATCGGGCACGTTCACCCGCTTCAGCATGGGCGATGCGGAATTCTTCCTGCTCGACGACCGCTCTTATCGGGCCGCCGATCTCATGGCCGACGACAGCCCCGACAAAACCTTATACGGACCCGGCCAGCTCGACTGGCTGAAAAATGCGCTCATGCAGTCACGCGCCAGCTTCAAGATCATCGCCGGCGGCAGCCAGTTTCTCAACGACGCATCGCGTTTTGAGGGCTGGCAGCACTTCCCCGCCGAACGTGAAGCCTTCCTTGACTGGCTTGCCCGGAACCGTATCAATGGCGTGCTGTTCGTTTCGGGCGACCGGCATCACACCGAACTGCTGCGACGGGAGCGGGCCGGCAGCTATCCGCTGCATGAACTCACCTGTTCCCCACTCACTTCCGGCACCCGGCCGGCAGACGACAATGAAATCAATAACCCCTTGCGTGTCGCCGACACCGCCGTGGCCGTGCATAACTATTGCACGCTCGCCACCAGCGGAGAAAGGGGCCAGCGCAGCCTGACGCTCACGGTGTTTGATGCGCAAGGCAGGCGTTTGTGGGCACATACCCTGCCGGCCAGCAGCCTTAAAACCCCACACCCGGCGCGTTGACTGAATTCCGCCCAGCCCCGACAATGGACGGCTCATAGGCAGGAGCCCGACATGGACCGTGAAAAAGAACTCACCGAAGAACAGCGCATCATGCGCATGATGCGCAAAACGCTCACCTCCGTGGTACGCGACACCGCGCCGCGGGACGGCAACCCCAGCCCGCTTTCTGAGGCCACCGTGCTCGGCATCAAGGATTGTCTGGTGGTGATTTCAAGGCGCGAGGCCGAACTCGCCAGCACGCTGAATCCGAACCGCAACGAGCGCCCGCGCTTCATCGACGAAACGCCCAATACACACGTCGTGAAAATCGGCAGCGGCATTCCCAAAAAGACTCACTAATATCCTGCATCAACCATTTCCGACGGCGCATTTTTAAGCAGCCGAACAGTCATGCTCCAGTCGTCAGGACTCTTCACGGACGTTGAAGCCAAGGTGGTCGGCACCTCGGCGGTGGTGATTTATTCGCCGTCCGGGCAACACCGCAAACGCTTCCCGGAAGGATGCGTGCAGGTCTTTGCCAGCGAAGACGAAGCACGCAGCCATGCCAATGCGGACAAGGGCTTTTACGCGGCCCTGGCGAGCGGCCCCTCGCGTTCTTCCGAAGGGTTCAAGCTGTTCTACCTGGTGCGCTGGCTGGATCGATAAGACCGTGCATCGGCCCGTTTCCTTGCGTCGCCGACCATGGTCGACGCATCCGCTTTTGGCGATGCATTTCTACTTGTCAGCATAGCGCGCAATGATTTCATCTGCGGACATGGGGCTGGCGAAGTGGAATCCCTGTACCGAGTCACAGCCAAGTTTGGCCAGACAGTCGGCCTGCGGTCCGGTTTCCACCCCTTCCGCAGTCACTTTCAGATTCAGCGCGCGCGCCATGACGATCATGCTCGACACGATGGCTGCAGCCTCGGCATCGTCGGCAATATCCGCGATGAAACTGCGATCGATTTTCAGGCGGTGGGCATTCAGTTTGCGCAAATAGGCCAGGCTGGAGTAGCCCGTGCCGAAATCGTCGATGGCCATCTTGACGCCCAGGTCCAGCAATTGGCGCATGGCCTCCGATCCTGCCAGGGTTTCTTCCATGATGGTGGTTTCGGTCAGTTCCAGTTCCAGCAAGTCGGCCGGAAGCCCTGTTTCACGCAGCACCTCGACCACCCGGTCTTCGAATCCGGAACGGCGCAGTTGAATCGACGATACATTCACCATGACGGGGACAGCGGGCAGCCCCTGGCGCATCCAGCCCGCGGCGGTCCGGCACACCTCGGCCAGAATCCATTCACCCAGCGCGACGATCAGCCCCGAGTCCTCCGCCACCGGAATGAATCGCGCAGGTTCCATCGCGCCCCATGCAGGATGGTTCCAGCGCACCAGAGCCTCGATGCCGCTAAGCTCACCGGTGGCCAGCAAAAACTGCGGCTGGTAACTCATCACGAATTGCCCCTGTTCCAGTCCCTGACGCAAACCGGTTTCGATCGACAGGCGTTCCAGGGCACGGGCGTTCTGCAGCGGATTGGCAAACTGGAAAGTGTTGCGGCCGCTGTCTTTCGCGGCGTACATGGCGCGGTCTGCGCACGCCAGCAGCGCGGCGGCATCGTGCGCGTCGTCCGGATACAGTGCGATGCCGACACTGACGCCGACCGAGAAGCGCTGCCCTGCCACGGTTACCGGCCTCGCCAGATCGGAAATGACTTTCTCGGCCACGTGGCGTGCGTCGTCGTCGTGGGCAATTTTCGGCAGCAGCAGGACAAACTCGTCGCCTCCGAGACGCGCCACCGTGTCCTCTTCGCGTACCAGAGCAGTCAGACGTGCGGCCACCTCCTTCAGAAGTGCATCGCCCGCGGCATGCCCCAGCGAATCATTCACGTTCTTGAAGCGGTCAAGGTCCAGATAGAGGATAGCCAGTCTGGTCTCGACGCGATGCGCGTGCGAGAGCGCCTGTGCCATCCTGTCCTCCAGCAGACGCGGATTGGGCAGGCCGGTGAGAATGTCGTGGTGGGCCAACTGGTAGAGTTTGCCCTCCGAAGATTCCAGGCGTGCCTGTTCGCGGCGTGCATGTCTCTGCGCGTACATGAAGGCGCCGAGCAGCAGCATGAAGCCCAGCGTCGAACCTGCGGGCAGCGCGGCCGCTTCAAGCAATTCGCGGTTCCAGTGACGCGCATCCACATCCAGTCCCACTATGGCCTTCACCGCGCCAGTCGCCGGATCGACATGCGGAATCAGGGCGCTGACCCACACGCCCCATCGATCCTTCTCGGGTCCTTCGGTGACCGCACGGGCGCGTGAAAACACCGCGCGCAGGGCCGCGGTCGCCTCCGGGTAAACCTCGCCGGGCGGCGAATAAGCGTGCGACCCGGGAGACTCGGAATCCACCAGAAAAAAGACTGCCCCGTCGCTACGCTGCCCCATCAAATAGGCAAAGCGATACTGTTCTCTGACCGCGCGCACCCGGGCAAGCTGCTGCTTCATCCTGGCATAGGCCGGCAATTGAGTGTCCGCGGGCGAACCGGTTAGCGTCTCAACCCGCGTCCAGTCCATGGTTTGCTCGACCAGTCGCGCTTCGGTCAGCAACTGCTCCCGCATGCGGGTGTCGTTGGAAGTAACCGCCCGGATCGTGGAAATCGTGCCTACCGCCAGACCCGATACCAGCGCCAGCAAAAGCCAGGTTTGATTGAGGTTCATGAACGCGGGGATAAGGGGAAAGTACTGCCGCCGAATACAAGTCTGATGCGGGCAGCAGGCGCCAGGCTCACAGGACCATCAGGGAACATCAGTCAGCACCATAGACCTTTCGCCGGACGCGTTTTTTGCGGCGCATCCTGGTCGCCTCGCTGTCCGAAAGCGGCGCTCTGACTTTGCCTTCAAAAGGATTGCTGCCGCTCTTGACCTGGATGCGCAGCGGCGTTCCGTGGAGATCAAAAGCCTTGCGGAAAGTGTTTTCCAGATAGCGTTTGTAGTCGGCTTGCAGACCGTCGAGTGCATTGCCGTGCAGAATGATGACCGGCGGGTTTTTCCCGCCCTGGTGGGCGTACCGCGGTTTGGGGCGGTGCAGGCCGCTTTTGGGCGGGGCGTGCTGTTCCACAGCGGCGATGAGGACGCGGGTGAGCTTGGGGGTGGAAAGATTGATGAAGGCGGCGGCATGGGCGGCTTCGACATCCTTCAATAGCGCTTCCAGACCTTTGCCCTTGAGCGCGGAAATGTAGTGAAAACGGGCGAAGTCGAGGAAGCCGAGCTTGCGGCCGATGTCGCGCTTGACGTTTTCGCGCTGCTCCTGAGCCAGACCGTCCCACTTGTTCACTGCCACCACCAGTGCGCGTCCGGTTTCGAGCACGAAACCGGCAAGGTGCGCATCCTGTTCGGATATATTTTCTCGGGCGTCGAGCACGATGACGACGACGTTGGCGTCTTCCACCGCTTGCAGGGTTTTGATGACGGAGAATTTTTCAACGGTCTCGAATACCTTGCCGCGACGTCGCACACCCGCCGTGTCGATCAGCGTGTAGGGCTTGCCGTCGCGCTCGAAGTCCACATAAATCGAGTCGCGCGTAGTTCCGGGCTGATCAAACGCAATCACGCGTTCCTCGCCGATCAGCGCATTAACCAGCGTGGATTTGCCGACGTTGGGGCGGCCGACAATGGCGATTTTGGGCGTGCCGAAATCGTCCCTGTGTTCTTCCTCGGCGGGAAACGGCGCGAGGGCTTCGTTGACGAGATCGGCGACGCCGTCGCCATGCGCACCCGACACGGCCATGGGGTCGCCCAGTCCCAGTTCAAAAAACTCGGCCGTGACCACGGCGCGATTCATGCCCTCGGTCTTGTTGACGGCAAGAAACACCGGGCAGTGCGCGCGCCGCAGGCGGTCGGCGATGACCTTGTCCTGCGGAGTCAAACCGCCGCGCCCGTCAACCAGAAAAATAACCGCATCGGCTTCGTCGATGGCCTGTAAAGTCTGGCGCGCCATCTCCGCCATGATGCCTTCCCTGGCGACCGGTTCCAGTCCGCCGGTATCCACCACCAGATAGGGCTTGTCGCCGATGCGTCCGCGCCCGTAATGGCGATCGCGGGTCATGCCGGGCAGGTCATGCACCAGCGCATCCCGCGTGCCGGTGAGGCGATTGAAAAGCGTGGACTTGCCGACGTTGGGCCGGCCGACCAGAACCAGGGTTGGAAGCATGAGTAGAAATCTGAATCTATATTGTTTTCACAGGTTTCCTTGCGTCGTCGAAAATGGCCGACGCATCCGGAGGAGTCAGCGCTCCCGGAGGAAAACCCGATGCAAGCGCTGAGCTGTCTTGTCTTGTGTCGTCGAAAATGCGTATTCGTGTGTGCGCGCGTCCTTCGGGTCAGAAATCACTTGAGTTTGAACGCGACGACATTGCCCTTCACCGTCTGCACGGCCAGGCCGGGGCCGATGTCCACCGGCGCGGTAATCACTGCGCTGTCGACATTGGCTCGGGCGACAAAGCTGCCGTCATCCGCGGACAGCACATGCACCACGCCTTCGCCGTCAGCCACAACCACGCGGGTCCCCAGCGCCAGCGGCGCCGTCACGTGGCGCCGCGCCAGCTTGTCCTGGCGCCAGCCGGCGCGGCCGCTGTCCTTGTCGTAAGCCGTCACGGCATCCTTGTCGTCGGTGACATACAGGTTTTGTTCGTCCATCGCCAGTCCGCTGCTGCTTGAGGTATCGCGTGCCCACAACAGCGCACCGGAGCGCCGGTCGAAGCAGGCGACACGTCCCTGATAGGCCACGGCGCACACCCGCTTGTCATCCGCCACCGGGGCGCCCATCACATCGGAGACGCGTTCCAGTTCGGTCGCTCCGTGAGGCAAGGCCACGGTCGCCTCCCACAGTTGCGCGCCATTGGCGGCGTTCAAGGCCACCAGTTTGCCGCCTGAAAAACCGGCGAACACCACGCCCTCGCGCTCCAGCAACCCGCTTCCGCCCCGCAGGCTGAGCGCAGGCAGGTTGCGGCTATACAGCCACTTGCGGCTGCCGTTGGCCGCGGACAAGCCATACACCCGGCCATCGCCGGTGCGCGCAATCACAACATCGCCCACGACCAATATCTGGCCGGTCACCTCGCTCGACAATTGCGTTTTCCAGCGTGGTTGGCCGCTCACCGAATCCAGCGCCAGCAACTCGCCCTCCTCGCCGCCAGCCAGCACCATACCCTGGCCCGTGCCCACGCCCGTGGAGAGAATGACCCCTGCATCGGATTTCCATACTTCCGCGCCGTTTTGCAAATTCAGACGCATTACCTTGTCCGCGGCTGCCGTGAATACTGCGTCGGTATCCGCCGCCGGGCTGAAGGCATGCCGCCCCATCTCGCCCACGCCGGTCTTCCAGGCTTCGCTCAGCGCGGCCGTCGGATTGAAATCGACCAGAGGTGCGGGTTTGGCGGCTTCCTTGGCGGCGTTCGACCCAAACCAGCCGCCGACGGTCCTGCCTACGGAATCGACCGTGCTGCACCCGGACAATCCTGCGACCAGCAAGAGGGGGATCCAGCGGCATTTCATTTTGCCGGGCCTCCCAGTGCGTCCAGCTTCAACTCGACAATGCTGCGATAGGGATTGTCCGTTTCCATCTTGTTCAACGCAGCCTGATACTCGGTACGCGCCTCGGCATTTTTGCCCTGTGCCAGCAGCGTATCGCCCTTGAGATCACTGAAGCGCGCAGCGAAAGCATCGCTGTGCGGGCTGTCGAGCTGCTTCATCGCAGCCTCGTATTGTTTTTCGTCCAGCAACACGCCGGCCAGCCGCAGTCGCGCCATATCCTTCAGCGCCGCTTCCTTGCTATGGTCAACGGTCCATTCCAGTTGCGCCAGCGCGCTCTTGACGTCCTTGTTGCCATAGTTCAGTTTGGCCAGCAGCAGCGCGGCGCGGGGTGCGTAGGCCGTGCTGTCGTATTTGTCGATCAGCTCCGCGCCGGCTGCGCGCGCCGTTTTGGCATCCTTCGCCGCCAGCGACTGGGTGAGTTTTTCGTAGATCGCCCCCGCCTCCAGATTCTTGGTGGCGAGGGAATGCTGCCACCAGTTCCAGCCCGACGCCGAAGCGACGGCCACCGCCAGCCCCAGCAGCACCAGGTTGCCCCAGCGTTGCCACCAGGCCTTGAACTCTTCCAGTTGTTCCTGTTCTTCCAGATCGAATGCCGCCATGTCCTTATGCCTTTTTCAAAAATTCGATTGCCTGCGCAAGATCAACGCGCACCTGCTCCGCTGCCTCGCGCAGGGGTTTGAGCGTCACGTCCTGCGCCTCGGCTTCATCGTCGCCCAGAATCACGGCGAAACGGGCGCGGCTGGCGTCGGCCTTTTTCATCTGTGACTTGAAACTGCCGCCGCCGAGGTGCATGACCGCCGCCAGCCCCGCCTGGCGCAAGCCGGCCGCAACCTGCCATGCCCACGCCTGTGCCGCCACACCGGCATGGACGATATACACGTCCGGCCCCGGTGTGGCGAAGGGCTTGCCGCCCGCTTCCACCAGCGCCAGCAGGCGTTCGATGCCCATGGCAAATCCGGCCGCAGGGGCCGGCTTGCCGCCGAGCTGATCGATCAGCCCATCATACCGCCCCCCGGCGCAGACCGTGCCCTGAGCGCCCAGGCGATCGGTTACCCATTCGAACACGGTGCGGTTGTAATAATCCAGTCCGCGTACCAGATGCGGGTTGATTTCGAAGTCGATGCCGTTCACGCGCAGCATCGTTTGCACCGCATCGAAATGCGCCAGTGCATCGTCTTCCAGTTCATCCATCAGCTTCGGCGCGGCCTCGATCAAGCCCTGCATCACCGGATTCTTGCTGTCGAGAATGCGCAGCGGGTTGCCGTGCAGGCGCCGCCTCGCGTCCTCGTCCAATGCGTCCAGATGCGCCTCGAAGTAAGCGATCAGTTTCGCCCGGTGCCGCTGGCGCGATCCGACATCGCCCAGCGTATTGATTTGCAGCGCCGGTGCGATGCCCAGCGCGCGCCACAGGTCGGCGCACATCACGATCAGCTCGGCATCCACGTCGGGGCCGGCAAAGCCCAGCGCCTCCACCCCGAACTGATGGAACTGCCGGTAGCGGCCTTTTTGCGGACGCTCGTGGCGGAACATCGGCCCGCTGTACCACAACCGCTTGCCGCCGTCGTACAGCAGATTGTGCTGGATCACGGCGCGCACGCAGGACGCCGTGCCTTCGGGACGCAAGGTCAGCGATTCGCCGTTCAGTTCATCGACGAAGGTATACATCTCCTTCTCGACGATGTCCGTCACCTCGCCGATGGCGCGCTTGAACAAGCCCGTCTGTTCGAGGATCGGCGTGCGGATTTCGCGGTAGCCGTAGCGCCAAAGCCAGTCCCGCACCGTCGCCTCGAAACCGCCCCAGGTGTCGGTGGTGTCGGGCAGACAGTCATTCATGCCGCGCACGGATTGGATGAGCTTGCTCATGTTCCAAAATTGATTCTTATCCGCGAGGGACGCGAACAAATACCTGTAAACAAAACACGATCGATGCCTTGCCGTCGCGTCAAGGTTTCTCTTCGCGTGTCTTCGCGCCCTTCGCGGACAATGTCTCTCAATTGGTCAACCCGCCGTAGCGCGTGCGCACATAGTCCTCGACGATCGCCTGGAATTCCTCGGCGATACGCGCGCCTTTCAGGGTCACGGTCTTCTCGCCATCGACATACACCGGCGCTACCGGCACCTCGCCGGTGCCGGGCAGGGAGATGCCGATGTTGGCGTGCTTGGATTCGCCGGGACCGTTGACCACGCAGCCCATCACGGCGACCTGCATGGATTCCACGCCCGGGCAGGTCTCGCGCCATAACGGCATTTGCGTGCGAAGATAGGTTTCGATGTCCTGAGCCAGTTCCTGAAACACGGTGGACGTGGTGCGCCCGCAACCGGGGCAGGCGGTGACCTGCGGGGTGAAGGCGCGCAAGCCCAGCGCCTGCAAAATCTCCTGCGCCACCACCACTTCCCTGGTGCGCTCGCCGCCCGGCTCGGGTGTGAGCGAAATCCGTATGGTGTCGCCGATGCCTTCCTGCAACAGCACCGACAGCGCGGCGGTCGAGGCCACAATGCCTTTGGAACCCATGCCGGCTTCAGTCAGGCCCAGGTGCAGCGGATAGTCGCACTGCGCGGCGAGATCGCGATACACCGCAATCAAATCCTGCACCCGGCTCATCTTGCAGGAGAGGATGATCCTGTCGCCGCCCAGACCCAGTTCTTCGGCTTTACGCGCCGACTCCAGCGCCGAAGCCACCATGGCGCGGCGCATCACCACCTCGGCGTCTTCCGGTTCGGGCCGCCGTGCATTTTCGTCCATCATGCGCACCGCCAGGGCCTGGTCGAGGCTGCCCCAGTTGACGCCGATGCGCACCGGCTTGTCGTAACGGCAGGCAATTTCGATCAGGGTGGCGAACTGTTCGTCGCGCTTGCCTCCGCGTCCGATATTGCCCGGATTGATGCGCAGCTTGCCCAGCGCCTGCGCGCATTCCGGAACCTGCGTCAGCAGTTTGTGGCCGTTGAAATGGAAATCGCCGATCAAGGGCACATTGCAGCCAAACAGGTCCAGCCGTTCGCGGATGCGCGGCACGGCGGCGGCGGCTTCCAGCGTGTTCACGGTGAGGCGCACCAGTTCGGAACCGGCCTGTGCGAGCGCCTGCACCTGGCGCACCGTGGCTTCAAGATCGGCCGTATCGGTATTGGTCATCGACTGCACCACCACCGGCGCATCGCCGCCGACGGCGATGGAACCGACTTGAACCTGACGGCTGGCGCGACGCAAAATTGGGGAGGTCATCATTCCTCCAGACTGAAACGGGCGACCGTCACATCGATGTAGGGCTTGAGATCAAGCGGACGGCCGTTATAGCTCATGCGCACCTGGGCTGCATTGCCCACCAGAAACTCGAACGGCGGCTGGCCGACAATGTCGACGCTGCTGCCCGCCGTGTCGAGCTGACGGTGCAGCATGCGGCCGCTCGCATCCTTGACTTCCACCCAGGCATCTCCGTCAAAATCGAAATGCACGGTGCCCAGGGCTTTCGGTTCGGACGGATCGATAACCGCCTGCTCCCGAAACCCATCTGTTGGTGCGGCAGCGGCTTTAACGGCGGGTTCCGGATTGCCGGCGGGCACGGGTACGGCCACGGGCACAGGCGCAGGCAGGGGTGCGGATGCGGATACGGGAGCGGATGCGGGGGCAGGTAATGTGGCGGGCGCGGCGGCGACAGGGGCCTGCGCCGGATGCGGCATGACCGCTTCTTCTTCGCCGCTGTTGAGCCAGAAATAAAGCGCAATCGGCAAGGCAACCAGCAAAGCCAGTCCCAAGGCCGCCGCCAGCAGCCAGGGAGAGGTCAGCAAAGACTGCACCTCGGCAGCCGGTGGCGCCTGCACCACTTCGGCGTGCTCGGACGTGTCTCCGCCCATGCGGGCCAGCAGCGGTTCGGGGGCGACTTGCAGCAGCCTGGCATAGTTGCGGACAAACCCGCGGGCGAAAACCGGCTGGCCCAGACTCGCAAAGTCGTCCGTCTCCATGGCCTCGATCTGGCGATGCATCAGGCGCAGGCGGGTCGCCACCTCGTCCACGGTCAGGTCGCGCGCTTTCCGGGCGGCGCGCAGGATTGCCCCGATGGTCTGTTCCTGCCCGCTCATTCGTATTGTCCGGTTGTCAACAGGCGCGCCTCGTTCGAATCCGGGAAGTGCTTGCGCAACTGCAAGCCATAGGCGGCTTCCTGTGCCCGGTCGCCCAGCTTGCGCTCGATCCGCACCGACAGCCACAGGCTCTCCGCGCTGGGCTGCGCCAGTTCGCCATAACGCGTCAGCAGGCGTTGCGCATCGGCGAAGCGGCCCTGACGATACTGCAGGCCTGCCAGCTTGAGGATTGCATTCGCGTTGTCGGGCTGCAATTTCAGTGTGCGGGTCAGCTTGGCTTCAGCCAGCGCAATATCGCCTTGCTTCTCGGCGCACAAGCCCGCATTGAGCAGGGCCTGTTCGGGTTGGGGGTAGAGCGGATTGCGCAGGGCGGCGGCAAACTGTTCCTGGCCTTCGTCATAGCGTCCCCGCGTGCACAGAAACCAGCCGAAATTGTTGTGTGCCTCGGAGTCGTCGCGATCAAGATCGATCGCCTTGCGGAAATTCTCCTCGGCCAGCTTGTCTTCGGCCAGTTCCATGTAAACCATGCCGTAGATATTGTAGGCCGGGCCAAAACGAGGATCCGCCTGAATCGCCTTGCGCAACTCGTCCAGCGCCACCTTGTACTGTCCGCGCGTGAAATAGGCGCCCGCCAGATCGGTAAATGCGCGCGCCTTCTGGGACGCTTCGCCGCTGGACGCGCTGCGGTCCTGCTTCTCGCCCGGAGCAGACATCTGGGTACAGGCAGCCAGCCCTACGCACAATGCCAGAATCAATTTCTTCACGCCGCCTCCTTGCTCATTCGCTTCAACACCCGCCCGCTCCGGTCCGCCACCTTGCCGGCCAGTTGTCCGCAGGCGGCGTCGATATCGTCGCCGCGCGTTTTGCGTGTGGTGACCACCAGGCCCGCATCCTGAAGAATCCGTCGAAACACCCGCATCGATTCGGCGTGCGGTTTTTCATAGCCGGAATCCGGGAAGGGATTGAACGGTATCAGATTGAACTTGCAAGGCACATCGCGCGTGAGTTGAATCAACTGGCGCGCGTGTTCAGGCCGGTCATTCACTCCCGCCAGCATCACGTATTCAAAGGTGATGAAATCGCGCGGTGCATGCACCAGATAGCGCCGACATGCCGCCATCAGGTCGGCCAGCGGATACTTGCGGTTGATCGGCATGAGCTGGTCGCGCAGCGCATCGTTCGGCGCGTGCAGTGAAACCGCCAGCGCCACCGGGCAGCGTTCGGCCAGCCGGTCCATCGCCGGAACCAGGCCGGAAGTCGATACCGTCACTCGCCGCCGCGACAGGCCATAGGCATGGTCGTCGAGCATGATGCCCAGAGCCGTCACCACGTTCTCGAAATTCGCCAGCGGCTCGCCCATGCCCATCATCACCACGTTGGTCACCGGGCGCTCCGACGCTGCCGCGCCGCCGGCGCGATTGCCGGCATGGCGCAGCGTGTGATTGGCGTACCAAAGCTGGCCGATGATCTCGGCGACCGAAAGATTGCGATTGAAGCCCTGCCGTCCGGTCGAGCAGAAGGTGCATTCCAGCGCACAGCCAACCTGTGACGACACGCACAGGGTGCCGCGATCCGGTTCCGGAATGAACACCGCCTCGATGCCATTCGCCGCACCCACATCGAACAGCCACTTGCGCGTACCGTCGCCGGATGTGTGCGAAAAACCGACTGCGGGCGCTGCCACCACCGCCCGCTGCGCCAGCTTCTCGCGCAGCGATTTGGCAATGTCCGTCATCTGCCCGAAATCGTCCTCGCTCGCCTGGTGTATCCAGTGATACACCTGCCGGGCGCGAAACGGCTTCTCGCCCAGTTCCGCGAACCAGGCGGTCAATCCATCGAGATCAAAGTCGAGCAGGTTTTGTGGCATTGCAGCGTTATTGATTCGGCACGATAAAGTTTGAAGGGCATCTCCATCAATTTGTCACACCGGCGGTGCACGGTTGTTGCCGCGTTGGCGGCCTTAGAACCATGGCCTGCCCCTTGCGGGTGAAAGCCGGTGTCCAGGTTGCTGATTTTATGGATTCCGGCTTGCGCCGGAATGACACAACAGGAATCTCCAGAGGTGCCCAATAAATAATCAACGACCGCTATAAACTTCGCTCGCGGGGAAGAAGAAAGCGATTTCCTGCACGGCGGTTTCCGGCGCATCCGAACCATGCACCGCATTCGCATCGATGCTCTCGGCAAAGTCCGCACGAATCGTGCCCGCATCGGCTTTTTTCGGGTCGGTTGCGCCCATCAGCTCGCGGTTCCTGGCAATCGCGTCCTCGCCTTCCAGCACCTGCAGTACCACCGGGCCGGAAATCATGAACTCGACCAGATCCCTGAAGAAGGGGCGCTCGCGGTGCACCGCGTAAAAACCTTCGGCTTCCTGACGCGACAGATGCTTCATTTTGGAAGCCACGATCTTCAGGCCATTGCTCTCGAAACGGCTGACAATCTTGCCAATCACATTCTTGGCGACGGCATCGGGTTTGATAATGGAAAAAGTGCGCTGAACAGCCATGTCAAAACTCCAAACAAGTAACAAAAACAGACAAAAAACCATGAAAATCAGCCCAATAGGATAGCACGAGCCCTCCCGCCTGTGTTCATCTCCAGCTATCCTCGGGCTCACCGCCTCGCATCCGCCCAGTCTCTTGTCCAGCACGTCGCGGTATGCCATCGTCGTGCTCACAGTCGAGCTTGCGTCGGCATGCCCCGGCAGTTCCTGCAACCCGCGGATGTTGTAGCTATAGAAGGAGAGTGAGCTTCGCGCACCAACCTGGCTGATGAGTATGACGTACTCTACTTATTGCTGTTTTCTATCGCGAAATGGAATAAGGCAATCATGAAAGCCGATAGCCGGGAAATCGTGGTGCTGGTTCATGGCATCTGGATGCGCGGCGTGGAATTGCAGGTGCTGGCATGGCGCTTGTCGCGCGCGGGTTACGCCCCGCGTATGTTTCATTACCCCAGCCTGCATTGCAGCCCCGCGGAAAACGGCAAGGCGCTCGCGCACTACCTTAAGCAGTTTGGCGCAACGCGCGTGCATCTGGTGGCGCATAGTCTGGGCGGTCTGGTTGTCTGCCATGCCTTGGCGTCTGATGTCCCTTCAAACCTGGGCAGAGTCGTGATGCTGGCAAGCCCGTTGCAAGGCAGCCAGAGCGCGCAGCGTCTGCAAACCTGGGGGCTGGGCTGGATTCTGGGCAAGAGCCGGAAGGAGGGGCTACTGGGTGGACGGCCTCCCTGGCCAGCCGCGCAAGCCCTTGCCATGATAGCCGGGACTCGCCCGTGTGGTTTGGGGGGATTATTGCCCGGCAAACTGCCGCGTCCCCACGATGGCACGATTGCGCTGATTGAAACGCAAGCCCCGGAGGTCAGCGATTTTATGGTCGTGCCGCACAGCCACTTCGGCATGTTGTTCGCGCGCGATGTGGCCGGCGCGGTTGCCCGTTATCTCGGTTCCGGAGCGTTTTATGATTGAGCAGGCTTGCATCGGGTGCGTGGCAGAGGTCTCGGAAACGCAGTTCACTAAGCCAGGTGACCGACATGGGGCACAGCCGCGACCTGGGTGAGGGGGACCCGATGACGCAGCTTGAGGCGGTGCAGGCTGGTTTCCGGAGCCATGTGGAGCGAGGATGACAAAAGCAAGGGCACGGGAAGTCACGGATGACTTCTGGAGGTCCGTGGAGCCACTGATACCTTTACGTCAGCGTCTGTCAGATCAGTGCTTTACCCGCAAGGCGGGTGGTGGGACGCAAGCCCAAAGCCCCCGGCTTGTTGTTGGAGGGTCGTGACGACTCTTTACTTTTCAAGTTCGTGGCAGCGGCCACAGTGTTTCGCGGGCGCGAATGCCTTTGTCCCATCGTGACATGCACCGCAGTATTCTCCCTTCTTGATAGCACTCATGGTAATGGGATTGGACCCTTGTTTCTGCTTAAAGATTTTTGGATGACAGTCCGCGCACTTGAACCCCTGATCAGCATGGATCTTCCCGCTGAAGATGACCTTCCCGATACCTTCCGGTTCGAATGTTACGGTCATTCCAGGCGGCACTGCGGACGCGCTCCCTGCGAATGCCGTCGCCAGCAATGCGAACACGATCGATCGGATCTTCATGCGTTCTTCCGTTCGCTTTTTAGGATCATGACGGTTTGTATAACTTGTCTGTGGCCTTTATTCGGATCGTGATGCTTGAATATATTGATTGTTGACCGTGCGTCAGCCCAGAATCGGTAGAAGCCCGCCGCATTCTTCCAAATTGTCAGGCAGCTTGTAGAACCACATCTGGTATATGGAAACAACCCATTGCACCATGAACGAGAGGGCCATGACGCCACCGCTGCCAATGACCACCCAGGCAAATCCCGGATACAGCTTGGTCAGATACCAGGAGAAAATGTCCACAATGATGGACAGGAAGGGCAGGACGATCACGACGCACTTGACCCACAGCGGCCGCATGTAGGCATGGGCGAAGATGCTGCTGACGAGGAAGAAGATGAAGGTCATGCCGAACAGGTGAATATGCGATATACGCACCAGACTGGGAATGGTCATGCCGGTATCCTTGGACACGACTTTTGAAATTTCTTCATAGCTCGTGAACTTGGGACGATGCGGGTCGCTACCGTTGTGACAGACCAGGCAGCGGCTTTCCAGAATGGGTTTCACGTCCTTGTTGTAGCCGTCTTCGGTGGCGCCTTTGCCGACCCAGGCGAAAATGACCAGGCGCTCTTCAGCGGGCAACATGCCTGACATGGGGCCTTTCAGGGCCGCTTCCAGACGTGTGTCACCGGCATGGCCGCGATAGGCAATGCGCAAGTCTTCGGCAGAAATTCCTGGCTTGCCGTCGAGATCGGCGTGGGTGAAATACACCTGCAGCATGGCAAACAGGTAACCTGTTCCCAATACCAGCAGGGTCATGGTGTAGACCAGGCGCATGGACAGCGGCAGGGCGCTGAAGTGAAAGAAATTGCGGTTATTCACGGTGTGGTTTCCGATTAGTTCTTCTGATTAGTTCTTCGCGCCCTGGTCAATCCATTTTCCGATCAGCGCCACCGTTTCCTTGGGCAGAGGTTCCTTGCCGTGAGGCATGCGCAGGGAGGGGTCGGCCTTGCCGGCAACCAGCCGATACAGCGTGCTGCTGACGCTGGAACCCGGGGTCACAATCGGCCCGAACTTCGTGCCCTTCATCAGGCCTTCATAACTGTCGAGCAGCAGCCCGGATTTTGCATACCCCTCCCCGCCGGACGTGTGGCAGGAGACGCAGTTCTTGTCGAGGATGGGCTTGATGTCGGTCTGATAGGTGAGGGGCTTGTGTCCGCATCCTCCTAGCAGCAGGCTTGCACCGCAGAATGTGGCAATTAAGGATTTACGTGCCATTTGGCGGCCTCCGGAAACGATAAAAACATAAGCGGATACTAATGCAATAAATGACTGCACTCAAGAATTGCCGCTATTAATGATGGACGGCCAAGTATCGTGCGAGCGTTCGTTTCAAGCAATACACCGGTATTCTGGAACCTTGTTCAAGAAGCTTAAACGTCCTGGTGGCGACGATACGCCTTGTTTGCCCGCTCCTTCCTGCTCCAGCCACAGATATTGATTGGAGGCATTGACGTGGTTGGCTTCCCCGAAAGCCTGCAGCTTGCGGTATTGCGATCAGTCGGTTGTTTCGTAAGCCTGGTCGAACGGAATCGGCTCGCAGGCGGCATGGCCCATGGTGCTGCGCAAATAGGCCGGACGGTGACGGCCCGTACGCCGCCTGGGCGGGCGGAATATGAAAGCCAACACGAGGAGGCAGGCCCATAGACATTGCGGCTCCACGGGTTTGTGGGCTTCATATGGCAGCGGCGGAACCTTGCTTGATGTACCATGCATCGGCCATTCTCTTTGCGCCGTCAAAAATGGCCGGCGCATCCGGTTTCGACGATGCATCATGGTGACCATGATTAGAGTGCAGCATAGGGAAAATTGTCGTGTTCAAGAAACAATGGCCGTCGTTTCTGCTGGCATTCGTGTTGCCCATTCTGCTGGTGTACTGGTGGTGGGGAGGCTTCAATTCGGCGAGTCTGACCGAAACGGAGGCGGGGCCCTACCGTTATGCCTACCTCGATTACGAAGGCCCGATCAATGCCATGCGGAAGACGCAGAAAATGGTGCTGGAAGCGTTCGTGAAATCCCGGGTGACTGAAGGCGACACCTTGACCGTAATTCTCTCCGACCCGCGCGGCTCCGGCGGCAAGGTGCGGGCGCAGGTGGGCTATACCCTGGCGCCGTCGGCGGCGCTGCCGGAAGGCCTGAAAGAAGGCACGATACCGCGCCGCCCCGTGCTGTCGGCGAGTGTCCATGCGGCCATCCTGCTGGCGCCGTCCAAGGCCTATCAGGCCGTGCATGATTACCTCGAACCACAGGGGCGCGACATCACCCTGCCCACGGTGGAAATCTATCGTCCGGCCGGCAAGATCAGCCGGGCTGGCGTCTTTACCCTCGAGATCAAACGCTGACGGACATGGCCTTCTTCTCAATTCTCGCTGCAGTCGTGCTTGAAAATGTCCGCCCGCAGAAGCGGCCACTGCGGCATTACCAGGCTTACGCCGCATACACGCACTGGCTGGAAAGCAAGATCAACGCCGGCGAATTCAATCATGGCGTCATTGCCTGGGCTGCGGCGGTCGTGCCGCTGCTGTTCGGGGTCTGGCTGATCGGATCCATGCTGGCAAGTTCAAGTCCGGTTCTGGCCTGGGGCTGGAATGTTGCCGTGCTCTATTTCACCCTGGGGTTCAAATACTTCAGCGATGACGCCGAGGCCATCGCACGCCTGTTGCGTGCAGGGGAAATTGAACAGGCGCAGTCGCATCTGACAGACTGGCGCCGTAGCGATGCCAGCAGCGGCGACAGCGCCGGTTTCACCCAGGACGAAATTTCGCGTGTCACGATCGAGCAGGTTATCGCGGCCAGCCAGCGGCAGATGTTTGGCGTGCTGTTGTGGTTTGCGCTGCTCTCGCCCCTGGGCCCGGTGGGCGCGGTGCTGTACCGCGCGGCATCGATCCTGGCCCGACGCTGGGCGCCGACGGCGGGGGGATTCGGGGATTTCGCACGGCTGGCTTTCCATGCCATCAACTGGCTACCCGCCAGACTGACCGCGCTGACTTACGCGATTGCCGGTGATTTTGAAGACGCCATGTATTGCTGGCGCACTCAGGCGCCGTCGTGGCCGGACCCGGAAGAGGGCGTGGTGCTGGCGGCAGGCGCAGGCGCCATGGGCGTGCGCATCGGCCTGCCGCTCACGGCAGCGGGCGAGCTTGAGTATCGCCCCGAGCTGGGGCTCAACCAGGCCGCCGAGCCGGACCACATCGACAGTGCCGTCAGCATGGTGTGGCGCGGCCTCACAATCTGGCTGATTGTAGGACTGCTGCTGCTGGTTGCAGGCTGGGCGGCCTGATGCTCAACGCGCTCTGGGTGGGCTTCTTTCTGACGGCCTTCCTGATAGCGCTGTTCAAGCTGGTCATTCTGGGCGACGCCGATATTTTCGCCACCCTGGTGAAGGCGCTGTTCGACAGCAGCAAGTCGGCCTTCGAAATCGCCCTGGGGCTGACCGGCGTGATGACGCTGTGGCTGGGGGTGATGAAAGTCGGCGAGCGCGCCGGTATGCTGGACCTGCTCACGCGCGGCCTCGCGCCGCTATTCAAGCGGCTTTTTCCCGAGGTGCCCGCCCATCATCCCGCGCTCGGCGCGATGACCATGAACATGGCGGCCAACATGCTGGGACTGGATAACGCCGCCACCCCGCTGGGCATCAAGGCCATGCAGGAATTGCAGACGTTGAATCCCAACCCGGATACCGCGAGCGATGCCCAGGTGCTGTTTCTGGTCATCAATACCGCATCGGTAACCTTGCTGCCCGTCACCATCTTCACCTATCGCGCGCAGTTGGGCGCGGCCGATCCCACCGATGTATTCGTGCCGCTGCTCATCACGACGTACATCGGGACCCTGGTCGGTCTCCTTGCCACCGGGTTGTTCCAGCGCCTGGATCTGTGGAACCGTGTCACGCTCGCCTATCTGGGCGGCGCAACCGCCGCTGATTGCATGCATGGTGACGTATTTCAGCAGCCTGGATGCCGCCGCCATGGCGCGGCAATCCGCCATCGTCAGCAACGTGCTGCTGTTCGGGATCATCGTCAGTTTTCTGGTGATGGCGCTACTGCGCCGGATCAATGCCTACGAAGCCTTTATCGAAGGCGCCAGGGACGGTTTTCACACCGCTGTCACAATCATTCCTTACCTTGTCGCCATGCTCGTCGCCATTGGCGTATTCCGCGCCAGCGGTGCGCTCGAGGCGCTGATGGCGTCGATGCGCAGCGGGGTGCAGGCATTGGGATTCGATGCACGCTGGATCGACGGCCTGCCCACCGCCTTGATGAAACCCTTTTCCGGCAGCGGCGCGCGCGCCATGATGATCGACACCATGCAGACCCACGGCGCCGATTCGTTTGCCGGGCGGCTGGCGTCGATTGTTCAGGGCAGCACCGAAACCACCTTTTATGTGCTGGCCGTGTATTTCGGCGCGGTCGGCGTCCGTCGTGTGCGCCATGCGGTCGCATGCGGATTGATTGCCGATGTGGCGGGCATTCTTGCCGCCATCGGCATGGCTTATCTGTTTTTTGGCAGTACTGCATGAACACCTACGATACGCTCGCCGCAGTCGATCTCGGCTCCAACTCTTTCCGTCTGGAGGTGGCGCGGGTGACCGGAGACCAGCTTTATCCGCTGGATGCCCTGAAGGAAACCGTGCGGCTTGCCGGAGGACTGACCGCGGACAAGCTGCTGGATAAAGCGGCGCAGACGCGCGCACTGGAATGTCTGCATCGTTTTGGCGAGCGCTTGCGCGGCCTGCCTGCAGGGGCCGTGCGTTGCGTCGGAACTTCAACGCTGCGGGTGGCGAAAAACGCGCCCGAATTTCTGCAACAGGCCGAAGCCGCGCTGGGCCACAGCATAGAAGTCGTCGCCGGACGCGAAGAAGCGCGGCTGATTTATCTGGGCGTGGCGCATGGTTTGCCCGCGTCGCGGCTGCCCCGACTGGTGGTGGACATCGGCGGCGGTTCCACCGAGTTCATTGTCGGCAAGGGCCTGAAGCCCATGCAGCGCGAAAGTCTGCATATGGGATGCGTGAATTTCTCGCAGCGTTTTTTTGCCGCGGGCACGATCGACAAAACCGCAATGAAGGCGGCAGAGCTCGCCGCGCGGGTCGAGGTCGAGCGCATCGCCCGTGAGTTCAATGCCGGCCAGTGGCGGCAAGCCATCGGCTCCAGCGGTACCGCGCGTGCGCTGCGCGATCTGCTTGAGCAAAATGGTTTCAGCGGCCAGGGCATCACGGCGGAAGGGCTGACGCGATTGCGCGCCGCGATGATCAAAGCCGGGCATGTCGACCGCATCGAGCTGGCCGGGCTGCGCGCCGATCGCCGCCCCGTGATCGCCGGCGGTTTCGCCATCATGTCCGGCGCTTTTGCCGAGCTGGATATCGAGCAGATGCATGTGGCCGAGACCGCCATGCGCGAGGGCGTGCTCTACGACCTGTTGGGCCGCTTCCATCAGCAGGACATGCGCGAAG
The DNA here is from genome assembly GCA_963726485.1 of uncultured beta proteobacterium. Lineage (GTDB taxonomy): Bacteria > Pseudomonadota > Gammaproteobacteria > Burkholderiales > Thiobacillaceae > Thiobacillus. The sequence continues at coordinate 143,868 of CAVSCL010000034.1, read as the reverse complement.
TGACCGTGGACGAATTCATGCGCCGCCATCATGTGGACAAGGAGCAGGCGTCGCGCGTGGCGCGCGTCGCCCGCGCGCTATTCCAGATCGCCGGGGAGACCGATGAAACGGCGAGTCGTTTCCTCGACTGGGCCGCGCGTTTGCACGAGATCGGTTTGTCGATCTCGCACAGCAGCTTTCACCACCACTCGGGCTACATCCTGGCAAACGCCGACATGCCCGGCTTCTCGCGTTCCGATCAGGCGCTTCTGGCGCTGCTGGTGCGCGCCCAGCGCGGCTCCCTGATCAAGATTCCCGATTTCATGTCGGAGGTGCGGGCGCCGGTTTACGCGGGCGAAAAATTGCTGGTGTGGCTGTTGCGCCAGTCCGTTCTTCTATGCCGCAGCCGTGCCGAGCCGCGTTTGACAGGAGTCAAGGTGGAACACAACGCCACGCAGTATCGCCTGCAATTCCCCGATGGCTGGCTGGAACGCCGCCCCCTGACCCGGAAGGCGCTGGAACAGGAAGCTGCATACTGGCAGGCGCTGGGCGTGCGTTATACCTTCATTTAGCCCGTAGTTCGGGGCGAGGTACGAACCCCAGATTACGGGCTCTGCGCCCCTGCGATGGCCATAGCGGACTCGTCAGCCGGACGTAACTGGGCCACAAACTGCTCGGTCGCGGCGCGCCATGAGAAGCGTTCGGCGTGGGCGCGGGCGGTGTTGCGGTCGATGTCGAGTGCGGCGAGGCAGGCGACCCGCAAGTCGCTGTGCATGACGCCCGCGGGGGAGTCGCCCAGTACATCAATCGGGCCGGTGACGGGATAGGCCGCCACGGGCAGGCCGCAGGCCATCGCTTCCAGCAGAACCAGGCCAAAGGTGTCGGTTTTGCTGGGAAACACGAACACGTCGGCGGCGGCATACACTTCGGCCAGTTCCTGCTGGTTCATGACGCCGAGATAACTGGCATCGGGATATCTGGCGCGCAGGCCGGCCAGCGCCGGACCGTCGCCCACCACCCATTTGGAACCGGGCAAGTCCAGTTGCAGAAAAGCCTCGATGTTCTTCTCGATCGCGACGCGGCCCACATACAGAAAAATCGGGTGTTCGGTATCCAGACGATGCGAAGTCTGCATGCGGAATACGTCGAGATCCACGCCGCGCGACCACAGCACGACATTGTCGAAGCCAAAACGTTTCAAGATCGGATTTGACCGCGGGTGTCGGCGCCATGACGGCGTGCGCGGGACCGTGAAACCAGCGCAGGAAGCGGTAGGTCCATGCCAGCGGAATGCCGGTGCGCGCCTGGACGTATTCGGGAAAGCGGGTGTGATACGCGGTGGTGAAGGGCAAGCCGTTCCGCATCGCGTAGCGGCGGGCGGCCAGGCCGAGCGGGCCTTCGGTGGCGATGTGCAGAGCGTGGGGTGCGTAGTCCCGAATGCGCCGCCATACTGCCTTGCCCGCCAGGACGGACAGCCGGATATCGGGATAGGTCGGGCAGGGCAGGGTGCGGAATTCAAGCGGGGAAAGAATATCCACCTGATGGCCCATGGCTTGCAGTTCACGCCGCGTGGTGGTCAGGGTGCGAACCACGCCGTTGACCTGAGGCGACCAGGCATCGGTCACGATCATGACTTTCATGCGCTGTCCTTGTGCGTTGTATGGATTCATCAGGCGGCTTTTGCCAGGCTCTGGGTTTTTTGCGCCGGGACATCGAGGCAGTGTGTCCAGTAGATGATTTCCAGCCGGCCTTCGGCGTCTTCCGCCAGCGCCGACAGGCTTTCCACCCAGTCGCCGTCGTTGCAGTACAGCAGGCCGTCCACGATGCGGATTTCGGCCTTGTGGATATGGCCGCAGATGACGCCATCGCACTCCCGCCGCCGCGCTTCCTCGGTCATCACCCGCTCGAAGGCGGTGATGAAGCTGACCGCATTCTTGACCTTGTGCTTGAGGTATTGCGACAGCGACCAGTAGGGATAGCCGAAGCGGCGGCGTAACCAGTTGAACCAGCGGTTCAATACCAGCGTGAACGTGTAGCAGCGAATCGCCCAGATAGGCGAGCCAGCGTGCGTGTTGCATGACGCCGTCGAAGCGGTCGCCGTGCGTGACCAGCAGCCGCTTGCCCGTGGCCGTGACGTGCACGATTTCATCCGCCACTTCTATATCACCGAAGGCCAGGCCGACGAATTGCCGCACCATGGAATCGTGGTTGCCCGGCACATAGATCACGCGCGTTCCCTTGCGCGCGCGGCGCAGGAGTTTTTGCACCACATCGTTGTGCGACTGCGGCCAGTACCAGCCACGGCGCAACTGCCAGCCGTCCAGAATGTCGCCAACCAGATACAGCGTGTCCGATTCGTTGTGCTTCAGGAAATCGAGCAGGAACTCGGCCTGGCAACCGGCCGTGCCGAGGTGGATGTCGGAGATCCAGAGCGTGCGGTGGTGGCGGGGCGGATGGGCGGAAGCGTGAGGCGGATTCAGGTTCGGGTGGGAAGTTTCAGTGGATGCCCGGAAAGGCGGGGGCGGGTGGCGGTTGCGTGAGGCCGCGCGGGCTTGTGCGAAGCAAGTTCGAGACGCGATTCAACATGCGCCCATCAAGCCACGCCTGTGTGACACGAAAATGACTGGAACGTGAAGCTTATTTGTCGGTTCCGGACAGCAGCGTCAGCAATGCGGTCTGCGCGCAGTAAGGTTTGCCGCGACGCGGCGTGCGGAGTTTGAAGTTGCCGCCGGCATCCATTTCCCAGGCCTGCTGGTTGTCGCGCAGATACGGCCTGAGCCCTTCATTGATGACGCGCTTTTTGAGCCGCGGGTCGGTCACCGGGAAGCAGGCTTCGATGCGGCGGAAGAAGTTGCGATCCATCCAGTCGGCGCTGGAGAGGTATACCTGCTCATCACCGTCATTGCGGAAATAGAAAATCCGGGAGTGTTCGAGAAAACGTCCAACGATGGAACGCACGCGAATATTGTCCGACAGCCCGGCCACACCGGGTTTCAGCGCACACACGCCGCGTATGATGAGATCGATTTTGACGCCTGCCTGCGAGGCCGCATACAGCGCCGCGATGATCCGGGGCTCCAGCAGCGCATTCATCTTGGCGATGATGGCGGCGCGTTTGCCGGATTGCGCCAGCCGGGTTTCGTGCTCAATGGCGGCCATGACTTCGCTGTGTAGCGTGAACGGCGATTGCCACAGGCGTTTGAGCTTGCCGGCACGGCCCAGGCCGGTAATCTGGGTAAACAGGCTGTTGGCGTCGGCGGTGATGACTTCGTCGGCGGTCAACAGGCCGAAATCGGTGTACAGCCGCGCGGTGCGCGCATGGTAGTTGCCGGTGCCAAGGTGGGCGTAACGGCGCAGGCCGCCTTCTTCACGGCGAATGACCAGGGCCAGTTTGGCGTGCGTCTTGTGGCCGACCACGCCATACACGACATGCGCGCCCACTTCTTCCAGCTTGGCCGCCCAGTTGATGTTGGCTTCCTCGTCAAAGCGCGCCAGAAGTTCCACCACCACGGTGACTTCCTTGCCGGATTGCGCGGCACGGATCAGGGCCTGCATCAATTTAGAATCGGTGCCGGTGCGATAGACCGTCTGCCGGATGGCGACGACATTCGGATCGGCCGCCGCCTGTTCGATGAAATCGATCACCGGCTGGAAGGATTCAAACGGGTGATGCAGCAGAATGTCGCCGCGGCGTATCTGCCTGAAGATATCCTCCTCCGTGGCAAGCCGCGCCGGGATGGCGGGCACGAAGGGGCCAAACTTGAGATCGGGCCGATCCACCCAGTCCGGCACCTGCATCAGCCGCACCAGATTGACCGGGCCGTGCTCCTGGTACAGATCATCCGGTCCCAGCTCAAACTGTTCCAGCAGGAAGCCCGCCATCGAGGCCGAGCAGTTGTCCGCCACTTCCAGCCGCACCGCTGCGCCGAAATTGCGGTACGGCAGTTCGCCCTGCAGGGTCTGGCGCAGGTTCTTGGTTTCTTCCTCGTCGACAAACAGGTCGGAGTTGCGGGTGACGCGGAACTGATAACAGCCTTGCACCGTCATGCCGGAAAACATCTCGCCCACATGCGCATGCAGGATCGAGGAAAGAAACACGAAGCCGTATTCGCAACCCGCAACGGCTTCGGGCATGCGGATCACGCGCGGCAGCGCGCGCGGCGCCTGCACCACCGCCGCGCCCGAATTGCGGCCGAAGGCATCGCGGCCCGACAACTCCACGGCAAAGTTGAGGCTCTTGTTCAGCACCCGCGGAAAGGGGTGGGAGGGATCCAGGCCGATGGGCGTCAGCACCGGCATCAGTTCACGGAAAAAATAGTCGCGGATCCAGGCCGCCTGTACCTCGTTCCAGTGGGTGCGGCGAAAAAAATGGATGCCCTGGCTGGCCAGTTCCGGAATCAGGCTGCGGTTGAATACATCGTACTGCCGTTCGACCAGTGCATGGGTGTAGTGCGACACTTCGCGAAATTGCTGGCGTGGGGTCAGGCCGTCGGCAGAGAGCGCGGTCGAGTTGGCGTGTATCTGCTCCTTGAGCCCGGCCACGCGCACCTCGAAAAACTCGTCCAGGTTGCTGGACACGATGCACATGAAGCGCAGCCGTTCCAGCAGCGGCATGTGCGGATCTTCGGCCTGGGCGAGCACCCGGCGCTGAAATGCCAGGATGCCGAGCTCACGGTTGATCAGGTCTGCGGGGCGCGGTGGGTTCATTTGAATAGGCATGGTCACGTCCATGATGCGTTGCCGAAAATGGTCAACGCATGGAAATGGCCAATGCGGTAGCTTGATTATGCATTGTCAAAAATGGCCAATGCATTCTGACAGTAATTTTGATAAGAGCGCCTATGATAAGGCAAGCCCATGCCAGGAACATGGCATTCATATGACAACCCCACCGAATAATCAGGAAATCGAACTCAAGCTTGCGCTGGATGTGAATGATTTGGATGCGTTCCGGCGCCTGATGGCGCGCCGGCGCAGCCAGCCCTCCAGACAGGAACTGCAAACTTACTATTTCGACACGCCCGAGCTGGCGCTCGGCGACCTGGGGATGGCGCTGCGGCTGAGGCGGAGCGGGAAGCGCTGGATCCAGACCCTGAAGACGGAAGGGAACCGCACGGGAGGATTGTCGGTTCGTGCCGAATATGAAACCCCGGTATCGGGGCATGCTCTGGACTTGTCACGATTGCCGCAACAGGCGCTGGAGCAGATTCCGCAGGCGCTGAGAGAACAACTGGTTCCGGTGTTCGAGACGCGGTTTGTGCGCACGGCCTGGCTTCTCCCGGGCCAGCGGGGGGCGCGTATCGAAGTGGCGCTGGATGTCGGGGAAGTGCGCGCCGGCGGCCGCGTATTGCCGGTGTGCGAAATCGAACTCGAACTCAAGGCCGGCCGCAGCGATGCGCTGTTCGCCCTGGCGCTGTTTCTGGCCGAGCGGATTCCCCTGCTGCCGCTGGATGCCAGCAAGGCCGAGCGGGGCGCCATGCTGGCGCGCGACATGGTGCATGCGCCGGTCAAAGCCGCGTCGCTAACGCTGGCCAGGGACATGATTGCCGAGGATGGATTCGCGGCAATCTGCGCGGCCTGTCTGGCGCATTTTCAGGCCAATCTTCCCGGGCTGTTGCTCCCCCACCCCAACCCTCCCCCGCAAGCGGGACCGCGGTACCCCGCAGGGGTGGAGGGGGCGAACGCCATGCCCAAACCGATTGAAGAAGATCCCGAATATCTGCATCAGGCCCGCGTAGCCCTGCGCCGGCTGCGTGCCGGCCTGCGGCTTTACCGGAACAGTTGTCCGCTTCCCGCGGGCGAATCCGACGGGTTGCAGGCCGGGTTGCGCGCGCTGGCAGCGGCTTTGGGTCCGGCGCGCGACTGGGATGTGCTGTGCCTGGAAACCCTGCCCGCGATTCAACCCCATTTCGCCGATGTCGATGAGTGGGGACAATTCGCCGCTGCCGCTGAAGCGCAGCGGCGCGCGATGCGGCAGGAGATGCTATGCGCCATCCGCAAGGCGAACCCGGGCCGCTGGCTGCTGCAATTCCATCGCTGGCTGGCTGAGCATGGCTGGCGTGAAAATCCGGAATCTCGCCTGGCTCAGCTCGAATCCCTGTCGCGCTTCGCCGCACAGGCCCTGCACAAGGGGCGACGCAGAATCCGGAGCATGGGGCGCAATTTCAGCCGCCTGTCACCCGAACAGCGTCATGCCCTGCGCATCGCCATCAAGCGCCAGCGCTACGCGGCGGAATTTTTCCGGAACCTGTACCCGGAGCAGGACAGCGTCCGCTATGCGCGCGCGCTGGCCCTGGCTCAGGATGCGCTCGGGCGGGCCAATGACGCGCGCGTGGCGCAGGACAGGCTGCACGATATGCGGGATAGCGGCTGTGCCTTTGCCGTCGGGTTTGCCGATGGCTGGCTGGCGCGGCAGGCTCTCGAAACGCCGCCCCGCAAAATTGCCCGGCAGGTGCAAGCCATCATGCAATGGAAATGTTACTGGTAGCGTAGCGCCACCGATCTCCTGTCAAAATTAGATCGGACTCCAAACTCAAATGCCACTGATTTCGGGGAGCACGTCGGGTCATCAACCCACACCAATGAAGCTTCCCAAGCGAGATCACCCGCCAAGGCCAGGGCAACGCACGCAAACAGGCCGTATGTAGAGCCGCAGTCTTACACCGAATCAACGTCCACTACCGTTGCGTGATAGGGGGAGTCCATGTAGTTGAGCTAAGGGGCGCGCCGCTTTTGGCGCGTCCCGCTTGAGCGCAGAGTTAGGGCTTGGGCGTCAACATAAGAGTCAAGAAGACGACGAATCATGCGCTGGTACTGTGTGTGATGTTTCGAGGCTTCGGACTTGAAAAACTCGATACTTTTTTTGCTCAGAGCCAGCGTGACCTTCACGCCCTCCTCACGAAAAGCCAACTCGGAGGGAGAGGGAAGAAAGTCTGGAATGACCTGAGTCTTGCCAATGGGTTCATCTGTGTATTTGATTTTCGCGCTCATAAATTACCTTTCCTTTGCGCCAATAACCTGCGCCGATGATTCGAATAACGGAGGCGCGATATGTGAACCGCACCGTAAGAACGCCACCATCAACTTCCCCGAAACAATAGAACCTCTCTTCGGTTTGACTGTGGGTGATGTCCTTGGCAATCACGCGCTGTGGATCGGCGAATGCGAACTGGGCGCGGGTAAACGAAACGCCGTGCTTCTGCTGGTTTTCAGCGTCCTTGTCAGCATCCCAATCAAAGCGGGTGTTTGCCATTGGCGAATACTAGCACTGGGCAATATAATAAGCCATACGATAGTATGGAAACCCTACGTAGAGGTGAGGGGCGGCCGGCGCGCGTAGCGCGCAGGGAACCTGCAAGCACAGCTTGCAGGCCGTCCCTCTCGACCGCCGGGTTGGGCGGAATCGACACCAACATACCTAGTGTTGGAAGGGCCCAATGCGCCATAAGTAGGCGTACGAAAAGACGAGCACGATTACGGGCACCACGAGTCCAAGAAACAACGCACTGAGGCGACTGCGCAATGACAAAAATAAAACCACTGTATTCAGTAGGCCGGTGACGACAAACGCGATTGGAAAAAGAACGAGTGCAAGCACCATACCGCGACCACCAATTGAAGGGCCTTCCCCGTTGGCAGTGCTCAAAACCACCCAAAAGGCAACGACAAGAAAGATAAGCGGCGCAACAACACCAAAGAGCGCCTTCTTGCTCTTGGTCAGTATGACTCCCTCCGCCGCTTGCATCCGATGCCTCACTTTGGCTGCCGCGCATAGCTGACGGTCAGCATCTCCCACTGGTGGCCGTCCGGCTCGTAGTACATTGCGTAGTACATTGGGGTCAGGTCTTTCATTATCACATTCCTTTCTTCGCTGAATCTTCATACTCCCTCACCAGCCTGCTCACCGTCGTATAGTGAACACCGAAATGTCCGGCTATCGCCGCCATCGTATGCTGACCCGACAGATAGGCACGCGCAATCGCCTCGTTGCGGTCGTGGCGCCGCTCAAAATCCGCCAGCGGCTGAACCAGCAGCCGCCGCTGGGCACGCGGAATCTCGTCCAGCGCCGGTTTCTTCTCAATCTGCGTCTGCATTTTTTTCACGAAGGCTTCCGAACCCAGAAAAATCTGCCCCTGCAATTGCGTCCACACACTCGGTAAGCGCGCACCTTCATGCACGAACTGAACGTATTTGCGCATCGCGCTGGCGCGTTGCCGCCCGAATTGCGCCAGTAGCCAATCGGTCTGCAACCATTCGGGTGCGGCTGTCTGGCCGCAGGTAGCAAGGTAACTGCTCCACGGCCAGGTTTCCAGCCGCTTCACCATCCCGGCGCGCAGCGGGTTCAGCACAACATACCGCGCCAGTTCCAGCAGGTAGCTGTCGCGCTCAACCAGGATGGCCTTGTATCGCCCCTGAAACACGTGCCCCACCCGTCCATGCATACGGTTGAAGCGTTGCGTATAAACACCGTTGAGCTGCCGCATCCCCTTTGACAGATTAGCTTCCGGCGTTTCGACCAGGAGGTGGTAGTGATTGCTCATCTGACACCAGGCGTGACACACCCAATTGAAACGCTTGCAAACCTGGGCAAAAACCTCCAGCCAAACCTCACGGTCAGCGTCCGACAAGTAAATATCTTCCTGCCCGTCTCCCCGCGAGGTGACGTGGTATAGACCACCGGCCAGTTCGAGTCTTAGAGGGCGCGCCATGATTCAATTATGGCATGGGGGATGTGATAATGAAAGACCTGACCCCGTGTTCTTTGACGTGTTCCGTGTCCGGCAATCTTGACCGCGAATGACCTGACGCTCCGTGATATATGTGACCCCGTGCTTGTCCGCTGTGCTCACGTGCTTGTCCGTGCATCCTGATGCTTAGAAAGACCTGACTGCCACGTGCCCTGTGCTGCTCGACCCCGTGCTGTGATCCCGTCGTTTGAGGCGTTGCAGCACTCCGTCACCGAGCAGGCGTCATGCTCGGACTGGAGTCGGAGACCTGGTCGCGTTGAGCTCGCAGGCTGTTTACTCGCTCATCGTATCGAGCTAAGGCTCTCGAGAGTCGCTGCAAGCCGAGTAAGCTGTACTGCTTGGTCAAGCGGGGTAACGGTGCAGGCGGCAGCCGTGATAGCGATTATGGTCAGGCTTCTCCGATGCGACCATCGCGTAGACGCAGCTCGACACCGTGTCGTCGAGCTGGAGCTGCGTGGACCAGGTTCGCTCAATGCCTACGATCGCAATGCATTTCGGATGCGTGCCACTGTGGCTATTGGCGCCGAGCCGTCACAGCCTCGATTGAGCCGCTGGATGCGATGAAACTGCGCCGTCATGTGGAGTTGTCGTCGCGGCGCTGCTAACGTAAAGTAGCCGTCACGTGACGGAATAAAAGATTATTGGACATGTCCGGTAATCTTGCTGCGAATGATAAGCTGTTGATACATATAAGCCTGCTTGTCCAATAAGATCAGTCATGTCCGATAATCCTGACAGAAGAAACCACTGCCACGCTGCCCAAGCTGCTCGACCAGGTGCGTGATCGCCTCCGTTTGAAGCATTACAGCCTCCGTACCGAGCAGGCTTATGTCGGCTGGATCAAACGATACATTATTTTTCACGGCAAACGGCACCCGGCCGAGATGGGCAAGCTGGAGTTGGAGACGTTTCTAACGTCTCTGGCGGTACAACAGAATGTAAGTTCGTCTACCCAGACGCAGGCACTCTCCGCACTGCTGTTTATGTACAAGGAGGTGTTGGGGCTGGAATTTCCCTGGCTGGATGCGGTGACGCGGGCGAAGAAGCCGGTGCGGTTGCCTACCGTGTTGACGGCGGATGAAGTGAAGCTGCTGTTGAAATATCTGGACGATCCCCTGATGGATTTGATTGTGCGCCTGCTGTACGGGACGGGGATGCGGTTGCTGGAATGTTTGCGGCTGCGGATGAAGGATGTGGAGTTCACCCGGCGCGAAATTGTGGTGCGTGAGGGCAAGGGTAACAAGGACAGGGTGACGATGTTGCCGGATAGTCTGGCGGATCGCTTGCGCGCCCAGATGGCTTTTGTGAAAGGCCAGCATATGCAGGATTTGGCGGTGGGGCGCGGTGAGGTATGGCTGCCGGATGCCTTGGCGGTGAAGTATCCCAATGCGGCCAGGGCGTTGGCCTGGCAGTATGTGTTTCCGGCGGCGGGGTTTTCCACCGACCCGCGTTCAGGCGCAGTGCGCAGACATCATGTGGATGAGAAACGGGTGCAGCGTGCGGTGAAGCGCGCGGCCGAGCGGGCGGAATTGGTCAAATTGGTTAGCCCGCATACGCTGCGCCATTCATTCGCCACGCATTTGCTGGAAAGCGGCTACGACATCCGCACGGTGCAGGAACTGCTGGGGCACTCGGATGTGTCCACGACGATGATTTATACGCATGTGCTGAACAAGGGCGGGCGCGGGGTGACGAGTCCGCTGGATCGGTAGACATACTCGCAAATGATGCATCGTCGAAATTGGCCGATGCATTGCCACTTCCCTTCCGCGCCCCGCCAGCCGACAATAAGCCATTGCAATTGTTACAGTGAGCACGCATGGAACTCATACTCTGGCGGCACGCCGAGGCCGAAGACAGCAGCCCGGACATGTCCCGGCAACTGACCAAAAAGGGACGCAATCAGGCGTCGCGCATGGCCGATTGGCTGAATCCGCGTCTGCCGCAGGATGTGCGGGTATTGATGAGCCCGGCGACCCGGACGGTGCAGACCGCGCAGGCGCTGGGACGGGATTGCGAGGCGATGGCGGCCCTCGCACCCGGTGTTTCCGCGGAAGCGGTGCTGGAGGCGATAGCCTGGCCGGATGCGGATGGCTGTGTTCTGGTTGTCGGTCACCAGCCGACCCTGGGACAAGTGGCGGCGCGTTTGCTGACCGGACAGAGTAGCGACATCGCTTTCCGCAAGGCGGCAATATGGTGGTTCCAGAGCCGTGTGCGTCAGGGCGAGATACAGACCTTGCTCAAGGCGGTTGTCAGCCCGGACTGGTTATAATCGCCGGCCATCGCTGCTCGAAAGTCCTTACCCATCCACCGTGCAGCGTGGCCGCTTTTCAACTTTTCAATGGCCGGATCAACAAATGATGTCAAGAAAACGGCGGGAGCGTCGGGTTTGACGAAAAGCCTGACTGCGTTGTTCGGGATGTTCGCCGCGGCCAGTCCTGTGCGCAGGCTGCTTCTCGCATTGCTGCCGGTGCTGTTCATCGCCGCCATTGCGGCAGCCTATCTCTGGCTCAACCCGCCGCCCTACAAGGTGCTTTACGCAAAGCTTTCCGACCGCTCTGGCGGCGAGGTGATGGCCGCGCTGGAGCGGCTCGATATTTCCTACCGACTGTCCGAATCGAACGGCGCCATCGAGGTGCCTGCCAGGCAGCTTTACTCGGCCCGTTTCAAACTCGCGGCGCTGGGCTTGCCCAAGCCCGAGTCCAATGGTCTGGACGCGGCGGATCAGACGCCCGCTTTTGGCCTTTCCCAGTTCCAGGAACAGTTGCGCTATCAGCACGCGCTGGAGGCCGAGTTGGCGCGTTCGGTTGAATCGCTGGCCACGGTGGCGACTGCTCGAGTGCATCTGGCATTGCCCAAATCTTCCCCCTTTCTGCGCGACCCGCCGCCTGCAACCGCGGCAGTGCTGGTGCGGTTGAAGTCGCAGGACGGTCTCGCGGATGAGCAGGTGAGCGCGATCCGTACCATGGTCGCGGCCAGCGTGCCGCGTCTGCGGCCGAGCGATGTCAGCGTGCTGGATCAGCAGGGACGGCTGCTTGACGCCGCAGCCGCGGGATCGCCCAGCCAGGAACACCGTGCCGAGCTGGAGCGCGATCTTGCCCGCCGGGTGGCGGAGGTGCTCGTCCCCTGGCTGGGCGCCGACAAGGTAAAAGTGCAGGTGACCGCAACGCTTGCGGACAGCGAAACCGAGCAGACGGTGGAGCGCTATCGCAGCGTCACGGTCGCGGGAAAAGTCCGTCCGCTCGAAAAATCGGTGCGCACCACGCGCGCGCCGGAAGGCCGTCTGCGCCGCCTGAATGCAGCGGTGATTCTGACGCTGGACGCCACACCCGGACAGATTGAAAAAGCCACCCTGCTGGCGCGACAGGCATTGGGATTTGATGCCCGGCGTGGCGACAGCCTGAGCGTGTTTGCGCTTCCCCCCGATGGGTATGATGCCTCGTCGAAATCGGGTGCCCTGAAGGACTCCGATCCGCTACGCGCTGAAGCGCGTGCGGAATCGTATGCGCCGACCCTTTCAGGCGACGCAGGGAGATCGGACTCTGCATTGAAGATGCCGGCGTCGGTGCGGTGGCCGCTTGCGGCGGCGGGAGTGGCGTTGCTGGCGGGTCTGCTGTGGTTTTTCTTGACCGCGCAAGGCAGGCGGATGCGTCGCGGCCGTGTGCAATCGGCCGGGATCGAAGCGGAGGCGACATCCGCGAATGAGGCGTTCGACGGTCTGCTGCAGGCATCGCGCCGGCAGACGCTGGAGAACCCGCGCGTGACGGCCGATGTGGTGAAACTGTGGATGCGCGCATGAGCCAGGGCGGGATGGAAAAAAGCGCCGTGTTGTTGCTGGCCCTGGGCGAAGAGGCCACGGCCGCGGTGTTCCGTTACCTCAGCCCTCTGGAAGTCGGCCGGCTGGGGTCGGCGATGCGGGAAATGGGCGTGCTGCCGCGAGAGCGCGTGCAGGCCGTACTGCATGCGTTTCAGGAAGAGGCGATGCAGCAGACGGGCTTCGCCGCGGATTCCGAACGTTTTCTCGACGAGGCGCTGCAGCGCGCCCTGGGGCCGGATCGGGCGCAGTCCGTGATGCGCCGCCTGGGCGGGGGCGCCGCCGAGAGCCTGAAACAGCTGGCGTGGATGGAACCGGCGGAAGTGGCCGCTCTGCTGGAAGCCGAACCGCCGCAACTGACGGCTGTCGTGTTGTCGCATCTGCCTCACGATGTCGCCGCAGCGGTGCTGGAACTGTTGCCGCAATCGCTGCGCGGCGAGACGGTGTTGTGCATGGCGCAATCCGACCTGCCCACGGCCGAGGCCTTGCGCGATCTCGAAGCCTGGCTCGCCGGGCGATTGAATGCCGCCGGCCCGGGTCAGTCCGGCAGCGGGGAAACCGCCGCTGCCCGCGTTCTGGCCGGCATGAGCCGCGGCAGCGCGGAGGCGGTGCTGAGCGCGGTGGATCGGAAGGACGCCCCGCTGGCCGCCCGCTTGCGGGCACGCAATCTGGTGTTTGAAGACTTGCCGCGGCTGCCGCTGGACAGCCGTAAAACCTTTCTGCGCAACATTTCGGCGCGTACCCTGCTGCATGCCCTCAAGGGAGCGGATGAACGCGTGCTGAATGGCGTGAGCGAGGCCATGAGCAGAACCGCTGCGCAGCGGCTGCGGGAAGACCTCGACACCCTGGGCGGGCTGCCGGTGACCGATATTGAAGCCGCCCAGGACGAGGCGGCGGCGGTGTTGCTACGGCTGGCGGCGGAGGGTGCGCTGGCCTTCCCCGAGGAGGAGACGGCATGAGCAAACCCGGCAGCCCGGACGACCGGACCACCGCCTACGAACGTTGGGAACTGGATGCATCGGCCGATCTCCTTGCGTCGCCGAAAAGGGTCGACGCATCCGATTTCGACGATGCCATGCAAGCGGATGCGCAGTTACGGATCCAGGCGGCACTGGAAGAAGCGCGCCGTGAAGGTTGGGAAGATGGCCGCGAAAAAGGCCTGCTGGCCGGGCAGGCGGAATCTGCGCAGGATTGCGCGCGCATGAAACAGCTGGCCGACAGCTTCGCCGACATGCTCGACAGTCTGGATTTCCGTTTGGCCGATATGGTGCTGGAGCTGGCGCTGGATGTGGCGCGGCAGGTGGTGGCGGGCGAGCTGACGGCGCATCCCGAGCGCATTCTCGACGTCGTCAATCTGGCCTTGAAGCAGATGGCCGAATCGACGCGCGAGGCGCGCCTGCTGCTGAACCCGGAGGATGCGGCACTGGTGCGTCCGCGTCTGGAACAGATGCTGGACAAAAGCCGGCTGCGCATCGTCGAGGATGTGCGCATCGTTCGGGGCGGGTGCCTGATCGAAACCACCCAGGGCGATCTCGATGCCACCCTGCCGGCGCGCTGGCGGCAGGTGGTGCAGGTGTTGGGCTCGAACACGGGCTGGATGGATGACTGACCGCACCGTCCGCCTGCGCGAATATCTCGCCGATTGCCGCCGCGCCGTCAGCTGGGTGACGCCGGTTGCGGCGAGCGGCCGTCTGACGCGTGTTTCCGGGCTGGTGATGGAAGCCGTCGGCCTGCGTTTGCCGGTGGGCAGCCAGTGCCAGGTGCAGATTCCCGGCGGGCAGGGGGTGGAGGCGGAGGTGGCGGGTTTTTCCGGCGATCGGCTGTTCATCATGCCGGCAACGGATATTTACGGTGTCATGCCGGGGGCGCGCGTATTGCCGGACAACCCGATGGCGGCGCAGCCGCCGCGTCTGGGCACGCGCTATATTCCCCGGCGCCGGGCGCAGGATCGTGTGCGCCAGGTGCCGGTGGGCGAGCGCCTGCTGGGACGGGTGCTGGATGGCGCGGGGCGTGCGCTGGATGGCCTGGGGTCCCTGTCGCTGGAACTGCGCGTTCCCCTCTACACCCGTCCGATGAACCCGCTGGAGCGGGCGCCGATCCGGCAGACGCTGGATGTCGGGGTGCGCGCCATCAACGGCCTGCTGACCGTGGGGCGCGGTCAGCGGCTCGGCCTGTTTGCCGGCAGCGGGGTAGGCAAGAGCATTCTCCTGGGCATGATGGCGCGCTACACCGAGGCCGACGTGGTCGTGGTCGGCCTGATCGGGGAACGCGGCCGCGAGGTCAAGGAGTTCATCGAGCGCATACTGGGGGTGGAAGGCATGGCGCGCGCCGTGGTGGTGGCGGCTCCGGCCGATCACCCGCCCCTGATGCGCCTGAATGGCGCGGCGTATGCCATGGCGATCGCCGAATATTTCCGCGATCAGGGTTTGCATGTGCTGCTCATCATGGATTCGCTGACGCGCTATGCCATGGCGCAGCGCGAGGTGGCGCTGGCGATCGGCGAGCCGCCCGCCACCAAGGGCTATCCGCCGTCGGTATTCGCCAAGCTGCCGCAACTGGCAGAGCGCGCCGGGAACGGCAAAGCCGGGGGCGGTTCCATAACCGCTTTCTTTACCGTGCTGATGGAAGGCGACGATCAGCAAGACCCCATCGCCGACGCCGCGCGCGCGATACTTGATGGCCATATCGTGCTGACCCGCGATCTGGCCGACGCCGGACATTACCCGGCGATCGATGTCGAGGCTTCGATCAGCCGCGCTCAGCCGGATCTGGTGACTGAAAACGAACTGGAGACCATACGCCGTTTCAGATACCTGTATTCGCGTTACATGCGCAGCCGCGATCTGCTCGCGGTCGGAGCTTACGTTCCGGGCGCGGACGTGGTGCTCGACCAGGCTATCAAACTGTATCCGGACATGCAGCGCTATCTCATGCAAGGCATGAACGAGCGGGTTGATATGGAGCAATCGAGGCGTGAACTGGCCGGGGTGCTGGTGTAGTGTTCCCAAGGTATCAGACATGAAACGGCGCCTTTTTCCGCATGGCTGCGTTGCCGGCCGTTGGTCTGGATGCATACGCCATGTTCGACGATGCAGGGGGACGCGTCCCGGCCATGTCGCCTGCCCGCGCCTTGCCCCACGAAAAAATCCCTCGGTTTCATTGTATCCCGCTATTTCGGAGGCACTACACTAGACCCATGGCGCGTGAATTCCGGTTACTCCTGCTACTCGATCTGGCGCAGCGTCGCGCGGAAGCGCACTCGCGCGAGGTCAAGCGCGCCCATGGCGAATGGTTGCGGGCGCGGGGCCGCCAGGTGCGGCTGAAAGACCTGCGCGACCTCCGGGTACGCGATCTTGCCGGACAGATGCGGTCAGGACTCGCCGGCGAGCGTCTGCGCGAGCGCGCGCGCCTGCTCCAGATGCAGGCCGCGGATCTGGCCGATGCGCGGCGAAATGTGGAATCGGCCCACCGCGACTGGCAGGCCAAGCTGGCGTTGTGGCTGCAGGCGCAACAGCGTGTCAAGGCGCTCAAGGTGCTGCAACAGCGCCATCAGGGGCGACTGGCGGTACAGGAGCGACGCCTGGAGCAGCGTCAGCATGATGAGCTGGTGCAGTCGTCACCTTACCGGCGACGCGACAGACAGGGGACGGCATGATGCATCGGCTCGTGGACGATGCGCTGCCGAAAATGGTCGGCGCATGGATTTTGACGATGCAGGGGAAGTAGATGCATCTGGCGGAACTGAGCGCGGCAGAACGGACATTTCTGCTTGGACACGACACAATCAATGCATCGGCCATTTCTGACGATGCAAGGCAGGCCATCGCGGACGGCGTGGCGGACAGCCTGGGAAAACGGTTAGGCGCGGTGCTGAGCGCGCGGCTGAAATTGCAGGTGAAGCTGCATCTCCAGAATAGGGCGCCGTCGCAATCAGAGGATGCATCGGCCATTTTCGACGATGCAAGGCAAACGGATGCATCGGCTCCTCTAGGATGCGTTGCCGAAAATGGTCAACGCATGAATTTCGACGATGCCGGGCAAACGGCGCCGCGCCTGCACTGGGATGGCGAACTGGATGTCTGGTGGCTGAATCGCAGGCTGGGTGGCCGCATGGGCAGCGCAGGAACCGTGTCCCCTGCCTTGCGCAAGAGCCTGTCGCGAACGCTGGAACAGGCGCTGGCCGAAACCTGGCTCTCGCTGCCCGGCTATCCTCCCATGCCGGCGACGCTGGCGTGGCGCGTGGAGGCGGCAGGACAGACGGCGAATCTGGAGATACATTTCCCGCCGGGCGGGACAACCATGAAACGCTGGGCGCGAGCCCGCATTCGAGAGCTTGAATAAGACTTTTACAAGCCTGCTCCTGGGCGCGCATCCGGCGCTGGCATACGCGGCACAGAACGAAGCCGGCGGCATGGCCACCCTGTTCCTGAGCCTGCTGCTGATCCTGTGTGGTTTTGTCCTGATCGCCTGGCTGACGCGCCGCTACCTGCCCGGCGCCGGGTCGCGTGGCGTGGTCAAGGTCGTAGGCGCAACCCTGGTGGGCGCGCGCGAGCGGGTGGTGGTGATCGAGGTGGACAACTCCTGGCTGCTGCTGGGTGTGGGCGGCGGCCAGGTGCGGCTGCTGGACAAGATGCCCAAGCCGGTCGAGCCGACGGATGCTCCTGGGGAAACGGCATGACACACCTGTGGCGCGTATTCGCGATGCTCATGCTGACGCTTGCCTATGGCCAGGCCCTGGCTGCGGAAAGCACCCTGCCGCTCCTCATCGCCACGCCGACGACCGGCGGGCAGGTCTATGGCGTGCCGGCATCCAGCCTGCCGTATCTGGTTCTGTTTCCCTTCCTGCCCGCGTTGCTGCTGTCTTTTACCGCGTTCACCCGCATCGCGGTGGTGCTGTTTCTGCTGCGGCACGGTTTGGGCAGCCCGACCGTGCCACCGAATCTGGTGCTGGCCGGCCTGGCGCTGTTGCTGACCTGGTTCGTGATGAGCCCGGCGCTGGAGAAAATCCACGTTGAGGCGTACACGCCGTTCGTGTCGGGGCAGATCAAGCTCGAACAGGCAACAGACCGTGCCGCCGCCCCGCTCAAGGCCTTCATGCTGCGACAGACCCGGCAGGAAGACTTGTCCCTGTTCACCGCGGAGAGCAAAACACCGAATCCCGTTTTCGACGATGCCAGAAATGCCCGTACCCTGAAGGACTCCGATCCGCTACACGCTGAAGCACGTGCGGAATCGTATGCAACGACCGTTCCGTTCAAGGCGCTCGCCCCGGCGTTCCTGACCAGCGAATTGAAAACCGCCTTTCAAATCGGCTTCATGGTGGTATTGCCCTTCCTCGTCATCGATCTCGTCGTGGCCAGCGTGCTGACCGCGCTGGGGATGGTGATGCTGCCGCCGCAACTGGTATCCCTGCCGTTGAAGCTGCTGTTGTTCGTTATGGCCAATGGCTGGCATTTGCTGGTGGGTTCCCTGATCGGCAGCTTCTGATGCAAGACCTCGCGCGCGAAGCACTCTGGCTGACGATTTCTCTCGCGGCACCGCTGTTGCTGGCCGGGTTGGCCGTGGCCATCATCGTCAGCCTGTTTCAGGCCGCGATGCAGAACCTTGAGCCCACCCTGTCTTTTGTCCCCAAGCTCCTGGTCATGACGGCAGTGCTGGCCTTGCTGGGAAGCTGGATGGGCGGGCGGCTGATCGAATTCACCCAGGAATTGATGAGCGGTTTTCCGGGGTTGATCGAATGACAATGGAAGTCCTGGCATTGACGCAGGCGGGCATGGCGGCATGGCTGTTCGTGTTTGCGCGGGTGGCGGGGTGGGCGATGCTGGATCCGCTGCTCGGCCGCTTGCCCGTGTTCCTGCGCGTCATGTTCGCGGCGGTGCTGGCTGCCGCACTGCTTCCGGGCGTCGCGCATGTGCAGCCGGTCTCGCCCTTCTCGCTTGCGGGAGGAATGGCGCTGGGTCTGGAGTGGCTGCTGGGTGCGCTATTGGCGCTGTGCGTGCACATGATTTTTGCCGCGATGAAGGCGGTGCTGGTCTGGTTTGGGCAAAGTGCCACCGGCGGTTTGCTCGCGCTGACGCCGGAGCAGGCAGGGTACGCGGATGCAGGTCTGCGTCATCTGGCCTGGTGGCTGGCGGTGCTGGCGTTCCTTGCGGCAAATGGTCATTTGCTGGTCATCAACGCCCTGATGAAAAGCGTGTCCGCCATGCCGGTCGCGGCGCTGCCTGCGCCGGACGGGATACGCCAACTCATTGCAGGCGCAGGCTGGATTTTTGCGGCGGGCATCCAGTTGGCCTTGCCGCTGCTGGTTTTCGCGCTGTTGCTGCATTTGTCCCTGGGTATCGTCGCGCGCACTCAGCCGGGCGTGGATATGTTCTCGACCGGCCTGGGACTGGGCGTACTGGGGATGCTGGCGGGGCTAATCTGGGCCGTGCCGCTGATCGCCGCCGGGATACAGCACGGGCTGGTGCAAATGCAGTCCTGGTTGACCGCGCTGGCCGGACGGTGAGCGATGCATTAGAATTGCAAGGTTTTAACGGCTACAAGGCCGCATTATCTGCGGCCCACGGAAGACACATGATTCAAGGAAGTCTGGTTGCCATCGTTACCCCCATGCATGAGGACGGCAGCCTCGATCTTGCCAGCTTGCGCAAGCTGGTCGACTGGCATGTCGCACAAGGCACGGACGGCATCGTAATCGTCGGTACTACGGGCGAGTCGCCCACAGTAAGCTTCGACGAGCATTGCCAGCTGATCCGCATAGCGGTCGAGCAGGCAGCGGGGCGCGTGCCGGTGGTCGCCGGAACCGGCGCCAATTCCACGGCGGAAGCGATTGCGCTCACCCGGTGCGCGAAGGACTCCGGCGCCGTAGCCGGGCTGTCGGTGGTGCCCTATTACAACAAGCCGACGCAGGAAGGTATGTACCGGCATTTCAAGACCATCGCCGAGGCGGTTGATCTGCCGCTGATTCTTTACAACGTGCCGGGCCGCACCGTAGCCGATCTGGGCAATGACACCACGCTGCGCCTGGCCCAGGTGCCGGGTATCGTCGGCATGAAGGACGCCACGGGCAACATGGAGCGTGCCGCCGACCTCATACGCTGCGCGCCTGAAGGGTTCGCGCTTTACAGCGGCGACGATGCCTCGGCGCTGCCCTTCATGCTCATGGGCGGGAATGGTGTGATTTCGGTCACCGCCAATGTGGCGCCGAAATGGGTGCATGAAATGTGCGCGGCGGCGTTTGCCGGGAACTTGTCGCAGGCGCGTGAAATCAATAACAAACTGCTGCTGCTGCACAGCAGGCTGTTTGTGGAAGCCAACCCCATCCCCGTGAAATGGGCCTGCGCCGAATTGGGTTTGATCGGGCCGGGTTTGCGTTTGCCGCTGACCCCGCTGTCTTCCAGCCAGCATGACACCCTGCGTGCCGCCATGCGTCACGCAGGATTGATGTGAGGAACCCCATGCGTTTATTCTGTTTTTTCATTGTTGCCGCCGTCGCCCTGTCCGGCTGCGAGATGATGGAATCCAAAAAGATCGACTACAAGAGCGCCAGCAAGCTGCCGACACTGGAAATTCCGCCCGATCTCATCGCGCCGTCGTCCGACAACAGCTACGCCATTCCCGATACCAAGGGCGGCACGGCGACGTTTTCCAGCTACAACAAGGAGCGCAAGGATGTTCCGGCCGGCACACAGACCCTGCTGCCCGAGCAGGACAAGGCGCGCATCGATCGTGCGGGGTCGCAGCGCTGGCTGGTGGTGCAGGCCACGCCGCAGCAGGTATGGCCGGTGCTCAAGGATTTCTGGCAGGAGATGGGTTTCATTGTCAACATGGAATCGCCCCAGACCGGGGTCATGGAAACGGACTGGGCGGAAAACCGCGC
Source organism: uncultured beta proteobacterium (assembly GCA_963726485.1). Classification (GTDB taxonomy): domain Bacteria; phylum Pseudomonadota; class Gammaproteobacteria; order Burkholderiales; family Thiobacillaceae; genus Thiobacillus. The sequence continues at coordinate 123,449 of CAVSCL010000034.1, read as the reverse complement.
CAAGATTCCGCAGGATGCGCTGCGCAATCTCCTGGGCAAGGTGATTGACAGCATGTATTCCACTGCCGAGCGCGACAAGTTCAGGACTCGGGTGGAGAAGGGGAGCGACGGCACGGAAATCTATATCAGCCATCGCAGCATGGAAGAAGTCTTTGTCACCGAGGGCAAGGAGCAGACGAAATGGCAGCCGCTTCCCCCCAACCCCGATCTGGATGCGGAAATGCTGCGACGTCTGATGTTGCGTTTCGGCGTGGAAAGCGCCAAGGCGGAATCCCTGCTGGCCCAGCAGCAGACACCGGAGCGGGCGCGCCTCCTGAAAGAGGCCGGTGCGCCGGTACTGGAGATGGATGATGGTTTTGATCGCGCCTGGCGACGTGTCGGCCTGGTGCTGGATAGCGTTAACTTTGCCGTGGAAGACCGCGACCGCAGCCGCGGCGTGTATTTCGTGCGTTATATCGATCCTCAGGTTGACAATAACAGCAAGAGTGATGAAGGAATACTGTCCAAACTCGCGTTCTGGAATGGCAAGAAGGAAACCACCAGCGCGCAGTTGCAGATACTCGTCAAGGAAAGCGGCGACAAGAGCCTGGTCAGCGTCTCGGGTACGGATGGCAAGCCGGTGGATGTGGGCACGCAGAATCGCATCGTGAACCTGTTGTACAGTGAACTGAAATAATCCTTGATCCGGCAGTCGGCCGCTGCATTGGCATTGACTCACAAAAATGATTTCAGATAGCGTCGTCGCTCAACTACCGGACTAAGGATATGCGTTTTGCGAGTCTCGGCAGCGGCAGCGAAGGGAATGGACTGGTTGTCGAGGCAGGGGCGACGCGACTGTTGATGGATTGCGGTTTCGGGCTCGCCGAGACCCGGACGCGGCTGGCCCGGCTTGGTCTGGCTCCGCATGATCTTCGCGGCATTGTGGTCACGCATGAACACGCTGACCACATTGGCGGTGTCGGGCGCTTCGCGCGCAAGCATGGGCTGCCGGTGTGGCTTACCGCGGGCACGCTGGTCATGGCGCAGGACATGGATGGCGTGGAGGTGCGGGTGATCGATAGCCATGCCGTATTTGCCGTCGAGGCGCTTGAGGTGCAGCCGTTTCCGGTGCCGCACGATGCACGCGAGCCGGTGCAGTATGTGTTCTCGGACGGCGCGCGCAGACTGGGCGTGTTGACCGATTCGGGTTGCAGCACCCCGCATATCGAGACAATATTGTCCGGGGTGGAGGCTTTGGTGCTGGAATGCAATCACGATGCCGCAATGCTGGCGAACGGTCCCTATCCGCCCAGTCTCAAGCAGCGTGTCGGCGGGCGTTTCGGCCATCTTGAAAACGGCCAGTCTGCAGAATTGCTGGGCAAACTGAAGCATGACCGATTGCAATGCGTGATGGCGGCACACGTTTCGCGAAAGAACAATACCCCCGCGCTGGCGCGCCGGGCGCTTGCCCAAGTACTGAATTGCGCGGACGATGAGGTTTGTGTGGCCTGCCAGACAGCAGGCTTTGACTGGATATCGATTTGACTACCTTTGCTGAACTCGGGCTTGAGCCCGCTATCCTCCGCGCCCTGACCGAACTGGGCTATCAGACGCCGACGCCGATCCAGGAACAGGTGATTCCACTTGCGCTGCATGGCGGCGACATTCTCGGCGCGGCGCAAACCGGCACCGGCAAGACCGCCGCATTCGCCCTGCCGCTGATCCAGCGTTTGCTGCCCCACGCCAATACCGGCACTTCACCTGCCAAGCATCCGATTCGTGCGCTCATACTCACGCCCACGCGCGAGTTGGCGATTCAGGTTGAGGAAAGCGTCAAGGCTTACTGCAAACATGTGCCGCTGCGGTCGCTGGTGGTGTATGGCGGCGTCAATATCAACACGCAGATTCCCATTCTGAAAACCGGAGTTGAAATTCTGGTCGCCACGCCGGGGCGTCTGCTCGACCATGTGCAGAACAAGACCTTGAGTCTCACCCAGGTCAGCACGCTGGTGCTGGACGAAGCCGACCGCATGCTGGACATGGGTTTTATGCCCGATCTGCGGCGCATCGTCTCGCTGTTGCCGGTAAAGCGGGTGAACATGATGTTCTCGGCCACCTTCCCGGAAGAAATCCGCAAGCTGGCCGACAGCATCCTGAACCAGCCGACATTTATAGAAGTCGCAGGCAACACCGCGGCCGTCACCGTAACCCAGGTGGTGCATCCGGTGCATCATGAGCGCAAGCGCCAGTTGCTGGCGCATCTCATCAGGAGCCGCGATCTGAAACAGGTACTGGTATTTACCGGAACCAAGCTGGGCTGCAACCGGCTCGCCAACGAACTCAATCGTGCCGGGCTGCACGCCGATGCGATCCACGGCGACAAGTCGCAGCAGGAACGCATCAAGGCGCTGGAGGCGTTCAAGAATGGCGCCATGCGGGTGCTGGTCGCCACCGATGTTGCCGCGCGCGGTCTTGATATTGAAGCGCTGCCGTTTGTGGTCAATTACGACCTGCCACATAATCCGGAGGACTACGTTCACCGCATCGGCCGCACCGGTCGCGCCGGCGCCAGTGGCGAAGCGATTTCGCTGGTGAGCGAAGCGGAAACCCGTTATCTCAAGGACATCGAAAAACTCCTTGGCAAGCCCATCGAGACGCAAATGGTGCCCGGCTTTGAACCTGGCGCCGCCGAAGTCCCCGCGTACCAGTCACGTTCCCCACGTGCGCCGTCCCCTCGCGCCTCATTGGCTCCCAGGCCGTCCTCTTCCGCTCCGTCCGCCTTCGACGCACCCTATGTTCCATCCAGCACGCCGCGCCAGGCCAGCCCCACGCCCGCACACCGTGCCTCCAAGCAGGTCGCTGCCCTGTTTCGTGCGCCGGTCGCGGTTGAAGCCGAGACCACCGCGGACGAACCCGTGTCCGGCGTTACCCCATAAACAATGAGTTGGGAACTCGCCGCACTGCTGGCGCTGGGCGCGCTGGCCTGGTACTGGGCGAGCGGCATGAAGGCACGCGAGCATGCGGTAGCTGCCGGTCGCCGAGCCTGCCAGGACGTGGGCGTGCAGTTTCTGGATGACACGGTTGCCCTTGCTAAAACCCGCCTTGTCCGCAATGAGCAGGGCCAGGTTCAGATTGTCCGTCTCTATCGCTTCGAATTTTCGGACACCGGAGACAATCGCCGCCCCGGCAATGTCAGTGTGCAAGGCGGCCTGGTCGAGTGGGTCGATCTGGATGGAGAATGGCTCCCCGGGCGGGCGCAAGTGCTTCGTCTGCGCGAATAATGCAAGCTTGGTACATCAATTGATGCATTGTCAAAAATGGCCAATGCATTCAATTCCGGGTTGCGCCGCTGCCGTGTCCGTCAGGATAGTCGTCGGTCATTCCGGCTACGTTAGTACGAGCGGTTACCACCATTTTTCAAAAATGATGCGGCTCATGGAAACGCCCAGTTCGTGCAGCATGTTGCTCAGGTCTTCCACCATGCCCTGGGGGCCACACAGGTAAAACAGGGTGTCGTCCGGCATGTCGAGCGCGCGCAGCTTGACCGGGTCGACACGGCCGGTGAGTCCGTGCCAGGAGGGATCGGGCTGGGTCACGGTGATGCTGACGCGCAGGTTTTCGTGCCTGCGCGCGGTGGTTTCAAGCTCATCCCGAAACAGGATTTCACGGCTGTCCGAGACGCTGTAGAGCAGATGGGTGCGGGTGGCAAGCCCCGCGTCGCGTACATGGCGGAATATCGAGAGCAGGGGCGTGATCCCCACGCCGCCCCCGATCAGCACCAGGTTATCGCTCATTTCGGGAACGAACACGAACGGCCCCTGGCCCTGGGAAACACTCAGGGTGTCGCCTGCTTGCGCCGCTGTGTGAACCCATCGTGCGACCGGATGTTTGTTGCTGGACTTGATGGCCAGTTCGATCCGGCCATGTTGCAGCGGCGAACTGGTAATCGAATATCCGGCGGTATGGGGTCTCCCCTCGACATTAACCGTCAATTCAACCCATTGCCCCGGCAGAAAGCGGAACGCTGGATCGTCGATTTGCAGCCGGAGGATGCGGATGCTGGGTGTGGCCGACGCCACGGCCACGACTTTGGCGTTGAATACTTGCAATGGTCAATCCCGTCTACTCGGAGTCCGGCTTTTCGAATTTCAGCGAAACCGAGTTGATGCAATAGCGCTGGCCGGTTGGGGCAGGGCCGTCCGGAAAGACATGACCCAGGTGGGCGCCGCAACTTTTGCACATCACCTCGGTGCGGGTTATGCCAAGGCTTGTATCGGTTTCTTCGGCGATGGCATCGGGATCCTTGGGCGCGTAGAAACTGGGCCAGCCGGTGCCGGAATCAAACTTGGTATCGGACGTAAACAGCGGCTCGCCACACGCCGAGCAGCGGTATTCGCCCTGCTTCGTGGTGGTTCCAGTAGTCACCGGTAAATGCCCGCTCGGTGCCCTTTTCGCGGCACACATGGTATTGCTCCGGGCTCAGTTCAGCACGCCATTCGGCGTCGGTTTTACTGATCTTTTCACTCATGGCTTTCCTCCTCCGAGAGCGGAGTGTACCCGCAGGGGGCAGGCCGTAGCTGTAAAGCCGCTGAAGCGTCAACAGCTACGCTCTACCCGCAGGGGGCAGGCCGTAGCTGTAAAGCCGCAGCCCCAAGGGATACCCCTTCGGACAAAGCGTCAACAGCTGCGCTCTGCCTGCTCACATAAACGAAGTTGACAGCGTCATCGTTGCGGGTTTAATCTTCGTAAAGGTATTAGACTAAGTCTAAATACTTGTACTTCGCGGCGTCAAGTCATTCAAGACCCGGGCGCGGCGGAAGTTTTCCTGCTTACACCAATCTAAGGAGAATGGTATGCAACTCAAAGGCTCAAAAACCGAAGATAATCTGAAAGCCGCATTTGCCGGCGAATCCCAGGCCAACCGCCGTTATCTCTATTTCGCAGGCAAGGCCGATGTGGAAGGCTACAACGACGTGGCCGCCGTGTTCCGCTCCACTGCCGAAGGCGAAACCGGCCACGCGCATGGCCACCTGGAATATCTGGAAACCTGCGGCGACCCCGCTACCGGCATGATGTTCGGCCCCACCGGTGACAACCTGAAAACCGCGATCGCGGGCGAAACCCACGAGTACACTGACATGTACCCCGGCATGGCCAAATCGGCGCGCGATGAAGGCTTCGACGAAATCGCCGACTGGTTTGAAACCCTGGCCAAGGCTGAGCGTTCCCACGCCAACCGTTTCCAGAAAGCGCTGGACACACTGGGCGCGTAAAGCGGGTACCAGGGGGGCGGGCCCCGCCTCGCCTGGATCTGCCTGATAACTTTTAACGGGCGATTGTTTATTGGGTTCCAAGGCTTGCCGCGATTTGCGGCGGACAGATAATAGATAACGGAGTTCGCATGAGCGTGCGCGAAGGCAATCTGGAAGCCCCGACCCGGCATCCTCTCAACTGGAAGAAACCGGACTTTTATAACGAAGGCAAGCTCCTGCACGAGCTTGAGCGCGTCTTCGATATCTGCCACGGCTGCCGCCGCTGTGTTTCGCTCTGCACTTCGTTTCCCACGCTATTCGACCTGGTCGACAATTCGCCCACGCAGGAAGTCGACGGCATCGACAAGGCCGATTACTGGAAGGTGGTCGATCAGTGTTATCTGTGCGATCTCTGTTACATGACCAAGTGTCCCTATGTGCCGCCGCATCCGTGGAATCTCGATTTCCCGCACACCATGCTGCGCGCCAAGGCAATCAAATACAAAAACGGCGAGACCACTTTCCGCGACAAGCTGCTTTCGAGCACGGATGTCATGGGCAAACTGGCCTCGATTCCGGTGGTGGTGCGGGCGGTGAATGCCAGCCTGAAAAGCGTGCCCGTCCGCAAACTGCTCGACAGCACGCTGGGCATCCATCAGGACAGGAAACTGCCCGATTACGACAGCGCGAAATTCCGCGCCACCGCAAAACCGCGGACCGATTTTGCCGAGAAAGCCGGCCAGCGCACCCCCGGGAAAGTCGCGATTTACGCCACCTGCTATGTGAATTACAACGAGCCGGGCATCGGCCACGATCTGTTGCAGCTCCTGGCCCATAATGAAATTCCCGCTGTACTGGCCGAGAAGGAGGTCTGCTGCGGCATGCCCAAGCTCGAACTGGGTGACCTCGACGCGGTGGAGAAATTGAAAAACACCAATATCCCGCATCTCGCCAAACTGGCGCGCTCAGGTTACGCCATCCTCACTGCGGTGCCGTCGTGCACGCTGATGTACAAACAGGAACTGCCGCTGATGTTCCCGGACGATGCGGACGTCCAGGCAGTGAAAGACGCCATGTGGGATCCGTTTGAATATCTGATGGCGCGAAATGTGGACGGCCTGCTCAAAACCGATTTCAAGACCCCGCTAGGCAAGGTGTCGTATCACGTGCCGTGCCATCAGCGCGTACAGAACATCGGCAACAAGACCCGCGATGCGCTGCAACTGGCGGGGGCAACAGTGAACATGGTGGAACGCTGCTCCGGCCACGACGGCACCTGGGGCGTCAAGTCCGAGTATTTCGAGAAATCCATGAAAATCGGCAAACCCGTGTTCAAGAATATGGCGAACAACGCGCCGGATTATGTGAGCTCGGATTGCGCCATTGCCGCGCGTCATATTTTGCAGGGCATGGGTGAAAGCACGGCGCAAAAGCGCCACCCGATCAGTCTCCTGCGCATTGCCTACGGACTTTAGGGAGAAACGTCATGTACCAGGAACCGATGGAAACACTCACCCCCGCTGCCGCCGACATGCATCGCGCCATCAAGTCGCTGATGGAAGAACTGGAAGCGGTGGATTACTACAATCAGCGCGCCGATGTGTGCAACGACCCGGAACTGCTGGCGATCCTCGTTCATAACGGCAACGAGGAGAAGGAGCACGCGTCCATGTTGCTGGAATGGATACGCCGTCGCGACGCCAACTTCGCGCACGAACTCAAGGACAATCTGTTCAAGGATGGTCCGATCGCGGGTCAGCACAAGTAAACGAAGGAATGTCTGCCATGCCGCACATCACCCGCGACAGTTTGATGACCTTGGAAGCCTACGCCCGCGCCCGTGCCGACATGCGCGCCAGGGTGATGGCGCACAAGGCTATCCGCATGGTATGTCTCGGCGATCACGTCACCCTGATCTTTGAAGACGAGCTCACCATGCGTTACCAGATTCAGGAAATGCTGCGTGCCGAAAAGATCTTTGAGGAAGCCGGCATCCAGGACGAGCTCGATGCCTACAATCCGCTGGTGCCCGACGGCAGCAACTGGAAAGCCACCATGATGATTCAGTACTCCGATGAGGCCGAGCGGCGTCAGCGTTTGACGGAACTGAAGGGGATCGAGGATTGCGTGTGGGTGCAGGTGGACGGGCTTGAGCGCGTGCATGCCATCGCCGACGAAGACATGGAGCGGACAAACGAGGAAAAAACGTCCGCCGTCCATTTCCTGCGTTTTGAGTTGACGCCGGACATGGCGGCGGCGGCCAAGTCCGGAACCCACATCCGCATGGGTATTGATTTGCGCGCCTATGTCGTGGAGGCGATTGAACTGAACGCTGAAACACGCGCATCCCTGGCATCCGATCTGGCCTGAGAAGGCTACGCGCCATGAAACCGGCGCGTGCAGAGCCGAATGCGCAATCCGCCGCATGAATAGGGTGGTTTGCTTTAGAGTAGGCAAATGAGCCAATCCCAACCCCTCGATCTCCCCATTTCCGGCATGACTTGCGCCGCCTGCGCGGCGCGGCTGGAGAAGCAGTTGAACAAGTTGCCGGGGGTGGAGGCGGGGGTGAATTTCGCAGGGGAGAAGGCGCGTATCCGCTTTGCCAGCTTCCGCCACCACGGCTGCGCAATTGATTGAGGCGGTGCAGCGGACCGGTTTCGAGGTGACGCCGCAGACGGCGGAACTGGCGATTGAAGGAATGACCTGCGCGGCGTGCGTGGCGCGTATCGAGAAGGCGCTCAACCAGCTTCCTGGTGTGTCGGCCACGGTCAATCTCGCCACCGAAACGGCGCGGGTGAATTACACCCCGGGGCTGGCAAGTACGGCAATGCTGATCGACGCGGTTGAGCGCACCGGCTATCGTGCGCAGGAACGCGTCGAGGCGGGGCGCGAGGCAGAGAAAGCGCGTCGCGCCGAACGCTACCGCAGCGAGTTGCGCCTGTTCTGGTTCTCGGCCGCGCTCACCTTGCCGCTCCTGTTGCAAATGGCCTGGATGTTCGTCAGCGGCGATCACGCCGAGCCGCTGCCGCGCTGGCTGCAATTTCTGCTCGCCACGCCGGTGCAATTCTGGGTGGGGCGGCGATTCTATGTTGGCGCGTATCACGCCCTGCGTGGCGGCGGCGCCAACATGGACGTGCTGGTGGCGCTTGGCACCAGCATGGCGTGGGGCTTGTCGGCCATCATCACCTTGTCTGGCGCGACGCATCAGCACGTGTATTTCGAGGCCGGCGCGGCGGTGATTACCCTGGTGCTGCTGGGCAAGGTGCTGGAGGCCGCTGCCCGCGGCAAGACCTCAGCGGCGATTGAGTCGCTGATCCGGCTCACACCCAAAACCGCGCGGGTGGAACGCGACGGCGCGACGGACGAGGTGGACATCGCCAGCCTCGTTCCCGGCGACACCGTCATCGTGCGGCCGGGCGAGCGCCTGCCGGTTGACGGCGACGTGATCGCGGGGTCTTCCAGTGTCGACGAAGCCATGCTCACCGGCGAGCCGCTGCCGGTGGAAAAACAGCCCGGTGCCCGCGTCTACGCGGGCACGCAGAACCAGAATGGGATGCTGAAACTCACCGCCACCGGCGTCGGCGGCCATACCCAACTGGCCGAAATCGTGCGCCTGGTCGAGGCCGCGCAAGGCAGCAAGGCGCCGATTCAGCGTCTGGCCGACCGGATTTCCGGCATCTTCGTGCCGGTGGTGGCAGGCATCGCGGTGCTCACGTTTGCGGCATGGTGGCTGATCGCGGGCGATGCATCGCAGGCGCTCATCAACGCCGTCGCGGTGCTGGTCATCGCCTGCCCCTGCGCGCTCGGGCTGGCCACGCCCACGGCGGTGATGGTCGCCACCGGACGCGGCGCGCAGCTCGGCATCCTTCCCCGCTCCGCCGCCGCGCTGGAACACGCGGGACGCCTGCAGGTGCTGGTGCTGGATAAGACCGGAACCGTCACCGCAGGAAAACCGGGCGTGACCGCCATCCACCCTTCGGCGGGGGTAACTGAAATTGAGTTGCTGCGCGTGGCCGCCAGTCTGGAAGCCGCCTCCGAACATCCGCTGGCGCGGGCGGTGCTGGAACACGCACGGAACCTCGGCGTGGAAGCCGCGCCCGTCACCGGATTTGTCTCCACACCGGGGGGCGGAATTCAGGCCCGGCTGGACGGGGCGGAGACCTGGCTGGGTTCCCCCGATTTTGTCCGCGCCGAGACGGGGTTCGACAGCAACGCCAGCGGACAGGGCACGCTGATCGTCATGGCACAAAAGGGGAAGCCGCTCGGATACCTTGTCATCAACGACCCGCTCCGTCCCGACGCGCCGCTTGCGGTCGCGCGGCTCAAGGCATTGGGCATAGAGGTCATCATGGCAACGGGCGACCAGATGGAAACGGCGGAAAGCATCGCACGCGCGGCCGGGATACCCGACTGGCGCGCGCGCTTGCTGCCCGCCGACAAGGAAGCGCTGATTCGTTCGCTGAAAACGACCGGAAAAATTATCGGCATGGCCGGCGATGGCATCAACGATGCACCCGCGCTCGCGGCCGCCGATGTGAGCTTCGCCATCGGCGGCGGATCGGATATCGCAGTGGAAACGGCGGACATCACGCTGATGCGCAGGGAGTTGTCCGCGCTTCCGGATGCCATCGAACTCTCACGCGCGGGCTTGCGCAAGATCCGGCAGAATCTGTTCTTCGCGTTCATCTACAACGTGCTGGGGATTCCGCTCGCGGCACTGGGGATGCTGAACCCGGTAATCGCGGGCGCGGCGATGGCGATGTCTTCGGTGTCGGTGGTGACCAACGCGCTGCTGCTGCGGCGCTGGAAGCCAGGAAGCCAGTATTAACGGGCTGGCTGGAGATCAGAAGGGAATCGTCGGGCTGTCCTCCTGTTCCCCTTGCTGGCGAAGTGACCGGCCAACGCCCCGCAAATCGCGCCGAAGAAACGACCGCACGGCGCACCCTACATGGTTTATACGCTTGCAGCGATGGGCCCCTTGGCATTGTTGTGGCGTGCATCAATTTGGAAAAAAATGTCATTTTTCGCGCAATGCTGGTTCTTCCCCGGATCGCGGATGGCGCTCCAAGCATGAACCGGAAACCCGCACAGGACGCGGACCAGACATAATGTCCTGATCCGGCTTGGAGACGCCATGGTAGAACTTGAACTTTCGCCTTCCCAGATCACGGAAATCATGGGCCGGCTTCCCTACTTCGCGGAATTGGGAAATGCCGAGATATCCCGCCTCGCCGAAGGCGCGCAGGAAATCGTGCTGAAAAAAAAGGAAATCCTGTTTCGCGAAGGCGACCCGGCCAATGCGCTTTACACCGTTGTCGGCGGCAGCATCAAACTGGCCATCGGTCATTCGCGCAATCAGGAAAAAGTGATCGACATGGTCGGACGCGGGCAATGCTTCGGCGAGATTGCCATGTTCCTGCAATCTCCCTGTCCCAGTACCGCGCAAGCCATCGAAGACAGCTATCTGCTGGCGATAAACCGCAACACCCTGATGAAAGCGCTGGACCACAACTGCCTGCTGGCAGGCAAAATGCTCGCGGGCGTCTGCCGTCGCATGCATGGCCTTATCAAGGACATCGACAACTGTCATCTGCGCTCATCGTCACAGCGGCTGGCCTCGTTTCTGCTCCAGCACCGGCCTGACATGCACGCCCGCCACTACGATGTCACCCTGGCAGCGCCCAAACGTGATATCGCCGGCATACTCGGCCTGAGCCGCGAAACCTTGTCACGCACCCTGCAACAACTCGAGGAAGAAAACATCATTCGGGTCGCTGGCCGCCACATTCGCATTCTCGATGTCGAGAAGTTGCAGACCTATAGCGGTTGGCAACGGATGGAATGCCATCCCGGCGTCTTGGAAAATTGACCCTCAGGCCAACCCGCTGACCGCCTGCCTTCTTGATATAAATCAATTTTTTGTGTTTCTTTGGCACATGGCCCTAAACTTTCGCTCATTTGTATTTAAACTATTCTTAGCCTGTAGGTCATGGGTTCTTTATTGATTCACACGGAAATAAATACAGAGGAGACGACAAAATGATACAAGTGATCAAGCAAACAGTCCTAGCCTTGGCGGGTGGGTGCATGTTGATGACGTTCTCGGCCCAGGCAGGCGATGCCAGCGCCGGCAAGGCAAAGTCTGAAGCCTGCGCCCAGTGCCATGGAGACAATGGCAAGGATGACCCGCCCATCGCCGGCATGGCGGAAGCCGATTTCACCAAGGCCATGAAGGCTTACCAGTCGGGTGAACGCAAGAACAAGAAGATGGCGAAAGCGGCGAGTGGCTTATCCGATGCGGATATCGCTGACTTGGCTGCCTACTATGCAAGCCTGAAATAGGCCGAATATAGCTTGTGGTGGCCGCTGGAAGTCCCTCTCTGGTCATTCCGGCGAAAGCCGGAATTCAGGGAATCTATAACCTGATATAACCTGGACAATGGCCTTCACCCGCAAGGGGTGGGCCATGGGCCATGGTTGAAAGCCGCTAAAGCGGCGCTATCCCTGCACCGCCGGTGTGACCGACTGGATTAGATTATTGGATGCGCCACTATGCCTATCAGCATGAAAGAAATGAAAGAAGAATGAGCCGCCAATGAAAAACTTTCCGGACGCGATGTACCGCTCGATAGACGCCATGTTTGCCATCGATGGCAATCAACGGGTGACTTTCTGGAATCAGGCCTGTGTAGACCTGACAGGTGTTTCCGCCGTTGAGGCTATAGGAAGCTCCTGCCATGAAATCCTGCATGGCCGTGAACCCAGTGGCCGCCCATTCTGCAGAGCAAACTGCCCCGTGGCTCAACTGGCAAAAGGCGGACCCGCCCCATCGGACTTTTCCTTGCGCATCTCAACCAGGGAAAGGGAGAAAATCCAGCTCAATGTAGGCACCATGCTGATACCCTCGCCCGTTGATCAGGAGTGGATGGTGGTCCATTTCATGCGGCGCGGTCACGGCAAATCATCGGCGGGATTGTTTGCCCGTGACGATCTGCGCAGGAACATCAAAGGCAATGAACATCTGCAAGTCACGGCCGGGCACTCTTCTCACGGCCTCTGCCTGCTGACGGAACGGGAGCGGGATATCCTGTGCCTTCTGACTGATGGGCTGACTACGGACGCAATATCGAAACACCTGCATATCAGCATGACTACAGTGCGCAACCACATCCAGAGACTGATGGCAAAACTGAATGTCCATAGCAGGATCGAGGCTGTGAACTGCGCACACCAGCATCAACTGATGTAGATCAGGAACCGCTTCCGGATCTACACTGCAGACCCCCGTCATCCGCTACAGCGCAGGCTGCCGATCGCCCGATGGCACGGGATTTTTGACCATAAGCAAATAAGTTCCGATTAGTTTAACAATGACAGGTAATTGATGCAGATGCATCATTAACAATGTCGGGCTTATATCCCATCATCAACCAGTCGGAGTTGGTCACCATGTATTGCCGGTATTTCAGAACCCAGTCGTTAATAAATCAATAAATCGAGGAGCAAAAAATGACGATCATCAAGCATTTATCAATCGTGCGATTGGGGGTAATTGCCCTGATTACTGCCGCGTTGACCGCTTGCGGCGGTGGCGATAATAACAATAATAATAACGGTGGCGGCGGTGGCGGCGGTGGCGGTGGTGGTGGCGGCGTTGGCTCGGTCAATCTCGGAGCGGGACCCACATCGGCCGATCCCAATAACGCGTTTACGGCAGTGACCGGCATACCCCTGGTGACGAGCGCCAGCCCGCCCAAGGTGAACTTCACCGTGATCGGCTCGAACGGTCAACCCGTGCAGGGCCTGACCCTGTTCAACGCGGCAGGGGCCGGGACGGGATGCAGCACCTACAATACGCGCTTCGCCATGGCCAAGCTGGTCAAGGGCAGCGGCACAGCGCCCGATACATGGCAGAACCTCATCTCTCAGGTAAGGTCGAGTGGTAACCCGCATGGCTATGTGGAAGGCACGACCGATCCCGTTCCCAGCGCGACCGTCCCGGCGGGAACCGCAGGCACGGGTTCCCTGACCTACAATTCCGCGGGCTACTACACCTACACCTTCGGTACGGATGTAACTGACGCCGCCTATGTTGCCGGCGCCGCGGTATCCACCAACAAGATCTTTACCAACGGCAATACGCTCGCCAAGGATGGCACGACCACCTATCGCGTCGGCATGCAGCTTTGCTACGTCGATGCCGATGGCAAGACGGTGATTATCAATCCCATCTATGACTTCACCATGGGCAGCAACGGCAATTCTTCACTACGGCAGCAGCCATGCGCAAGGTCGTCAACCGGACTTCCTGCAACGAATGTCATGGCACCCTGGCCGTGCACGGTGGCCGTCGCGTCGACCCGAACTACTGCGTGTTGTGCCACAACCCGGGCAGTGTCGACTACCACGACGAAAACCTGACCGACTCTCGGCTACCCCGATGGAGGCGCGCCCATCGATCTCAAGTACATGATCCACAAGTTCCACATGGGCGATCATCTGACCAAGGATTACAATGTCGCTGGCCTCTTAGCCAACGAAATCAAATTCCCGCAGGATGTGCGCAACTGCACCAAGTGCCATGACAACAGCAAGGCTGCGAATGCCGACAACTGGAAGAACGTGCCCAGCCGCAATGCGTGCGGCGCCTGCCATGACGGCATCGACTTCGCGACCGGCGGCGGGACGACCTTGGACCCGAACAGTCCGTTTGCAAGCCTTGGTCACGTGGGCGGAGCTCAGGCCGACGACACCAAGTGCGCCCTGTGCCATAGCCCAGAGGCCATTAATAGTGTGTACCATACCCCGGTAACCCCGCCGTTCCCGAAAAATGCCCTTGACGTATCCCCCGGCGGCAACGCCAACTCCAATGCGGCTTCGATTGCCTCCAACGACGACAAGCTGCCGGCTGGCGCGATCAAGGTCAGCTACGACATCCAGAGTGTCTCGCGTAATGCCAGCAAGCGGCCCGTGATGGTGTTCAGGATGCTGCAGAATGGGGTACGCACAGACCTTAATACCTTTGGTGCGAAAACGGAGATCTGGGACAACTTCATCGGTTCCCCCAGCGTCTACTTCGTCTTCAGCGTGCCGCAGGACGGCATCAACGCGCCGGCCGACTTCAACGCCTCGGCCTCCGGGTATCTGAAGAACCTCTGGAACGGCACGGCCAGCGGTACCGGTGCGGGCACCTTGAGCGGACCCGACGCCAACGGCTACTACACCGCCACGCTCACTGGCGTGACCATCCCCGATAACGCGGTGATGCTCACCGGTGGACTGGGCTTTACCTACAGCCTGCCGGCTACCCAGCCGCTGACCCAGACCAACGTGGCGGGTTATCCGATGAAACTGTGCGGTGTTGCCGCCAATGGCAACAAGTGCGGCGGCCTGATCGTTCCCGCGCGGAACCTTGTGAAGGTCGCCACCGGTTACGCCGGCCGCCGCGTCATCGTCGACAACGCCAAGTGCAACCTGTGTCACGAGAAGCTGGGCGAGTTCACCGACGAGTCCTTCCATGCCGGGCAGCGCAACGATGGTCCGACTTGTTCGTGGTGCCACAACCCCAACCGGGCCAGTGGCGGATGGTCGGCTGACTCGACCAACTTCGTCCATGCCATCCATGCGGGCACTGCGTCAGTGAACGGCGGCAAGCGCACGACCGCATTCACCTGGCATGCCACTGATTCCGAGGATAACTTCGGCAACGTTGGGTTCCCAAACAAGCTGAATAACTGTGAGGCCTGCCACGTTCCGGGTGCCTATGACTTCAGCACCACCCTGAGTGCCGTGCCTAACCGCCTGTACCGGACCGTGGCTTCCGGCACGGTGGCCGCCGATCCCATCGTCAACCAGAACCTCCAGGATCTGGGCTTCATCGTCGGTGGCACCAACTACGGCACCGGCTTCAGCTTCAACGCCGGCACCGGTGTGACTACCGCCGCGGCGGGCACCACCCTGGTGGATTCGCCCATCGCCACGGCCTGCTTCGCCTGCCATGACGGCGGCATGGTTTCGTCGCCGGGCACGAAGGTCAGGGACCACATCGAGCAGTTGGGTGGGGGATCGATTTATCGCGACCGCACTACCGCTCTTGGCAAAGCCGAGCAGTGCCTGCTTTGCCATGGCCCCAACAGCAACATCGCGCCGATCAAGGCCATGCACGGGTTGTAATGTGATGGCTGGTGGTTGACCAGTATCCAACGCGGGACACGGTGTACCGTGTCCCAGCCGAGGAAGCTGGACTGAGCTAGATATTCCGGATGCGTTTAGGTACTAAACGCATCCGGTTTTTTTTGGCATGCAACCGTTGATAACCCCCGGCTTGACGGCTGCACCCCGGGACACGGGTCGCCGTGACCCGGGGCCCGGAAGGCCGGGTTCAACGAAGGACTGAGGATGCGTCGATTTCGGACGCATTTTTTTGTGCAGGAATCTTTGCCGTCGCGGTGCTGGTCATCGCCTGCCCCTGCGCGCTCGGGCTGGCCACGCCCACGGCGGTGATGGTCGCCACCGGACGCGGCGCGCAGCTCGGCATCCTCTCCCGCTCCGCCGCCGCGCTGGAACACGCGGGACGTCTGCAGGTGCTGGTGCTGGATAAGACCGGAACCGTCACCGCAGGAAAACCGGGCGTGACCGCCATCCACCCTTCGGCGGGGGTAACTGAAATTGAGTTGCTGCGCGTGGCCGCCAGTCTGGAAGCCGCCTCCGAACATCCGCTGGCGCGGGCGGTGCTGGAACACGCACGGAACCTCGGCGTGGAAGCCGCGCCCGTCACCGGATTTGTCTCCACACCGGGGGGCGGAATTCAGGCCCGGCTGGACGGGGCGGAGACCTGGCTGGGTTCCCCCGATTTTGTCCGCGCCACTGCCGAAGTGGAGGTCGCACCCCAAATGCTGGCTTCGCCCCCCCAATCCTCCCCCGCAAGCCCTAAACGACTCCGATCCGCTACGGGCTGAAGCCCATGCGGAATCACATGCGGGAGAGGGGGCACACGTTGGGCCCAAAGCAATAGATGGCACGTGATCGTCATGGCACAAAAGGGGAAGCCTGCTCGGATACCATAGCAGGATCGAGGCTGTGAACTGCGCACACCAGCATCAACTGATGTAGATCAGGAACCGCTTCCGGATCTACACTGCAGACCCCCGTCATCCGCTACAGCGCAGGCTGCCGATCGCCCGACGGCACGGGATTTTTGACCATAAGCAAATAAGTTCCGATTAGTTTAACAATGACAGGTAATTGATGCAGATGCATCATTAACAATGTCGGGCTTATATCCCATCATCAACCAGTGGGAGTTGGTCACCATGTATTGCCGGTATTTCAGAACCCAGTCGTTAATAAATCGAGGAGCAAAAAATGACGATCATCAAGCATTTATCAATCGTGCGATTGGGGGTAATTGCCCTGATTACTGCCGCGTTGACCGCTTGCGGCGGTGGCGATAATAACAATAATAATAACGGTGGTGGCGGCGGCGGTGGCGGCGGCGGTGGTGGCGGCGTTGGCTCGGTCAATCTCGGAGCGGGACCCACATCGGCCGATCCCAATAACGCGTTTACGGCAGTGACCGGCATACCCCTGGTGACGAGCGCCAGCCCGCCCAAGGTGAACTTCACCGTGATCGGCTCGAACGGTCAACCCGTGCAGGGCCTGACCCTGTTCAACGCGGCAGGGGCCGGGACGGGATGCAGCACCTACAATACGCGCTTCGCCATGGCCAAGCTGGTCAAGGGCAGCGGCACAGCGCCCGATACATGGCAGAACCTCATCTCTCAGGTAAGGTCGAGTGGTAACCCGCATGGCTATGTGGAAGGCACGACCGATCCCGTTCCCAGCGCGACCGTCCCGGCGGGAACCGCAGGCACGGGTTCCCTGACCTACAATTCCGCGGGCTACTACACCTACACCTTCGGTACGGATGTAACTGACGCCGCCTATGTTGCCGGCGCCGCGGTATCCACCAACAAGATCTTTACCAACGGCAATACGCTCGCCAAGGATGGCACGACCACCTATCGCGTCGGCATGCAGCTTTGCTACGTCGATGCCGATGGCAAGACGGTCATTATCAATCCCATCTATGACTTCACCATGGGCAGCGACGGCAATTCCACTACGGCAGCAGCCATGCGCAAAGTCGTGGACCGGACCTCCTGCAACGAGTGTCATGGCAACCTGGCGGTGCACGGCGGACGTCGCGTCGACCCGAACTACTGCGTGTTGTGCCACAACCCGGGCAGCGTCGACTACCACGACGAAAACCTGACCGATCTCGGCTACCCCGATGGAGGCGCGCCCATCGACCTGAAGTACATGGTCCACAAGTTCCACTTCGGTGAGCGGCTGACCAAGACCTACAATGTTGCCGGGTTCGTGGCCAACGAGGTCACCTTCCCGCAGGATCAGACCAACTGCACCAAGTGCCATGACAACAGCAAGGCCGCGAATGCCGACAACTGGAAGAACGTGCCCAGCCGCAATGCGTGCGGCGCCTGCCATGACGGTATCGACTTCGCGACCGGCGGCGGGACGACCATGGACCCGAACAGTCCGTTTGCAAGCCTTGGCCACGTGGGCGGAGCTCAGGCCGACGACACCAAGTGCGCCCTGTGCCACAGCCCGAGCGCGATTGCCACCGTCTACCACATCCCGGTCACCGCGATCGTGTCGGGTACTAACGTGACCTCCTATTATGTCTCCACTGCCAATGTCAGCCGCATGCCGGCCGGCGCGGTGACGGTCGACTACGATATCAAGAGCGTCTCGCTGAATGCCAGCCGCAATCCGGTCATGGTGTTCCGCATGCTGCAGAGTGGTGCGCAATTGAACTTCCTCCCGGCCTCGGGCCCAACGGACACGGATATGTGGCCCAACTTCTACGGTGCGCCCAGTGTCTACTTCGCCTATGCCGTTCCACAGGATGGCGAAGCGACGCCGTTTGATTTCAACGCCTATGTCAATGCCGGACTCCTGGGCATCTGGAACGGCTCGGCAACCGGCACCAGTGCGGGAACCCTGACCGGCCCGGCCACCTGCCCGGACGGCACGACCCCCGGCTGCTACACCGTGACCCTGACCGCCAGGGTCATCCCCACTGGCGCCAATATGCTCACCGGCGCGATGGGTTACGCAGCCATGTACCAGACCAATGTGCCTGGCTACCTGAGGACGTGTCCTGCCACGGCTCCCGCGAATTGCTCCAACGGTCTCAACGTGCCGGCCCAGGATGTCTCGAGGGTCGCCACCGGCGCCACCGCGCGTCGCGTCACCGTCGAAGCCGCCCGGTGCAACCTGTGTCACGAGAAGCTGGGCATCTTCGCCGAGTCCACGTTCCATAGCGGCCAGCGCAATGATCCCAAGATGTGCGCCATGTGCCATAACCCCAACCGCAGCAGTTCCGGCTGGTCGGCTGACTCGACGGCGTTCGTGCATGGTATCCATTCCGCCGAGAAGCGCACGGTCCCGTACAACTGGCACTCGCATGACGACCGCTGGACCACCACCGGCAATCAGTGTCGAGCTTCGCGGATGTGACCTACCCGGGAATCCTGAAGAACTGCGTGACCTGCCACGCGCCGGGCGGCTATAACTTCGATGCCAGCTCCGGCCTCAGCCAGGTGGACGACCGCCTGTACCGGACTGCGGCTCACGGCACGATGGCCGCCGCGGGTACGACGGGTGCTCTTTCCCTGAGCCCTTATGTCACCGCGGGTGCTGCCTACGGTTCGGGTTACAACAGTTCCGATGCTTCGGCCGACTGTTCCCGATGCGGCCACGACCGGCGCCACCCTGGTGAACTCGCCGATAGCGAACGCCTGCTTCGCCTGCCACGACGGTAACATGGCTGCCAGCCCGGGAACACCGGTCAGAAGCCACATCGAGCTGACTGGCGGTGGTTCGATCTATCGGGCGCGAGGCGTAGCGCCCACGACGGATATCAACGTGGCGCTCGGCAGAAGCGAGCAGTGCCTGGTCTGCCATGGCACCACGGGGATCGTGCCGATCAAGGAAGCCCATGGCGTGCAGTGATCTGATACCCGGTTGCTGATTCCACCCCGGGTTACGGCTCGCCGTAACCCGGGGTCCGGAAGGACGGGTTCAGCGAAGGACTACGGATGCGTCGATGTCGGACGCATCTTTTTTTGTGCGGGAATCTTTTTCGGCAGGGGCCACTCCGCATAAAGTGGTTTCTGCCGAAACAGTTTCGCAGTATGGTCTGCGCCGGTCTGGCTATCGTCGATCTCGTCCCTTTGCTTTACCCCTGTTTGCCTCCCTGATACCCAACTTGGCGCATCCGGTTAATCGATTGTCGCCACTGGGACAGACAGTATCCAGATCAAGGGCAATACTTCACACACCCCTAGAACAGCGACAGAGGAATACAAATGAACATGGAGACATTCATCAACATGGCTGCTGCGAGCCCGCAAGCGTCCAGAGGTAAAGACGTTGCTCCACAACTGGAGTTTCGAAGTCACCGACCAGCACAAGCCCGATGCAGCCATCGCTACAACGGGGTTAACCAATGTGGATTCCGGCTAGTCCGGCTCAGGAGGAATGGACCATGAAACACAGCATCGGCAAGACAGGCTTGATCGCCCTGGCATTGTTTTACGCAACCGGCGCGTCCTATGCGGACACGCAAAAATCCGATGCGGCGGGAACGCCCGCCGCAAGCAGCCAGGCCGCCGGGGCCGCGAAAGCCGGCAAGGACAGCACGGCCAGGACCGCCGCCGTGAAAGGGGTGGACATCAACAGCGCCAGCAAGGCCGAACTGAAGACGCTGCCCGGCATCGACGACGCCCTGGCCGGCAAGATCATCGCGGGGCGGCCCTATCTGAGCAAGGCGTTATTGGTCACCCGCAATATCATCCCCGTTCAGACTTATGAGAAAATCAGGCGCCAGATCATCGCCAAGCAGAAATAGGTATCGGGATGCGTCTGTAGCTGAACAACGGAGAAGATCATGAGATTACGCAATCTTGGCGCTGCCCTGACGGCCCTGTTGCTGGGCACGCTGTCGGGTTGCGGCGGGGGTGACGGGGGAGGCGGGGGAGGCGGGGAGGCGGCGGCTCGACCTCGATCAATCTGCCCGCCACGCCGGGAGGCACGATTTTAAGTGTCACGGTCAACAGCCCGCCCGTGGTGACCTTCGTTGTGAACGACTCGTCAGGTAAACCCGTCTCCGGCCTGAGACTGAGTGACCCGACGGGAACCCTGCCGGCGGATCCGGCCTGCAACCACTCCAATGTGACGTTTGCCATTGCCAAGTTCGACGGCTCCAATTGGCAGAGCCTTATTTCACGCCAGAGATATGCCACGTCCACACCCGGCCAGTATGCGGTCGTCGAAGCCACGACCGATCCCAAGCCTGCGGCCGGATACTCCAATCCCGACACCGCCGTTGCCGATCCGAGCACCCGTATCGTGGGAATACTGGAAGAGGCGAACGGTCTCTACACCTACCGCTTTGCAACGGATGTCACCACGCCTTTGCTGATGGCCGATGCGGTCGACGAGAAAAATGTTTCCCCCGGCAAGGTCGCCAACAACGGCAATCTGGCCGTCAAGGACGGCAAAACCCTGCATCGGGTCGCGCTCCAGTTGTGCTATGTCGACCCGGTCACCAACACGACAATGAAGGTGAATCCCTTCATGGACTTCACCCTCGGCTCCAGTGGTACCGCGGTCCCCTTCAAGGACAGCCAGGGCAATCTGACCGCTGCCAGAATTGTGGTGGACAGCGCCTCCTGCAACGAATGTCACCAGGTCTTCGCGCAGCACGACGGCAACGCAGTTGATCCGCAGTATTGCGTGATGTGCCACAACCCCGGAAGCGCCGACTTCGGAACCGGGAACCCCATCGATTTCAAGCTGATGGTGCACAAGTTCCACATGGGCAAGCGGCTGACCCAGGATTATGCGGTGCAGGCGGCGGTGGCCAGGAAGGACACGGCCGGAGTGATCACGGGCGTCCTGTATCCGCAGGACCAGCGCAACTGCGTCAAGTGCCACGACGGATCGGCGACCGCGGCCCACCAAACCGCGCAGGGCGACAACTGGAAGACCAGGCCCAGCAAGAACGCCTGCTGGGCCTGTCATGACGATTACAAGGCGCCCGGCTCCGGGTGGCAGACCGCCCATGCGCCTTATGCCTCCCTCTTCTCGCCCAGCATCAGCAATCCTGACGCCACCCTCGACGCGGTCTGTCAGTCCTGCCATAACGACGCGGGCACCGGGGTCGCTGCGACCATCGCCAAGGAACATGAAATTACGGAATGGGTGAAGGGAGAAAACTATCAATACAACATCTGGGGCATCACCAAGAATCCGGACAACACGGTGACCGTCGAGTATTCGGTGAGCAACCCCAAGACAGGTAGCGATTACGACATGCTGAATCCCTCGTACCAGTACACCGTCAACACGGATAGCACGACCACCACCAAGATGTTCAGCTTCGGCGCCCTGAACATGTTGTTCGGCTGGAATACCACCGACTACGCCAACGACGGCGCCATCGGGCGTCCCTGGAGCAGCAACTGCACAGTGGCCCCCACCGCTTCACCCACCTGCGATGCGGCTGGCCTGCCCAAGGCGGGGACAGCGGGTCCGATCACCCGGGGTCAACCGGTCTCGATCAATGTCATATTTGATCCGTCGGTACAGCGTGTCGGGACCAGCAACCACTTCAAGCTGACCTCCACCGTGTTACCCGCTGCGGCTAACGGCACGCTTGCCATCGCCTTGCAGGGGTTTGTCAGCGAGAAGAAGGACGCGAACACGAACTGGTCAATTCCGGTGAAGAACGTGGTCAGGTACTTTCCTATGAGTGGAAACAAAATTGATCGGCGTGAGGTGGTTTCCGCCGACAAGTGCAACGCCTGCCATGGCAGGAACCTGGCTTTCACTGACGTCAGCACCTTCCAGCCGGGCTTGGGCGGACACGACGGCGGCCAGACGGATCCCGAGGTGTGCGTGATCTGTCACAACGGCAACAATCCGCTTGACGGAACCTTCGTGTCGGGTGGCGTGGTGACCCAGTATGCAGAATCGGCCGACTTCAAACGCATGATCCACATGATGCATGCGGAGCAGGCTGATAACTATCCGGTCTGGCCCAAAGTGAAATTGACTACCGGTTCGATGGCGGGGAAATACGCGGGACTGAAGAACTGCGACGTTTGCCATGCCAACGGCTCGTATAAGCAAAGCGGGAGTCTGCTGGGTACATCCGTGACATTTGCTGTTGATCTCTCGACCGATGTCACCAGCGGCAAGGGCGCCACCGTCACGGACACGGATGCGTCGGATAATACGGTGATATCTCCCAAGGCGTCGGCCTGTTCAAGCTGCCACGATACGGCAGACGCGAAGGTCCATATGACAGTAACCGGGGGTGCGGTGTTTGGAACGGCGACCCAGGCCGATCTTGGTAGGGGCAGGGTGTTCGAAACCTGCGATGGCTGTCACCAGCCCGGTGCCATGAAGCCAGTGGATGTAGTGCATCTCGGCTTTTAGCCGTAAGCGCTGTACAACATAACGCGGGAGGGCCTAAGACGGCCCTCCCGGTTTTTACATGTGATCTGATCGGGAGTATTAATGAATCAAACCAGTAAGTTTCTAGTTCTCATCGCTGCGTTGAGCCTGTCGCTGTGCGCATGCACTGAAAAAAAATCAACGGGCACAGTCGAATCCAAGGTGGGGGTGAAGGTTAATGGCCAGGCAATCAGCGTGGCCGAACTCGACGTCAGGCCAGGACACGCTGCCAGCGACAAAAAACATGGCATATCCGAACCGAAGATGAAGCAAATGATAGACATGGAGTTGCTGCGCCAGGCTGCGGTTCAATCCAAGCTGGATGCGGATGAGGACATTCGCGCCAAGATTGCCATTTCGACCCGGACGATTCTGGCCATGGCCTACATGGAGAAGCAACTGGCCGCCGTAGTCAATCCGACCGAGTCGGAGATCAGTGCCTTTTACAACAACAATCCGGCGCGGTTTGCGGAGCGTAAACGTTATCAAATCCATGAATTCAGCATCCAGGCTCCACCAGGAAAAGCGGAGGAGATTCAGGCCCAATTGGGCAAGGGCAAGAAAGTCGAGGAGTTCGATCAGTGGTTGACCGGGAACAATATTCCGCACACCAGTACGCCAGTCTCGGTGACTTCCGATCGCTTGCCCGATGATGTGTTGCAGAAGCTCAAGAATGTGCCTGTCGGCGGCACTACCGTCCTGGGCAACAAGGATCAGATGAATGTCCTGTTTGTGCTTGCCGAGCAGACGCAGCCGATAACCCTGGCAGAGGCTAAACCGGCGATCACCAATATGCTCATGGAGAAACGGAAGGGTGAAGCCCTCGACAACGCACTCAAACAATTACGTGACAAGGCAAAGATCGAATACGTTCCGCCTTATACCGCAAAAGGGCTTCCCGCCCCTGTCGAAATGGAGTGATGCGATCCCGCCACAACGCAGCGGGAATGTGCGCTACCGGCGGCTTTTGGGGTTGTCCAATACCTAAAATGGGCTTACCCTTCAACGGGTCGTCCACCTTACCTCCTTCAAGCCGTACCGGCCAGGCACAGCCGACTCTCTACCAACAGATCATAGAAATAAACAGGATCGGGACAATGCGCATGTTCAAGACAAGGGGGACGCCGAGGGCGGCTGAATCGATTTTCATACTCTTTCTTGCCACACTGTGGGCGATTGTATTTTCCAGTCAAGCCCTCGCAGTGCCGCCAGGCGAGGAACTCGTTTTCGAAGGCGGGCCCAAACCCGTCATCTTTTCCGGCAAGGTCCACGCGGACCACGGCCTCACATGCAAAGACTGCCACACCAGCATCTTCAAGAAGGAGAAGGGCAACGCCAAGATTGCTTTTGAGGACCATGCTGCCGGCAAGCAGTACTGCTTCACCTGCCACAACGGGACCAAGGCCTTTGCCACCAAAGGCAATTGCGCCAAGTGCCATGGCAACAAGTCGCCCGACGCAGCGACCGCCACACCGGCTCCGGTTGCCATGACGGGAGAGGCAGCCAAGGCACCGGTTCCGGCTGCGGTCAAGCAGGAGGCGACCAAGGCGCCGGCCCCTGCTGCCGTGAAGGAAGAGGCGGCCAAGGCGCCGGTCCCGGCTGCGGCCAAGAAAGACGCGCCCAAGGCGCCGATGACGGCGGAGCAGAAAGAGGCTGCGGTGGAACAGTTGAAGCAGGTCCCGTTCAGCAAAGATGGCGCGAACAGCTGCGTCGCCTGCCACGATGAGAACAATGAATACCCGATCTTCCCGCTGTTCAAGACCAAACACGCGGTGACGGCGGATCCCAGGACCCCGTTCGGGGACAAGCAATGCGAGACCTGCCACGGACCGGGCAGCAAGCACATCAAGGCTTCGAAGAACGACAAGCGGGGCGGCACGATCATCAACTTCGGCAAGAATTTCTGGACCCCGGTCAAGGACCAGAACGAAAAATGTCTGCAATGCCACCAGACCCATCAACGCGTCGAGTGGAAGGGCAGTACCCACGAGTTCAACGACCTGGCCTGCGCCTCCTGCCACACGATCCACGTAGTCAAGGACCCGGTGCTGGATCGCGCCCAGCAGGCCAATGTCTGCTTCACCTGCCATAAGAACGAGCAGGCCCAGTTCTATAAGGCTTCCCGCCATCCGGTGCGGGAAGGCAAGATGGCATGCACCGAATGCCACAATGTCCATGGCGCAGACGGTACCGGTTTTTCGGTGAATGCGGCCTCCCGTGAAAAATGCACTTCCTGCCATGCCGACAAACGCGGTCCGTTCCTTTGGGAACACCCCCCCGCTGCGCAGGATTGCATGATCTGTCATACCCCCCATGGCTCGAACCAGCCATCGCTAATGAAACAGAAGCGCGTTCCCCAGTTGTGCCAGGAGTGTCATGACCCGGCGGGCCACCCCAGCGCCCGCTACGACGGCAAGAAACTCCCAAGTCCGTTCATGCAGGTCAAGGGATGCATGAATTGCCACTCCGCGGTACACGGATCGAACCACCCGTCCGGATCGACCTTGTTGCGCTGATAACGGCGCTCAGGACAAATACGATAAACAAGAATTGCCGAAAGCAGATCAGGGAACCAGGACATGCACGCTGATAAATTCTCCTTGCGATGTGCGTTGCTCGTGGCGGCGCTGGTGCAACTCTTTGCCTCAACCGCATACGCAGCCGATTCGGCAAAAAAAGCTGGTGAAGCCGAGGCAGGCGGTAGGGTGGGGCCCAAGGGAACCGGCTACGCTTTCATCCTCCTTTTTGCGGCGCTGTGGGCGATCGTGTCCTCCACTCGGGCATTCGCCGTGCCCCCGGGTGATGAACTCATTTTCGAAGGGGGTCCCAAGCCTGTCATCTTTTCCGGCCAGGTCCACGCGGACCACGGCCTCACATGCAAAGACTGCCACACCAGCATATTCAAGAAGGAGAAGGGCAACGCCAAGATTGCCTTTGAGGACCATGCTGCCGGCAAACAATACTGCTTCACCTGCCACAACGGGACCAAGGCCTTTGCCACCAAAGGCAATTGCGCCAAGTGCCATGGCAACAAGTCGCCGAGCGCCGCGCCCAGCGAACCTGCAGCCAAGAGCGAGGCGCCCCCGCCTGCCGCTGCCTCTGTCCTGACGCAGGACATCGTGAAAGCTGCCGCCCCGGCCAATAAAGAGGAGGCGGCGTCCAAGCCCGCTGTTGCCCCTGCCGTTGCACAGGAGGCTCCCAAAGCGCCTGCCCTTGTCAATAAAGAGGAGGTGGCGTCCAAGCCCACTGTTGCCCCTGCCGTTGCACAGGAGGCTGCCAAAGCGCCTGCCCCTGTCAAGAAGGAAGAGGCCAAGCCCCCGGTGACAAAGGCCTGCGAGGACTGTCCCGATTACAGCGGCTGGTCCGGCTGGGTGGAAGCAGGGGTCGGCTACCAATCCGAAGATTCATACCATTTTGGCCGCTACACCGGCCTGGTGGACAGCGGCGGCGTGATCAACGCCGGCGGCGATGTCCGTTATCGCGGCAATGACGGAAGCTATCTGGACGTCATTGCCATCGACCTGGGACTTGCATCACGCGACGTGATCGTGGATGGCGGCAAGCAGGGCAAATATGGCGTTGCCGTCGAATACGACCAGATCCCCAATTACCGCGCGCAGGATTTTGCCCGCAGTCCCTTCCGCAACCAGGGTGGCGGCGTGCTTGGGCTGCCGGCGGACTGGGTGCCCGGTGCTACCACCGGCACCATGCCCGGCCTTGGCGCCGATCTGGCCAAAACTCCCCTCAAAACCGAACGGGATCGACTGGGTGTGAAATTCTCCATGATTCCGGCCAAGGAATGGGAAATCACCGGCTTCTTTCGCGAAGAGAAAAAGGACGGCACCAAGGATGTGGGCGGCACCTTCGGCTTTTCTGAAACGTCCATTTTGCCGGTGGATTTCAATTACAAGACCGACGATTTCGGTTTGAGTCTGGGCTATAAGGGCAACCGCTTGCAGTACAGCCTTGTCTATTCGGGCTCTTTTTTCAAGAACGAGCAGGACGCAATCACCTGGGAAAATCCCTTTACTCATGCGCCCGGACAGGACTACGGGCAAACTGCGGAAGCCCCGGATAACCAGTTCCACCGGATCAGCGCCAACCTGGGCTACCAGGTAACGGATCACACCCGTTTGGGCGCCCAGTTTGCTCTCGGGCGCCTGACTCAGAATCAGGACTTTTTGCCGTATACCATCAACCCTCTAATCGTGACCCCCGGGCTGCCGGCATCCAGCCTGAACGGCAAAGTGGACACCATCCTGGCCAAACTCGATATCAGTTCAAGGCCCGCACCCAAGCTGCGTCTGGACGCGAGTTATACCTATAACAATCGTGACAACAAATCCAGCGTCAACAATTACAATTATGTGATTACGGATTCGATTTTGGCGATCAATCCCAGCACCGGGGCCCCGGTCACACGCCAGAACCTTCCATACAGTTTCAAACAGAATCTGCTGCGCGCCAAGGCCGGCTACCGGCTGCCTAAGGACGCCGATCTGTCCGGCGGATTCGATTACGACCAGATGAACTACACCTACCAGCAGGTGGAAGAGACCAAGGACATGACGTTCTGGGCCAAACTCAAACTGCAACCGCTGGAAACGGTCGAGGGCAGCCTGAAATATTCGTACTCGACCCGAGACGCTTCCACCTTTGTTCCGTTGTCGAGTCAAACCCCGCCGCTTGGGAATCCGGTATTTCCCGAGTCGGTAAACCCCTTGATGCAGCCTTTCGAACTGGCCGATCGCAACCGCAACAAGGTCGGGCTCGATGTGGCATACAACCCGCGGGAAAACCTGTCTCTCAACCTTGACGTCGAGTACTACAAGGACGATTATCCCAACATGGTTCTGGGCCTCACTCAGGCCAATGGTTGGACCGTCACCCCAAGTCTCACCTATGCCTTTAACGAGACGCTCTCGGCTTCTGCCTACTACACGTATGAAGATCTGAAATCCGACCAATCAGGTCTCGAATGGATACCCGTGCCGCCGGTAAGCAATAGCTGGATGGAGTCGGACAGCAATCTGACCCAGACGATTGGCCTGAGCGTCAACTGGAAGGCGATTCCCGATAAGCTCGACCTGGGCGCGGATGCAACCTATTCAACGTTCACAGGTCGAATTCAGTATGCAAACGCTTCCGACTTGCCCGATCTGAGCTCCACCCTGTTTGCCATCGGAGTGCATGGCAACTACAAGATGAAAGAAAAACTCTCGTTACGCGCTGCAATCTGGTACGAGAATTACCGGGAGTCTGACTGGGCAAAAAATGCGAGTGTCGACTTCCTGCCCACTGTACTTTCGCTGGGCGTCGCCCCGCAGAACGCCGAGACCGTGCTGATTTACCTGTCCGCCCGCTACGAGATCAATTAGAGTTAACGGGTCTTAATGCCCGCATTCACGCGGATATCGCACTTCGGCATGACAGCGGAACCGGGCTATGAACGGGATCCGCATTATTGATAGGAGAGAGTGGCTTGAGAACGTCCATATGGAACACGCTTGCCGGTCTGATACTATTCTCGTCCGCGTCGCTACCGTCCGGCGCGGATACCGGCGCGGTCCTCACACCGGATTCCATTCATATCCAGCGCTGCAGCGCCTGCCATTTAGTTGATGGCAAATCGGCGGGGCCCGGATTCCCGAACATTGCCGGACAGTATGAACAGTATCTGATCAGGGCGCTGAAACTGTTCAAGGAGAACAAGCGAGAGAGCGAGGCCATGCAATTGATCGCATCTCTGCATAAGGAGCAGGAACTGGTCATCCTTGCCAATTACTTTGCCAAGCAGAAGCCGGCCGAGATGCCCGCCATCGCCAATCCCAATCAAACGCTGCTAGCCCGTGGGCAGCAGATCTACACATCGGAACGGGTCTATGGCCTCGCCTGTATTGACTGCCACGGTCCCGATGCGAAGGGGTACGTGCGCAGGAGCCCGCGCACCAAAGCCAGCCGGGCAATACCGAATCTAGCCGGCCAGCAACCCGGCTATCTGAAGGCCAGGCTCGGGAAATACACCGGAGTCGTGCAGCCGTCCGGCGGCATGTGCGCCATGCGCAAAGCCGGAAAGACCCTCAGCCCGAGCGACATCGATGCGCTGGTTGAATTTCTCGCGAGCAAGTAGGGTTTCGCTTTGAGTGCCCGGAGCACGACATCAGGCACAGCCAGCCGCGTCCGGATCGATTTTCAGGGTATGGACGGCGCGATGTCGGCCACCGTCATATGGCGGCAGGTATTCGATCTTCGTCTGATCGCTCAATAGTTTGAGCTTGTTTTCCACGCTTCCCGCGCTTCCGCGCTTCATGGAGTGGGCGCTCGACCCGATTTGTAGCCGGGTGTTTCGTGATCATCGGCAAGGCGGGCGCGGGCCTCAAATCCGTCACGCAAAATCCCCATCCAGGGCAGGTGAAATCCATGTTTAGCGCATGGCCCAGGAGTATACTTTCGCAACGTGAAGATGGATCGATTACACTTCCCCGCCCTTTCCGGACCGGTAATATTTGATTCTGCAGCCCGTCTGCTCGCTGTGGCGTTCACTTTGGCCGCGATCATGCTGGCAGGCCGGTGGTTGACTGAACTCACCGCACCTCGTCCAGTGGACGAGCTCGCGTCTGCTACGATGACCCAGCCCGAGTCGAGCACCAAGACAGTAGGCCGGCTGTTCGGGAGTGGCAGTACGCAATCACAGGCGCTCGAAGGATTACAACTGACCGGTGTGTTTGCCGGCTCAAAAGGGGGTGGGTTTGCCACAATTCACACCCGAACCGGCGACGTGCCGGTATTCCCAGGAAATGAAGTTGTCCCCGGGGTTATGCTCAAACAAATTGAAAGCGATCGCGTGATTCTCCTCAGTTCAGGCACACAGATGGAATTGCGGCTACGAGAAGATAAATCGCCAGCCGCGACCTCAACCCCTCGGGCTGCCCCTGCCTCAGACACACAACCGGTATTGCCGCCACACGAAAATAGTTCGCCGGCCACGACTTCAGCCCCTCAGGACGCAACGACCTCAGGCACGCAGAAGGAATTGCAGCCACACGAAAATAGTGCGCCGGCCGCGACTTCAGCCCCTCAGTCTGTCCCTAACCGCAGCCGTCGGCGCATCCAGGCTGAAGAAGAATGAGAGCGGCCATGAGAGGCTTATATGTCCTTGTGCTCTCGATGAATTTGTTCTGGTCCGGCGCCGCTGTTGCAGCCAAGGATCCCCCAAAGGGATGGATCACGCTGAATTTCGTCAATGCCGACATTAGCTCGGTGATCGAGGCCATGAGCGAGATGACAGGGCGAACCTTCGTGGTGGATCCCCGCGTCAAGGGCACGCTCAAAATTACCTCGCCCCGCCCGGTCAGTCCATCGGTAGCTTATGACATCGTCCTGTCGGCATTAAGGATGCAGGGCTATGCGGCGGTACAGGTTGACGGCGTGGTGCGCATCATCCCCGAGGCGGATGCCAAGTTCTATGCGACCCCCGCCAAGAGCAAAGCCCATGTCAACCGGGTGGGTGGGGAGATGACCACACGCGTATTCACCTTGCGGCATGAATCTGCCACCCAACTCCAGACTGCGCTGCGCCCCTTGGTTGGCCCCAATGGCATTTTCAATGCGGATGCCGGCAGCAACACCCTGATCGTGACCGATTACGCCGATAACCTTGCCCGCCTGGAACAGGTTGTCGCCAGCCTGGACATTCCTACTGTCGACGAACCGGTGCTGATCACGCTCAAATATGCCTCCGCCGACGATATTTCCGCCCTGGTATCACGTGTATTCATACCCCAAGGGGCAGGGGCGTCCACCTACGATCTCCTCCAGGTCGGGGTGGATAACCGCTCCAACAGTCTGATCGTTCGCGGCCGCGACCGCAGCCTGATTGGCAAGGTGCAAAATCTGGCGGCAACCCTCGACGTTCCCACCCCGGTTGCAGGCAACGTCCACGTGATCTACCTGAAGAATGCCCAGGCAGTGGAAGTGGCCAGGACGCTGCGCAACATCCTGACCGGGGATGCCGCGTCCCTGACCCAAACCTCCGGCGCCCAGCCTGCGACTGTGGCGGCGCAAGCCGTGAATTCCTCAACCAACCGGGAAGTTGGGGCGGGCATGAGTCCAGGCCGACCCGGGCAGCAATGCCCTGATCATTACCGCGCCTGAAGCGATATTCGCCAATATCAAGTCGGTGGTGGAAAAACTGGATGTGCGCCGCGCCCAGGTGTTGATCGAGGCCCTCATCGTTGAGGTGTCGGCGGACAAGGCGGCGGAATTCGGCATCCAGTGGATCGCCGCCGGAAACGTGTCCAAGGACACCACCTTGGGTGGTTTGTTCGGTAACAGCACCCCAGCCAGCAACATTGCTACCATTGCCGCTGCGGCTAGCTCCGGCACGACTGCTGGCTTGCTCGGCATC
The DNA here is from genome assembly GCA_963726485.1 of uncultured beta proteobacterium. Classification (GTDB taxonomy): domain Bacteria; phylum Pseudomonadota; class Gammaproteobacteria; order Burkholderiales; family Thiobacillaceae; genus Thiobacillus. Next base: position 92,264 of record CAVSCL010000034.1, on the reverse strand, counting down.
GCGAGCGGTCTGACCATCGGGCTTCTCAAAGGCCAGAATCTCGCCCTATTGGCCCGTGCCCTGGAAACGGAAGCGGGCGGCAATATCCTTTCAACCCCCAGCCTGCTCACTTTGGACAACGAAGAGGCGAAGATTTCCGTGGGCTCCAACGTCGCCTTCGCAACCGGCTCGTATACCACGCCGACTTCCTCATCTTCGGCGATCTCCAACCCGTTCACGACCTATGAGCGCAAGGATGTGGGCCTGACCCTGAGGGTCAAGCCGCAGATCAGCGAGGGCGGCACGGTCCGCATGCAGATTTCCCAGGAAGTGTCCCAGCTTCGTCAATCGCCGGGGACGGACCCCACCCTGGCGTCCACCGACAAGCGTGCCATCGATTCCACGGTGTTGGTGGATGACGGACAGGTCGTGGTCCTGGGCGGGCTGATTCAGGATCAGATGACCGATGGGGAGGACAGCGTTCCGCTGCTGGGTGACCTGCCGGTTGTGGGTCAACTGTTTCGATACAGCACCCGCAAGCGCAACAAGACCAACCTGATGGTTTTTCTTCGCCCTGTGGTCGTGCGCACGGCGGCTGATGCCGCTGCGGTGACCAGCCCGCGTTACGACTATATCCTCGGCCAGGAGAAGTCTATGGCGCCAGGCCATAAGCTCATGCTGCCGGATGTGACGACTCCCTTGATTAGCGACCACTTGTATTTACAGAGCGACAGCCCAAGCCAGGACAAGGCCCCAGCCGCACCGCAGTCAGTCAAACCTTGAAGCGTATCCCCTATTCATTTGCCCGCTCTGCGGGTGTGCTGGCCACCCCGGACGCGTTTGGGGGGCTTGCAGTCAAGGTTCGACCCAATACACGTCCAGAGGCGCTGGCGGAACTGCGCCGTCAGTTCGGTCTACCCTTGTCGGTAGGTCTGCTATCTGACGATGAATTCGAGGCAGCGCTCTCCGAGAGCTACTCCGACGGTGGAAATTCCAGCGGTCTTATGGATGGACTGGGTGATGAGGCCGAACTATCCAGCCTGATGCAGGACAGCAGGCGCATCCAGGACCTGCTCGAGGCGGATGACGACGCACCCATCATCAAGCTGATCAATCTGGTATTCATGCAGGCGCTGCGGGAAGGGGCCTCGGACATTCATATCGAACCCTTTGAAAACCGTTCCCTGGTCCGGTTTCGGGTAGACGGGGTTTTGAAGGATGTTTTCGAACCTCCCCGGGCGCTGCATGCCGCACTGGCTTCCCGCATCAAGGTGATGGCGGATCTGGACATTGCCGAGAAACGCCTGCCTCATGATGGCCGCATCTCTATCCGGCTGGGCGGCCAGGCCATCGACGTGCGGGTATCCACCCTGCCTACGGGCCATGGAGAGCGCGTTGTGCTTCGCCTGCTGGCCAAGAATGCCGAGTTTCTGCAACTGGATCGTCTGGGTATGAGCGCAGAAGTTTCAAGGCAGATGGACCATCTGATCAAAGAGCCTCATGGAATTCTATTGGTCACCGGACCCACCGGTTCGGGCAAAACGACCACCCTGTATGCGGCCCTGTCCCGCATGGACCATACCGAACTGAACATCATGACCGTGGAAGACCCGATCGAGTATGACCTGGACGGTGTGGGTCAGACTCAGGTCAACTCCCGTGTCGATATGAGCTTCGCACGCGCCTTGCGATCCATCCTGCGCCAGGACCCCGATGTCATTCTGGTGGGTGAAATCCGCGACCTGGAGACGGCACAGATTGCTGTTCAGGCGAGTCTGACCGGACATCTGGTCATCGCCACCCTGCATACCAACGATGCGGCCAGCGCGGTGACTCGACTTGCCGACATGGGCATTGAATCCTTCCTGCTGGGTTCCAGCCTGATCGGCGTTCTGGCACAGCGCCTGGTACGCAAGTTGTGCCCCCATTGCAAGACGGCTTACCCACCCAGCCCTCAGGAATGGGCTGCGCTCGATAGCTCCAAACCCCCCGCCAAAGTCTATCTGGCCAAGGGCTGCGAGCAATGCAATCACACGGGATACCGGGGTCGCACCGGCCTGTATGAACTCCTGACTATCGATGATCCGTTGCGCCGACTGATCCACGACAACGCGGGCGAGCATCTCATCCGTCAGCATGCCGAGGGCCATGGCATGCAGATTCTGAGGGAGGACGGCTTGCGCTGGGTGCTGGCGGGCGAAACCTCCATTGAGGAGGTATTAAGAGTGACCCGGGAGGCGGCATGACGGCCTGGCGCTATGTGGCGGTGGATGCCCGGGGCACGCGCCACCGGGGTGAACTGGAGGCAGACCATCCCCGTGCGGTGCGTGCCCACCTGAGGGAACAGGGACTGCTGGCCGAAGCCGTCACGCCGCGTGATACACCCGCTCAGAGTGGGGCTGGCGGCAGGCGGGTGCCGGCGCTGGCGCTGGCGCTGTTCTCCCGTCAGTTCGCGACGCTGCTGGTTGCGGGCTTGACCATCGAACGGGCCCTGGCTGCCCTGGTTGAACAGCAGGATGAGGACAGGGTGCGGGCCGTATTAAGCAGCGTCCATCAGGATGTCCTCGCGGGTCATGGTTTGGGACAAACCCTGACCCGCCACACGCGCGCCTTCCCCCGTTACTACGGGGCCATCGTCCAGGCCGGTGAAGAGGCGGGCGCCCTCCCCCAGGTCATGGAGCGGCTCGCTTCCTATCTGGAGCGGGGTCAGGCCCTGCGCCAGAAGGTGGGGGTCGCCCTGATTTATCCCGTCATCGTCACCGTGGTGGCCTGTTTGATCGTAGGCGTACTGCTAACCTACGTCGTTCCCCAGGTGGTGTCGGTATTCGAGCAGTCCCGCCAGTCGCTGCCCTGGCTGACCCGTGCCATGATCATGGTCTCCGATCTCGCCCGCGCGACATGGTGGATAGCACTGATCCTGGTTGTTGTGGGGGCTTTCGTCGTCCGTTACCTGCTGACCATCGATGAGATGCGCCTGCGCTGGCATCATTTCCTGCTACGTCTGCCCATCATTGGCCGCCTGCGCACAGGACTGGCCAGCGCCCGTTTCGCCAATACCCTTGCGGTTCTGGTGGGCAGCGGGGTCCCCATCGTCAATGCCCTGGGCTATGCCGGCGCGGCCCTGGACGATGAAGTATTCCGTCGCGCCACGGCCGAGGCCGCAACCCGGGTACGGGAAGGACAGAGCATCAGCCGGGCCCTGAAACAGAGCGGGGCCTTCCCGGGCATGTTGCTGCATCTGGTTGCCAGCGGCGAGGCAAGTGGCGAATTGGCGCGGGTACTCGAGCATGCCGCGCGTCAGCAGGAACTGTCGGTCGAGACCCGCCTGTCTGCGCTGACCGCCCTGCTGGAACCCCTGCTCATCCTGATCATGGGAGGTATCGTTCTGGTCATTGTGCTGGCTATCATGCAACCCATTATCGATATGAATCGTCTGGTGCACTGAACACGTTGTGCTTAAGAGGTCGGATATGCGAAACAAAGGTTTTACCCTCATCGAACTCATGGTTGTTCTGGTCATCCTGGGCGTGCTGGCCGCGATGATTGCCCCGAAGATCATGGACCGGCCGGACGAGGCCCGCATCGTCGCTGCCAGGCAGGACATCGCCACGGTAATCCAGGCCCTCAAAATGTATCGGCTGGATAACATCCGTTATCCCACCACGGAACAGGGCCTGCAGGCCCTGGTCACCAAACCGGCCATCGCCCCCATCCCGGATAACTGGAAATCAGGCGGCTACCTGGAAAAACTGCCCAAAGATCCCTGGGGCCATGCCTACGTGTATCTCAACCCCGGCCGTCATGGCGATATAGACGTCATCAGTCTGGGAGCCGACGGTGAATCCGGGGGAGAAGGCAAGGATGCGGACGTCGGCTCCTGGATGCTCTGAGCGCTCTTGCAGGCGAGACAATCGATCGGGGCTTCACCCTGATCGAGTTATTGGTGGTCCTGGTCATCATCTCGGTGGGTCTCTCTGTGGCCGTGATCGCCCTGCGACCCGACCACAGTGCCGTGGTTCGCCAGGAGGGCGAACGCCTGGCTGCGCTCCTTGGCCTGGCGGGCGAAGAATCGGGTGTAAATGGCATGCCCCTGGCCTGGGTCGGCAACGAGAGTGGTTATGAATTTCAGGCAAGGGAACTGACCGATCAGGGGCCGGACTGGACGGTAATCAGGGGCGACGATCTGTTGCACCCACGTCAATTGCCGACCGGAGCGACTATCCGCAGCATCCAAATGGACGGACAAACTCTGGAGTTCGGTCAACGGGTCCCGTTGGGCAACCGGACTACGCACGATCTTTCAGTGGAGATCGCCCTGGGTGAAGCCCGCGTCAAAGTTACCGGCAAGGCTGGCCGCTTTAAGTCTGCACCTGCCGCGGGAGATGGCACGTGAAGTCACCCGTCCGGGGCTTCAGTCTGCTGGAAATGCTCGTTGCCCTGGCCATTGTCGCGATTGGCCTGACCGCCGCCCTGCGTGCCTCCGGTGTAGGCATCGAAGGCGTGGGCGAATACCGCAACCACATGCTGGCGCTCTGGCTGGCCCAGAACATCGTGGCGGAACGCACAGCCCGGGGGGATTGGCCCGATTCCGGCATCACCACATCCGAAGAGGAGTTTGCCAACCATAGCTTCGTGATTCGTCAGGAGGTCAAGCCCACACCCAATCCAGGCTTCAAACGCCTCGACGTCACGATAGCCGACCGGGAGGAGCCAGGTCGGACGCTGCAGCATAGTGCAGCGTTTCTGACTTCGCCCCAATGAGAAACGTCCGTGGATTTACCCTCATGGAAGTGCTGGTGGCCATGGTATTGCTAAGCCTGTTTGCAGTGGTGGCCTATCGTGCCCTGGATGCTGTGCTCAATACACAGCGGCAGGCCACTGCAAGAATGGAGAAGCTGAATGAACTGGCCGCTGCCTTTGCGTTAATGGACTCGGATCTATCCAATACCACGACACGTCTTGATCCGCAGGATCCCATCGGCAGCGGATTCCATACCTTGATGCAGCAGGATGGCGCAGGGCAATTCGACCTGCTGCGCCTGCTCCCGGAGGATGCGGATCAGGGCCTGCAGAGGATAGGTTACCGATGCGCGGGGGAAAACCTGAGCCGGCTGGTCTGGCCGGACGTGAACAACCCCGCGGACACACCGAAGGAATTCACTTTGCTCGGCGGGCTGCGCTCGTGCGCGTTCAAGTACCTGAATCCGGAGGGGCAGTGGCTGACCGAATGGCAAGCTCAAACGGGGAGTCCGCTTCCGCGCGCGGTCGAGCTTAATATCGCCGTAGCGGATGGCACCCCTATCCGGCGCGTGGTGGCTGTGCAATGATCCCTTTCGAGTAAAAATAAATTCTTTACCAATGGCGCGTCACCGCATTACTTACCCGATAGGTCAGACCTTTGCAGCACGGCAGGGCGGCGCAGCCGTGCTGGTTGCCATGCTGGTGGTTGCCATTGCGGCTCTGGCGGCCAGCAGTTTCATGTTCCGCTCCCGGGTGGAATGGCGCCGGCTGGAAAACCTGACCCATCAGGACCAGGCCCACTGGGTTTTGCGCGCAGCCCAGCAATGGGGCGCCTCCGTGCTTATGGATGATGCGCGCCATAGCAGTGTGGACCACCTCGGCGAGATTTGGGCTACACAGTTGCCCCCTGTGGAGGCCGAAGGCTATCGGGTGTCGGGCGGCATGGAAGACCTGGAGGGGCGTTTCAACCTGAATAACCTGGTCTCGAATGGCCAGATCGACAACCAGCAACTGGCTGTCTTCGTTCGCCTGCTACGAACCCTGCACCTGCCGGAAAACCTGGCCGCTGCCGTTGCCGACTGGATCGACGCCGATGATATTCCCTTGAACACAAACAGCGTCGAGTCGGCGTATTACCAAAGCCTTCCGATGCCCTACCGGGCGGCCAACCATCCCCTGGTCAATGTGAATGAATTGCTTCGCGTGAAGGGGTTTGACCGTAACATCCTCTCGGTATTGCGCCCCTATGTGACTGCCCTGCCCACACGCACCCCGATCAACGTCAATACGGCAAGCCCGGAGGTCCTGGCCGCGCTGGTGGAGGGACTCTCCTCTCAGGAGGCCTACACCATGGCCGCCCAACGGGAACGCATTTATTACCGTAATACCGAGGACTTTCAGCAGGCTTTGCCCAAAGGGATGACGGCACCCGCAGATGGGGTATCCGTATCGAGCCAGTATTTTCTGGTGCAGGCCCGCGTCACAAATGAACGTTTGGCCATCGGTAACCAGGCCATGTACCACCGGGAAGGCCCCGCCTTGCCAAAACTTGTCTGGAGGGCCGAGCTATGAGTGAACTCCGCCTTTATTTGCGGCGTGACACCTTTCTGGAAGGGACGGATTGTGCCTGGGCACTTCTGGACGACAAGGGCCGGCTTCAAAGCAGCGGCAACCAACTGGTGGATCTGCCACGATCACGACGCTGCCGCCTCGTTCTGGCCAGCGACCTTGTACTCACGCTGAAGACGCCCCTGCCGGATCTGCCCGAGCGCCGGCTGGCTCCCTTGCTGCCTGCCGCCGTCGAGGCGGCGACTCTGGTCGAGGCTGACGCAATCCACGCCGTGGTCCTGGATCGCACCAAGGATGGCGAGGCAACCCTGGCGGTTGTGGAGGAAGCCTGGCTGCATCGTATCCTTTCCAAACTTGCCGGGCTTGGCCTGCATCCCGAGAGCGCTCTGCCCGAATATCTGCTTCTGCCCTGGACCGAGGGCAACTGGTCAGTCTGCTGGCGAAGCAACAACTCGCTGGCACGATTCGGCAAGTGCGAGGGGATGTCTCTGGATGACGGTGAACCTCCGGTCGGCCTGATTCTGGCCCTTGCCCAACGCGGGCGCCCAGAGGCCGTGACAGCCTACCTTGGCGAGAATGCCGGATCGCCCGACTGGGGCCGTTGGCGCACAGCCCTCGCAGCGACGGTGGAGGAAGCCGGTCCCTGGGATTGGCGTGCCGTCCCATGGCCGGAACTGCCCAACCTGCTGCAGGGCAAGCATTCTCCGGGCCTTAAACGCATGGATTGGACCCGGCTGGCGCGTCCCGTGGCTTGGGGGGCGGTCTCCCTGGCCGCCATCCAGTTGGTCGGTCTTAACCTTGATTGGGCGATGCTGGCACGGGAAAATACCAACATTCAACACGAACAGCATGTGCTGGCCGAGAGAGCCCTGCCCGCGAATTCAGCCATCGTCGACCCGCCCTGGCAGGTCGCGGAACGACTTCACAGCATGCAGACGGCCACCGGCACTCCGTCGCCGAATTCCCTGGTTGGCCTGTTAGGACGGCTCAGCCAGGCCTGGCCCCAACTCGGCAATATCCATGTTCGGACATTGAGTTACGAGGGCGGTGCAATCAGTGCCTCAATAGCCGAAGCAGACACCGCCTGGCTCGACCAGTTGAAAACGGCAGCGGCTGCCCAGGGGCTGACCGTCAGCTCGCACGATGACAAGGAAAATGGCAAGGGCATCCGCTTGAGCATCAAGTCCGCCGAGAAGGAGGGCCGTCATGGCCAATGAATGGCTCGACCGCATTCGTGGCTACCTGACGGGGCGAAGCGCGAGAGAACGAATGTCTTTATTGGCAGGGGGCCTCACCCTGCTTGTTCTCCTCGGTTACGGATTGTTATATGAGCCCCAGAATGAGGCCAGATCGAAACTGGCTAAACGTTTGCCTGCCGAACGCGCCGAACTGCGTTTGATGCGGGTGCAGGCGGCAGAAATCCAGCGCCTTCGAACACGCATGGGGGATTCGGGTAACGGCGGCCTGGAACAACGGGTGAAGTCATCGGCTGCGGCTTTCGGCCTTGGAGAAAGTTTCGCTCAGTTCGTAACCCTGGCAAATGATCAGTTGCAACTCAGCACCCAACCGTTACCGACCGACACCTGGATCGATTGGCTGGCTGATCTGGAACGGAAGGGGGTTAGGGTGGTGCGTTGTCGTATCACCGCCAGCGAACAGGCCGGACTGGCCAAGCTGGAAATGACGTTGACAGGTGGCCAGCGGTGAAGCGCTTGCTGAAGGCGGGACTCCTGCTTCTGGCCCTCTTCTCCACCTATCTGGTTATGCTGCCCGCCACCTGGATCGACGCTTTTTTGCAGCGCACCAGCCAGGGCATTCTTGCAATGACCGGGACCACAGGAACATTCTGGCGAGGCGAAGGAAGCCTGCAGGCACTTCTGCCCAGCGGCGAGGCCGTTACCCTGATCCCCGTAAGCTGGAATATCGACGCTGGAGAATTGCTAGCGCTGAAGCTGCACATCAATGCACAATCCACTCGCGACAACAAACCGGTCATGAACGCCACCCTGGGCTGGGGTGAAACCTATATCCAGGAGGCAAAGCTGGAATTGCCTGCGGCGCTGCTGGGGGTGTTGTCTCCCACTCTCCGGGCGGCAGCCCTTTCGGGCCAGCTTGCCTTACAGGTCAACGAGGTGCGCTTTGACCGCAGTCATGCTGCCGGCAAGGCGCAGGCTTACTGGAAGGCGGCGGGTTCGAGTCTAAGCCGCATTCGTCCTTTGGGGAATTATGTGCTGGACCTGAACGGGCAGGGCAATGGGCTGGACTTCCACCTGATCACGATGGGCGGTCCGCTTACCCTGACCGGTTCAGGCGGCTGGCGGCCGGGCAAGAATCCGGACATTCGAGTCACGGCGACCCCGGAGCAAAGCGCGCGCCAAGACCTGGCCCCCCTGCTGCGTATGTTGGGCCGTGAAACCAGCCCAGGCACCTACCAAATAACCATCGACCCGAGCGTGCGGGCAATAGCCCCCTAGCCCTGACGTCAGCCTTACCCACGCCATCGCCGAAAACGAATGATTCAATTCAACTATGATTGCAATTCCGGTTCAACTGAATTTACGGAAACAGGGGCCGCAATGAATTTGATAATCAGGCTGACACTACTCTTGTGGGCAGGCATCTCGGCCCCGGCTTTTGCCGCGTTGGGGGGCGATGAATCGGGAATATCAAGGGATGCCGTCGTTACCAGAATGGAACTTCGTGCGGTCGCCCCAGGTGAAAAGCGCTTTCGTATGCATGAACTGCGGGATACGGCACGAAACGTCAGTGTCCGTCAATACGTCAACCCCGACGGCAAAATTTTCGGCGTGGCGTGGGACGGGCAGACAAAGCCGGATCTCGGCCAGGTGCTTGGCCCCTATTTCACCCGCTATACCAATGCCAGCACTGGGCAGAGCAGGACTCGCCAATTAAGAACCATTGACCAGCCCGACTTTGTGCTCAGGGTTTCAGGCCACATGCGCCACTTCACAGGTTCAGCCTGGGTGCCCGGGCTGGTTCCGGCCGACGTCGACCCGATGGAAGTGAAATGACGAAAGGTGAAATCATGCGTTCCCAGCCCAGGTTTATTCCCCTCTGGTGTACGCTGGTATTTGCCTGTATCGGACTGATTTCCTGTGGTGGCGGTGACGGTGGGAGCGGCGGGGGCAGTGGGAGCGGCGGGGGCAGTGGCGGCGGCTCTGGTTCATCGGGCAACCCCACGAACCAGATTGCGGTCGTGGTGGATGCAGGGCCGCCCGGGGCAAACGTAATCAATTTGCTGTACGCGTCGGTCACCCTCTGCGTGCCGGGCACCGCAAACTGTCAGACGATTGATCACGTTCTGGTCGATACGGGAGCCTCAGGCGTGCGAATTCTGGCCTCGGTACTGCAGCCGGGCCTGCTTGCCGCACTGCCCCAATCCACAAATGTGAATGGGAATGGGCCTGCACAGCCTGTGGCCGAATGCATGCAGTTCGTCAGCGGCTACAGCTGGGGTCCTGTCAGGGCAGCGGACATCAAGCTGGGCGGAGAAAAGGCTTCAAACGCCATGATTCAGATCATTGGCGATCCCGCCTTCCCCACCGTACCCAGCGCATGCAGCAGTACCGGACCGGCGTTTGATACGGTGCAGTCACTTGGCGCCAACGGAATAATCGGCCTTAGCACATTCGCTCAGGACTGCGGCCAATTCTGCGCATCCCAGGCTTCCAATGGCGTCTATTATGCCTGTGCTGGAGCCACTTGCTCGCCGATAGCCGTCTCCATTGCAAATCAGGTGGGGAATCCGGTGGCCCTATTTCCGGCCGATAACAATGGGGTCGTTTTTAGCCTGCCGGCCGTGCCATCAACAGGCGCCGCCCAAGTGAATGGAACATTGACCTTCGGAATAGGCACGCAAGCAAACAACAGCCTCGGGTCCGCAACCGTGCTTACCGTCGATTCCACCTTTGGTGAATTCACTTCGATGGTCAACTCCACGAATTATCCGGGCAGTTTCATCGACAGCGGGTCAAACGGGCTGTTCTATGGGAGCGGACTTTTCCCGGACTGTCGCTTTTTCCTGGGCTTCTACTGCCCGCCTTCCCCGCAAGCACAAAGTGGTTTCCTGCAAGGCGTGAATGGGGCCAACCTGACGGTCAATTTCACGGTCAGCAACCCGGAGTCGCTGCTTGCGTCAAATCCCGCCGTGACCGCGGACGCGGAACTCGCCGGTCCAGGCTTTGGCGGCGTTGATTGGGGTCTGCCCTTCTTTTTCGGCCGCAGTATTTACATTGCAATCGAAGACAGGAGTACGCCTGCCGGAAACGGCCCCTGGGTGGGCATCAGGTGAGTGTTGCCGGCTAAGCGTTAAGGGGGATTTCAGGGGCGATCCTCAGCTCCGGAGCGCGGGCACGAGTCCGTAGGCGATTCCACGCCGGCAGATGCCATCTCTGATTGCCGCGGATTGAACGCCTTTGATTGGGGAATGGATTCAGTCTTTCCAGACCTTGAGCTGTGCCCGCAGCCGCGCCACGGCCTGCGTATGCAACTGGCAGACACGCGATTCGGAAACACCCAGCACCGCGCCGATTTCCTTCAGATTCATGTCCTGCTCGTAGTACATGCCCATCATGTTACGTTCGCGCTCGGGCAGACCGTGGATGGCGCCAATCAGACTGTTCTTGAATCCTTCATCCGCCAGCAGCGCGAGGGGATCGCTGCCGCCGTCAATCAGATAACGTTCAAGAAAACTGGCGCTATCGTCATCAGAGAAGTCTTCGTAATACAGCAGCTGCGAGCCTTTGACATCGCCCAGCATGGACTGGTAGTCATCGAGGGCGATGCCGAGTTCCTGCGAAATTTCCTGTTCGCTTGGCGACTTGCCCTGGCGCTGCTCAAGCTTGTGGATGGCGGATTCGATCATGCGGGATTTTTGCCGCACATGACGCGGCAGCCAGTCGGCCTCGCGCAGCTCATCCAGCATCGAGCCGCGAATACGCTGTGTGGCATAGGATTCAAACTGCGCGCCCTGGGTGCCATCGAAGCGTGACATGGCATCCAGCAGGCCGATCAATCCAGCCTGAATGAGATCGTCCACTTCGACGCTGGCAGGCAGGCGCGCCATCATGTGGTAGGCGATGCGTTTGACCAGCGGGGTATGTTTCCGTACCCGCTCTTCCAGTGTCAACTCTTCTTTAGCCGCTTTATTAGCCACTTTAGCCATGTTGAGCTTGTGTTGTACCTGTGTGCTTGTCTGGCTGACGGTCGTCAGCCTCACCTGCCGCAATTCTAGCGGCAAGCGCGGTGTATGGGTCATTATCGGGAGCATTCACGATAACAGGCAGATTCGCTCCGGTTCCCAGATAGATTCTTGCGGCCGCGGCCGTCCGCTCGCAAGGCATCGGCTCGCCCCAAAGCAGCACCGATGCGGCATTGCCGGTTTGATGCAGGGCCTTGATCAGGGCATAGGCATTGCAGATGGATTCAGGCGCCGTGGCCAGGTGCAGGATCAGCGTGTGCAGGGGGTCCGGGGTCAGCGCGACATGCGGAGTTTGTATCTTCCCGGCATCGAACAGCACCCAATCGTAGCCGCCTGCGGCCGCGACGAGGGCAGGCTCTCCGGCCTGCGCGCCGACGGCAAGCAAGCCTTCCAGTCCGTCCACGGGCAAGGCCTGCAAGCACTGGCGCGCAGCCTGCTGCCGCCAGTCGAACAGGGACCGGGTGCTCGACGCGGCAAACTGGCGGCCGCTCATATCCACCAGCAGCACCCGCCATCCCCGCGCCTGCATGGCCCGGCCCAAACCCTGAACCGGGTAAGCGTGTGCCGAGAACAAACTGACGCTGCGCGGCGCTTGCCGCGTGAGACGGCGCCGCAGACCGGCGGCCTGGTCAACCGGCACGCCGCGTCTCCCGCTCCGCATCCACCCCGGCGAACAGCGGCCAGTCCTGCTGTTTCAGGGCGTAGGGCGTGGCAAGCTGGCCGCTCTTCAGCGTACGGTCGATGAGGTAGGCCGCATTTGGAGCATGCAGGTCTTCCGGCACACGCTGGCCGCTGGTGACATAGGCCAGCGGCAGACGATGGCGGATCAGGCTGTCGAGCGCCGCGCCTGGCTGAGGGCTTTCATCCAGCTTGCTGAGGATGCAGGCGGTTGCACCCCGGCCAAAAGCCGCCACGGCCTGCTCGATGGCGGCCCCCTGTTGACTCGCCGCGAGCACCAGCACGCGCCGCACACCCAGGGCATCCAGCGCCAGAATTTGCGCCACGCGCGGGTCCTTGGGGCTGAAGCCGGAGGTATCCACCAGCACCAGATGTTTTCTGGCGAGTGCGCGCAACACGCTGGAATAATCTTCCGGCTGGCTCACGACCAGGCATTCCACACCCAGCAAATCCGCGTAAACCTGCAGTTGCGTCTGCGCGCCTATCCGGTAGGCGTCACCGGAAACCAGCGCCACCTGATCGGCACCGTGCAAGCGCACGCCGCGTTCAGCCAATTTGGCCAGCGTGGTGGTTTTGCCTGCCCCGGTGGGTCCGACCAGGGCAAGCGTCTGGCCGCGCGCCATCAATTCATCCGCGCGGGAAATCACCGGCAAATTGCGGATCAGCACCTGCCGCAACCAGGTATGAGCCGTCTCCTGACTCAGGCCACGCGGCAAACGCGCAGCCAGGGTACGTGCCAGGGTGCTGCCAAAGCCTGCGGCGAACAGGGTCTGCATCAGTACGACGCGCTGCGGATCGCGGCGTTTGGCCGCGCTCCAGGCAAACCCGGCCAGCTGATTTTGAAGCAGGCCGCGCAACTGGGCGAGTTCCTTCAGGATGCGCGAGCCGCTGGCGGCGTCGGCCATTTCAGGCGCGGACTCCATTTTGCCAAGATCGGCGTAGGCGCTGGCGAGCAGTTCCACGCCCCGTGGATGTGCGCGGGTGGACAACACCACGGCATCATCACCCAGTTCGCGGCGGATACGTGCGAGCGCTTCGCGCGCATTGGCAGCCACAAATCGCTGCACGCTCATACCGGGCCTCCTGTTTCCAAAGTGCTGCTCACCTGCACCATTTTATCGGCGGGAACTTCGGCATAGGAAATCACCGCCAGGCGGGGAAGTCCGCGCCGCAACAGGCGCGACAGGATGGGGCGCAGGCCCGGCGAGGCCAGCAGCACGGCCGGATAGCCATTTTCATCCTGCTCGGCCACGGCGCGCTCGGCGGCGTGGTTGAGCGCATCAATCATGGCGGGGGTGAGCAGGGCCTCGCCCTCGTCACCCATTTCGTGCAACAGCAGCGTTTCGGTTTCCGCCGCGAGCCCGATGACATGCAGCATCTCGGCGCCCTCGAACAGACGATCGACAATGCTGCGCCCCAGCGCTGCACGCACGGTTTCCACCAGTTCCTCGATATTTTGGGTTTTGGGCGCACGCGCCGCCAGGGTTTCGAACAGCGTGCGGGCATCACGAATCGACACGCCTTCTTCGATGAGTTGCTGCAATACCGTTTGCACGCTCGTCAGCGGCAGATGTTTCGGAGTTACATCGGCTATCAGTCCCGGAGAGGTGCGTTCCAGCGTACCGAGCAGTTGCTGGACTTCCGCGCGCCCCAGCAATTCGGCGGCGTGATTCCGGAACACGGTCTCGACTTGCCGCGCCACCAGTTCAGCCGCTTCCAGCACCTGAAAGCCGCGAATCTCGGCTTCCTCAACGCGTTCCGCATCAATCCAGATGCCGGCAAACCCGGTCAGCGGATCCATGCCCGGCTCGCCTTCCAGCCGTCCCAGCACCTCGCCGGTGTCGACCGCCAGAACGCGCCCGGCCTGAGCTTCGCCCCGCGCCATTTCCACGCCTTTAAGCGTTACCCGATAGCTATTGGGTTTGAGTTCGAGATTGTCGCGCACCCGGATAAGGGGCACGACCAAACCCATATCCGTGGCAAACCGGCGACGCGCTTCGGTAATGCGCGCCAGCGCCGCACCCCCCTGATTGCGATCAACCAGCGGGATCAGACGGTAACCGACTTCCAGCGCGAGCATGTCCACGGGGGGAATATCCTCCCAGGTCAGATCGGAAGGCGCTTCTTCCTCCGCCAATTCCGACGTCTCGATAATGACCAGACCGGCACGCCGCCTCTGCTCCACCCAATATGCCGCGCCCGCCAACACCGCCGCAATCGTCAGGAAGGCCACATGCGGCGTACCCGGAATTATCCCCAGCACCGCCAGCACCGAGGCGGCGATATACAGCGTCTGTGGCTGCCCGAACACCTGGCTGGAAAATTCGCGGGACAGATCCTGCTCGCCCGAAGCGCGGCTCACCACGATAGCCGCCGCGGTGGAAATCACCAGCGCCGGGATCTGCGCAACCAGACCGTCGCCCACCGTCAGCAGCGCATAGCGATTCAGCGCCTCGGACAAAACCATTCCATGCTGGAACAAGCCAACTGCAAGCCCGCCCACCAGGCAGACGATGAGAATGATGATGCCGGCAACGGCGTCGCCGCGCACAAATTTGGACGCGCCATCCATTGCGCCGTAAAAATCCGCCTCGCGTCCGATGTCGGAACGCCGGGCACGCGCTTCGGATTCGCTGATAAAGCCCGCGTTGAGATCGGCGTCCACCGCGAGCTGCTTGCCCGGCATCGAATCCAGCGTGAAACGCGCCGCCACTTCGGCGATGCGCCCGGTGCCCTTGGTAATCACCACGAAATTGATGATGACCAGAATCAGGAACACGACCAGCCCGACCGTGTAGTTGCCGCCCACCAGAAAATTCCCGAAAGACTCGATGACCTTGCCCGCCGCATCCGGCCCGTTCTGGCCTTGCAGCAAAATGATGCGGGTGGATGCAACGTTGAGCGAAAGCCTGAGCAGGGTCGTCAGCAACAGCACCGTGGGGAACACCGAGAAATCCAGCGGACGCTGTGCGTTCAAGCTCACCAGCAGCACGATCATGGCCAGCGCGATGTTGAGCGTGAACAACACGTCCAGCATCAAGGTCGGCAGCGGCAGCACCATCATCGCCAGAATCAGCAGCACCAGCACCGGCGCCGCCAGCCGGTTCAAAGGCTGGCCCATGACCATCACCCCCTGAGCGCTCATTCGATCACCTCATCAATCGCCTTGGGCCTGGCGTTTGCTCCCTCCCCCCTTGGGGGAGGGGTGGGGAGAGGGCCCGCCTTGGGCCTAGCGTTTGCCCCCTCGCCCGCTTCCCTCACCCCGCCCTCTCCCGCTTGCGGGAGAGGGGGATGTGGCTGAGCCCAACCCGATTGACGAGGGTTGGGGTGAGGGCTCGCTTTGGGCATTGCGTTTGCCTGTTGCCCGGCCTGTTGCTGCTGGCTGCGCATGCGTGCCCGCATTTCGGGGCTGCCTTCGGACTCGCGGGCTTCCGCCAGCACTTCCTGCCAGGTCATGGCATGACGTGCCAGATAGCGCCACCAGCGCCAGCCGCCGTCCAGCGCAGCGATGACCGTGAGCGAGGCCGCCACCGCCAGCATCGTTTTCAATACCAGCGCGGCCGCCACCGCCAATGCGCGATCAGGCGCCATGCCCGGCAGCGCAAAAATATGCCCCAGCTCGCCCGACAAGGCCAGCCAGCACGCCAGTCCGGCCAGGGCAAATTTCATCAGGGTTTTCAGCGCCTCGAAAATAGCATCAAGCGAAAACAGGCGCTTGATAGCGCCCAAAGGTTGCAGGCGTTGCGTATCAAAACGCATGAAACGCGGGGCGAACACCCAGCCGGAAAGCAGCATGGGCGCAATCAGGACGGCGATAAATACCACCCCCAAAAGCGGCAAAAAAACGCCCGCCGCTGACAGAGCGGCAGCAAAAGGATGCTCCGGGAAAGGCTGCGCGGCGGATCGCAGCGCGGATTGAACATACTGCGTGAGCGAGACCAGAATGCGGGGAGCCAGCCAGCCCAGTGCGGCCAGCGCCGACAGCAAGACAACCCACGCTGTGAGTTCGGCAGAACGCGGCACATCGCCCTGGCTGCGAGCCTGTTGCAGGCGCCGCGGGCTTGCCGGTTCAGTACGGGAAAGATCAGTCTCCTCGGCCATCTCCACCTCAATTTTCATGCCAGTTTAGCACGAAGCGAAAAGGCTCAAGCCGGTTTTGCCCGCTTGCCGGCGAGACAGCAATCTTAAAAACAACAACAGGGCAAGAGGCGGACGCTAATCCTCGAGTTATCCCGCGCGGGACGCATCGGAGCGGACGGCGACCGTAGAGGTGCCTATACTGCAAAAATAAAAATCGCCTTCACGATCACGACTGCAAGGATCATGCGAATACTGTATCTCACAATATTGCTGACCGTACTGCTACCGGCCCATGCCGACCCCATTTACAAATGGGTGGACAAGGACGGCAAGGTTACCTATTCGTCCACGCCACCGCCGGCAGGCGTCAAGTCGAAAACCGTGGACCTGCCGCCGCCGCCCACGGAGGAGGAAACGAAGCAGGCCGAGGAGCGGGTGCGCCAAGCCGGGGAACGGGCCGGGGAAATGGAACAAAAACGCCTCAAGCAGGAGGCCGATGAGGCCAAGCGGCGCGAGGCGCAAGCGCCTCCGGTGGTCATCGAGAAACCGGTCTATGTGCCCCAGCCCTACATATACGGTCCGCCCGATCGGGTCCAGCCGCCCAGGCCGATGCCGCCCCGCCCCCGGCCTTACGTGCCAGGTGCTGCGCGCTGATCCGCTGCGCGAAATTCCGGTACGCCGAGGCGCCTGTGCCGTTTGGCGTGGGTGACGGTTCAGTTCACTTCATCAATCCACGCCATCTGGATGGCTTCGAGGATTTTTTCGCCGGAGTGATCGGGATCGTCGTCAAACTCCGGGAGTTCCATCACCCATCGGTGCAGGTCGGTGAAGCGTATGCTTTGCGGATCTATTTCCGGGTGTGCTTCCACCAGTTCGACGGCGATGTCGTGGGTATCAGTCCATTTCATTGTTAATGACCTTCCTTGACCATGTTGATGGTGTATTTCGGGATTTCGATGACCAGGTCATCGTTCGCCACGCGCGCCTGACACGACAGGCGCGATTGCGGCTCCAGTCCCCAGGCCTTGTCGAGCAGGTCGTCTTCCTTCTCGTCGGAAGGCTCGAGCGAGTTGAATCCTTCACGCACGACCACATGGCAGGTGGTGCAGGCGCAGGACTTCTCGCAGGCGTGTTCGATCTCGACACCGTTGGCGAGCAGGGTGTCGCAAAGGGTGTCGCCGGTTTTGGCGTCGATGACGGCGCCATCGGGACAGAGTTCGACGTGGGGAAGAACGATGAGTTGGGGCATGGGCAGGCGGTTAATTTTGATTGTTGGCTGGGAGCCTGTCGGCCTTGAAGAATCGTAGCGAAAATTTGGCTGGGCGAGGGCAGATTTTGCCGGTTTTGCAGGTCAATAGTTGTTCTATTGACCAAGAAAACGGTGAAATATGAACCGACCAGGCAGATTTGCAGTCGATTTCCTTCAAGTCCGACAGGCTCCTAGGTAGCGCATTCGGATTGTATCCTTGCCGCGACCGCCTGTTCGGCGGCAGCTCAGGTTCCAAGCCGTTGTCGCGGGCGTGCACGGGATGACTTTCCGCCGGGTGCGCCCGCTGTCAATATAAGACTGTTTCAGGATTCACCATCAACTTCCAAGAGATTCAAGTTTCTTCCCGGTCAGCGCGCGCCTCACGCTCCGGTCCATGCGGCGCTGCGCGAACTCGGTGGTGGCGCGGTTCAGGGCTTCGCCCCCGCGCTTGATGGCCTGATCGTCCGTTCCACCCAACAGGTCTTCCAGAATCGTAATGCCGTGTTCGATGGCGGCGATCTCATTGGCGTCGAGCAGTCCGCACCGTCTTCCGCCAGCGCGGCGCGGGTGGCCTCGATCAGGCTGCGCGCGTCGACAATCTGCTCGTTCAGGGCGCGCGCCCGCATGTCGTCGCGGGCGTAAGTGTTGGCGTCGGTCAGCATGCGGGTGATGTCTTCGTCGGCCAGACCATAGGAAGGCTTGACCTGCACGCTGGCCTCCAGGCCGCTGCTCTGCTCGCGCGCGGAGACTGACAGCAGGCCATCCGCATCGATCTGGAAGGTCACGCGGATACGCGCCGATCCTGCCACCATGGGCGGGATGCCGCGCAGCTCGAAGCGCGCCAGCGAGCGGCAGTCGGCCGCCAGTTCGCGCTCGCCTTGCAGGACATGCACGCTCATCGCGGTCTGGCCGTCCTTGAACGTGGTGAAATCCTGCGCGCGCGCGGTGGGGATGGTGGTGTTGCGCGGGATGACTTTTTCGGTCAGACCCGCCCATGGTTTCAAGACCGAGCGAGAGCGGAATCACATCCAGCAGCAGCCAGTCGTCGCCACCCCGGTTGCCGGCCAGCACGTCGGCCTGCATCGCCGCGCCAAGCGCCACCACCTTGTCGGGGTCGAGGTTGGTGAGCGGAGTCTGTTTGAAAAACTCGGCGACGGCGTGGCGGATGCAGGGCATACGCGTCGAGCCGCCCACCATGACCACGCCTTTCACTTCGTTGATGCCCAGACCTGTATCGCGCAAGGCTTTGCGCGTCGGCGCGAGCGTCTTGTTCACCAGGCTGGCGGTCATGGCGTTGAAAGCGGCCTGTGTCAGCGTGGCATCCAAAATTTCGCCGGTGGAGAGCACGGCGGTCACACGCACCTCGGTATGCTCGGTGAGCACTTCCTTGGCTTCGCGCGCCTTGGTCAGCAGCAGGCGCATGTCTCCCGCAGACAGCGGCGCAAAGCGCCCCTTCTCCACCATCCAGCAGAACACGCGCTGATCGAAATCGTCGCCGCCCAGTGCCGAATCGCCGTTGGTCGCAAGCACTTCGAACACGCCGCGCGAGAGCTTGAGAATGGATATATCGAAGGTGCCGCCGCCAAGATCGTAGACGGCATAGATGCCCTCGGACGCGTTATCGAGGCCGTAGGCAATCGCTGCGGCAGTGGGTTCGTTGAGCAGGCGCAGCACATTGAGTCCCGCCAGCCTGGCCGCGTCCTTGGTGGCCTGGCGCTGGGCGTCGTCGAAATAGGCCGGAACGGTAATCACCGCGCCGACCAGTTCACCGCTCAACGCGGCTTCGGCGCGGGTGCGCAGCAGCCTGAGAATTTCGGCCGATACCTCAACCGGGCTTTTCACACCCGCCACGGTTTTGAACTGCACCATGCCCGGCGCATCGACAAAGCGGTATGGCAGGCTGGCGGCGTCAATGATGTCGGCCAGACCGCGCCCCATAAAGCGTTTTACCGAGACCAGGGTGTTGTGCGGATCGCTGCTTTGCGCCGACTGGGCGCGGTAGCCCACATCCACCGCACCCTGACTGCGATAGCGCACCACCGAAGGCAGGAGTTGGCGGCCATCGGCATCGTCCAGCACCACGGCCAACCCGGAACGCACGGTGGCAACCAGCGAGTTGGTCGTGCCCAGATCAATTCCCACCGCCAGCCGGTGCTGGTGCGGTGCGGTGGACATGCCGGGTTCGGAAATCTGCAGCAGCGCCATCGGGTTCAATCTTCCAGTTCTTCGTACGCGTCGCCGACTTCGGCAATCAGCTTGTCCATGAATTTGAGTTTGCGCACCGATTCGGAAGCTGCATCCCTGTCTCTTTTCACATCGATCAATCCCGCCAGTTCCGCTTCGACCTTGCGATATTCGTTCCTGAGTTCCGCGAGCAAACGATCCAGGGCCGCCGTGTTTCTTTCCGTGCGGGCATCGGCTATGGCTTCGCGCCATTCCATCTGCTGCATCAGAAAAGCCGGGGCAATGAAGGTATTGGTTGCCGCCAGCGGGTCGATCCCTTGCAACTGCAACAAATACGCACCGCGCGTGATGGGATGCTTCAGCGTCTGATAGGCTTCGTTGACCCTGGTCGCCCACTGCATCGCCACCCGCTGCCGGGCTTCCGGCTGAGCCGCAAACCGGTCCGGGTGAACCTTGCCCTGCAACTCGCGATAAGCCGCGTCCAGCCGCTCGCGATCCAGCGCGTAGGTCGCAGGCAGGCCAAATAGTTCGAAATGATTGTGGGAGAAGTCGAGCATCGCGAGGGCTTAGGGGCTAGGGGCTCAGGATGACCAGGAGTCAGGGTTTGTGTGCGGTCTCTGGCCGCGCGCAGGTCAAAAGCGTGCAGCACATAAGCCCCTGGCTCCTAACCCCTGACCCCTGACCCCGTTCAGACGTTAAACGACTCGCCACAGCCACATGCATCCTTCACGTTCGGGTTATTGAACTTGAAGCCTTCGTTCAGCCCTTCGCGGGCGTAATCCAGTTCGGTGCCGTCGAGATACGCCAGGCTTTTGGGATCAACGAATACCGTCACCCCATGGCTGACAAAGACCTCATCGCCTGCAGGCACTTCATCGGTAAACTCCAGCTTGTAAGCCATGCCGGAACATCCCGAGGTACGCACCCCGAGACGTATGCCCACACCCTTGCCGCGTTTGGCGAGGAAGTTGCTGACGTGTTGCGCTGCGCGCTCGGACAGTGTGACGGCCATGATACTTACGCTCCGTGCTTCTGCTTGTAATCCGCCACTGCGGCCTTGATCGCGTCTTCGGCCAGAATCGAGCAGTGGATCTTCACCGGCGGCAAGGCGAGTTCTTCGGCAATCGCGGTGTTCCTGATCTCCATCGCCTGATCCAGCGTCTTGCCCTTGACCCATTCGGTCACCAGCGACGACGAGGCAATCGCCGAACCGCAGCCATAGGTCTTGAATTTGGCGTCTTCAATCAGGCCGTCCTTGCCGACCTTGATCTGCAACTTCATCACGTCGCCGCAGGCCGGCGCGCCGACCATGCCGGTGCCCACATCCTCGTCGTCCTTGGTGAAGGAACCGACGTTGCGGGGATTTTCGTAGTGGTCGAGAACTTTATTGCTGTATGACATGGCACTCTCCTGATCAATGTGCAGCCCACTGCACGGTATTCAAATCCACCCCTTCCTTGAACATCTCCCACAACGGCGAGAGTTCGCGCAGTTTGCCGATCTTGTCGTGCAATAGCTTGATGGCGTAATCGACATCGGCCTCGGTGGTGAAGCGGCCGATGGAAAAACGGATGGAACTGTGCGCCAGTTCATCGCTGCGGCCGAGCGCGCGCAATACATAAGACGGTTCCAGGCTGGCCGAAGTGCAGGCCGAACCCGAAGACACCGCCAGATCCTTGATGGCCATGATCAGCGACTCGCCCTCGACGAAGTTGAAGCTGACGTTGAGGTTGTGCGGCACGCGGTGATCCATGTCGCCGTTCAGATGCACTTCTTCCATGTCCGCAAAGCCCGCCCACAAACGGTCACGCAACATGCGAATGCGTTCGTTCTCGGTCGCCATTTCTTCCCTGGCGATGCGGAAAGCCTCACCCATGCCGACGATCTGGTGCGTGGCCAGCGTGCCGGAACGCATGCCGCGCTCGTGGCCGCCGCCGTGCATCTGCGCTTCCAGGCGGATGCGCGGTTTGCGCCGCACATACAGTGCGCCGATGCCTTTGGGGCCATAGGTCTTGTGCGCGGAGAACGACATCAGATCGACCGGCAATTTGGCCAGATTGATCGGCATCTTGCCGGTGGCCTGCGCCGCATCGACGTGGAAAATCACGCCCTTTTCGCGGCAAATGTCGCCAATGGCTTCGATATCCTGAATCACGCCGATTTCATTGTTGACCAGCATGACCGAGGCCAGCACGGTGTCGGGACGAATCGCCGCGCGGAATTGTTCAAGGTCGAGCAGGCCGTTCGGCTGCACATTCAGATAGGTGGCGTAAAACCCTGCCGCTCCATCTCGCGCACGGTGTCGAGCACGGCCTTGTGCTCGGTGCGTACGGTGATGATGTGTTTGCCCTTGGTGCCGGAATAGAAATGCCCCGCGCCCTTGATGGCGAGGTTGTTGGATTCGGTCGCGCCCGAGGTAAAGACGATTTCCTTGGGGTCGGCACCCACCAGCGCGGCCACTTGCCCGCGTGCTTCTTCCACCGCCTTTTCCGCCTCCCAGCCGTAGGGGTGCGAGCGCGAAGCCGGATTGCCGAAATGTTCGGTCAGATAGGGAATCATTTTCTCGGCCACGCGCGGATCAACCGGGGTGGTGGCGGAGTAGTCGAGGTAGATGGTCTTCATCATTTAGTGCCTTGTCGCTTTGCTGGTGTGACTTCAGACAACCGCAGCCATTTTTGGCCCACGGCGATCCTGCATGACTTTCTTCTCGCACTCGTCCTGCCTGGCGACCAGCGTGGCCAGCGTGACCGAATCCAGATATTCGTAAATATGGGCATTCAGGCCTGTCCACAAGTCGTGCGTCAGGCAGCGGTGCTCATCGTGGCAGTTTTCCTTGCCGCCGCATTGGGTCGCGTCGATCGGCTCATCCACGGCGCGGATGATGTCGGCCACGCTGACTTCATCGAGTTTCCTGGCCAGATAGTAGCCTCCGCCCGGCCCGCGCACGCTTTCCACCAACTCGTTGCGGCGCAGGCGGCTGAACAACTGTTCCAGATACGACAGCGAAATATCGCGCCGCTCGCTGATACCCGCCAAGGTCACCGGCCCCTTGTTGCCACGCAGCGCCAGGTCCAGCATGGCGGTTACGGCAAAACGTCCTTTGGTTGTCAGTCTCATCTTTACACTCCTCAAGTTGAGTGCAATATAAAATACCCTAGCAATTCAGTCAACTATTTTATTTAGATAGCCCGGATCAAAGTTATCGTCCTTGCCTTCACCTTCCGTCATGTCCGCTCCCATCTTGTTCAGCTGCGCCAAAATCATCTCCAGGCGCCGATCGATGTTTGCGGAATGATCGATCAGGCCGTGGATGGCTTTAATCACCGGGTCGTTCATGTCGGCGGAAATGGCGTAGGCGGAAAAGCCCAGTTTTTCGGCCTGCTGGTTGCGCTGTTTCTCCGCCGCGCTGTCGAGAATGCGCGCCGGAACGCCGACCGCGGTGGCGTTATCCGGCACATCCTTCACCACCACCGCATTGGAGCCAATGCGCGCGCCCGAGCCGATCGTGATCGGACCGAGGATTTTTGCTCCTGCGCCCACGACCACGCCCGGCATCAGCGTCGGATGCCGCTTGCCTTTGCTCCATGTGGTGCCGCCCAGCGTCACGCCGTGATACAGCGTGCAGTCGTCGCCGATCTCCGCCGTCTCGCCCACGACCACACCCATGCCGTGGTCGATGAATACACGGCGGCCTATCGTGGCGCCGGGATGGATCTCGATGCCGGTAAGCCAGCGGCCAATATGCGAAATGAAGCGCGCCAGCCATTTGAACCCGGCATTCCATATGCGATGCGCCAGCCGGTGGATGACGATGGCATGAAAGCCGGGATAGGTCGTGATGACCTCGAACACCGTCCGCGCCGCGGGGTCGCGGTCAAAGACAACTGAAATTTCTTCCCTGATTTTGCTGAACATGACTGTGATCTCAAAAACGGTTGGTCACGGTTTCCGCTGCCGGCTTCCTGCACTCGCCGCCGTCAGAATCCCGCGCAGGATATTCACTTCTTCCTTCGCCAGCCGGGTGCGCGCGAACAGCCGCCGCAATTTCAGCATCAGCTTGCCCGGCGAGCCCGGGTTCAGGAAATCCAGCTCGGCCAGCGTGGCTTCGAGATGGACATAAAACCGCTCCACCTCATCGACCGAAGCCGCGTCAATTTCCGGCTGCGGCCATCCGGCATGTCCCAACCAGCCTTGCCGCAACTCATAACTCAATACCTGCACCGCCGCCGCCAGATTGAGCGAGCTGTATTCCGGATTGGCCGGAATGGATACCAGCCCCTGGCACACGCCCAACTCTTCGTTCGATAAGCCCGAAGTTTCGTTGCCGAACACCAGCGCCACCGGAGCGGCCTGCGCCTCGATCAGCAGACGGAATGCGGCCTCGCGCGGGGTCAGCACCTCCGCCATGATGTCGCGCCGCCGCGCCGACACACCCAGCGCCAGTGTGCATCCCGTCAACGCTTCCGGCAGCGATGCGCACACGACCGCATTCGCCAGCACATCGGCCGCGCCGGACGCCATCGCCTCCGCCTGGCTATTGGGAAATACGCCGGGACTCGACCAGATACAGCTGCGACAGGCCCATCGTCTTCATCGCCCGCGCCGCCGCGCCGATATTGCCGGGGTGGCTGGTGCGCGTAAGCACAATGCGAATATTGGCGAGAAGTGTCGGGTCTGGCGGCGTCATCAAGTAAAATGTGCGGCTTCGTTCTTTGAAGCCCGTGTTCCCCAAATGCATCCCATGCTCAATACGGCGGTGAAAGCCGCACGCAAGGCCGGGGCGATCATCAATCGCGCCTCGCTCGACCTCGACCAGCTTACCGTCCGCAGCAAACAGGATCGCGACTACGTCAGCGAAGTCGATCAAATGGCCGAGCGCGCCATCATCGAAACCCTGCTCGATGCCTATCCGAACCACGGGATTTTAGCAGAGGAGTCCGGCACGACCGATGCCAGGAACAGCGAAGACTACCTGTGGATCATCGACCCGCTGGACGGCACCACCAACTTCCTGCACGGCCTGCAGCAATATTCGGTCTCGATTGCCCTCAAGCACAAAGGCCAGATCACCCAGGCCGTGGTCTACGATCCCGCCCGCAACGAACTGTTTACCGCCAGCCGCGGGCGCGGCGCGTTCTACAACGACCGCCGCATGCGCGTCTCCAAACGCGCCAAACTCGCCGAGACCCTGATCGGCACCGGCTTCCCCTTCCGCGAATTCAGCTTCGCCGAAGCCTATCTCAACATGTTCCGCGACATGATGCGCGCCACCTCCGGCCTGCGCCGTCCCGGTTCCGCCGCGCTCGACCTGGCCTACGTCGCCTGCGGCCGTTACGACGGATTCTGGGAAATCGGCCTCAATCCCTGGGATCTCGCCGCCGGAAGTCTTATTGGTGCAGGAAGCAGGCGGCCTGGTCGGCAACTTCATGGGCAACGAAGGCTTCCTCGATTCCGGCAACATCGTCGCCGCCAACCCGAAAATTTTCGCGCAGATGCTGCAGATCATTGCGCCGCATCTGCCGCCCGAACTGAAAGTCTGAATCCCCGGTAGCAACGCCATGTCCCGCACCCAGGATGCCGCCGCCCACACCCCGATGATGCAGCAGTACCTCGGCATCAAGGCGCAGCATCCCGGACATGCTGCTGTTCTACCGCATGGGGGATTTTTACGAGCTGTTTTTCGAGGACGCCGAGAAAGCGTCGCGGCTGCTCAACATCACGCTGACCACGCGCGGCGCGTCGGCGGGCGCGCCGATCAAGATGGCGGGCGTGCCCTATCACAGCGTCGAGCAGTATCTGGCGCGCCTGCTGAAGCTGGGCGAGTCGGTGGTGATCGCCGAGCAGGTGGGCGATCCGGCAACCGCCAAAGGCCCGGTTGAGCGGCAGATTGCACGCATCGTCACGCCGGGCACCCTGACCGATTCCGGCCTGCTGGACGAAGCACGCGACACGCTGATTCTGGCCATCTCTCCTGCGCCGGAAGCCATCGGCGTGGCCTGGCTCAATCTGGCGGCCGGACGCTTTCAGGTCAGCGAAATCGAACCCGCCGCCCTGCCCGCTTTGCTGGCGCGCATCCGCCCGGCAGAAATCCTGGCGCCGGATGAATTCCCCTTGCCGCAGGGCGCCTATTCGATCCGCCGTCTCGCTCCCTGGCAATTCGATTGTTCCAGCGCGCAAACCCGCCTCGCAAAACAATTCGGCAGCCGCGATCTGTCCGGCTTCGGCGTGGCGGATCTGCCGCAGGCCATCGCCGCGGCAGGTGCGCTGCTCGATTACATCCAGGCCACCCAGCGCACCGCATTGCCGCACATTCAGGCCATTCACGCCGAGCGCGACAGCGATTACGTGCAGCTCGATGCCGCCACCCGCCGCAATCTGGAACTGACCGAAACCCTGCGCGGCGAAGCCGCTCCGACCCTGCTATCCGTGCTCGACACCACCTCCACCGGCATGGGCACGCGGCTGTTGCGCCACTGGCTGCATCATCCGCTGCGTGATCGAGACACCCTGACGCAACGCATGCGACGCCATCGGCACGCTGGCCGAGCAGCCGGACACGGCCGCCGCCATCATCCCGACTGCTGAAAAGCTGCGCCGACGTGGAGCGCATCGGCGGCCGCATCGCGCTGCGCAACGCCCGCCCGCGCGACCTCTCCGGCCTGCGCGATACGCTCGCGCTGCTGCCGGAATTGTGTCGCGTGCTGCCCGACGAGAATGCACGGCTCGCCGCACTGGGCAATGAACTGGCCGCGCGCCCCGATGTGCACGATCTGCTCGCCCGCGCGATTCAGAACGAACCTGCCACGCGTGCTGCGCGAAGGCGGCGTCATTGCCGACGGCTACGATGCGGATCTGGACGAGCTGCGCGCACTCACCCGCGATGCCGGGTCGTTTCTGCTGGAACTCGAAACCCGCGAGCGCGCGCGCAGCGGCATCAACACGCTGAAGGTCGAATACAACAAGGTGCACGGCTTTTACATCGAAGTCAGCCGCGCGCAATCCGGAAACGTGCCGGACGACTACCGCCGCCGCCAGACGCTGAAAAACGCCGAGCGCTACATCACGCCGGAACTCAAGGCCTTCGAGGACAAGGCGCTGTCCGCGCAGGAGCGCGCACTGGCGCGCGAGAAGGCGCTGTTCGAAGCGCTGCTCGATAGCCTCACCCCGCATGTGCCCGACCTGCTCGACATCGCCGCCGCGCTGGCCGAAACCGACGTGCTGGCGAGCCAGGCGGAACGTTCCCGCACGCTCAAACTCTGCGCGCCTGCATTCGGCGATGAACCGGGCATCCTCATCCGCGCCGGGCGCCATCCGGTGGTGGAAGCGCAAGTGGCGCACTTCATTCCCAACGACGTGAAGCTTTCCCGCTCCCGCCAGATGCTGCTCATCACCGGCCCCAACATGGGCGGCAAATCGACCTACATGCGGCAGGTCGCGCTGATCACGCTGCTGGCCTGCTGCGGTTTGTGGGTGCCCGCGGACAGCGCGCGCATCGGCGCCATCGACCGGATTTTCACCCGCATCGGCGCGTCCGACGATCTGGCCGGCGGACGTTCCACCTTCATGGTCGAGATGACCGAAACCGCGCACATCCTGCACAACGCCAGCAACCAGAGCCTGGTGCTGCTGGACGAAATCGGGCGCGGCACCTCCACCTTCGACGGCCTCGCGCTGGCCTGGGCCGTGGCGCGCCATCTGCTCACCGCCACCCGCGCCTTCACCCTGTTCGCCACCCATTACTTCGAGCTGACCCAACTGGCGCAGGAATTCCGCCAGGCCGCCAACGTTCACCTCGACGCCGGTCGAGCACGGCGCCGACCTGGTGTTTCTGCACGCGGTGGAAGAAGGCCCCGCCTCGCAAAGCTACGGCATCCAGGTCGCGCGCCTCGCCGGCGTGCCCAGCCCCGTCATCCATGCCGCACGCCGTCGTCTAAGAGAACTCGAAGACGCCCAACTCCAGCCCGGCCCGCAAGGCGACCTCTTCACCGCCCCCATCCCCGCCGACGAACCGCCGCCCCATCCCGCCCTCGACCAACTGCGCGAACTCGACCCCGATACGCTCACCCCGAAGGCAGCGCTGGATATGCTGTATGCGCTGAAGGCGCATTTATCAAGCCGGCGCGCTGAGGCGCTTTATGAAGCAGGCGCGCTGAAGCGCTGACGGAGACCCGACATGAAAACGCTGCATCTCGACACAACCGAACTCGGCCTCGACTTCAACGCCTCGCTCAAACTCGCCACGCGCCATCGCCCGGCAGCAGTTGGGCGAAGACGCGATGTTATTGAGCTGGTACGACCGCGAACGCGACTACGAATCGCCTGCCGGGGTAAGCGAATGTCACGAAGGCTGCCCGGTCAAGGGGTTCTGGGATTACGCGCTCAACCGCGACGCACGGCTGGCGGTGGATTTCGGCCAGGGGACGTTTGTGTTTTGCTTTCTTTAAGCGCACCTTACGGATATGCAAGACCGCCAACCGAACTCCTCGCCCCGGCAGTATCGAAACAATCGTGGTGCACTCGACCCCATTAATTTTTAAGCGGCAAACGCAAGATCAACGTGCGATAGGGTAGTGCAATTGGGCGCTTGATTAATCGCACTATCAGGCGTACTATCCAGCGCACTACCAATAACTCCATGAGGAGATGAGCCATGTCCAACCTGACTGCCAATGATCTGAAAACAAAAGGTGTCGCCGCCATTGAGGCGGTGCTGGCGGAACGGCCGGAAGCGATCGTCTCGGTGCGCGGCAAGGATCGTTTTGTGGTGATGGAGATTGCGCAATATCACTATCTGCGCGAATGCGAACTGGAAGCGGCGCTGGCCGAAACGCATGCCGATATCGAGGCGGGGCGCTTTGTGAAGGAATCGCCTGCGGCGCATGTCAAGCGGGTGAAGAAAGTCTGCCGCATGAGCCTTCCGGCTGATCTTCACCGAGCAATACGAAAAACGCGCCGCGCGTTTTCTCAAGCGTCATCCCGAACTGGAAAAACAATACCTCAAGACACTGCAACTGCTGGAGATGAACCCGCACCATCCCTCGCTGCGTTTGCATTCCTTGAGTGGCAGGCTGCAAGGGCTACACTCGGTTTCCATCAATCTTTCTTACCGCATCACACTGGAACTGTTGATTCAGGATGAAGAGATCATCCCGATGAATGTGGGCGATCATGATGTGGTGTATTGAGAATCTATAAAATCCGCACTCTATGATGACATGCAAGGTGGGAGACTTGACCCCTTTGTTTTGTATTTTCTAGGCGGGCCGACCGGCGCTCAGGGACCGGGCTCGTCCAACAAACGGTTCAGATCGTGGCTGCGCACGATCTAACCTTATTCGTTAGCTGTCCTGCTTGATGCGCCCATACGTCTTGCCGGCGAGTACGTTTCTTACCTGGCGAACATTCCGAGCTGATGCTTCTGTGAGAAGCGCCTCTGGCGACTTGCCGAAGGATGCACCAAGGCGGATGAGTTGGACTTGTTCTACAGTTAGGCGGCCGCTGTGACCACAAATAACTCGTTCCGCGAAATTGGGGTCAGTTTCCCATCTCGCAGCGCACAGCGGATTCGGTCTTCCTTCGAGCGACTCGCGTCTAGACATCTGCTCTACCGCGGCGTCTCTGTCTTCTGCTGATCTTGCTTGCAGACCAAGCTTCGCAAGATAGGCGAATCCGGCTCTACCGCCAGGAATCATGTTTAGTCCGAGTGGGTAGAGGCCAAACATTCCAACCCACTCTTCTTCATATTCAAGCGCCCGTTCGTGATCGAGTTCGCACATGAATACCTTGTGAAGAACCTTCTCAGATTGATGCTTTCGCAGAGCCTGATGAAAGAGAAATGGTGAGCCCGCCCGTGCTGAAGACACATGCTGCGCGTATCTATCAAACCATCGCTGCTTTGTCATTCCAACGTACCCGAGGGGCGTCTCGGTTTGAAAGGAATGCATATACACGGAATAGGTGCCCGCTATGCGATCGTACCCTTTGAAGATCGGGTTCAATGGCACGTCGATTTGTGCAGTTTCGTTGGCAAGCGAAGTGCAGGTGACTATGAGATGGCCATTGAGGTTTACTTGATCATCGGGTGTGCACACCCGCACTGTTGGAGGCGAAACCAAAGCATCGACTTCGATCCAGAAATTCAAGTTCTGATACACCGCAGGCCCAGTCGGTGTGATTGCGATTCCTTGCTCAGTGGAAAAGAGACCGTCCAAGTGCCGCGCAAGCACGAAGGGATCAATCGCCCAAGGCGGTAGCAGTTCGTAGACGTTGTGGACGTTGATGCGGCTGAACTTCATGGGGGTATTCAGGACGGCTAACGATCTGCGGTTGAGCGGCCGGCGACCTCGGCGCTTCGCTGTGACCAAACGCTTCGCCGCCGGAACGCTCCAACCCCCGGTTGGGCGGAGCCACAGTTGGCAATCGGCGTTTCACGATGGGCCCTCGTGATCACTGACCCGTCCTTCGTGGAACACGGTACACGCCGCCGGCTTCAAGATCTCGCAGGTAGCGATCACAACGAGCCATGATGTCCTCGAGGGAGCGCTTGACGTCCGGGTAGAAGCTCAGAGGGGCACAGCAGAGGAGCACAGGGTCACAGAGGGCACAGGGTCAGGTCTTTCATTATCGTATCTCTTTCTTCGCTGAATCTTCATATCCCCTGACCAATCTGCTTACCGTCGTATAGTAAACACCGAAATGTCCAGCTATCGCCGCCATAGCTGACTAAATAGGGACAGACCACATTTTGTCTTCCTTCATCTGCTCATACATCCAGGCAGGATCAAGATCGGCGCCGTTCGGCCAAATCACAGCACCCAGTTCCAGTCTCGCCTGCCCGAAGAAATCTGCATCCTTTAGCGCTTCGTAGACACCACACTCGCTCGCTCGCAGCACAGTGGAAAAATCGGCGACGCCTTGCGTTCCATCCTGGAACGTGACGGCCAGTTTGTAATCCGGCAAGACCGACAAGGCCTTGATCCGCCACGGGGCGGCGGGGATTACTCCAGCGGTTTGATCCGTTTCGGGGCTTGTTTGGATTGGCATAGATTCCAGTCCTCCATCAATTCGTCGCGATGCTCGATGGCCCATTCTATCGTCAGATTGAGCGCCCGTCTGGGCAGGCTGCCGCCAATCACTTCGAGCGTGCGGATATCGATCAGCGCCTCGTGCTCGGCATACAGCGCATGAAAATGTGGTGGCGCATGCTCGCGCCAGAACATCTGGATGACAATACCGAAGAACTGGCTATCAGTCTGGACTCATGCCGCCGCTGCCAGCGGATGAATCGCGGCCAGGCTCTCCGCGAGCGCTTCGCGTGTTTGCGCAAGGTCGTAATGCACCTGCAGGTTCAGCCAGAACTCGGCTTCCATGCCAAAGAACACGCCCAGGCGCGCGGCGGTGTCGGCGGTGATGGCGCGCTTGCCTGCGACGATTTCTCCGATGCGGCGCTGAGGTACGCCGATTTCCTTGGCCAGCCGGTACTGGGTGACGCCAAGCGGCTTGAGAAATTCTTCCAACAGGATTTCGCCGGGGGTAGCCAGCGGGATTTGACGTTTTGCCATGATGCCTCCTAATGGTAATCGACGATTTCCACGTCCCACGAGTCACAGCAGGGCAAGGGTCAGACTTGTTTTTTCGCTGTACATCAAACCATTCTCCAGATTCCAGATTACGGAATCATTGAGACAGATCGGCGCGCGCGTGAATCTCACTCACGCCGAATTTTTCCAAACCCAGCGTGCCCGAGTTCAAGCCGATGTTTCACGCCATTGGCCTTGTTCGGCTTGCACAGCAGACAGCCCGCGCGCCGGTTTTTGGGGCGGCATCGTTTGTGGTTCATGCTGCAAGCTCCCGCGTGGCCTCGTCCAGCACAGCATCCGGCACCCCGCGTTTTTTCAGCGCCTCGATCAGCCGCGCCGTTGGGCCGAATGCGAACTGTGCCTCGTCACGGCGCAACCCTTCGCCGATGTATGACTTCAGCAACGCCTGGTATCCGGAAAAACCGCGCTGCGGCGCGATTTCCTTCATGGATTTCACCACGTCAGCCGGAATGCGCACTGTGATTGAAATCATGGGCCGATCTTTCGCCAGCCGCGTCTTAATGCGTTCAGAAATGCTCATGGTCTCGCCTTTCCTCGTTGGTCGCCCGGCGGGCGGAAATGATGCGGATGCATTCGTTCTCGATCAGGACATGCACCACGAACAGCAGGCCGCCCGAAGCGTCGTAACCGATGATCGCGTCGCGCGCTTCATCGTTGTGCCCGGCGTCAACCAGCCGGAAGAGCGGGTCAAAAAACACCGTCGCAGCTTGCTCGAACGTAACCCCGCCATGCTTGCCCAGATTGGCTCCAGCTTTCTTCGCGTTCCACACAAAGGCCGTGCCGTTCAGTTCAAAGCGGATGTCCATGAGCAGCATTCTAGTGAATGTATTTACTATGTCAATACAGTTGACGTAGAAACCCTTCCACGCGCTCTATGTGGGGCAGGTGCTTCAAACATGGAATCACATGGGGTCAGCGTCAGCCCCGTACTTTGCGATAAGCCTCCAACAAGCGCTGGTGAATCGCGCTCTACCAGACTCACTCTTCATGTCCGCTCCACATTTAAAGCGCCGAGGTCGCTTCGTCCAGAATCAGAATGGCCATATTTTCAATAGCGTACGCGCGATCCTTAGCCCAGCGCAGTTCCTTCAAAGTAAAATCCCCTGATGCAAGACCATCACCTCGAACTCCTCGCCCCGGCGCGCGACGCCGAAATCGGCATGGAAGCCATCCAGCATGGCGCCGACGCTGTCTATATCGGCGGGCCGTCGTTCGGCGCCCGCAGCAGCGCGGACAACTCCGTTGCCGACATTGCGCGGCTGGTGCAGCACGCGCACCGCTTCAATGCCCGGATTTTTGTCACGCTCAACACCATACTGCGCGACGATGAACTGGAACCCGCACGCAAGCTGGCCTGGCAACTGTATGACGCGGGAGTGGACGCCCTCATCATTCAGGACATGGGGCTGCTGGAAATCGACCTGCCGCCCATCCAGTTGCACGCCAGCACCCAGACCGATATTCGCACCCCGGAGAAAGCACGCTTCCTGCAGGATGTGGGGCTGAGTCAACTCGTGCTGGCGCGCGAACTGACGCTGGAGCAGATCGCCGCCATCCGCGCGCACACCCACTGCACGCTGGAGTTTTTCATCCACGGCGCGCTGTGTGTCGCCTACAGCGGCCAGTGCTACATCAGCGCGGCGCACACCGGGCGCAGCGCCAACCGGGGCGATTGCAGCCAGGCCTGCCGCCTGCCCTACCAGGTCACCGACTCGCACGGCCGCATCGTGGCGCACGACAAACACGTGCTCTCGATGAAAGACAACAACCAGAGCGGCAATCTCGATGCGCTGATCGATGCGGGCATCCGCAGCTTCAAGATCGAAGGCCGCTACAAGGACATGGGTTATGTGAAAAACATCACCGCCCATTACCGCACCCTGCTGGACCAGATACTGGAAGCGCGCCCGGAACTCGCCCGCTCCTCCAGCGGGCGCTGCAGCTTCAGCTTCACGCCCGACCCCAGCCAGAACTTCAACCGCGGATCGACCGACTACTTCGTCCACGGACGCAAGCAAGATATCGGCGCCTTCGACTCGCCCAAGAACCCCGGCCAGCCCATCGGCTACGTCACCGGAATCTCGCCCAGGTGGATTGAAATCGAAACCGCCGCCACCCTGCACAACGGCGACGGGCTGTGCTACTACGACCTGCAACAGGAACTGCAAGGCCTGGCCGCAAACCGTGTCGAAGCCATCGACGCGGCGCATTGGCAGGTCTTCCCCAAAGACCCCGTCAACACGCTGAAAGACCTGCGCGTCGGCACGGAAATCAACCGCAACCGCGACATGAACTGGCAGCGCATGCTCGACAAGAAATCCAGCGACCGTCGCATCGGCATCAGGCTCAGACTGGAAGAAACACCGGACAGCCTCGCACTGACCCTCACCGACGAAGACGGCCACACCGCCACCGCCCACAGCGCACGGCCCACGGAAATCGCCAACGACGCGGCACGCAGCGACGCCAGCCTGCGCGAAAACCTGTCCAGGCTCGGCGCCACTATTTTTGAGCCCATCGGGATCGTGCTCAAGCTCTCGCAGCCGTGGTTCATCCCCGCCTCCTCGGTCAACGCACTGCGCCGCGAAGCCGTCGAAGCGCTGGAAGCCGTCCGTGCCGCCGCCTACCGGCGCCCGCCGCGCGCCGTCCCGGTGGATCCGCCCGTCGCCTATCCGCAAGACAGCCTCAGCTATCTCGCCAACGTGTACAACACCGCCGCACGCGACTTCTACGCCAGACACGGCGTCAGGATCATCGCCGCTGCGTATGAAAGCCTTGAGGAAGAAGGCGAGGTCTCGCTGATGATTACCAAGCATTGCGTGCGCTACTCCCTGAGCCTCTGCCCCAAACAGACCAAAGGCATCACCGGCGTACACGGCACCATCAAGGCAGAACCTCTCACCCTCGTCAACGGCAGCGAAAAACTCACCCTGCGCTTCGACTGCAAACCCTGCGAAATGCACGTCGTGGGCAAGATGAAACGCGCGGTCATCAATCAACAAGCGCAGACAGCCAGGCTCGTGCCCATGCAGTTTTACCGGGCAAGGCCCGATCATCACAAGACGCGGGGATAAGCTTGTTCCCACCCGTCAAATGTCGTAGGGCGGATGAGGCCGCAGGCCGTTATCCGCCGGATGATTATGCATTGTCGAAATTGGCCAATGCATTGAATGTGACGAATTCATACGGCGGAAGGCGCTACGCTTTTCCGCCCTACTACTCGGGTTTCACCGTTCGCGCAAACTCTCGCTCGAAACCTGCATCAACGGACTCAGGAAATACTCGATCACCCGCCGCGTGCCGGTTTTGACCTCGACCGTGACGGCCATGCCCGGGAGTGAGCCGCACTGTCTTGTTCTCCACCCGCAGGGTGTCCCGGGCGAGCTTGACCCGTGTGGCATAGATCAGTCCCAGTTTCTCGTCGGCAATCGCGTCGGATGACACCTGGGTGATTTTGCCGTGCAGGGTGCCGTATCGGGTGAACGGAAAGGTTTCCACTTTCACCTCGGCATCCTGTCCGGGATTGACAAAGCCGATGTCCTTGTTGGGCAGCATGGCTTCGACCTCCAGCACGTTGTCGCGCGGCACGATCACCATCAAGGCCTGGGCAGGCGTAACCACGCCACCCACGGTATGCACGGCCAGTTGCTGCACGGTGCCCGCAACCGGCGCCGTCAAATGCATCAGGCGGCCGCGCTGTTCGGCCTTGACCCATTCCTGCTCCAGGGACGCAGCCTTTTGTGCCGCCAGGTTGTGCTGCTCCAAAAGCTGCCGGCGGGTTTCGGCGGCGAGGGTGGCCTGCTTCTGTTGCGCTTCGGCCAGAGCCGCGCGGATTTCGCTGACCCTGGCCTGACTGGCGGACAAATCCTGTTCCTGTTCGATGCGCGCCTGCTCGCGCTCCAGATAGCCATGCCGGGAAACGAAGTTTTCCTTGACCAGTTTCTGGTAGTCCTCCGCGCGCTGGCGGGCAATAGGCGCGGTTTGTTCGAGTTTGGCAACCTGCTCCTGGGTGGCGTGGAGCTCTGCCCGGCGGCGCGTGATCTCGGTCTGCAACTGCATCTGGCGGGCCAGGTATTCCTGGTATTGGCCGGATACCTGGCTTTGCTCGGCGATCATGCGGGCAGCGTCCGCGCCACGGATTGCATCCAGTTTTGGCGGGGTGCCGCTCGCCAACGCAGACAATAGGGCTTGTGCGCGCAACGCTTCCAGCCGCGCAGTCAAGGCTTCGTTGCGCAGCCGCTCGACGTCGGCAGCGGCGGCGGTGGCGTCGAGTTCGATCAGCACCTGGCCCGGCTGGACCGTCTGACCGTCGCGGACTTGAATCGACTTGACCACGGCGGTTTCCATGGACTGGACGAGCTTGGTGCGATCGTTGGGGATGACCTTGCCGGTCGCCGTCGCCACCACATCGATCCGGCCGAAAACGGCCCACAGCAGCGCAATCAGGGCGAAGGCCATCATCAGCCACAATGCGACGCGCGGCGCAGGATGCACCGGCGTATCGCGTAAGGCCAGCGCGGCAGGGAGGAACTGCGCTTCGTGGGTTTGCAGCGCGGGGCTGTCCATTTCACGGCGGCACGACCAGGCGTGACGAAAAACCCTTGCATAACGCCTCAAAAGATCGGCCAGGGCGTGTCGTCTCATTTCTGAAAAGCCTCAGGCATGTTGCAAGCGATGCAGCCGGGAATAATGGCCCGCTTCGTGTTGCAGCAACTCGGTGTGGCTTCCCGCTTCCACGATCTGACCGTGATCCATCACCAGAATGCGATTGGCGTGGCGCACCGCTGACAGGCGATGGGCGATGATGATGACGGTGCGGCCCTGGCAGATGGCGCTCATGTTCTGCTGGATGATGCGTTCGGATTCGTAATCCAGCGCGCTGGTCGCTTCGTCGAAGATCAAGATGCGCGGCTCGTTCATCAGGGCGCGGGCGATGGCGATGCGCTGGCGCTGGCCGCCGGACAGGGTCGAGCCATGTTCGCCGACCACGGTGTCGTAGGCTTCCGGCAGTTCCAGAATGAATTCGTGCGCCCCGGCGAGCTTCGCCGCCTGGATGACTTGCGCCAGCGGCGCACCGGGGTCGGCCAGCGCGATGTTTTCTCTTAACGTCCGGTTGAACAGCACGTTCTCCTGCAACACCACACCGATCTGGCGGCGAAGGCTGGACACATCGGCCAGCGTCAGGTCCAGCCCGTCGACCAGCACCCGTCCACGTTCCGGCACATACAGGCGCTGAATCAGTTTGGCCAGCGTGCTCTTGCCCGAACCGGAGCGGCCGACGATGCCGATGACCTCGCCCGGCTGGATGTCGAGGGTGATGCCTTTCAGGACCTCGGGCGTGTCGGGACGGTAGCGGAAATGCACCTGGTCCAACGCAATACGTCCGGTAATCGGCGGCAGGCTGCTCTTCGCGCCAGCGGCTTCGGTCGGCGCATTGAGAATGTCGCCCAGCCGCTGCACCGAAATCCCGGTCTGCTGGAAGTCCGTCCACAACTGCGCCAGCCGCATGATCGGTTGCGCCACCCGGGTGGCCAGCATGTTGAAGGCGATGAGCTGGCCCACAGTGAGCCGGCCTTCGATCACCAGTTTCGCCCCCAGCCACAGCGTGGCGACGGTGACGAGCTTGCCGACGAGATTCGTGCCTTCGTGCGCCAGTGTGGAGAGCGTGGCGGTTTTGAAGCTGGCGGACACGTAGCCCGCCAGCTGCTTGTCCCAGCGGCGCTGCATCTGTGGTTCAACCGCCATGCTCTTCAGCGTGTCGATGCCGGACACGGTCTCGACCAGAAACGCCTGGTTCTCGGCTCCCCGGTTGAACTTCTCGTGCAGCCGCGCACGCAGCAACGGCGTAATCAAGAGCGAAATCAGGAAGTACAGCGGCAGGGAGGCCAGCACCACCAGCGTGAGCCAGCCGCTGTAGAACAGCATCACGCCGATGAACACGAACGAGAACAGCACGTCGAGCACCACCGTGATGGCGTTGCCGGTGAGGAAGGCGCGGATGTTCTCCAGTTCGCGCACCCGCGCCACCGAATCGCCCACGCGCCGCGCCTGGAAGTAGCCCAAAGGCAGATACAGCAGATGGCGGAACAGCCGCGAGCCCAGTTCCACGTCGATGCGGCTGGTGGTGTGGGCGAACACGTAGCTGCGCAGGCCCGAGAGCGCCACTTCGAAGACCGACACGACCAGCAGGCCCACCGCGATCACGTCCAGCGTGGTCAGCCCCCGGTGTACCAGAACCTTGTCCATCACCACCTGGAAGAACAGCGGGGTGACCAGCGCAAACAGGTTGAGCACCAGCGACACCAGCAGCACTTC
This sequence comes from uncultured beta proteobacterium, assembly GCA_963726485.1. Lineage (GTDB taxonomy): Bacteria > Pseudomonadota > Gammaproteobacteria > Burkholderiales > Thiobacillaceae > Thiobacillus. Next base: position 54,649 of record CAVSCL010000034.1, on the reverse strand, counting down.
GCCCAGCAGCTTGCGGTATTTGACGACGGCGGGGAGGAACCAGGAGAAGTCGAACTTCGCCATCTCGCCGATCATCGAGGCTCGGGAAGTGAACAGGATGAGTTCGCCGTTCCAGCGCGCCAATAACTCCTCTTTTGACAACACCTGCGGCCCTTCGGACCTGGGGTCTTGGATCAGCGCCTTGTCGCCTTCGAAACGCGCGAGGATGAAATAGCCGCCCGCGCTGTCCACCGCCATGGCGGGCAAGGGGGTACGATCCAGCCGGTCGATGGAGGTCCTGACCGCCCTGGCCTGCAAACCCAGATGCTTGGCGGCGAGCAGGATGTCGGTCTGGCCGAAAGCTTCGCCCGACACCTTGAACTGATGCGCAAGCTGGTCGGAGTCGGCAGCGATCTGGTGCAAGCGCGCCAGCATGACCAGGCAGGCGAGGCCGGTGTCCAGCAGTTGAGGAATAGCGTCTTGTTCTTGCTGCATACTTTACCGTTCAGGGATGGCCTGTCTGGATTGCTTCGTCGCTACACGCCTTGCAACGACGCCTTGTTCAGTGTTTCCTTAACGGTAAACTTCGCGGCGGTTGCCAATCCGCACAACCAAGGTCACCAAAGCGCCGTCGCGTATTTCGCAAATCACCCGATAATCGCCCACGCGATAACGCCATAGCTCACCCAACACGCCAACCAATGCCTTGCCGGTGCTGCGCGGATCTTCCAGGGGAGCGATACGTCCGTCCATGAAGTCGACAATCTGCCGCGCAGTCTGTCTGTCGAGTTTGCGAAGTTGCTTTCTGGCTGTTTCGGTGTACTCAATCGTCCAGGCCAAGGTCTTTCCTCACTTGCTGTGCGGAATAGACCTTCTCCTCGCCCTTGCGTACGCGCTCCAACACTTCGGCCGCCAGGTAATAGTCTTCCATTTCTTCAATCCCCCGCTCGATGAGCTCGCGCAGATAGAAAGCCTTGGTGCGCCCAGTCTGCGCCGCGAGGAAGTCCAGCCTTTGCTCCATTTCGGCAGCAAGTCGAATAGAGGTAGCCACGTCACACCCTCCTTTTGAATACATGGATTCACTGTATCACAAACTCGGGAGGGCGTGCGTGTAGCTGCAGCGGCGGTACTGCCAGTTGACCGCAATCACCGGCGCCAGTGGGTCCCGCAGCTCTGCGGCGACCTGGTTCGCCCAAAGGGGATCGAAGGGGTCGGGGATCAAGGGCCGGCTAATGGGTGACCCCTTTGGTCCCCGCCAAGATGCCGGTGGTACCCTCTGCCACGATCATTGTCATACCCGACGATTCTTTCTCCGTCCACGACATAAACCAGCCGGTATTTGTATCCATGCGTGGCCGGTGTAACCGGCTCCGACCCTTTCCAAATTACACCCTCGATACTCCCCTGTCGGCAAGCCTGCTTGAATCTGTGGAAGCGTACGCCTTCATGCGGCATGTCATGCCCTATATGTGAGGGGTCGTTGCCATAGTCCCGGTTACGTCGCCTCCTCGCGCCATGACCTGCGAAACAATCCCCCCGTTTAATCTATCCCCCTATTTCAATAGCGGACCCCTGGATTGGGCTGGGTATAATGCCCTGGATCGGCCTGCGCATCGGATTCGTGATATGGAAAGCTTCAGCCTCAAGGACATAAGGTCGGGATTGAAGAACGGCGAATTCTTCCTCGAATACCTGCCCACGATATCGCTCGAAACCGACCGCTGCGTCGGGGCCGAGGCGTTGATTCGCTGGCGGCGCCCGAACCGGATCGTCATGCCGGAAGATTTTATTCATCTGGTTGATAACACGCCTCTCTCCGGGCTTCTTACCTACTGGGTCATTGAGACGGTAGCGCGGGAAATGGGAGCCTGGCTGCGGGCCAACGATGACATTCACCTCAGCATCAATGTCCCCCCGGAGATACTCGGCCGGGGCGGGTTGGAATACGTGGCGGAAAAATCCGGTTTGATTGACGTGGTTGAAAAGTTGATCATCGAAGTCTCCGAACGCGGGATTCCCGACAAGCTGGGACTGGACGCGATCAACGATGTGGCGCGCACACGCGTGCTGATCGCGTTGGATGATGTCAGTTTGACGGATGCAAATCTCGTGCTGCTGTCGCGAGCCAGGGTAGACATCATCAAGATCGACAAGTCATTCGTCGACGAGATGCTTGCCGAGGATTGGTCGCCGCGGAAAATCCAGGGTCTGTCTTCCCTGATCAAAGCCACGGATCACACCATCATCGTTGAGGGTGTCGAGTCGAAAGTCCAGGTCGAAATCCTGAAACAAGCTGGCATCAAACTGGTTCAGGGCTGGTACTTCTCGCCGTCACTCCCGGCGAAAGATTTCGAGGCTTTCTATTATGGGCATCAGTGACAAAGTCCGCGCCTGATATCGGGGTGGAACCTGTTGCTTGGCTATCCGGGTAAAGCGGACCCTTTATGATTCATGGTGGTGCTGGTTTATTCGACAGGCCCTCTCCCGCTGGGAGAGGGGGATAAATCAGCGCCTAGAGCCCCACGATATCGGCCTTCATGGGAACCACCAGTTGCAGCAGATCGTTCCTTTCGCGGGGAGGGACATTGAAGCGGTCGAAGGTTTTCACAAGGTTCTCCGAAAAAGCCTGCCATTCAAGCTCGGTAACCTTGGCGCCGGTGTGGGCCGTTTTGATGTCACGCCCGTTGTATTTGCAGGGCCCGCCCGTGGCCTGGCAGAGCAGATCTGTGAGTTGACGCTCACATTTGGCGCCATCCATTTTGGACATCCGGGGATTCAGCCTGGAGTCGGCCATGTTATTGGCCAGCAAATCCTTGACCACCATGTTGATGGCTTCCTTGCCGCCCAGACGCTGGTAAAGACTCGGGCCGAGGGAGGCGTAATAGGCCGCGACGTCTTCCATGTCCTTGTCATTGAGGGGCAGAACGAAGAATTGCATCATGGGATGAAACCGCTGCCCGTTACGGTAGGCTTTCATGGCGTTGATGAACTTCTGCTGATCCATGCCATCCAGATGAGCGGTTCCCCCCGTGAGTAACAGGATTTCACGCTTGCCATCCGCTCCGTGACAAGTGGAGCAATAGAGGGACTTGGTGCGACCCAGTTCGACATTGCCCGCGGAAAGGGCGGGTAAGGATGCAACACCAAGTATTCCAGCCAGGCAGGTCAAAAGCAGCTTGTTCATGAGAGGTCCCTGAGTTTAGAAAGACAATAAGAAGATATTCAACTACTGGTTAACAGTAGCACACGCCTTGTCTGTCAGGAAGAAACTTCGGAAAGAGATAATGGTCCCCTTAATTCCTCGGTGCAGACCGTCGCCCAGCCACCTGAGATGCGCCGCACGCCGAAGGTTCGGCGCCGGTTCGCTCTCCGGGTTGTGGTGCAGCAGCACCGTGCGGAACGTCGGATTGAACACCGCGATGAGGCGCGCAAAGCCCGCGCCGTACTTGAAGTCGAATTTGTCCTGCTATCCTTGATGGCCGGCTCTGACCTGCATTGGAACCGACCTTATCCATGGGGCTTCTACGGTAATGCTTGAGGCATGATGAAAAACAAGGCGTTGTGGTTGCTGTTGGTGATCGCGCTGGTGGTGGGGGCGGGGTATTGGAGTCGCACGCGGGAGAAGCTGCCAGACAAAGCCAGGCGACCGCCGCAACCGGTGCCGGTTACGGTCGCCAAGGCAGTGACCCGCGACCTGCCGGTAACGCTGGATGTCGTTGGCCGCGGCGAAGCCTTCGAAACCGTCACCCTGAAATCCCGTGTCGACGGCCAGGTGCAGGCCGTGTCCTTCGCCGAGGGCAGTCCGGTGATGGCGGGACAGATGCTGATCAGGCTCGATCCGGCCGACTTCCAGGCGCGTGTAAAGCAGGCCGAAGCCAATCTGGCGCGCGATCAGGCGCTGCTCGACAAGGCGCGGGCGGATGTTGCGCGCTACCAGTCGCTGTTGCGGGACAATTTCGTCTCCGAAGAAAAGGTTGCTCAGATGCGCGCCGATTCCGCCGCTGCCGCCGCCGTCGTGCAGGCCGACCAGGCGGCGCTGGAACTGGCGCGCCAGCAACTTTCCTACACCACGATCCGTGCGCCGTTCGCCGGCGTGGTGGGCGCGAGGCTGGTGCATCCGGGAGCCAGCCTGAAGGTCAACGAAACGGAACTGGCCGTGATCAATCGCGTGCGACCCCTGTACGTGAGCTTCGCGGTGCCGGAGAAACATCTGTCGGCCGTTCAGGCGGCGCGCGCCCGCGGCGGCCTTAACGTGGAGATCCGTCTGCCGGGAGAACAGCAGGCGATCGCCGAAGGCAAGGTCGTATTCCTCGACAACGCAGTGGACCCCGCCACCGCCACCCTGCGCATGAAGGCCGAGATCGCCAATGCCGACGGCCGCATCGAGCCTGGCCAGTTTCTCGCCGTCAGCCTGCGCCTGGCGACCCTGCGCAATGCCGTGGCGGTGCCCGCCGAAGCGGTGCAGCAGGGGCCGGACGGCTCCTTTGTCTACGTGCTCAATGCGGATGGCGGCGCCCAGATGCGCAAGGTGGAAGTGGCCCAGGTGCGCGACGGCCAGGCCGCCATCGGAAAAGGCCTCAGCAGTGGTGAATCGGTCGTGACGGACGGCCATTCCCGGCTGACGCCGGGAGCCAAGGTCAAGGTGAAGGGGGCCGGGGAAAAGGGATGAGACCCGCGCGAGGCACGCCTTTTGTAGCGCCGGCATCCCTGATGGCAAGGATACCGGCACTCCAACACCACCAGCCTGACGTCCGCCATGCAACTCCCTGAACTCAGTATCCGCCGCCCGGTGATGACCACGCTGCTCATGGCGGCGTTTCTGATTTTCGGGGTCATCGCTTACCGCGCCTTGCCGGTGTCGGAACTGCCCAGCGTGGATTTCCCCACCATTTCGGTTTCCGCCAACCTGCCCGGCGCCTCGCCGGAGACCATTGCGGCGGCAGTGGCTACACCTCTCGAGCAACAGTTCTCGACCATCTCCGGGCTGGACAGCATGAGTTCGGTGAGCGCGCGCGGGGCCACCTCGATCACCCTGCAATTCAACCTGGACCGCAACATAGACGCCGCCGCGCAGGACGTGCAGGCGGCCATCGCGGCGGCACAGCGCAACCTGCCGCCGGATATGCCGTCGCCACCCTCGTTTCGCAAGGTGAACCCTGCCGACTTTCCGATCTTCTACCTCGCCATGCACTCGTCCACACTGCCCTTGACGACGGTAAACGAGTACGCAGAAACCCAGCTGGCGCAGCGCATTTCCACCATTCCCGGTGTGGCGCAGGTATTGATCTACGGCGAGCAGAAATTCGCCGTGCGGATTCAGGCTGACCCGAACGCGCTCGCCGCGCGTGGCATCGGCCTTGACGAGTTGCGCGCGGCGGTGGAATCCGCCAACGTCAACCAGCCCACCGGCGATGTGGAGGGGACGAAGCAGATCTTTTCGGTCCGCGACAACGGCCAGCTCATGAGTGCCGCCACCTATCGGCCGCTGATCGTCGCCTACCGGAACGGTGCGCCGGTCCACCTGGACGAGGTGGCGGTGGCGCGCGACGACGTGGAGGACAACCACCGCGCCAACTGGATCGTGGATCGGCGCGGCGACCAGCGCGCCATTATTCTCGCCATCCAGCGCCAGCCAGGCGCCAACACCATCGCCACGGTACAGTCCATCAAGGCCATCCTGCCGGCGTTTCAGGAAAAGCTGCCGGCGTCGATCCAGCTTACCGTGTTCTACGACCGCAGCGTTTCCATCCACGAATCGGTCAACGACGTGCAGTCCACCCTGGTGCTGGCCGGTTGCCTGGTGGTGCTGGTGATCCTGCTGTTCCTGCGCAATCTGTCGGCCACCGCCATACCCGCACTGGCCCTGCCGATTTCCGTGATTGGCACCTTCGCCGCGATGTACGCGCTGGGCTTCAGCCTGGACAACCTGTCGCTGCTGGCGTTGACGCTTTCGGTGGGCTTTGTGGTGGACGACGCCATCGTCATGCTGGAGAACATCTACCGCCACATTGAGAAGGGCGAAGCCCCGTTCCAGGCGGCGATCGACGGCGCCCGCGAGATCGGATTCACCATCCTGTCCATGACCCTGTCGCTGGTTGCCGTGTTCATTCCGGTGATGTTCATGGGCGGCATCATCGGCCGCCTGCTGCACGAGTTCGCGGTAACCATTTCGGCGGCGATTCTGGTTTCCGGCTTTGTCTCGCTGACCCTGACGCCGATGCTGGCAAGCCGCGCGCTGCGCCGGAGAGCGGACCAAAAGCATAACCGCTTCTACTGGCTGTTCGAGCACGTCTTCGAACGTCTGCTGAACGCTTACCGCGTCAGCCTGGCCTGGAGCCTGGCGCACCCGCGCCTGGTGCTGGGCGTGTTCTTGATCACCGTCGTCGCCAGCGTTTCCCTGTACCGGACGGTGCCCAAGGATTTTCTGCCGAGCGGCGATTCCGGCCAGATCCTCGCCTACACCGAGGGCGCGCAGGACGCCTCCTTCGTCAGCATGATGGCGCGGCAGCGCGCGGTCGCCGCCATCGCCGCCAGGGATCCCAACGTCGCCACCCTCTTGTCCGTGATCGGCGCCGGCGGCGCCCGGGTCACCGCCAACAGCGGGATCCTGCTGCTACGGCTGAAGCCGCGCTCGGAACGGAAGATGACCCCGGACCAAATCATCCAGGAACTGCGGCCCAAGCTCGGGGCCGTGCCCGGCATCAAGGTCTCGTTGCAAAATCCGCCGCCGATCCGCCTGGGCGGCATGATCACCGCCGGCCAGTACCAATACACCCTGCAGGACACGGACCTGGACGAACTCTACCAGTGGACCGATGTGCTGCTGGAGCGACTGCGCAAACTGCCCGGCTTCGAGGATGTCACCAGCAACCTCAACAACATGAGCCCGGTGATGGCACTGGAAGTCGATCGCGACAAGCTCGCCGCGCTGGGTCTCTCCTTCGGTCAGGTGGAAGACGCCCTGCAAAGCGCCTTCAGCGCGCGCCAGATTTCCACCATCTACAGCGCCACCAACCAGTACCAGGTCATCCTGGAACTGGCCCCGGAATTCCAGGACGACCCCAACATCCTGGCGCGCCTGTATGTAAGGTCCAGCAGCGGCGCCCTGGTGCCGCTCGATACCCTGGCGAAAGTGACGCGCGCTTCACAGGCGCTTTCCATCAACCATCAGGGCCAACTGCCCTCGGTGACGCTCTCCTTCAACCTGCAACCGGGCGTGTCGCTGGGCACGGCGGTGGAGCAGATCAGGGCGCTGGAACAGGAACTCCGCCTGCCGGCCTCGCTCACCACCAGCCTGCAGGGCACGGCACAGGCCTTCGAGGCGTCGCAGAAAGGATTGGGCTTGTTGCTGCTGGTGGCGGTGCTGGTGGTCTATCTGGTGCTGGGCATACTCTACGAGAGCTTCGTCCACCCCCTGACCATCCTCTCCGGCCTGCCCTCCGCCGGGTTGGGCGCACTGCTGACCCTGTGGCTGTTCAAGGTCGATCTCAGCCTCTACGCCTTCGTCGGCATCATCATGCTGATCGGCATCGTCAAGAAGAACGCCATCATGATGATCGACTTCGCCCTGGAACGGCAGCGTCGCGACGGCATGGCGGCGGCCGAGGCGATCCGCGAAGCCTGCCTGGTCCGCTTCCGTCCGATCATGATGACCACCTTCGCCGCCCTGGCCGGCACCCTTCCCATCGCCATCGGCTGGGGCGCCGGCGCCGAAATCCGCCGGCCCTTGGGCCTGGCTGTGGTGGGTGGCCTGGCGCTGTCGCAGTTCCTGACGCTCTACCTCACCCCGGTGATTTATCTGTACATGGAGCGGCTGGGGGCGTGGCTTTCGCCGCGGGCGCGGAATCCGCGTTAACAGGTCCTAAATAAACCTGGCCGTGCATGCCAGGCCCCGCATTGCCCCAGCCTGGAGCGTCCCCGGCGGCGGGTCGAGCCCGGCGCTCATGACGACGTCTCCCTGAGTGTCCGGTAGCGGCGGATGAGCGCGTTGGTCGAGCTGTCGTGGCAGGGTTTTGGCTCGCTCATGGCCTCGAGCTCGGGGACGATGCGCTGAGCCAGCACCTTGCCGAGCTCGACGCCCCACTGATCGAACGAGTCGATGCGCCACACGGCGCCCTGGGTGAACACGCTGTGCTCGTACAGCGCGACCAGCCTGCCGAGCGCGGCGGGGGTCAAGCGCTCGAGCAGAAGGGTATTGGAAGGCCGATTCCCCTCGAACGTGCGATGCGGCAGGAGCCAGTCGGGCGAGCCCTCCGCCTTCACCTCCGCGGACGTCTTGCCGAAAGCGAGCGCTTCGCCTTGCGCCAGCACGTTCGCCAGCAGCATGTCGTGGTGCCGGCCGAGCGGGTTCAGTGCCTGGCCGAAGGCGATGAAGTCGCAGGGAATGAGCCGGGTACCCTGATGGATGAGCTGGTAGAACGAATGCTGGCCGTTGGTACCCGGTTCACCCCAGTAGATCGGGCTGGTGTCGCAGGCCACGGTCTCGCCATCGAGCGTGACCTGCTTGCCGTTGCTCTCCATCACCAGTTGCTGGAGATAGGCGGGGAAGCGCTTCAGATATTGCTCGTAGGGCAGCACCGCGACGCTGTGCGCGCCCAGGAAATTGTTGTTCCAGATTGCCAGCAGGCCCATGAGCAGCGGCAGGTTGCGCTCGAACGGCGCGGTGCGGAAATGCTCGTCCATCTCGTGGAAGCCATCGAGCATGGCGCGGAAGTTCTCCGGGCCGATCGCCAGCATGGTCGAGAGCCCGATCGCCGAGTCCATCGAGTAGCGTCCCCCAACCCAGTCCCAGAAGCCGAACATGTTGGCTGGTGTCGATACCGAACTTCGCCACCTCGTCCGCGTTGGTGGAGACGGCTACGAAGTGCCTGGCCACCGACTTCTCGTCGCCGCCGAGACCGTCCAGAGACCAGGCCCGCGCGCTGAGGGCGTTGGTCATGGTCTCCAGCGTGGTGAAGGTCTTCGAGGAGACGATGAACAGGGTCTCGGCCGGATCGAGGTCGCGGACCGCCTCCACCAGGTCGCTGCCGTCGATGTTGGAAACGAAGCGGAAACTCAGGTTGCGGTCGCTGTAATAGCGGAGGGCCTCGTACGCCATCACCGGCCCGAGGTCGGAGCCGCCGATGCCGATGTTGACCACGTTGCGGATGGGCCTGCCCGTGTGGCCAAGCCACTCGCCGCCGCGCACGCGGCTGGCGAAGTCGGCCATCCTGTCGAGCACGGCGTGGACCTGGGGCACGACGTTCTCACCGTCGACGACGATCGAGGCGCCCTTCGGCGCGCGCAGGGCCACGTGCAGCACGGCGCGCCGCTCCGAGACATTGATCTTATCGCCGCGGAACATCGCGTCGATCCGCTCGCGCAGGCCGGATTCATCGGCCAGTCGCAGCAGCAGCCCGAGGGTTTCGTCGGTGACGCGGTTCTTCGAGTAGTCGAGATAGATCCCCGCCGCCTCGGCGGCCAGCCGTTCGCCGCGTTTTGGGTCGTCCGCGAACAGCGTGCGCAGGGTCAGGTCGCGGACTTTCTCATGGTGCGCCTGGAGGGACTTCCAGGCCGGGCGGGCGGTGACGGGTTGGATCACTGGGTTCATGCTCGGACTCCATGCTTCGCTTTGCGCGCGGGCTGCGCATTCTCCCACAGTGGGAAGCCGCCGGGGAAGGCATTCGCGTTGTCGCCCTCCCGGCGGTGGGACGGCAGATTCTTGAGGTTCCCGGGCTGCCTGGGCGATGCGCGTCGGCTCCGCGGACGGCGCTGTTGCCCGCTTTCCGCGATCACTTATCCTGCTCCGTTACCCCCGCGGCCAACCTGCCGAGCAAGGCGGCGGCAATCAGCTCGTCGGCAATCACCACGTCCGACGCGCCCGCGCGCTGCAACAAGGCGCCCCGCTGGTTGTTCTGGCCCGTCGCCACGATCTTGAGGCGCGGATTGAGGGCATGCGCCATCAGTGTCACGGCGATCTTGCGGGGTATCGTTATGCACACGGTCCGGCATGCCCAGGCTCAGAGCGAATTTTCCATGCCCCGTGCCGCCGCCTCGTCTGCGAGCACGCGCGCGCCATCGCGACGGATGCGCCCGGCCGGTATGGCAAGGTCGCCTTCCAGCAGGCGCCGGAGCATTGCCGCCTTTTCCCCGCCGGTCACCAGCCAGAGAAACCGACGCGCTCGATTGAGCAGCGGGTAGGTCAGCGTCATCCTCCGCCGTCCCTGATACTCGCCCCCGGTCAGGGCGACATCCCTGTCGGCGACATCGAGCACGCTATCCCCCGGCACCAGCGAAGCCGTGTGCCCGTCCGCGCCGAGTCCGAGATGGACCAGGTCGAGTACCGGCGGCGATCCGGCGATCTCGCGCAGCCTCGCGGCGTAGCGCGCCGCACCCGCCTCCAGGTCGGGTGCTTCCACCGGCATCGCGTGGATCTGTTCGGGGCGCAGGGGAGCAAAGGGCAGCAGGCTTTCGCGCAAATGCGTCAGATTGCGCTCCGGATCGCCCTCGGGCGCGATGCGTTCATCCACCTGAACGATATGCACGTCCTTCCAGGGCATCCCAGTTTCCGCCAAAGCGCGCAACATCATCCACGGGGTACGTCCACCGCTCACGGCCAGCACGAAACGGCCACGCGCGGCAATTGCGGAGCCAGCCTCCGCGGCGATGATCCCGGCAGCCCGGCTGGCAACCGCGGCCGCGTCGGCAAGCACTTCAAGCTTCATGACCCACGCCCCTAGGAGCCCGCCGGTTTCTCGATGTGTCCCCCGAATTCGAAGCGCATCGCGGACAGCAGCCGGTTCTGGAAATCGGCCTCGCCGCGCGAGTTGAAGCGCTCGTAGAGGGCCGTCGTGAGCACCGGCGCCGGCACTGCCTCGTCGATGGCGGCCTTGATGGTCCAGCGGCCTTCTCCGGAATCAGACACGCGTCCGGCGAATTGCGACAGGCCGGCATCCCGCTGCAGCGCGGAAGCCGTGAGATCCAGCAGCCACGAGGCAATCACGCTGCCACGCCGCCACACCTCGGCGATATCGGGCAGGTTGAGGTCATACGGGTAGTGTTCCGGGTCGCGCAACGGTGTGGTCTCGGCATCGACCTCGTGAACTTTCTTGCCGACGTTTGCCGCGCGCAGGATGCCGAACCCCTCGGCGTAGGCAGCCATGATTCCGTATTCGATCCCGTTGTGGACCATCTTGACGAAGTGGCCGGCACCGTTCGCGCCGCAGTGGAGATAGCCCTGCTCCGAGGTGCCGCCCGCCTGCTCGCGGCCCGTTGTGCGCGGAATATCCCCCCGGCCCGGCGCCAGGGAGACGAAGACGGGATCGAGATGTCTGACCACGTCCGGCTCGCCGCCGATCATCATGCAGTAGCCGCGCTCCAGCCCCCACACGCCGCCGCTGGTGCCGACGTCCACGTAGTGAATACCCCTGGGCGCAAGTTCGCTGGCGCGCCGGAGGTCGTCCACATAGTAGGAGTTGCCGCCATCGATCAGGATGTCGCCGGCTTCGAGATGCGGCGCGAGTTCGGCGATCGCTCCGTCGACGGCCGCGGCGGGCACCATCAGCCAGATTGCGCGCGGCGCCCGAAGTTTGCCGACCATGTCCTGAAGCGATGTTGCGCCCACGGCCTGTTCGCTGACCAGCGCGTCCACGTCCTTCGGCGATCTGCTGTACACGACGCATTCGTGGCCATTCCTGATCAGTCGCCGCACCATGTTGGCCCCCATGCGGCCAAGTCCGACCATTCCGAGTTGCATATATGTTTCCCCTTCAGTTCCTTTGATTATGCATTGTCAAAAATGGCCCATGCATGCATAGGGATCATGGGTCATTCACTCTCCAGGCACAGCCCAAGTGACGCCACGCTCGCGCCTGTTTCACCTTCGTCCTATCCCCTGCAAATATTAGATCGGACTCAAAAATCAAATGCTACCAATTTCGGAGAGCACGTCGAGAGCCGCGCTCGTCTGTGGATACGCCCGATCATGCGTCCGCGGAATGATTCAGCAGCGCCAGGAGTTGCGGCAGCGCCTGCTCGGCGGCGCGCTGCCCGGCTTCGATCGCGGTGGCTGCGCGGTGGAATTCCATGAGTCCCAGTTCGGCGAGGTGCGGGGCGATCATCACGTCCGCCGGTTCGCCGGCCAGCCTGCTGCGGGTGATCAGGACCTGCATGATATTGATGCTGGTCGCCAGGACGTCCAGCATGGCGGGAGTCCGGTCCTCCTCGTCGCGTTGACTGATGCCCAGTTGCGACATGCCTGACTGAATGTGGGCCATGACGCTGTCGGCGATGGTCTCGGGTTCCTGCGGGGTTTTCCTGCGCGGCGGCCTGGCCGGCTTGCGCTTGAGGTGGCGGCCGAGCAGATCGGAATTCAGGTCGACTGCAATCACCCAGTCGGCACCCATCGCACGGCACAGGGAGACCGGAACGGGGTTGACCAGCCCGCCATCCAGCAGCCATTTCCCGCCCAGCCGCGCCGGGGTGAACAGGCCGGGCAGCGCGATCGACGCTCGCACGGCGTCCGACACGCTGCCTTCCTGCAGCCAGACTTCGCGGCCGCTATGGAGGTCCGTGGCGACGGCGGCGAACGGCAGCGGCAGCTCGGCAATCTGCCGGTCGACGAAGTGGCTGCGGAAATACTCGATAAGCTTTTCGCCTTTGATCAGGCCGCCGTTGAGCGAGAAATCGAGGAAGCTGACCACGGTTTGCAGGGTGAGGCTGCGCACCCAGGCATCAAGCCGGTCCAGGTCGCCATCCACATAGGCCGCGCCCACGAGTGCGCCGATCGAAGTGCCGCAGACGATGTCCGGATAAATGCCCGCCTCATTCAAGGCACGTATGACCCCGATGTGCGCCCAGCCTCGGGCGGAGCCGCCGCCCAGGGCCAGCCCGATCCGGTTGTGGTGCGATTTTTTCATGGATAGTGTCGCAAACCGGAAATAACAAAACATGAAACGGCGTATTTTACCGCCATGCGTTGTTGCAGCCCCTCGCCGTATACCCCATACGGCAGCGGGTCTGCGCCTAGCCTGGCGAAAAAATCCATCCGTTTCATTTGTTCCGCTATTTCCGGTTCGCGACACCCGTCTCGCAAAGGATATTCAGGCATGGGCTGCTTTCCGCATATTCACGACCTGCGACCGGTTACAGCGAAGGCCATGGTCCAAGGCCTCGTTACCACCACCAGAGCCGACACGATTGTTCCAGACAGCCCGCTTCGAAGCGTAAGCAACCCTACACCCTGGAATTCGGGACAAGGACAGGGGCGGCAGGAATCGCCGCTCTCTGTGGATTTGAATGACTCGATTGCGACCACTCAATACCCGACCCGCGGTCCCTGCCACGACTCCGGCCTCGGTTCGGCGCGGGCAATCGCCTCGATGGCTGTGCACCAGCCCTCGCAGGCGTTCCGCCCCGGGCGACGCCGAAAGATGTTCAGCACGCCTTTGCACTTCGCGTAGAAGTGAAAGAATCGCAGCACGAAACGGCGCTCTTCCCTCGTCAGAGGATGGGCACTGCACACCAGCTTGTCGTCGACCATGCCGCGGTCTCTCAGAATCACCGCGCCCCGTGCCCTGATGCGAACGCGGGTGCCGAGGGGCAGCCGCGGGCCGAGAACCAGGGCATCCAGCAGGTCGCCTTCGAGCCCGAGATGGTCCGGCACGGATCCATAGTTAAACGGGCATGGAAATGGTGAGATGAAATCGATGCGGCCGGTGGAGCCACGTTTAAGAAAACTGCCGCGCGGAATCTCGATCACCACATCGACTTCGGGCGAATCGGGACTGTCGTCGTGGGCGCCGGCTGAATGCCTGTTTGCATCGTTCATGGCGCAAGCCTACCCCAATCCGGCAGGCCGCGAATGACCCGGATACGGATACATAGAGTCTGACGCGCGTGATCGCACCGGTCTCAAGCTTGTCGGGTGAGGCATGTCCGCCATGACTCGCATAGTGCCAGTTTGCTTCTGCGATCGAGCCGCTTGATCGTGGCCTCGCGCCGGGAGGCGGCCGCGCGGCTGGCGGCTTCCTCGAAATAGGCCAGTTCCACAGGCCGGCGGCCACGGGTGTAGCGGGCGCCGGGCGCCTTGCCGGCATTGTGCTCTTCGAGGCGCCGGCCAACATCGGTGGTGATGCCGGTATAAAGCGTGCCATCGTCGCAGCGCAGAATGTAGACAAACCAGGGTTTCCTCAGCACGCGAGTGGCAACCATGAACGGGGGATTATGCCGCAGGACTGAGCAACGGTTTGCACCCCCGGCTCATCAGGCAGGGCGTCCGCTGCCATGCTGGCGACAAACCGGGCGGGACTTTTTCGCTGTGGCTGCAGCCCGGCCACCGGCGCTCAGTCTTGACGAGGCAATTCGCCGGCTTTGAGGAGGATGGCAATTTGGTAGTCGTGGTCTAGGGTGAGGGATGTGCAATTCATTCCAGGCCGCTTTGCTTGGCGGTCGAGAGGCGCGATGCCCGTGCATCTCGCTCACCCAACGCGTTAATCGGTGTAATGTGAACTCGCGTATCAATTCAGATGAGCGCTTGTTCATGATTCAATCCGGGGGTAAGCATGCTTAAGTCTATTTTGGACAGGGTCGGCAGCCTGCTTGTCAAGGATGCCAAGCGGAGCAGTGTCAAAAAACGGCAAAAGCCGCAGCCGGTGCAAGCCACGAAGCAGGGTAATCGTGGCAATTACCACTGTGTCGAGGTGCATGGGGGAAACGAGGCATGCGAAGCAGTCAAGAGTCTTGGGGGAAACCGGTTTCTGCCTGATCAAGCGCCCGGCCTGCCCGTGCCCGGATGCAATACGCAGAAATGCACGTGCCGATATGTACATTACGATGATCGCCGGCAGGAAGACCGGCGCACTTCATACCGGCAGTGGGCAATGGTTCTGCCAGAAGAAACCGGCGAACGCCGATACAGGAACGACCGGCGCAGGTCCACCGAGAGTTTATTCAGGCCGACGATAACACGCTGACCCCGGACGGGCCAACAGCTCGCTTGGACATTCAGTCGAATCAAGACATTCGTCCGGCAAGGGTTCGAGGCTGCCCCTTCGAGCAAACCCGCTCATCTTGCATTTGCCAACGACCACCGGTATGCGGTGGCCACGGGCAGTTCTAAAGTTGCTTTCAGAAAAAATCCGATCCGGGCTGAATTACAGGGACATAGGCTCCTAGAATGGGATCGTGCACGCAATCGCCCATCCCGTCCCGTCTTTGCGCTCCTTTTTCAAACCCCTCCGCTTTCTGATTCTACTCGGCCTGCCTCTGGGCGTCGCACACGCGCTGGAAGTCCGGATTGATGCGCCGCCGGAGCTTGCAAGCCTGTTGCAGGCACACCTGGAGACCGCTCGCGCGGCACGGCTGAAGGAGCCGATTACTCCGGAAGAACTGGAGCGTTTGCAGCGCGTGAGTTTGCAGACAGCGCAGGATTTGCTGGCGACGGAAGGGTATTTCTCTCCGCGCATCGAGGATGCGTTGCAGCAGGAGGGGGAGGGTCGTGCTGCTTGCCTTGAACCGTCAAGCTTGGCCGCTTGCATCCTGCTGTACCGGGTGGATCCCGGACCCCGCACCCTGGTCAGCAAGGTGGATATCCAGTTTACCGGCGCGGTCAACGCGTCTGGGGAAGACCGGGATCGCGTGCGTTCCCGCGTCCGCGACCGTTTTGTCTTGAAACCGGGGATGCCGTTTCGCCAGGCGGACTGGCAGAACGCCAAGAACCGGGTTCTGCGGCCGCTGCTGATAGCGGATTATCCTGCTGCCCGTATTGCCGAAAGCGAGGCGCGGGTGGACCCGGGGCAGCACACCGCGGAACTCACGCTCATGATCGACAGTGGACCGGTCTTTTACTATGGGCCTGTGGAAATCACCGGCAACCAGCGCTATCCGGCCGAGATCGCCAGCAACCTCAGCCCGGTGAAGGCCGGTCTGCCATACCGTGCGCGGGATATGCTGGCTTATCAGAAGGCGCTGGAGGAAAGCGGCTATTACGTCCATAGCGCCGTCGCGATCGACTCCGATCCAGCCCGGGCGGCCGCAGCGCCGGTGCGGGTGACGCTGGAAGAAAAGCCGGCCAAGCGGCTGAGTGTGGGGGTGGGGTACAGTACCGATACCGGCGCCCGGGTGCAGGCTGCCTATGAGCGCCGGGATTTTCTGGACCGGAGCCTGATACTCAAACTGGATGCCAAACTGGAGACCAAACAGCAGGATGGCGGGGTCGCGCTGACCTGGCCACGGGAGAGCCGGGGCTATCAGGACAGTCTGGGCCTGCGTCTCGAGCACACGGACATCGAGCAGCAGCTTACCGAATCCAAGCTGCTGGCGGTCAGCCGCGGCCACAAGCGCGGCGACGTCGATACCACGCTGTCCCTGCAGTATCAGACCGAGCGTCAGGATCTTAACGGGGAACTGCTTTTCAACAACAAGGCGCTGATGGTCAACTATTCCTGGACCCAGCGCACCATCAGGCAGGTCTATTTCCCGGTCGAGGGATATGTGCTGTCGCTGCAGGCGGGCGGCGCAGCCGAGGCGCTGTTGTCCGACCAGAGCTTTATCCGGCTCTATGGCCGCTATACGCATTATTCCCGTCTGGGCGACAAGGGGCGTCTGATCCTGCGGGCGGAACTGGGCAGCGTGCTGGCGTCAAGCCCGGATGGCATACCGACCTCTTATTTGTTCCGTGCCGGCGGGGACAATTCCGTGCGCGGCTACGATTACCAGAGCCTGGGAAAAGACATCGTCGGGGCGGTGCAATCGGTGCCCTATCTGGCCACGGCCAGCGTCGAATACAACTATTTCTTCACCCGCACCTGGGGCATGGCCGTGTTCGTGGATGCCGGCGACGCGGCCGACAGTTTCGCCGCCCTGTCCCCGGTGGTGGGCGTCGGGGTGGGCGCACGCTATCGTTCGCCGGTGGGGCCGCTGAATCTGGATCTGGCGTATGGCGAAGCCACCGGTGAATTCCACGTGCACTTTGCGCTGGGGGTGTCGTTTTGAAGCGGCTCGGCGCTGTCCTGCTGATACTGGCCGTGGTGCTGGCCCTGCTGGCGGGCACGGTGGCCGTGCTGACCGCCACACCCGCCGGATTCGGCTGGCTGACCCGGACGCTGACATCCCTGACCCAGGGCCAGGTCAAGCTGGAAGGCGTGGCGGGAGACCTGTTCGGGCCGCTCTCGATCCGCCGCATCGAGGTGCAAACCGACACCCGACGGATCACCGTTGAAAACGCCCGCCTGCAATGGCAGCCGCGGGATTTGCTGCACGGCCGGCTGGACATCAGCCGGCTGGCGGCACGGCGGGTCACGCTGGATATTCTGAAAAAAAGCCCGGAGCCGCTGTCGCCCCCAGCCACGCTGCGCTTGCCCTTCGCGCTCAATATCGGGCAACTGGACGTGGTCGAGATCGTGGTGCGCAATCCGCTTGGCGCCTGGAATTTCGGCAATGCGCGGCTGAGGGTGACGGATGAAGGCGCGGGCTACCGGCTGCAACTGACTTCCCTGTCCACCCCCTGGGCCGGGGTGAGCGGACAACTGCAACTGAACAAGGATGCGCCGTTTGCCTTGCGCGGCGGTTTTCAGGCGCAGGCAAGCCTGCCGGTTCCGGTCACGGCCAGGCTTACGCTGCAAGGCGTGCTTGCGGCGATCGATGCAGCGTATCGAGGCACGCGCCGAGGGTATGGATTTCGCAGCCTCGGGGGAAGTTGCGCCGTTCGGCGAGGTGATGCTGACCCGGCTGGTTCTGGCCGGTCGCGGCATCGATCCCGGCCGCCTGCACCCGGGTGCGCCGCGGGCAAATCTGGCCTTTTCCGGCGTATTCGAGGGGCAGCCGGGGGAGCGTCTGCTGGGCAGTTTCAGTCTGGCCAACAGCCGCGCCGGACGACTGGATGAAGGACGCTTGCCGGTGGTGAATGTGAAAGGCGCGCTGCTGGGCGATCTGGACCATGCGGAGTTCACCGCGCTGGAACTGGACCTGGGCCAGGCCGGGCGGTTTGACGGCGACGGCCAGTGGCGCGACGGCCGATATCGCCTGAATCTCAACAGCCCGCAACTGAATCTCGCCGGGCTGCACCGCCGCCTGTATCCGACCCGTATCAAGGGAGCATTTCAACTGGCGGGTAATGCGACCCGGCAACAGGTCTCCGGCCAGTTTGCCGAAGGCGACGGGCAAGGCCGCTTCAGCGTGGACTACGAGGCGGGGCGCTTCAGGCTGACCGAACTGGACTTCAGCAGCCGGGGCGCGAAACTGCATGCCAATGGGCGGCTGAATCTGGCCGGCAAGCGCGACTTTGCCGCGCAATTCAATCTGGCCGGGCTGAACCCTGCCCATTTTGGACGCTTTCCCTCGGCCCGGCTGATGGCGCGCGGCGAAGTGGCGGGGCGGCTGGAGCCGGAGCTGTTTCTGCGCACCCGGTTTGAACTTCCTGACGGCGAACTGGAAGGCCGCCCCTTGCGTGGCCAGGGGCGGCTGAGCTATGAACACGGCAGCCTCAGGGATGCCGAGGTGGACCTCAATCTGGCGGACAATCTCATCAAGTTCAGCGGGAGTTATGGCCGCCCCGGAGACAAAGTGGCCTGGTCGGTGAATGCGCCTGCGCTGGGTCGTCTGGGGCTGGGATTCAGCGGCCGGCTGACCAGTCAGGGCACGCTCTCCGGCAGCCTCGGCCAGCTTCGGATCAATCTGGTGGCGGATGCCCAGACGCTGCGCCTGCCGGGGGTGGGAGAAGCGGAAAACCTGACCCTGAAACTCGATCTGCAGGCGACGGCCGATGGCTTGTTGAACGGCGAATTGATCGGGCAGGATCTGGTGCTGGCCGGGCAGAAAATTGCTTCGGCCCGGGTCAGCGTGCAGGGGCGGCGCTCCGCTCACGAGATCGCCATCGAAACCCGGCTGGCGGACCGCAATGGCGATGCCCGGCTGCGAGGGGGGCTGGATGCGCATGGGCACTGGCGGGGGCAAATGCTGGCGCTGAATATACAGGGACCCTGGCCGGTGAAACTTCTGGCGTCGGCGCCGTTAGCGCTGGGCCGGGATGCCCAGAGCCTGGAAAACGCAAGCTTCAGTGTGATGGGCGGGCGTGTGGATGTCCTTACGCTGGAGCGACAGGGCAGCCGGCTGACAAGCCGGGGCAGTTTGCATAATCTTCCCCTGCTTCCCGCGCTTGCCTTGCTGGAAGAGCCTGTCCCGTTTACCACCGATCTGCGTCTGGCCGGAAACTGGGATTTGCGGCTGGGCGAAACCCTGGACGGCAGCCTGAACCTGCAGCGCCAGTCCGGGGATGTGCGCTATAGCGATTCCGAACTGAATCTGGACGTGGGGCTGCAATTGCTCACGCTGGCCTTGCAGGCTGAAGCCGGCCAGGTGAACGCCAGGCTGGAAGTCAGCACGGCGCAGGCAGGGCGGATCAGCGCGCGGGGACAGGGGCGGGTGGTGCGGCAGGACGGGCGGGTCATGCTGCCGGATACCGCCCCGATCGATTTCACCGTGCTGGCGGATGTTCCCGATCTGCGCCTGCTGCGCGCAATCCTGCCGCTGGGGGTGAAAGCGGATGCGCACCTGAAGCTGGATCTCAAGGGCAGCGGCACCCTGGCTCGCCCCATTCTGGAAGGGGTGATGCAAGCGGACGCCATCCGCTTTGCCATGGCGGAAGAGGGCATCGATATCCGGGATGGAAGTCTGAAGCTGATTCTGGCGCAAGACAAGCTCACGGTCAGTGACGGCCTGCTGGAAGGCAAGGAGGGCCGGATACGGGTCCAGGGCATGACGTCATTGCGCAGGCCCGAGGCGGAATTGACCCTGGTATTCGAGCACTTTGCCGCGCTCACGCGCAGCGACCGTCAAGTGAGGCTTTCCGGAACGACCCGGCTGGCGTATGCGCAGAAACGCCTGCATCTGGAAGGAAAGCTCCGTGCCGACAAGGCGCGGGTGTCGATGCCGGAAGCCGGACGCCCTGAAATGTCCAGCGACGTCAAAATCGTGGGACGGGCAGAGCGCCCCGTTCCGGTGAGCCGGCGTTTTCCGATCCATCTGAACCTTGAGCTTGATCTCGGCAATGATTTCTGGTTCAAGGGGGCCGGGCTGGATAGCCGCCTGGGCGGGCAGATCCGGCTGCTGACCAGCGGCGACCGGCTGCAGGCAACCGGGGCGATCAAGATCGAGGAAGGGAAGTTTGACGCTTACGGCCAGGTGCTGGACATCGAGCGCGGCGTGCTGAGTTTTATCGGGCCGCTCGACAATCCCGGACTCGATATTCTGGCGCTGCGCAAACCCGCCGAGGTGACCGTCGGGGTGCTGGTGGCGGGCACCGTGAAGCGTCCCCGGGTGAGCCTCTATTCGGATCCGGCCATGCCGGACACGGAAAAACTTTCGTGGCTGGTGCTGGGCCAGGGGTTGCAGAATGCCGACCAGCAGCAGGCTGCCATCCTGTCTGCGGCGGCCGGGGCGCTCCTGAGCCGGTCGGAATCGGCGAGTCTTGAGGCCCAACTGGCCGATACCCTGCACCTCGACAGCATTGCCGTGCGCGGGGGCAGCAAGGAAGATTTGAGCGATACCGTGATCAGTGTGGGCAAGCGGCTTTCTTCGCGCGCCACCGTCAGCTTTGAACAGAGTCTGGATGGCCTGTCCCAGGTGGTGAAAGTGATCTATCGGCTCAACCCAGGGTTCCGGCTGGAAGCGAGTGGCGGTGACGATAACAGTCTGGACGTGTTCTACAGCCGGGAATACGATTGATTTCAATGCCGTTGGCAACTTGATCCGTGTGTCATTTCAATTTCACACTTGTCGGACAGGTATTCACGTATATTAGAACCCATTAATACTCAATTATTGAGGAGCGGGCCGATGCAAAGAGTCAGAAGTTTCATGATGGCGGGATTGCTTGCTCTTGCGAGCCTGACCGTTGCGGCCCAGGAGAGCTTGCCGGTCACGGTCGAGGAGAACCTCATTACCGTATCCGCCCCTAACAGGAGCATGGATCAGGTGACGGCGGCCCTGATCGATTCCATCAATGCCAACAACTACAGCTTTGTCCGGCAGCAGGCGATAGACAGCCGCCTGGTGCCAACTGCCTGGGAGGCCAAGTCGGTACGCATCGTTTATTTCTGCAATTTCGCCATGATGAACCGCGCATTGGCGCTGGATCCGCGTTCGGCGGAGATGCTGCCGTGCCGCGTCACCCTGCTTGAAACCGCACAGGGCATCGAGATGATTGCGGTTAACCCGGCCTGGGTGTCGCAGCGTCTGGCTAATCCCGTGCTGCATCAGGATTGTCTGAAACTGAAGCATGATTTCATGACGATCATGCAGGAAGCCAGTCTATGAGGCGCGTTAATTTGATGACGCATTGTCAAAATTCCCGCAAGGGGACGCCGACTTTCTACGGGATAAAGCCCGTGAAAGATCGTATGTGGCCAATGCATTTGCTGGCAATGGGATTGATGCTGACGCTGGCCGCCTCCGCGGGCGCCGATCCGGCGACAGGTGCGAAGACGGCGGATGCATACAGCGCGCTGACGGATATCACGCTGGCCGCGGAGAACCACGGCTATCACCTGGTCAAGATTCAGCCGATAGACCAGGCCATGGTCAAACGCGGCTACGACGACCCGGGTTTGAAAATCCTGTTCCTGGGAAATGCCGAAGATATGGAGCAGGCCGAGAAAACCGATCCGCTGCTATTGAGCCTGCTTCCCTTGCGGCTGGTGATGTTCAGAAAGGACGGCCAGGTCGTGATCAGCAGCGATGATCTTGAGGCCTGGAAGGTGCAGTTCTCATCCCCCGCTTCGCTGAAGCTGATCGAGAAATGGCAGCAGGATTTGTCCGCCATTCTGGGGGACTTTGCAGGACGCTAGCGGATAGCGCCTGTTTCGTCCGGCGCACTCATTTGAGTATGCATTGTCATGAATGGACTATGCCTTCACAGATCGCCGTTCGCTCCAGCCCGCATGACGCTGTCCATCTTCTCGCGGATTTCCTGGGCTCCCTGGCGCAGTTCCGGGGTGATGCCCATATGCTTGCCGGCCATTTCCAGCCAGGTCATGTCCCAGTCCAGCGTCAGTACCCAGATGTTCTTGTCGGCATCTTCCATGACCGCGATGCGGCAGGGCAGGAAAACCACCATTTCCGGGATGACTTTCAGCAGGTCGCGGGCCACCGCGATGTCGCAGAAGCTGAATACTTCCACGCGCGGCGCGCCGCTGTCGCCCAGTACCGCCTGGAAATCCTTCCACATCAGATTGCTGCCGACGTATTTGAGGTTCAGCTTGTTGGCGCGCAACATCATGGATTCGACCACGTCGTCGAATTTGAGTCCGGGCTTGGCCTTGAGTTTGACGGCAAAATAGTTCATTGCCTCACGCGCATCCATCTGCATCATGTTGGCCATCATCGGCATGGCCATCTGCAGCCAGCGCTTCTTTTCCTCGGGCGTGAGGATGCGGTTCATCTGGTATTGGCGATAGGGCGGAGGCAGCGCCTGCTGTTGCAACAAAGGGCCGTAGGGGGTGGGTACCGGCACGATCCAGCCCACGGCTGGTGCGGCGGCCATGACCGGACGAACCATGACCGGATCGCCGGCCGATGCCAGCGATTGCAGCCCCAAGCCCAGGCACAAGAAAAAAATTCGTATCACAGCATCGTCTCCTGAACGTTGCGCCCGCAAGGGGCAGGCCGTGGCTGTAAAGCCGCTAAAACGGCAACAGCCACGCTCTGGGGCATACGATCTTTCACGAGCTTCAGTTCGTAGAAAGTCGGAGTCCCCTTGTGGGGCATACGATCTTTCACGAGCTTCAGCTCGTAGAAAGTCGGAGTCCTTTGGTGCATCAGCGCGCAGAAAGCCGGAACCCCTCGTGCGCTATTATCCTACGCATCCCGGCGGGTTGGCGTCAATCAGATGCGGGTGTCGTGAATCGGAAATATCGAAACATAAAACGGCGTCTTTTTCCGCATGGCGGCGTTGCTCGTCGTTGCCATAGTCCGCGCTATGTCGCCTCCTCGCGCCTTGCCCTGCGAAAAAATCCATCCGTTTTATTTTGTTCCTCTATTCCCGATTCACGACACAAGGCTGGTCCGTATCCGCGCCAGTTCTTTTTCTATCTCAAGCAGCCGCAGCCCGGCGTCGCGGCAGATCGGTGTTTGCAGACAGCTTTCCAGTTCTCCAGCCAGGGACTGCAAGGTCTTGGCCAGAACGGTCGCGGCAGCACCGCGCAGGGCGTGCGCTTCCTTGCGGCATGCTTCATGATCGCCTCGGGCGAGGCCATTGCGAAGTGTGTCGAGACTGGCTGCGGCCGTGCTCAGAAAAACGGCAATCAATTCGTCGACCAGGTCATGATCCTCGCGGTAGCGTCCGAACAGCGCATTTCGATCGAGGGGAACGTGCGATTCCGCTGATGTGCCGGGGGGTGTGATTGCGATAGCCGCCGGTTGTGACAGCCAGTGACCGAGTACCGCGGCCAGCGCGGACTCACTGTAGGGTTTGCTGAGGTAGTCGTCCACGCCGGCTGCGAGGCAGGTTTCCCGGAACCCCGGCGTTGCATTGGCGGTAAGGGCGACGACGGGGGTGTGCCTGGTATCGCCTTCGATTCGACGAATGCGGCGGGTGACTTCGAGGCCGTCCATTTCAGGCATCTGCCAGTCCATGAAAACCAGATCGAAGGGTTCGCGTTGAAAACAGTCCAGGGCCTCGGATCCGGTGGTGGCCAGGACGAACTGCAAGCCCATCTCGCCCAACTGATAAGTCAGGACTTTCTGATTTACCGGGTGATCTTCGACCACAAGAATACGGCCCCTGAGCTGGACCGTGTTCGAGGCAAGCTGGGATTCGATGGCCGGCAAGGTGGTGGGTTGCAGATTCAGTTCGAGTGTGAAGCGGCTTCCGTGACCGGGTTCGCTCTCGACTTTGAGTGTGCCTCCCATTAATTCCGCCAGTTGCCGGCTGACGGTCAATCCCAGCCCTGTGCCGCCAAAACGCCGTGTCGTCGAACTGTCCGCCTGTGAAAATGCCTCGAACAGATAAGCTTGCGCTTCAGCCGGGATGCCGATGCCGGTGTCCGTGACCGTGAATCGGCACAGGACGTGATCCGCTTCGATAATATAGTGCGCGTTTAACGCAACCTCGCCTTCAAGCGTGAATTTAATGGCGTTATCGACCAGGTTGAGCATGATCTGGCGCAGCCGGGTCGGGTCGCCAGACAAGGCGGCCGGACCAGACTCGGGCAGGTCCAGCTTGAGCACAATTCCCTTTTCAAGTGCGCGTACCCGATAGAGATCGACTACGCCTTGCATGAGTGCGGCGGGCGAGAAGGGGATATGCTCAATTATGAATTTTCCGGCCTCGATTTTCGAGAAATCCAGAATGTCATTGATGATCACCAGCAGGCTCTTGGCCGAGCTTTTCAGCATCGAGACGTATTCCCGCTGCCGGGCATCCAGGGGGGTATTCAGCAGCAATTCGCTCACCCCGAGGATGCCATGCATGGGCGTGCGAATTTCGTGGCTGACGTTGGCAACAAATTCGGATTTGGCCCGCGCGGTCAGGAGCGCGGCCTGTTGTGCGGCTTCCGATGCGCGGCGTTCGGAAACGTCGCGCATGATGGCCTGGATAACGGGTTTTCCTTCGAGTTGCATGGCGTGCATTGCGATTTCGGTATCGAACATCGAGCCATCGTGACGGCGGCCTCGCCACTCCATGTTGGCGTGGCCCTGCTTCCGGGCAAGTGCGATCGATGCCATGGCATGGTCATAGGCCAACATGCCATTGGCCTGGACCGACGCACCCAGACGCGAGATCGGCGTACGCAGGAAGGTTTCGACCGAGTCCATGCCAAACAGGGCAAGGGTGGCCGGGTTGCAATCGGTAAAGCCCTGGTCGCCCAGGATGACTACGGCATCCGAATTGGTTTCGAACAGGGTCTGGTATTTCTGCTTCTCGATCTCCAGTTGGCGCGCCTGCCTGAGGGTGCGGCGGCTGACCAGCCAAGCGACCAGGATGGCAAGCAGCGTTGCCGCGGTAGCCAGCGTTAGCATCAGGGTGCGGGTGGACTGATAGGCCGCGACAGTCTTTTTCAGCGCCGCTTCGTTGGCCTCGCGCTGCAGTGTGGACATCCTGTCCAGCGCTCCAACCAGCCGGTTTTGCATCGGAATGGCCTGCTGCTGGAGCATCGTCAATGCCCCGTAGTTATTCATATCCATCGCGGCGTCCACAACCGCGTACATGATGGGCTGGTTGGCATTGGTAATCGAGTCGAGATTGGCCAGGAGTTGTTTTTCTTCGCGCGTCTGGAGCAGATTCATGAGTCGAATCCGATCCTTGGCGTAACGCTCCCCAAAGGCGAGGAAGCGCAGGAACAAATCGTCTTTTTCCCAGGGGTCGATCGACACCACGATGTCGTGCATGAGGATGGCGCGGTCGCGCAGCGTGTCGCGCATGTGGGTGGCGAGCCGGGTCTTGACGTTGTTGACGGCAACGACCTGCGCAAGCTCGGCGTTGATCCCCGCCATCTGGGCGACCCCCAGGCCGATTACGGCAAGCAGCAGCAGGAGTGCTGTGGCAAAACCGACCCACACATTCAGGCGAAGTCCGAGCAGGTTGGCTGGAAACATGGGTTATTAATGTGAAGGTCGCGTGCTCGACACGATGTCCCCCTTTCCCTCCGAAATCTCGGTGCGTAGAGGGCGGGGTGAGGGAACGGACACGGCGGTTGTGACATTCATCGTGAGGGGTTGCGCGGTCGCCATGCGCGCCAGTTTAATGAGCATAATCAGTCAATGAATAATTTGCGAGAGGCGGATGGTTTATTGGCGCTCGAATTGCAGCAAGGTGCGCAATTCGCCCTCGAACAAGGCGTCAAGCCGGATATGGCCGGGCTCAAGCCGGATGTCAAAGCCGGTTTGCTGTATCGGCGAGATATCGACCAGTTTCAGGAGGACAGCAGGATAGTCGATGTCCATACTCACCCGCATCGGATAATAACCATCCAGGAATTTGCGCATGAAGGGCCCATTGGCGAGATTGAAATAACCATTGCCGACGTTCTTCAGCGCCCGGGTTTGCGCCTCGAGGCACAGTCTGGCGCCGGGGCCGACATTGCGCATTTGCACCGATGCGTCCTCGACCCACGCACGTTCAATCTGGCTTGAGGAGACGATTTTGAGATCACGTACAAAGCCTTCGCGAAAGGTGATCTGTGCCCGCGAAACCTGATCCAGATTGTCATGACACTGGGCCAGGCTGACCCAGCCGGTGCTCATGCTGGCGTCTGTCGATCCGGATGCGGTTTTGATGGTGGTGGACGGGCTTGGCGGGCGGCTGGTCAAGAAAGCGCAGCGAACCTTCGTTGACCTGCGATGCGCTTTGAAACTCGGGTTCTTCGGTTGGCGCCGCACAGGCCGGGTTGACCGCGGTCAGAGCCGAGACGTATGCGATCAACTGAACGGCGAATGTCCGCAGGAATGGGTTCATTCCGGGGACGATGGGGCTGACGGGATCACGCGACGCGCGCCATCAAAACGCGCCGCCCAGTAGCTTTCATTGAGACTGGATAGCGCGACACTGCCTGTCTTGCTGCTGGAAGCGTGGACGAAACGATCCTCGCCGATATAAATACCAACATGGGAATACGCCCGATTCAAGGTATTGAAAAAAACCAGGTCCCCGGCCTGCAACGCGGCTTTCTCCAGGGGCTGCCCTATCTGGCTGAGGGAGGCGCTATCACGCGGCAAATGCAGACTGGCTGCCTGCATGTACACATGATTCACCAGGCCACTGCAGTCGAGTCCGGTTTCCGGACTGTTGCCGCCCAAACGATACGGTGTGCCCAGCAGGCTGAGGGCAAGCATGGGGATTTCAACGGGCGGGATGGCTTCCTGGGCCTGTGCCAGACAAGGCAGGGAAATGAGCAGGGGGATGAGCCGCTTCATCGTGATAATGCCTGGGTGTTCTATTATTCGAAATATGATACGGCCAAACCGGTCGAATCTTGATCACGAGGAGCAAACCATGAGCGAACAAGATATCTCCAATATCCCCGAGACGAGCGGGCTTCTGGAATTGAAGAATGAAGCTGAACAGGCTGTGACAGCCCCTGATTTGCAGGAACGGGTCCGTCAATTGACGAGCAAGGCGCTACAGGACAGGAAGCTGTCTCTGGCGGAAATTCGTGAAATCATGGCGGCAGTCACCGAGGGCGTGGGCGCCGGGCTTTCCGGGCGCGGGGGTGAGATGCGCACCGGGCTGCGGCAGGCGGTATCCGGGCTCGACGAGGCCGTTGGCAGTGCGGCTGAGGCGGTGACACTGACGCTGCGCGAAGCGGCGTCGCAAGGCCGCGCCTTCAAGGAGGGCGAATTGAAGGACTCGCTTGAACGCCTGAAAGACCTGGAAGGGCAATTGCTGGACAGCCTTAAAGATGCGGCGCAGAAATCCGGCGGCAGACTCAAGGAAGAATGGGCAGCAATGGCCGAGCACCTGAAGACGACCGGAACCGACACCGGAACCCGGGTGCGTGGCGCGCTGGAAACCCTGGTGAACGGCGTGAATGCCTCAACCAGGGCGGGGCAGGCGGGGATACAGGATGTGGTCGGCACAGCCAGTGAGCGCCTGTCCAAGGTGGCCAGCGGCGTGCTGGCCGCGCTGTCCGAATCGCTCAAGCGCCGGAGCGAGCGTACGCACCAATAAGGTATTGCCCCATCCAGGAATTTCCCGGGCAGAGGGCGGGCCATGCCCGTCCCGATGGCGCGATGACCAGGGGTTGCTCGATTCCAGGGTCTTCAGCCAGGATTATTGATTTCTCTGTGTCCCTGTGGTGAATGAATTGCCGTTTATTCAGGATGAACGGCCTTACCAAAATAACAATAGAATTCAACCATGCTCTGGGAAACCCTGTCCATCGTTCGAGACCTTCCTCGCCTGCACGAAATTGCCTCGGTCATGATCCGCTATGGCGGGGGTGATCTGGTGCGGATGCTCGGGATAAGCAATGTGCTTGAGCGTGCCGGGCGCATCCTGCACTGGCACAGCACCAGCGAAATTTCCCAGTTGGAGGCGCCGGTGCGTATTCGCAAGGCGCTGGAGGAACTGGGTCCGACCTTTGTCAAGCTGGGCCAATTGCTGTCAACCCGGGTGGATTTGTTTCCGCCGCACTGGATCGCCGAGTTCGAGAAACTCCACAACCATGTGCCCCCGGTTTCCTTTGAACTGCTGTACCCGCAACTGGTCAAGGCGCTGGGCGGGGAGCCGGCCGAAGTATTTGCGGAATTTGATGAGACCCCCATGGCTGCCGCCTCGATCGCACAGGTCTACCGCGCCCGCCTGAAAGATGGCACGGCGGTCGTGGTGAAAGTCCGCCGTCCCGGCATCGAAGTCAAGATCAATGCCGACCTGCGCATACTCGAACATATGGCGACGCTGCTGGAAAGCGAAGCGCCCGATTTCAGACGCTATGACCCGGTGCATATCGTTTCACAGTTTCGCCGTTCACTGCAGCGCGAAATGGATCTGGTGAAGGAAGCGCGCAATATGGATCAGTTCGCGCGCAATTTTTCAGGCGACGAGCACGTCAAAATTCCCAAAGTCTACTGGGAATACTGCAATGACCATGTCAATGTTCAGGAAGAGCTGATCAGGCGTGATCGGCGTGGATGCCGCGCGTCTGCATGAGGCCGGGCTGGATCCCGTGATCCTGGCCGCGCGCGGCTCGGACACCGTGCTGCGCATGGTATTGGAGCACGGTTATTTCCATGCCGATCCGCATCCGGGGAACGTGATTTTCATGGCGGGCAACCGCATCGGCATGATCGATTTCGGCATGGTCGGCATGCTGACGGATATGCGCCGCAACCAGATTGTCGATCTGCTCTGTGCGCTCATCGCCAAGGATGAGATGGCCTTGCTGGAAGTGCTGCTGGACTGGACGGGGGATGCCGAGGTCGATGAGGCGCGGCTGGCCTATGATGTCGCGGAGCTGATGAACAGCTATGACGACCTGCAACTCAAGGACGTCAAAATCGGCGCGCTGCTGAATGACATCACGAGCCTGCTCAGGGAAAACAGTCTGGTGTTGCCGGCCGACCTGACCCTGCTATTCAAGGCGCTGATTACGCTGGAGGGTCTGGGTCTGCAGCTCGACCCGAATTTCCACATGATCGACCATGTCACGCCCTTCGTGGAGCAGACTGTTCGCGCCCGTTATACGCCGCATGCCTTGCTTGCGCGCGGGCGTAAAAGCCTGCGCGAGGCGCTGGAGGTGCTTGCGGACTTGCCGCGTGATTTTGCGCGGCTGTTGCGTGAAGCGCGCCGGGGGCGGATGAAAATCGATCTCGACCTGAAACGGCTGGACCATTTCGGCCAGCAACTTGATCGCGCCAGCAATCGTCTTACCATGGGCATCCTCACCTCCTCGCTGGTGATCGGGTCCAGCATCATCATGACGGTGAAGGGCGGCCCCCAGCTTCTTGGCCTGCCGCTGTTCGGCCTGCTCGGCTTCCTGATCGCATTTTTCAACAGCCTGTGGATCATCTTCTCGATCTGGCGATCGGGCAAACATTAAACCTTTCCCATGCTGACGATCGCCGAATAGGGTGCGTTTTGGGAGGTCGTTTTACTGCTCTTCGAAATTCCGATTCGTTTAACACGGCCGCGGCCAACAAGAACGTTCGTGCCAAAGCTTGGTAATGTTCCTTCGTATCCCCTGAAGCGCCTCGCCTTCTTGCGGTCGCGAATCAAACTTACTATCCTGAAGGCCCTTTGAAGTGGAGGAAGCGTATCGTGTGGTGGATCAGCTATAGAGGTGAAGGCAAGACCGGCGTCGAAAACATCGGCGTCTTCGAGGATGACGGCACGCCGCGCAAGAAGCATCCCTTGCTCATCGACCCGTCCGCCGATGCGCTCGCATTGCACATCGCCCGCGGCTTCGCGCTCGTGGGCGACGATCTCTACATCGCCAACGCCTGGCGCAAGGACAGCCATGTCGCCCGCTACCACCGCCACGGCGACACCTTCCGCTTCGCCGAGGTGGTGGCCACTACCAAGAACGTTTCGGCGATGGTCCACCCCTTCGACGTGGAACTCGGCGACGACGGCCGGCTCTATGTGTCGTGCCAGGACACCAACACCGTAATCGCCATTCTGCCGAAAACGGGCAAGCCGGCGCCCGTGGCGGAACACCTTCGCACGAAGTTTCCCGACGGGAACTTCCTTCCCGGCACGCTCGTCGCCTCCAGCCAGGGCCAACTCCCCGAAGTCGGCGACCGCGCGCCCCTGGACGTACCATCGCCGCAGGGTCTCAGCGTGGTGCTCGACGTGCACGGCAATCCCCGGCACTCCGTGCGCGGGATCATCGTGCACCGCGAGCATCTCTACGTGGCGGACGAGGCGGGGGACGCAGTCAAGGTTTTCGAGGTGAAGTCGGGGCGGGTCGTGGCGCGCATCAAGGGGCGCAAGCTCACCAAGCCGGTGCACCTCGTTCTGCACGGGGAAACACTCTACATCGGCGCCGCCGGCAGCGGCAGCATTCTCGCCTTCGACATTCCCGCGATAGCGCCGCGCGGCAAGCTTAAAGCGCAAGTGATCATCGACGGCCAGCTCAAGGCCCCCTCAGGCTTCGCGATCGGTCCTGACGGCGATCTCTACGTGGGCGAACGGTTCGATCAGCGGGTGCGGCGTTTCTCTGCGAAAGGGAAAAAGAAGGGGACGTTCATTGAGGGGCTCCCGGACATGCCGGAGTTCCTGGTGCATGTGCCGGATCGGACGTCAGACATCGCGGGATAGATGGGGTCGGAGACATCGACGTTTCATTCCGGTTTATCAATCGACGCCTGCCCCGGTTTTTTGTTCAGCCGTTCATGACCAAGCTCACGGTCGCAGATAAGCGGACAGGACAATCAATCCCGACGTATTTCACGCGCTCCGCCGATCGAGGCGGAGCGCGCGCCGGATTGTTGGCGAGCCAAGTCGTTCGTGCCTGCGGGCATTTTTCGCGTGGGACCACCCGATTCGCGGCGCCGCTTGCGTGAAACGGGCTGCACCCGGATCGAGAGCGGCATGGTGTATCGCCTGTGCGGCGATCCGCCCCAGGCGCACGAGTGAAGAGGCCATCCGCAGCGGGCGCGAGCAGGGCTGATCGAAAAGGGGGTGTGGTGTGATGTCGACTTATGTCATCTCATTGGATGAGGTCATGTGGGGCGGCCTCCTGGTGGCGATTACCATGGCGATACACGGGACCGGCATGTTCATGATCCTGGGAATCACCGATACGCTGAAGGAACGCGCCGAGCCCATCGAGTCCTTCCTGGGCGGCCTTGGCATCGTGATTCTTGCGAGCCTGCTGATTATCGTCACCAACGGCCTCGAGGTGATCGTGTGGGCGTCGTTCTTCCTCCTGCAGGGCGCGCAGCCCAACCACAGCGTCGCGATGTACAACGCCTTGTTGAACTACACGACCCTGCAGGCAGGTTACCTGCCGCAGCGCTGGCATCTGCTCGAAGCGCTGCTCGGCATGGTGGGGCTGCTCACCGTAGCCTGGTCGACAGGCATCCTGTACATGCTCGCGCAGGACTTCCAGGACAACCAGATCCGCATACGCAGGCGCAGGCGTGAGGGGCAGGGCAAAACAAGCCCGAAGCCGGAGCACGACGCATGAAAATCAAATGAACCAAAGACCAACCGGTAGGGCCGACGTGCTCCCCTAAATTAGAAGCATTTGAGTTTGGTCTCATCCATAAGCGGCAACCCAGCCGTAACCCAATCCTACCCCCCGACCCTGCCGCAGTACTCGATACCGAGCCCAAGAGCGGCCTGTACAGACCCCAAGAACAAATGGCCACCCCTAAGAGCGGCCTATCCGATGACGCTGCTCAACGCTCGATGCCCAGCAACTCGATTTCAAAGGTCAACTCGGTATTGGGTGGAATGACGCCGGGAACACCACGGGCGCCATAACCCGTAGCAGCCGGACAGGTGAGCCTGGCTTTGCCCCCCACCTTCATCTTCTGCACGCCCTGGGTCCAGCAAGGGATGACTCCCCGCAGCGGAAAGGAGATGGGCTCGTTGCGTTTGTACGAGCTGTCGAACTCGGTTCCGTTCGGCAGTGTTCCACGGTAATGCACGCGGACCGTGCTATCTGCAGTTGGCGAAGCGCCCTGACCTGGCTTGATATGAGTCACCACTACACCCGATGGTAATGTTTCCGTATTCGCGGCCAGACCTTGGGCGCTGACACTGGCTGCAGCAATTGCAATGATGAGAATCTGAAGTGTACGCATTGGAAATCCAATAAAAAAGGGGGTCCAGTTACTACCAATATCTGAGCTCAGCCGCCTTTGTCCCTGATCACTTATCACCCCCGACCACGGCCCTTACCCCGGCAGCAGCGACATCCACTGTAGTCCCTACTACCTTTGCGCTGACGCTGACGGTTGTGGAAACGACCGTAACGGCGGCATCAGCCACGGAAACCACTGCACAGCCCGAGCAGAGGAAGGGGAGCAAAGCAGAGAGTGCAAGTGTGCGCAGGCTGGCACCAGAACTGACTTGATAGCCCATAAAAAACCCGGCACGCAGCCGGATGTCAGGTTTGATGTGGAGATGCCTCACAAATCCGGTGCGTGAATCGCCGATTATTTCGGTTTGGCCGCCCAGGCAACACAATAGCCTTTGGGAGAAATCTCTGTGTCTCCGGGGAATATTTTGCAGCCGCCGAGATCCTTTGGAGTCTTGCCCGGGATGAACTGCATACAGGTCGAGCATTGTTTATCGCCATTTGGCTTGTTCTGGTATTTCATCGAGGTGCGCATTGCGGCATTGGTGGAGGCCATCACATTGCCGGACACGGCCACCACGGGAATCATTGCGATTGCGGCGCCGCCGATCTTCAGGAATTGTCGGCGTGATGGTTTCATATCTTCTTTCATTACTGATTTCCTTTTGTTAAGCGATTAATGAATTACCTTACAGCACTCCTTTTGTGCTGACATGACGGCCGGTTCGCCCAAAAACCGATTCAAGCCTCTGTGCAAATCAAGCCTTTTTTAATATACCACTCGATACTGGCTCATAGATATCACAAATTCAAAGTCCAATATCGCATGCAAGCGGAACCTGCCGAAAGAAGCGCTCCTTGACCCTGCATTTACCGCAGCTATTGGGAAAGCCGAACCGATGAAACGGGTCGAACTGAAACACCCGCAGCCTCGCGCGAGTTCATTTCATTCGCGGCATTCTGGGGGCCATTGACGGACACCTCGTTCACCCTCCCAACTCGACGCCTCGACGCCGATCCCACCCCCTTGAAGCACTTACGCGCTCATGTGTGGCGATGGGCCCGAGCGTTGCCATAAATTCAGAACCAGTGACCGAGTCGCACGGTCATGCCGGCCATCAATTGCCAGTCTGGTGCAGCGCCTGATAAACCCGCAGCTGCGGCGACATCCAGGACCAACGCGTGGCTTACGTTGTAGTTCAATGCCACGAGACCTTGGGCCTGCGCTGCCGTTCCCCGTTGCACGAGACCGGACACCTCGCCGGTGACACCGAATCGCTCGTCGAGCGGATGCGATGCAGCGACCGCCCATCCGCCCTGCCATGGCCCCTGCCCCGCATCGACAGCACCGAGACGTACTCCCGCGACATTGATATCGACATGGACACCCGGGTAATCGAAACTGGCGATGGTGTTGATTCCCCAGTCGGTGCCATCGGTGCCGATCGGCGGGTGGGCGGTAGGCAATGCCACTCCGAGCTCCGCCCCGAGCGCGAGGTTTTCATTGACGGGCAACTTGTACTTGAGCGCCAGCGTGGTATCGCCGACGCTGTGCGCGGTACTGCCGTCATACGCGCGCTGCCACTCGTAGGCATCGGTCCCGATCAGAACGGCCCAGCTTTCGTTCCATGCCAGCTTGAACGTCACGGGTAACGATTGGCTGCGCGCGGTGTCGCCACCCTTGGCCCACGAAAGGCCGGCCTCAAGTTCTGGCCAGCCCGGTGCGGGCAGGTCTGCGGGCGTGGCAACAGATGGGCGATAGGGCACCACCGCGGGGCCGTCGTCCTGTGCCCGCGCAATGGTGCTGCCTGCGAAACAAACAACGGCAGTCGCGACGGCAAGGCCGCAATTGCGCAGTCGCGATGTCATGCTGCTTGTTGGCGTGCTGAGATGAACGAGGCGCATGATGGTCCCGGGGGCGCCGTAGCGCAGCGTCCGCAATTTAACCACGCGGCGCTGGTCGAAAGGCTAAATGGATAAGTATTTCAATCTCGCGAGCCTGTATTGCGGGTGTGATCATGCGAGTCACCGACCTGAATTGTCTGGCGTTTGGGGAAGGCACCTATTCATGTGCAATCTTCGTGCTTACATATGAGAGCGATGGGGGCGACGTGCTCCCCGAAATTAGTAGCATTTGAGTTTGGAGTCCGATCCAATTTTGACAGGAGATCGGACGATTAAGAAGGCAATGATTTGCATCTCGCCGTTGCACTTCGGGCATTACGAAGTGCTTACGATTTGGCTACGCAGACAGGTCGCGGTGCCTGGCGTGACAACGTGTTCGTGGAACGGCTGTGGCGCAGCGTGAAGTACGAGCGGGTGTATCTCAAGGCGTACGACAGCGTCAGCGTCGCCCGTGCCGACATTGCCGACTATCTGGACTGGTACAACACGAGCAGATCGCATTCGAGTCTGAGTTGACGCGAAGCCCGAACAAGCCTACCTGGACTTGCTGCCCAAACTGGCCGAGGCTGCGTAGAATGAAACTTCCGGTGCGCCCCGCGTTGCCCAATACCATCGTGGACAACGACGCACATTTA
The DNA here is from genome assembly GCA_963726485.1 of uncultured beta proteobacterium. GTDB lineage: Bacteria > Pseudomonadota > Gammaproteobacteria > Burkholderiales > Thiobacillaceae > Thiobacillus. The sequence continues at coordinate 19,911 of CAVSCL010000034.1, read as the reverse complement.
ACCCTCCCGAGTTCCACTTATAAATCGGGGAATGTTGTTCAGACAAACGGAGCCACTTCTGTGTGCGGTATCGCACAGACGCAATAGTGCCTGCGCTATAGCTTGGCATCCATTGGGCGCACCAAGGCCTAATCCATTTGATTGATTTTCAGGAGGCGACAAAATGAATAAGTTGAATATCAGTTCGATCGCTCTGGCGCTCAGCCTTGCATTTAGCGCTAACGCCGCTCAAAGCATGTCGAAAGATGAGTACAAGGCAGCGGAACATCGCATCGCCGCCGATTACAAATCAGACAAGGCGGGCTGCGGTTCCCTGGCCCACAATGCGAAAGACATTTGCATGGCCGAAGCCAAGGGCAAAGAAAAGGTCGGGAAGGCCGAACTCGAAGCGCGTTACAAGCCTTCTAAACAGGCCGACTACGAAGCCAGTGTTGCCAAGGCAGAAGCGGATTACGCTGTGGCCAATGAAAAATGCGACGACAAAGCAGGCAACGACAAGGACGTCTGCGTGAAAGAAGCGAAAGCCGCCCTGGTACGCGGCAAAGCCGACGCCAAAGCGCGGTTGAAGACCTCGAAAGCAAACGCGACAGGTCGAGAAGAGGCCTCCGACGCTCGCATGAAGGCTGAGGAAAAAGGCAGCGAAGCGCGCCAGGATGCAGCGGCAGCCAAACGTGACGCCGACTACAAAGTGGCCATCGAAAAGTGCGATAAGTTTGCCGGCGACGCAAAAGAACAATGTGTTGTGCGTGCCAAAGCGCAATTCGGCAAGTAAATAGCTGTGCTGTCCTGACTGCTTCGGGGCCGGGGTACGGCAGTAGTTGTGACAGCAGGGTTGGCGGGCCGGATTTCCCCCACCCTCGACCTTGCCGGTGGAGCCCACATTGATATGCATGCGATGGAGTGCTGCCAGGGCGGCCGCCCGAACCTTGGGCACGGATGCGGTGAAGGTGCGGGAACTGTACCGCACAGTGTGTGGGATATCCCCGCCGATGTCCCGCCGCCGAGGGCGCTAATTGCAATCGCCTCGCACCCTGCCAGAGGCAGGACGGCGACCGCGAGGACAATAATTTCGGCTGGTCATGGAATGCATCGCAATGGTGTCGTGGGTTGGCGGTAACCTCGTTGCGTAATAGTAACCATAATAGTGACAGGGCAAAAACAGGGTTCGTTGATCTCGTTGGCGATTCGTTGCGGCCGCCGTGTCATAGCAAGGTCAGGTAGTCGTTAGTCCTTGGCCGACAGTGCCCCTTAGTCGATGCTCTGGAAAGCGGCCATAAACAGGAAATTGGGGGTAAGCCGACAATACAGAACCTTGCTATTCACTCTCACGCATCTGCTGACGCAGATCGGTCATTTTTGCGCTTTCAGAGGCCAAGCTTGACGTTCCCCACGGTTGTCATGATCGTGTTCTCCTGTATCTCGATTGCTGTTTCGAGCGCCGGTGTTGATTCACTTGCCGTTCTGCTTCTTCGATACGTTTGATCTTTCGTTCAGCCGCTCATAAAGCTTATAACACCCCGGTCAGAATCGACCGGCACGCCGAGTTGAGAAGTGGCTCCGTTTGTCTGAACAACATTCCCCGATCTATAAGTGGAGTCCGGGCGGGTTTGCAATAGTGCGGAGTTGTTTACGATAGTAGGCAACTCGGGGCGCGCCGGGGGATTTCAATCGATGCGGCCTTGGCCAGTTTGCGCAGCAAGTACAGGCAAGGCCCTCTTCGGGCACAAGCGGCAACCCAATAGCAACCCGCGGCAACCCAAGCCTACTCCGCCCCTAGCCGCAGTACTCGATGCCGAGCCCAAGAGCGGCCTATACCGACCCCAAAAAACAAATGGCCACCCCGAAGAATGGCCTATGTGCCTGCTATGTCTGGCTCCCCGACCTGGGTTCCCCGAAACCTCTGGTAATGGGTGGCACTGATCGGGGGGTACAACGCTGGGACCCCCCAAGGCCCAGATTAGCCTAGCTCTTCGCCCCTGGCTTTCTGCCGGGAGACGGGCGAGGGATAAACCCTGCAATCCGGCAGAGCATTCCCTCAACAGGTTTGCCGTCGTTAAATCGGGTCACACTGCACCTTGATATTTCTCCTAGCGCTGACAGTTCGGACAGGGAGGAGCGGGTCGTTGAAAGGGGAATCCCGGTTCCCGTTGCTATCTCCGAGTCGAGTAGCTGGCCGTGCCTCTTCAAATAATGAAGGATGGTGTTGGTATGCATCTTGATTACCTCAGTGAAGATGGAGACAGGGAGTCCGCCGCCAGAATTGACCTGTATCTCGCCGACATGGAAACTGATTCGGCAAGACTTGTGTCAACCGGAAAAAGCCCAGGAGCGGCCTATACCGACCCCAAAAACAAATGGCCACCCCGAAGAGTGGCCTGAGTGCTTGGGTAAGTCTGGCTCCCCGACCTGGACTCGAACCAGGGACCTGCGGATTAACAGTCCGTCGCTCTACCAACTGAGCTATCAGGGAATTGTGAAGGGCGAATTCTAGTGGCGGTGGGGGTTTTGGTCAAGCTTCAGCCAGCAGCTTCAGCCGTCGCTTTCCACTTGTAATTCCGGGATATGGCCGAACGCGATGCGCATCGGGGCGGTACCCAGCCCGCTGTGCGCGCCACCGAAATAAAGCGTGTTGGGGCCGAAGCGCTGGTTGATCTGGTCGAGCACGATGTTGAGACCTTCGTGCTGGTTGTCGGCCTCGAATAAATCGCGCGTGATCTGCCGTTGTTCGGTGAGGTCGAACAGGGTGACGCCGACCTTGAGGATGGGGGCTGGCTCTGCGCGACGACGCTGCCATAGTCCGGCCAGCACCTGATTGAATTTCAGGGTGTCGGCGTGGGGGGAGAAGCGCGCCTGATCGACCCAGCGGCCGTGGTCGTGGCCGCCGGGCTTGATGTAACCGAGGTGCAGGCTGAGTCCGCCCGCGCAATAACCGTAGTGGCGCAGCCGCACGGCGGCCTTGTGCAGCAGACGGTAGATGACCGCCAATGCCGAGACAGGGTCGCGCCGCTCGGGTGCCAGCACGTGCGAGTGGCCGACGGTGGCGCGGCGGGTGGGCGGGGGAACGACGGCTTCGCCGCGCAGTTGGGCGTGGAAGCGTTCGCCTTCCATGCCGCCCCAGGCGTGGCGCAGGCTGTCCTTGCTGGCAGCACAAAGCTGTTCGACGCTCTGGATGCCGAGGCGATTCAGGCGCTTTTCCATGGCGCGGCCGATGCCGTTGAGATCGGCAAGTCTCAAACCATACAGGCGCTGCGGCAGTTGTTCCTGGCGGATGACGGTGAGGCCGTTCGGCTTCTGCATGTTGGAGGCGGTCTTGGCGAGAAAGCGGTTGGGCGCGATGCCGACCGAACTGTGCAGCACCTCGCCAACCTGGTCGTAGATGGCCTGTTTGATCCGGCGGCCAAGCGCGACCGCATTGGTCTCCTGCTGGTCGCGCCCCATCAGGTCGCAGGTCATTTCGTCGATGGACAGTACGGCGGTCACCGGGGTGCAGGACTCTACCGCAGTGACGATGCGGTGGTGGAATTCCACATAGGCCGCGGGCCGCGCCTGCACGAAGACGATGTCCTGGCACAGCTTGCGCGCCTGCCAGACCGGTGTGCCGGTCTTGATGCCGTGGCGTTTGGCGTCAATGCTGGCGGCGATGCAGCAGGTGGTGTCGGCCAGCACCGGCAACACGCCGACCGCCCTGCCGCGCAACTCCGGGCGGAGCTGCTGCTCGACGGAAGCAAAGTAGGAGTTGAGATCGACGTAAAGCGAACGCAGCGCCATGGAACACCTCGGTTCAGACCCGGATGGCAATAAAACGGTTCAGCATGGCGCTTCCTGGCTGGCCAGGTTCATGCGTTCCAGGCGCTGGCACAGGGTGTCGATAATGCGGCGGGAGAGGGGGGCCGAGTAATGCATGAGTTCTTCCAGCATTTCCGGCGGCAGCGCCAGCACGGTAATGTCGGTGTCGGCGATGATCGAGGCGGTGCGTTTTTCCGAGAGCAGATAGGCCATTTCGCCGAATAACTGGCCCTCGCCGAGCTCGCCGAGCTTGCGCCGATTTTCGCCGTTTTCCTTGTAGACCGTGGCGTGTCCGGCATAGAGAAAGAAGGCGGTTTTGGAATCGTCCCCTTCCTTGATCAGCACGCTGCCTGCCGGGTGGAGCTGGCCATACCTTTCCAGCAGGCGGTTGGCGTTGCCGAAGACGTAGCCTTCAAGCCGGCTGGCTCCGGCGCCGCTGCCATCCGAGGAATAGTTTTTCCAGCGCGGCGATGTCGGCCTTGCCGTAGGCGTAAAGCGCCTGAGCCCATAGTAAAGAAGACGAGGCAGGCAAAATAGGCGCCGATCAGCACGAAAACCACGCCGCCGAGCGCACCGTAGAGGCTGTGATAGTTTTCAAGTTTGAAAAAAACGCCGAAAGCAGCCAGCAGCAATGTCAGACTTAAAGCGGCCGCCAGCGCAAAAAAAGCGGCGTTGCGGGCGCGCGGGTGACTCCGCGGCAGGCGCCAGTAGGCTGCAAACAGCAGCGCCCACGCCATGCCCAGCCCGAAAATGCTGTTCAGCCCCTGCAAAATCCGGGCATTGCCCAGGCCGATAAAATCGTTCTGCGCCAAGAAGTTCAGCGTAATCTGAGCCAGTGAAGCCACGCCCATCAACAGAAACAGCAGCGGAAGGATAATCAGCGGCAGTATCCAGGAGAGCACCAGTCCGCGTTTGCGCTCATCGGGAAAGATGATCTGGAATGCGCCATGCACCGCATTGACCAGGCCACGGCAGGACAATAACAGGGTAATGATTCCAACGCCGCCCGCGGCGAGTTGGGCTTGGCGCGGGATAAAACCCAGCGCAGTCAGGCTTTCCAGATGCAACTGGTTGTAGAGTGCCCCCATCAATATGGTGGCGGGCACCGAGTTTTCGGCAATCTGGCCAAGCCCCTGCATGGCATAGCTGAGCAGCAGCAATAGCGGCGTGGCGGATAGCAGAAAATAAAAGGCCGTAGCGGCTGCGTGGTTCTGCAAGCCGTTCTTCTTGATCAGGCGCCATGTGGTGTAGGCAAGCTGAAGCAGCCAGTCCAGGGTATTGCGTCTGCTTGTCTGATTCATGAAAGAGATCGAAACGAAAAGACCGACGACAAGCGTACCTGTGCCGGACTTCAGGCGCCAGCGATGTCTTCGGGTGTGGCTAGCCGGTCAGGTCAGTGCGGTCGCCATGCGCGCCAAGCGCCTTTTCCAGATTGGCGCTGCGAGGTGGCGAACGACAGGCGGATATAACCTTCGCGCGCCGAATGCCGAGCCGGGCACCACGGCGACGCCGGCTTTTTCCAGCAGGTATTCGCGAGAACGCGAGGTCGGTGGCTGCCTTGATGATGCCTTGCGCTGTGCAGATTGCGCGATCGCGCCGCGGACATCCGGGAAGGCGTAGAACGCGCCGCCGCTGTCCACGCACTTGAAGCCGGGAATGGTGTTCAGCGCATCCACCACGAAGCGATGACGCTCGCTTGAACGCCTCCAGCATCGGCGTGATGCAGCCCTGGTCGCCGTTCAGCGCGGCTTCTGCGGCCACCTGCGAAATCGAGGTGGGGTTGGAGGTGCTTTGCGACTGCACGTTGGTCATCGCGCGTATGATGGCTTCCGGCCCGGCGGCATAGCCGATGCGCCAGCCGGTCATCGAATAGGCCTTGGACACGCCGTTCAGCACCAGGGTGCGGTCGTACAGATCGGGGCAGGCGTTGAGGATGTTGACGAACGGCGCGTCGATCAGCGCGGATGTGCTCGTACATGTCGTCGGTGGCGATCAGCACCTGCGGATGCTTGCGCAGCACTTCGCCGAGCGCGGCCAGTTCGTCGCAGCGTGTACACCGCGCCGGTCGGATTGGTCGGGCTGTTGATGACGACCATCCGGGTCTTCGGCGTGATCGCCGCTTCCAGCTGCGCGGGCGTGATCTTGAAACCCTGCTCGATGCCGGCCTCGACGATCACCGGCTTGCCGTCGGCCAGCAGCACGATGTCGGGATACGACACCCAGTACGGCGCGGGGATGATGACCTCGTCGCCGGGATTGATCACCGCCTGCACCAGGTTGAAGAAGCTCTGCTTGCCGCCGCAGGAGACCAGGATCTGCTTGGCGCGTGTAGTCCAGCCCGTTGTCGCGCTTGAACTTGGCGATGACCGCCTGCTTCAGGCTGGGCGTGCCGTCGACCGCGGTGTATTTGGTGAAGCCCCTGTTGATCGCGGCGATCGCCGCGTCCTTGATGTGTTGCGGCGTGTCGAAATCCGGCTCGCCGGCGCCGAGGCCGATGATGTCCTTGCCTTCGGCCTTGAGCGTGGCGGCGCGGGCGGTGACGGCGAGGGTGGGGGAGGGTTTGATGGCCTGTACGCGGCGGGAGAGTTCCAAGAGGGTTCCTCACATGCTCCCGTCTCGACGGGGTGCTAATATCAACAAGTTTTTTGGCCGCGCGATTTTACCTGTGTTCGTCACCTTCCCCAATAGTCCGTTTCGCCTGCATCCAGCCGTTCGAGCCGGCGGGCGATCAGCCGCAGGCGATTGCCAGACTGGTCGAGGGCATCGAGGACGGGCTGGCGTTCCAGACCCTGCTGGGTGTGACCGGCTCGGGCAAGACCTACACCATGGCCAATGTCATCGCGCAGCTGGGGCGGCCGGCGCTGATCATGGCGCCGAACAAGACCCTGGCGGCGCAGTTGTATTCCGAGATGCGCGAGTTCTTCCCGGAAAACGCGGTCGAGTATTTCGTCTCCTACTACGACTACTACCAGCCCGAAGCCTACGTGCCGGCGCGCGATCTGTTCATCGAAAAGGATTCCAGCATCAACGAGCACATCGAGCAGATGCGGCTGTCCGCCACCAAGTCGCTGCTGGAGCGGCGCGACACGCATCATCGTCGCACCGTGTCGGCAATCTACGGTATCGGCGATCCGGTCGGATTACCACAGCATGATCCTGCACCTGCGCGAGAACGAGAAGATGAGCCAGCGCGACGTCATCACGCGGCTGACGCAGATGCAGTACGAGCGCAACGATATCGAATTCAAGCGCGGCATGTTCCGCGTGCGCGGCGACGTGATCGACATCTTCCCGGCGGAACACGCCGAGACCGCGATGCGCGTCGAGCTGTTCGACGACGTGGTGGAAACCCTGCATCTGTTCGATCCGCTCACCGGGCAGATCCTGTCGAAGGTGCCGCGCTTCACCGTGTTTCCGTCCAGCCATTACGTCACGCCGCGCGAGACGACGCTTGCGCGCGATCGAACAGATCAAGGTCGAACTGCGCGAGCGCCTGGAGTGGTATTACGCCAACAACAAACTGGTCGAAGCGCAGCGGCTGGAACAGCGCACCCGCTTCGATCTGGAAATGATGGTCGAACTGGGTTTCTGCAAGGGCATCGAAAACTATTCGCGCCATCTGTCCGGGCGCAAGCCGGGCGAGCCGCCGCCGACGCTGATCGATTACCTGCCGCCAGAATGCGCTGATGATCATCGACGAATCCCATGTCACCGTGCCGCAGATCGGCGGCATGTACAAGGGCGACCGCTCGCGCAAGGAAAACCTGGTCGATTACGGCTTTCGCCTGCCGTCGGCGCTGGACAACCGCCCGCTCAAGTTCGAGGAATTCGAGGCGCTGATGCCGCAGACCGTGTTCGTCTCGGCCACGCCGGCCAAATACGAAGCCGAACATGCCGGGCAGGTGGTCGAGCAGGTGGTGCGCCCGACCGGGCTGGTCGATCCGCTGATCGAGGTGCGGCCGGTCGGCGACGCAGGTGGACGACCTGATGTCCGAAGCGACGCAAGCGCATCGCCGTGGGCGAGCGCGTGCTGGTGACGACGCTGACCAAGCGCATGGCCGAAGACCTCACCGATTACCTGGCCGAGCACGGCATCAAGGTGCGCTACCTGCACTCCGACATCGACACCGTCGAGCGCGTCGAAATCATCCGCGATCTGCGCCTGGGCGTGTTCGACGTGCTGGTCGGCATCAACCTGCTGCGCGAAGGCCTGGATATTCCGGAAGTGTCGCTGGTGGCGATTCTGGATGCCGACAAGGAAGGTTTTCTGCGCTCCGAGCGCTCGCTGATCCAGACCATCGGCCGCGCCGCGCGCCACCTCAACGGCACGGCGATTCTGTATGCCGACAAGATCACCGAATCGATGCGCCGCGCGATGGACGAAACCGAACGTCGCCGCACCAAGCAGGTCGCCTTCAACGACGCGCATGGCATCACCCCGCGCGGCGTGCATCAAGCGCATCAAGGACATCATCGACGGCGTGTATAATGCCGATGCCGCGCGCCAGGAACTCAAGGCCGCGCAGACCGTGGCCGCTACAAGGTGATGGACGAGAAGTCCCTGACCAAACAGATCAAGCGGCTGGAAAAAGACATGCTGGAAGCAGCGAGAAACCTGGAATTCGAAAAGGCCGCGGAACTTCGCGACCAGTTGAAGGAACTCAAGCAAGTGTTATTTGGCGTGGAAGAACATGATTAAAGTATTGTTTGTCTGCACGGGCAACATCTGCCGTTCGCCGATGGCGGAGGGCATGTTTCGTCAGGCCGTACGTGATGCGGGACTGGAACATCAGGTTCAGATCGATTCTGCAGGCACGCATAGCGCTCACATTGGCGATCCGCCGGATCAGCGCGCGCAGCAAGCGAGCCGCAAGCGCGGGGTGGATATCAGCGGCTTGCGTGGACGGCAGGTGGCAGACCGGGATTTCGCTGAATACGACTACATTCTGGTCATGGATAGCGCCAACTACAATCACCTGACCCGCCGCGCACCGGAGCAATTCCACGGGAAAATCCAGCGGCTGCTGTCATTCAGCCGCAAGTATCCCAATCTTGATGTCCCCGACCCGTATTACGGCGGGACACAGGGTTTCGATGAAAACCTCGACATGATCGAGGATGCGATACAAAACCTGGTGCGCGAAATCAACGGCCAGAACGGGCTGGCGATACGGCGCGTGGGCTGAGTTTCTTCGCCGGCACAAAACAAGGTGCAAGGTAGGCGCTAAACAACGGGCCGCATTTGCGGCCCGTTGTTTGATTGCGGACCCGCTTATTGTTGCGGATTACCGGTTTCGACCTGAATCAGCGGTTCATTGCTGACCGGCGTTGGCGGCCGTTGCCGGCGACGGGTGGGATGGGGCGCTGTACTGGCTGGTTCGCTTGCGGCCACGACCGGTACGGGCGCGGTTTCCACCTGCTGCAGCGAGGTCTCGCTTGCGGAGGGCGTGGAGGACGGGCGACGACGGCGCGGACGGACACTGCGTGACGGGTCATTGTTTTCCACAGCGCTGACGGCTTGCGTTTCCACCTGCTGCAATCCCCGGTCACCGGCCGCGCTGGATGCCAGTACCGCTTCGGGGGTATTGGCAGCATTGACCGGCCGGGTTTCCAGTACCAGTGATTGCTGGGCAACCGGGGCGGGTGCGGCCGGCACGTCTGCGGGCGCCGGTGCTTTGCTTGCTTGCGCGGACTCAATGACCGCACCGTATTGCCTTGGGGCAGCATGGTCGGCCACTGTGGTTTCGGCTGTGGCTTCGACGAGCGCAGCCTGCTGCGGGCGGTCTTCCCGGTTGCGGCCGCGTCCACCGCGGCCACGGCGGCTGCGCGGCTCACGTGCTTCGGTTGGCGGTTGGCTGTCTACGGCATCGACCACCGGACGGGCTTCGGTTGCAACCGGTTTTTCGGCACGCGGTTTGGGTTGGCGCGGCGGACGCGGCGGCTTGGCCGTTTCCTTGTCGTGTTCATTGCGTTGCTCGCGCGCTTCGCGCGGCTCGTTGCGATTGTCCGGCCGGCGACTGGATGGCGACTTGCGCTCGCGCCGCTCGGGACGCGCACTCGGGCGTTCGCGGGGCTTGGTTTCGGGTACGGGCTCGGCGGCGGGTTCGCTGCCGAGTTTCTTGAACCAGCCAAAAATACGATCGAACATGCCGGTTTGTGCCGGTGCCTGGGTTACAGGGCGCGCCATCGGGGCAGGTTGGGGGGCAGGTTGGGCCGGCGCAATGGATTTGACCGCGGCTTCCTGACGCGGGCTGGCCTGGGGTGCGGCTTTGCCGGCCTGCTCGTCTTCCTCGGCTTCCGGCATCGTCGCCATCTTGTAGCTGGGTTCTGCCGCATCGGAACGATTCAGCTCGTCGTGGCGCAGACGGGCGATGCTGTAGTGTGGGCGTTTCCAGGTGGATGTTGGGAATCAACACCACATTGACCTTGAGGCGCGATTCCAGGGTATGGATATCGACGCGCTTTTCGTTCAGCAGGAAGGTGGCAACATCGACCGGCAACTGCACATGCACCGCGCCGGTATTTTCCTTCATCGCCTCTTCCTGCAGGATGCGCAGGATGTGCAGCGCCGACGATTCGGTGCCGCGAATGTGGCCGGTGCCGTGGCAGCGCGGGCAGGGGTTGTAGCTGGTTTCGCCCAGCGAAGGCTGCAGGCGCTGGCGCGACATTTCCAGCAGGCCGAAGCGCGAGATCTTGCCGGTCTGCACGCGTGCGCGGTCGTGATGCAGTGCATCGCGCAGGCGGTTTTCGACCTCGCGCTGATTCTTCGGGTTTTCCATGTCGATGAAATCGATCACGATCAATCCGCCCAGGTCGCGCAGACGCATCTGGCGAGCGACTTCATCGGCAGCTTCCAGATTGGTGTTGTACGCGGTTTGCTCGACATCACTGCCCTTGGTCGATCGCGCGCCGAGTTGACGTCCACCGACACCAGGGCTTCGGTGTGGTCGATGACAATCGCGCCGCCGGAAGGCAGGTTCACCTGACGCGAATAGGCGGACTCGATCTGGTGTTCGATCTGGAAGCGCGAAAACAGCGGCACGTCGTCATGGTAGAGCTTGACCTTGTTGACGTTGGTCGGCATGACGTGCGCCATGAACTGCTGCGCCTGGTCGAAGATGTCCTGCGTGTCGATCAGGATTTCGCCGATGTCGGCCGAGAAATAATCGCGGATGGCGCGAATGACCAGGCTGCCTTCCTGATAAATCAGGAAATGCGCCGGGTTGTGAACGTCGAGGCGCCATCAATGGCTTTCCACAGACTCAGCAGGTAATTCAGGTCCCACTGGAATTCTTCGGTGGTGCGGCCGATCCCGGCGGTGCGGGCGATCAGGCTCATGCCATCGGGAATTTCGAGCTGCGCCAGGGTGTCGCGCAGTTCGTTGCGCTCTTCGCCTTCGATGCGGCGCGACACGCCGCCGCCGCGCGGATTGGTCGGCATCAGCACGACATAGCGGCCGGCCAGCGAGACATAGGTGGTCAAGCGCCGCGCCCTTGTTGCCGCGCTCGTCCTTTTCGACCTGCACCAGGAGTTCCTGGCCTTCTTTCAGCGCATCCTGCGGACGGGCCATTGCCGGGCAGGCAGGCACGGGAAATTTCCTTGAAAGGCAGAAAGCCGTGACGGTCGCAGCCGTAATCGACAAAAGCGGCTTCGAGGCTGGGCTCGACCCGGGTGATGATGCCTTTGTAGATATTGCCCTTGCGTTGTTCCTTGCTGGCGGATTCGATATCAAGGTCGACGAGCTTTTGACCCGTCGACGATGGCGACCCGGAGTTCTTCCGCCTGGGTCGCGTTAAATAGCATGCGCTTCATTGTGTGCCTCCCGCGCGCGTGCATACGGGACACGGAAACCGGTGCCTGGATTAAGACAGGCAGTTCATGCGATCACGAGGGGTAAGGTGAAAAGTCATGGATAAGGCTTCCTGTTCCTGGAAAAAGTCCGGAGCCACGCATGAGTGGGGGCGGGCTGTTTTTCCGGTTCCCGCCGCAGCGTGAACCTTGTAAACGTATGCTTTATGGCGCGTCATTGATAACATCGCTGCTTCGTCAGCGTGCGGGGGGCGGGAGAATCAACCGACCGCAGGGTGCGGGCGGGAGTCTATCGAGCCGGGCAAGAGACAAACCGGTGAGCGAAATTAACCGGCTTGGAATTCGTGGCTTGAGCGAGTCAAACCGGGACTAGTATATTGAAAATGAATGACTTAGGCAAAAATTCGGTGCATCGGCTCAGGATTGATTCCGAGCAGGAAAACCAGCGCCTGGATAATTTCCTGATGACCCGGTTGAAAGGCGTGCCGAAAAGCCGGATTTACAAGCTGGTGCGCGGCGGCGAGGTGCGCATCAATGGCGGGCGGGTCGAAGTCGGCTATCGCCTGAAGGCGGGCGACGAAGCTGCGAATTCCCCCGGTGCGCGTGGCGACGCCCGCGGAAACCCCGCCGTTGCGTCTGCCGCCTGGCGTGAACAAACTGGTTCCGCGAATAATTTACCGCGACGAAGCCCTGATCGCGCTGAACAAGCCCGCGGGCATGGCGGTGCATGGCGGCAGTGGGATTTCGCGCGGCGTGATCGAGCAGATGCGGCTGGAGCTGCCGGAATGCCGTTATATGGAGCTGGTGCACCGGCTGGACCGCGAGACCTCGGGCGTGCTGCTGATTGCGCTGAAACGGCGGGCGCTGGTCGGGCTGCACGAAGCCATGCGCCAGGGTAAAATCGAAAAACGCTACCTGACCCTGGTTTCAGGACGCTGGCGCGAACAGGTTCGCAATGTGCGTCTGCCCTTGCATAAGCGTGTCACCGACGACGGCGAAAAGCGGGTGACCGTGCGCGACGAAGGCCAGACCGCCCACACCATTTTTCGCCGCCTCCAGGCCTGGCCGGAGTTCACCCTGCTGGAAGCGGAGCTGAAAACCGGCCGCACCCATCAGATACGCGTGCATGCCTCGCATTTGGGGTTTCCCATCGCGGGTGACGACAAATATGGCGACTTTGCATTGAACAAGAGTCTGCAGGCGCGAGGATTGAAGCGCATGTTTCTCCATGCCGCCAGGCTGGTATTCATGCACCCGATAACGGGCGAGCGGATGGAGGTTGATGCGCCGCTGCCCGCTGACCTGCAAGTTTTCCTGGACTACCTGAATGCCCAAACAGTTTGAGCTTCTGATTTTTGACTGGGACGGCACGCTCATGGATTCCGCCGGGGTGATCGTCGATTCCATCCAGCGCGCCTGCGAAGACATGGGCACTCGATGTACCGAGCGACCATGCCTCGCGCCAGATCATCGGCCTGGGGTTGATTCAGGCCTTGCAGACCCTGCTGCCCAATCTGCCCGTCGACGACTATCCGCGTCTGGTCGAGCGCTATCGCCACCATTATCTGGGGCGCGATGCGGATATTCCGCTGTTCGATGGAGTGGATGCGGGCATCCGGGATTTGCAGCGCGGGTGGCTTTCACCTCGCGGTGGCAACCGGGAAAAGCCGCATCGGGTTTAAGCCGGGCATTGCAAGCCAGCGGCCTGGGCGGCTTGTTCTCGGCCACTCGCTGTGCCGACCAGACCCATTCCAAGCCGCATCCCGCCATGGTGCTGGAATTGATCGAAGAACTCGATGCCAGCCCGGAACGCACCCTGGTGATTGGCGATACCAGCCATGATTTGCTGATGGCCGCCAATGCCGGCGTGGCCAGTCTGGGCGTGACCTACGGCGCGCACGCGCCGGATGATTTGCAGCCTTATTTGCCGCTGGCTTTGATCGATAGTTTTCCTGAGGTGCATGCATGGCTGACAGCGAACGCCTGATCTGCGCCGCTGAAGCGGTGAAGGAACAGGGCGCGGGCGTGCGTTTTGAGATGGAACGGTGGGGGCTGAGCCGCAGAATGCCTTCGTTATCCGTTTTGAAGGCGCAGCGCGCGCCTTTCTCAATCAATGCGGCCACATTCCGGTGGAACTCGATTGGCAGGAGGGCGAATTCTTCGATACCACCCGGTTATACTTGATATGTTCCACCCATGGCGCGCTGTACGACCCGGTGAGCGGGCGCTGCATCAGCGGGCGCTGTGCCGGACGCGGGCTGGTTCCGCTGCCGGTGAAGGAACGTAATGGCCATATTTATCTGATGGAAGAAAAATGAGTGAACTGGAAAAGAATGCCCCGACAAACTGGGAGCGTGAAGTGCTGGAAAAACTGGCGCTCTCCGCGGTGCAGGAACAACGCCGCAGCCGCCACTGGAGCATTTTTTTCAAGGCGCTGGGTTTTATTTACCTGTTTGTCATTCTGTTCATGATTTCAGGCTGGTTCAATCACGGTGAACTAAAAAAAGTGGGAAAACACACCGCGCTGATTGATCTGCAGGGTGAAATTGCGTCAGACAAGACCAGTGCCGACATGATTATCACCGGCCTGCAGGATGCCTTCGACGACAAGAAAACCCAGGGGGTGGTTATGCGCATCAATAGCCCCGGCGGCAGCCCGGTGCAGGCGGGACAGATCAACGACGAAATCCATCGCCTGCGCGCCCTGCATCCGAAGATTCCGTTCTATGTGGTGGTGGACGACATCTGCGCGTCGGGCGGTTATTACATCGCCGCCGCCGCCGACAGGATTTACGTCGACAAGGCCAGCATCGTCGGCTCCATCGGGGTGTTGATGGACGGCTTTGGTTTTACCAAAACCATGGACAAACTCGGCGTTGAACGGCGCCTGCTCACCGCAGGCGCCAACAAGGGTTTCCTCGACCCCTTCTCCCCGGCCGATCCCAAACAGGAAGCGTATGCCAGACAGCTGCTCGAAGAAATCCACGGCCAGTTCATTCAGGTCGTGCGTCAGGGGCGCGGCAAGCGCCTGAAGGAAACTCCGGAAATATTCAGCGGCCTGGTGTGGAGCGGCGAGCGGAGCATCGAACTGGGCCTGGCCGACGGCCTCGGCACGGTCGAGTCCGTCGCGCGCGACGTGATCAAGGCTGAAGACATCGTCGACTTTACGCCGCAGGAAGGCCTGGCCGATCGCCTTGCCGGACGGCTGGGCCTGGTGATGGCAGGCATCCTCAACCCGAACGCGCATTCGGGCGTGAAACTGCATTAATCGCTCTGGGCTGGGCCCGCACTTTATGCCCCCAAGGTGCGCACAGCGCACCTGCAATGCTGCTATGCCGTAACAACCACGCTCCGCCAGTGTGACAAAATCAAAACCCTTTTTGTGCCGAATCAATAATCCAGCCGCATCGACAAATCCACGGCGCGGATGTGCTTGGTGAGCCCGCCGATGGAAATGCGGTCCACGCCGGTGTCGGCGACGGCGCGGACGTTGGCGAGGGTGATGTTGCCGGAGGCTTCGAGAAGCGCCCGGCCACGGGTGATTTGCACCGCACGGCGCATGTCCTTGAGGCTGAAGTTGTCGAGCAGGATGAGCGGCGCACCTGCGCTCAGGGCGTGCTCGAGCTGGTCCATACTTTCCACTTCAATCTGTACGCTGACTTTGCCGTCCGCCAGTCTGAATGCGGCATCAAGCACCTGCGGGACGCCGCCTGCCGCCGCGATGTGGTTTTCCTTGATGAGGATTCCGTCAAAAAGCCCCATGCGCTGGTTCTGCCCGCCGCCGATGCGCACGGCATATTTCTCGGCGACCCGCAGTCCGGGCAGGGTTTTTCGGGTGTCGAGGATGGCAACGTGGGTGCCGCGTACGGCTTCGACGTAAGGGCGGGTGGCGGTGGCTACGGCGGAAAGGGTTTGCAGGAAGTTGAGCGCGGGGCGTTCGGCGGTGAGGAGGGCGCGGGCGTTGCCGGAAATTTCCACCAGCAGGGTATTGGCGGCGACCGCATCGCCTTCGCTCACTTTCCAGTCTATATGGCAGCCGGGGTCCAGGGTGCGGAAACAGGCGTCGAACCAGGGGCGGCCTGCGATGACGGCGTCTTCGCGGGTGATGATGCGGGCGTGGACCGTCTGGGTGGCAGGCAACAGCCTGGCCGTGAGGTCGTCAATCGCTTTGGGCGGGCGCAGTCTAAGGTTCGCTCCCTCCCCCTCGATGGGGGAGGGTTGGGGAGAGGGTGAAGCTTCGTCGCGCGGCCCCACAAGATCTTCGGCCAGGGCCCGTGCAACGTCGCTTTTAACCTGTTCGGCAATCGATTCAGACATGGAGGGTTGAAATCGAACAAAGTGTCGTCATTTACAGAGCGTTGAATATACCTTATGCACGAGGCGACCCATGCGTTTTGACAAGCTCACCACCAAGTTTCAACAAGCCATAACCGATGCACAAAGTCTTGCGGTGGGGGCGGACCATGCCTACATCGAACCGCAGCACCTTCTGCTGGCCCTGGTCAATCAGGAGGATGGCGGCACGGCATCCATCCTGTCGCGCGCCGGGGTGCAGGTTCCGGCCTTGAAGTCGGCGCTGAATCAGTCGCTCACGCGCCTGCCCAAAGTGGAAGGGCAGGGCGGCGAGGTGACGATCGCGCGCGACCTCAACAACCTGCTCAATCTGACCGACAAGGAGGCGATGAAGCGGGGCGATGCCTACATTGCCTCAGAACTGTTTTTGCTGGCTGCGCTGGACGACAAAGGGGAAACGGGGCGCTTGCTGAAGCAGCACGGTGCACAGAAAACCGCGTTGGAGCAGGCCATCCAGTCCGTGCGCGGCGGCGAAGGCGTGCAATCGCAGGAAGCCGAAGGCCAGCGCGAGGCACTGAGTAAATACACCCTCGATCTGACCGAGCGCGCGCGCGCGGGCAAGCTCGACCCGGTGATCGGGCGCGATGACGAGATTCGCCGCTCGATCCAGATTCTGCAACGCCGCACCAAGAACAACCCGGTTCTGATCGGCGAGCCGGGCGTGGGCAAGACGGCGATTGTCGAAGGCCTGGCGCAGCGCATCGTCAATGATGAAGTGCCGGAAACCCTCAAGGGCAAAAAGGTGCTGGTGCTGGATCTGGCCGCGCTGCTCGCCGGGGCGAAATATCGCGGCGAGTTCGAAGAGCGGCTCAAAGCCGTGCTGAAGGAACTGGCGATGGATCCGGGTCGCTACATCATGTTTCTGGACGAACTGCACACGCTGGTCGGCGCCGGCAAGGCCGAAGGCGCGATCGACGCCGGCAATATGCTGAAACCGGCGCTGGCGCGCGGCGAGTTGCACCTCATCGGCGCCACCACGCTGGACGAATACCGCAAATACATCGAGAAGGATGGCGCGCTGGAGCGCCGCTTCCAGAAAGTCATGGTCGATGAGCCTTCGGTGGAATCGACCATCGCCATCCTGCGCGGTTTGCAGGAGCGCTACGAACTGCACCACGGCGTCGCCATCACCGACCCGGCCATCGTGGCCGCGGCGGAACTCTCGCATCGCTACATCACCGACCGCTTCCTGCCGGACAAGGCCATCGACCTGATCGACGAGGCCGCCGCTCGCATCAAGATGGAAATCGACTCCAAACCCGAGGTGATGGACAAGCTCGATCGCCGCATCATCCAGCTCAAGATCGAGCGCGAGGCGGTGAAGAAGGAAAACGACGAGGCGTCGCGGAAGCGGCTGGCGCTGCTGGAAGAGGAAATCGACAAACTCGGACGCGAATGCACCGACCTGGAAGAAATCTGGAAAGCCGAAAAATCCCAGGTGCAGGGCGCGGCCCACATCAAGGAAGAGATCGATCGCCTCAAAGCGCAGATGGTCGATCTGCAACGGCAGGGCAAGCTGGATAAAGTCGCCGAGATTCAGTACGGCAAGCTGCCGGCTTTGGAAGCGCAATTGAAGCATGCGGAAGTGGGCGACACCGCCAAACAGGCGTTCAAGCTCCTGCGCACCGAGGTCGGCGCGGAAGAAATCGCCGAAGTGGTGTCGCGCGCGACCGGCATTCCCGTATCAAAGATGATGCAGGGCGAGCGGGACAAGCTGCTGCACATGGAAGAAAAACTTCATCAGCGCGTGGTGGGGCAGGACGAAGCCATGCGCGTGGTGTCGGACGCGATTCGCCGCTCGCGGGCGGGTCTGTCCGATCCCAACCGGCCGCTCGGGTCTTTCCTGTTCCTGGGCCCCACTGGCGTGGGCAAGACCGAATTGTGCAAGACGCTGGCCGAGTACCTGTTCGACTCCGCCGATCACATGATCCGCATCGACATGAGCGAGTTCATGGAGAAACACTCCGTCGCGCGGCTGATCGGCGCACCGCCCGGCTACGTTGGCTATGAAGAGGGGGGTTATCTCACCGAAGCGGTGCGGCGCAAACCCTACTCCGTCATCCTCATGGATGAAGTGGAAAAAGCGCACCCCGACGTGTTCAACGTGCTGCTGCAAGTGCTGGATGACGGGCGTCTGACCGACGGTCAGGGACGCACGGTGGACTTCCGCAACACCGTGATTGTGATGACCTCCAACCTCGGCTCGCAGATGATCCAGGGCATGAGCGGCGACGATTATCAGGTGATCAAACTTGCCGTGCTGGGTGAAGTGAAATCCTATTTCCGCCCCGAGTTCCTCAACCGCATCGATGAAATCGTCGTGTTCCACGCCCTGGATGAAAAACACATCCAGAGCATCGCGCGCATCCAGTTGCAGGCGCTGGAAAAACGTCTGGCGCAGATGGAACTGAAGCTGGAAGTGAGCGAGGCCGCATTGGCCGAACTGGCGAAAGCCGGTTTCGACCCGGTGTATGGCGCGCGGCCACTGAAGCGTGCCATCCAGTCCGAACTTGAAAACCCGCTGGCAAAGGAAATCCTCGCCGGGCGCTTCGGGCCCAAGGATGTCATCCGGGTGGACGCGATAAACGGGGTGTTCAGTTTCGAGAAGGCATAAAAGAAACGGGGGCGCGAGCCCCCGTTTCGTTATCAGGGATACAGGGCCTTTCGGGATCCCGGAACACGATCCGCGATTGACGCGAGCTACATAAGCCGGGGACACTCACGCCAGTGGCGTTCCTATCCGTACCCGGTCCCGAATCATGGTCCTGACAACCGCCTTCATCGTTCTGGTCTTCCTCTACAGCCTGATCTCGCGGCGACTGGAGCGGACCGTTCTCACCGCGCCGATCCTGTTCACCGTCGCCGGGGCCCTCATCATGCTGCTGCCGCCGGCGCTGAGCGAACTGGCGATCGACCGCAAGACTTTCCTTCTGATCGCCGAGTTGGGACTGGTGATGACGCTGTTCACCGACGCGTCCCGCATCAACCTGATCTCGCTGCGCGGCAGTCGCGGTCTGCGCATCCGCCTGCTCAGCACGGGCATGCTGCTGACGATCCTGCTGGGGGCGATGGCTGCCATGGTGCTCTTCGGCGGGCTGTCGTGGTGGGAGGCCGGAATCCTCGGTGCGATCCTCGCGCCGACCGACGCCGGGCTTGGACAGGTGATCGTGAACAGCCAGCGGGTGCCACCGCGGATTCGTGAGGCCCTCAACTTCGAGGCGGGACTCAACGACGGCCTGTCGGTGCCATTCCTGATGTGCTTCATCGCCCTGGCCATGGTCGAGAATCAGAGCACGGGCGCCGCTTCGGTGCTGGCCCGGTTCCTCGGTGAGCAGCTCGGTTACGGCACGCTGATCGGTCTTGGCGCCGGGCTGGCGGGCGGTGCGCTGCTGGGGCTCGCGCGTCGCAAAAAATGGATGGCGGAGCCGCTGGCGCAACTCGGCGTGGTGGCGATCCCGCTGTTGTGCGTGATGGCCTCGGAGGCCACGCATGCAAGCATGTTCATCGCCGCCTTCGTTGCCGGCCTCGCCACCCAGATCGGCTTCAAGCATGTCGGCCGGCACAGCGTCGAGTTCACCGAGGATTGGGGGCAACTGCTGAATTTCTTCGTGTTCTTCCTGTTCGGATTGTTCGTGGCGCGCAGCTGGACCGCGTTCACGCTGCCGATGTTCCTCTATGCGCTGGCGAGTTTGACCGTGGTACGCATGCTGCCCGTGGCGCTGGCATTGCGGGGCACCGGTTTGAGCCGTGCGAGCGTGCTGTTCATCGGCTGGTTCGGCCCGCGGGGCCTGGCGTCCATCGTGCTGGGCCTGGTCTATCTGGAACAGCAGGTGAGTCTGCCCGCCGAGGAAACGATCCGCCTCACCATCATGGTGACGGTGCTGCTCAGTATCTTCGCTCATGGTCTGAGCGCCCTGCCCGGAATCGACCTGTACGCTCGGCGGATGGCCGCGCTGGACGCGC
>CAVSCL010000033.1:0-398396 GCA_963726485.1 uncultured beta proteobacterium | reverse complement strand
CGGCGGCCAACTCGGCGGTGTGTTACGCCTGGGCGTCACCGAAGTGGATCCGGCCGTCATAGACTTGCTGTTCGAGCGATTCATCTCGAAAGAGCGCAACGAGCCGCCGGACATCGACGTGGATTTCGAGCATGAGCGCCGCGAGGAGGTGATCCAGTACCTCTACGCGAAGTACGGCCGGGAGCGAGCGGCGATGGCCGCGACCGTCATCACCTACCGGCCACGCAGCGCGGTGCGCGACGTCGGCAAGGCGCTGGGCTTCGATCTGGAGCAGGTCGACCTGCTGGCCAAATCCATGGAGTGGTGGGACGGCCGAAGGTGCTGCCGGAACGCCTGGAGGAAGCGGGCTTCGATCCTGCAAATCAGAAAGTGCCGTTGCTGATGCAACTGGTCGACGAACTGGTGGGCTTTCCACGCCACCTTTCGCAGCACGTGGGCGGCTTCGTCATTGCGCGCGGCCAGCTGTCGCAACTGGTACCGATAGAAAACGCAGCGATGGCGGAGCGCACCATCATCCAGTGGGACAAGGACGACCTCGATGCGCTGGGGCTGCTGAAAGTGGACGTGCTGGCGCTGGGCATGCTCTCGGCCATTCGCCGGGCGCTGGATGTGGTGAGCAGGCTGCGCGGCCGACCGTTCACGATGGCGGATGTACCGTCGCGAAGATCCGGCGGTCTACGACATGATCGGCGCATGCCGACACGGTGGGCGTGTTCCAGATCGAATCGCGCGCGCAGATGTCCATGCTGCCGCGCATGAAGCCGCGCAGTTTCTACGATCTGGTGATCGAGGTCGCCATCGTGCGCCCGGGCCCGATCCAGGGCGGCATGGTGCATCCCTACCTGAGCCGGCGCGAGGGTCGGAGCCGGTGACCTATCCCGAGCGAGGAAGTGCGGGCGTGCTGGAGCGCACGCTGGGCGTGCCGATGTTCCAGGAGCAGGTGATGCAGCTCGCCGTGGTGGCGGCCGGGCTTCACGCCGGGCGAAGCCGACAAGCTGCGACGCTCGATGGCGGCCTGGAAACGCAAGGGCGGATTGGAGCAATTCGAGCGGCGGCTCATCGACGGCATGCGCGAGCGCGGCTACGAGGAAGAATTCGCCCGAGCAGATCTTCAAGCAGATCCAGGGCTTCGGCGAATACGGCTTCCCCGAATCGCACGCCGCCAGCTTCGCGCTGCTGGTCTACGTCTCCGCGTGGCTCAAGTGTCATGAACCGGCGGCGTTCGCCTGCGCGCTGCTGAACAGCCAGCCGATGGGCTTCTATGCCCCCGCCCAGATCGTGCAGGACGCGCGCCGTCACGGCGTGGAAGTGCGGCCGGTCGACGTGCTGGCGAGCGAATGGGACTGCACGCTCGAACAACTCCCTTCTCCGCTGGAACGCCCCCCCTCCCCCCCCCGAGGAGAGGGCCAGCGGAGAGGGCCGGGGAGACGGCCAGCGAGAGGAGCAGCGCTTTCAACCCGCCCTGCGCCTCGGCTTGCGCCAGGTGAAGGGGCTCTCGCTCGAAGGCGTGGCCTGCCTCACCGCGGCACGCGCGCAAGGCCCGATCGAGTGTGTCGAGGACCTCGCACGCAGCGGCATCGACCCGCGCGACCTCAAATGCCTCGCCGCCGCCGGCGCGCTCGCGAGCCTGGCTGGCCACCGCAGGCAGGCCTACTGGGACGTGGCGGGCATCGAGCGCGCGACGCCGCTCGCCATGGGGCATGTCATGGAGCCGCAGCCCGATCTCTTCCCCCTCACCGAGGGCCAGGACCTGGTCGCCGACTACGCCAGTCTCGGGCTCAGCCTGGGCCGGCATCCGCTCGCGCTATTGCGCGACCGCCTGCGCGCGAGCGGCTCCTCACCGCCGCCGAGCTGGGGCGACTCCCACACGGCCGCCTCGCACGCGCCGCAGGCCTCGTCCTCAATCGCCAGCACCCCGGCACCGCGAGCGGCGTCACCTTCCTCACGCTCGAAGACGAGACCGGAAACGTCAACGTCGTGGTCTGGCGCGATCTCGCCGAGCGGCAACGGCGCGAACTCCTGGGCGCGCGCCTCCTGGCGGTGTACGGCACGCTGGAGCGGCAGGGCGAGGTGGCGCATCTCATTGCCGGCCACCTGCGGGATCTGACGCCGCTGCTGGGCAACCTGGTGATCCATTCGCGCGATTTCCATTGATCGAGGCCAACATGCCAAGACTGAGCGCTGCAAGTTGCGCCATTGCGCCTACGCAGCCGGTCAAGGCAGAACTGTAAGTGCCCTGTCTTTGGCCAAACCTGAAGTTCGATAGCGGCAGCAAGCCGCAATGTCTCGGTCCGGCCTATTCTGTTGAAAAACTCTCTATGTTTCGATGTTGCGAATGTTAATATTCCGCATATCGAATGAGTGGAGAACCTTGATATGATGGGGTTTCAGACCGATGGCCAGGATCGACTGTTCTACTCCTTCAATCTCGAAGATCACGTTCCACAGAATCACCTGCTTCGCGGCATCGACCAATGCCTCGATCTGAGCGAGCTGCGTCAGCACCTGGCCGAGTATTACAGCCACACGGGTCGGCCCTCGATCGATCCGGAACTGATGATCCGGATGCTGATCGTCGGCTACAGCTACGGCATCCGTTCTGAACGCCGCCTGTGCGAGGAAGTGCATCTGAACCTGGCCTATCGCTGGTTCTGTCGTCTTGGCCTGGAGGATGCGGTACCGGACCATTCCACCTTCTCCAAGAATCGGCATGGACGATTTCGTGAGAGCGGCGCGTTTCGCTGGATGTTTGACGAGGTGGTCCGTCGCTGCATGGCCGCGGGCCTGGTCAAGGGAGAAGGATTTGCGGTGGACGCCAGTCTGGTGGCGGCCAATGCGAGTCGCCAGCGCGGCGTAGCGCCAGGTGAGACATCGACTGGACCAATCCTGCGCTCGACACCCGTGCGATGCGCGAGTATCTGGCAGCGCTGGATGACGAGGAGCTTGCCGAAACCTTGCCCCGACGGATCTCGCTCACTGACCCGCAGTCGCGCTGGACGGCTGCCACGGGAGGCCGGCCTTCTTCGCCTATTCGACCAACTATCTGATCGATACCGCCCACGGGGTGATCCTCGATGTGGAGGCGACGCCGGCTCACCGCACGGCGGAAGTCGAATCCACCAAGATGATGGTCGAGCGTGTCGAGGAACGCTTCGATCTCAAGCCCGAGCGTCTCATCGGCGATACGGCCTATGGCGCCGCGCCGATGCTGGCCTGGCTGGTCGAGGAGAAGGCCATCGAACCGCATGTGCCGGTTTGGGACAAGACGGAGCGCAAGGACGGCACCTTCCCAGCAACGACTTCCAGTGGAATGAAGCAGGCCAACGAATACCGCTGTCCGGAAGGGCACGCGCTGCGCAGCAACTGGCGTCCCTTCAAGAATCCGCGCACACATGTCACCAAGGCCGACACCATCATCTATCGGTCAAGTCAGGCCAACTGCGCAGCCTGCCCGATGAAAGCGCGCTGCTGCCCGAATACCCCGTTTCGCAAGATCACCCGCAGCATTCATGAGTCCGCGCGTGATGTGGCACGGCGCATTGCCACGACCCCGGAGTATCAACGATCACGCTGTGAGCGCAAGAAGGTCGAGATGCTCTTTGCGCACCTCAAGTCCATCCTCAAACTCGATCGATTGCGGCTGCGCGGACTCAGCGGTGCGACCGACGAATTCACCCTGGCCGCGACCGTGCAGAATCTGCGTCGTCTGGCCAAGTTGATCGCGCAAGCACCGCCGATTCACGGGATAGGTGCGCCCGCTTGAGGCAAAAACAGCTGGATTAACCGAAAAACCGGGCATCAAGACCCGGTTGCAGACCCAAAGAGGCAATGTCTCGAAATTTCAACCTGCGTGAAATCCAAGCACCAATGCAACACCGAGTTTTTCAACAGAATACGGGTCTGTTTCAGTCGTTGGAAAGCTGATCGTTTCAAAGGCGACTAACTACTGCGGGGACTTTCTCAAGGCTGGAGACCTTGTAATGCCGAAGGATGACATCGGGGGCGGCAATATCGTCGGTAAGGTTGGCTACATCGACTCGGATGACACCTATGTGCTCGGGGATCACGTTTATCGCCTTGTTGCGAACAAGGGTAATTCTCTTTTCCTTTCGTATGTCATCAATGGCTACCGAACAAACGCCGAATTACGCAAGAAAGTGATTGGCACGGCGCAGCTTGGGCTTGGTCGTAAAAGTGTCGACGAGCAGGAAATTCCATTCCCACCGATTGAAGAACAAACCGCCATCGCCACCGTCCTCTCCGACATGGACGCCGAACTCGCCGCCCTCGAAGCCCGCCGCGACAAGACCCGCGCCCTCAAGCAGGGAATGATGCAGGAACTGCTGACCGGGAGGATTCGGCTGGTTTAGGAGACAAGACCTGTTGCGGGTGCCATCATTAGCACTTTCAATGCGACGGAGATGATCATGGCGCATGTCGTTTTGGCGGAGGTTACCGCCAGTATTTCCGAGCTAAAGAAGAACCCCATGGGCACGGTGGCGGCGGGCGAGGGTTTTCCGGTGGCGATCCTAAACCGCAACGAGCCGGCGTTCTATTGTGTGCCGGCTAAAAACTACGAAGCCGTGATGGACAGGCTCGAAGACCTGGAGCTGAATGCCTTGGCCGATGCCCGCCTGAAAGACGGCCAGTCGATCGTGAAAGTGGCGCTGGATGATTTATGAACTGGGCTTTCACCCGGATGCCCTGAGCGAATGGCGCAAGCTGGACCCATCGCTGCGCGAGGTGTTCAAGAAGAAGCTGGCGGAGCGCTTGGTCAATCCGCGCGTCCCGGCGGCGCAACTCTTCGGCCGCCGCGAGCGCTACAAGATAAAGCTGCGAACTGTGGGCTACCGTCTCTGGTGCTACAAAGTCCGGGAGGCTGAGCTGATCGTGGTGGTGGTCGCGGTCGGCAAACGCGAGCGCAATGCCGTCTACAAGGCCGCCGGCGCGGCGATCCGAGTCTGCGCAAGCGCATGAGCCGCGTCCGCCAGATCGAAAGGAAGACGCCCAGGCGCGCCCTGGTCGCGCTGTTTTACGCGAGCGGCTGGGCTACGCCTACCTCGGCAACCTCATCGACCAGGACAACCGCAACATCGATCCGCGAGCGGCTGGACCTCCTGGCTGCCAGGAATGCGCGGCGTCAGCGACACCTGATCAACCGCGCCCTGCACAAACTGACCCAGACGGCAGGCGATACCAGCAGGAGCGCGTCAGGCACATATAGAAATTTATTCGTGTTTATACGTATAGTGAATGTATAAATATGAATAATTTTGTATAGGCGAGGTAGCCATGGACAGAATCCGGAACCCATTTTCGCCTGGGGCGGGCTCTCCGCCGCCAGAACTGGCAGGGCGTGACGGCATTCTGGAACAGGCCAGGGTGCTTTTCGGGCGCGTTCGGGCCAGGCGTCCGGAGAAAAGCCTTCTCATGACGGGCCTGCGCGGCGTCGGCAAGACGGTTCTGCTCAACGAAATGGAACGCATGGCCCAGGGTGACGGCTACCGAACCATCCTGGTCGAAGCCCACGAGAACAAGTCGCTGGCGGTCCTGCTGGTCCCTCATCTGCGTCGTCTTCTCTTCGACCTGGACCGGATTGCCGGGGCCGGAAACAAGGTGCGTCGTGGCATTGCGGTGCTCAAGAGCTTCATTGGCGGAATCCGGATCAACGTCGGTGATGTCGAGTTCGGACTGGACATCGAACCTGAACAGGGTGCAGCCGACAGCGGCGATCTGGAAGTCGATCTCCCCAATCTCTTCACAGCCGTGGCCGAAGCGGCGGAGGAACGCGGCGTTGCCGTGGCGATCCTGATCGACGAAATCCAGTATTTCAGTTCCGCGGAGTTGAGCGCCCTGATCATGGCCATGCACAAGATGCAGCAACGTCAGCTTCCGCTGGTTCTGGTCGGTGCGGGTTTACCCATTCTTCCCGGATTGGCCGGCGAGTCGAAGTCCTATGCCGAACGGCTATTCAATTTTCCGGACATTGGACCTCTACCCGAGCTTGATACCGCCAAGGCGCTGCGGGATCCCATTCAGGATGCGGGGGAGTCCATCGATGCTGACGCATTGCATGAGATTTTTCGGCTCACCAAGGGATATCCCTATTTCCTTCAGGAGTGGGGATATCAGGCTTGGAATCATGCAGCCGCTTCGCCGATCAGCCTGCGGATCGTGAATGAGACAACGGATTTGGTGACCCATCGGCTCGACCAGAACTTTTTCAGGGTGCGATTTGATCGTCTCACCCCCAGAGAAAAACAGTACCTGCGGGCCATGGCGGAACTTGGGCCCGGACCCCATAGATCGGCGGATATCGCCGACAAGCTCGGCGCGAAGATCACCACCCTTGGACCGGTAAGGGCCAGTCTCATAAAAAAGGGAATGGTTTATAGCCCCTCGCACGGCGACATGGCATTCACTGTTCCGCTGTTCGATGAGTTCATGCGTCGGGCCATCCCGGTGTATGAACAGGGTGCCAGAGAGTAAGGGGCGAGCATGAGCACCGTCGGCCAGATCGAAAAGAAGAACCCAGGCCCGCGTCGTCGCCCTGTTCCGCGACCGGCTGGACTACGACTACCTGGGCAACTGGATCGACCGCGACAACCGCAACATCGAGCCGGACCTGCTGCGCGCCTGGCTGCTGAAGCAGGGGGTGGAGGAAGCGCTGATCAACCGGGCGCTGCATGAGCTGGACAAGGCGGCGACCGACACCAGCAAGCACCTCTACGACCGCAACAAGGCCGTCTATGACCTGCTGCGCTATGGCGTGAAGGTGCAGCCCGGTGCGGGCGAGAACACGTGTCACGGTCTGGCTGATCGACTGGAAGCACCCGGAGAACAACCACTTCGCCATCGCCGAGGAAGTGACGGTCAAGGGGGCCGATGCCAAGGCCAGCACCAAGCGCCCGGACGTGGTGCTCTACGTCAACGGCATCGCGCTGGGCGTGCTGGAACTGAAGCGCTCCACCGTGTCGGTGGCCGAGGGCATCCGCCAGAACCTGGACAACCAGAAGAAGGAGTTCATCCAGCCCTTCTTCTCGACCCTGCAGTGGGTGATGGCGGGCAACGACAGCGAGGGGCTGCGCTACGCCACCATCGAGACGCCGGAGAAGTATTACCTGAAGTGGGTGGAGGACAGCGGCGCCTACGCCGGCGAGCCGAACCTGCTGGACCGCCACCTGTTGCAGGTGTGCGCCAAGGCGCGGCTGCTGGAGCTGATCCACGACTTCGTGGTGTTCGACGCCGGCATCAAGAAGCTGTGCCGCCAGAACCAGTATTTCGGCGTGAAGGCCGCGCAGGATTTCATCCGCCGCCGCGAGGGCGGCATCATCTGGCACACCCAGGGCAGCGGCAAGTCGCTGACCATGGTCTGGCTGGCCAAGTGGATACGCGAGAACCGCGCCGAGTGCGCGGGTGCTGATCATCACCGACCGCACCGAACTGGACGAGCAGATCGAGAAGGTGTTCATCGGGCGTCAACGAGAACATCTACCGCACCACAAGCGGCGCCGACCTGATCGACAAGCTCAACCGCACCGAGGAGTCCCTGCTCTGCTCGCTGGTGCACAAGTTCGGCGGCAAGGGCAACGGCGAGGCAGGAGGGCGACGAGGGCACCAAGGCGTTCATCGAGGCCATCCAGAAGCTGCCGCCGGA
Source organism: uncultured beta proteobacterium (assembly GCA_963726485.1). Taxonomy (GTDB): domain Bacteria; phylum Pseudomonadota; class Gammaproteobacteria; order Burkholderiales; family Thiobacillaceae; genus Thiobacillus. Next base: position 390,739 of record CAVSCL010000033.1, on the reverse strand, counting down.
CTTCAAGGCCAAGGGCGACATCCATGTGTTCGTGGACGAGTGCCACCGCACCCAGTCGGGCGACCTGCACAAGGCCATGAAGGCGCTGCTGCCCAATGCGCTGTTCATCGGCTTCACCGGCACGCCGCTGCTGAAGGCGGACAAGCAGAAGAGCATCGAGGTCTTCGGCCGCTACATCCACACCTACAAGTTCGACCAGGCGGTGCGCGAGGGCGTGGTGCTGGACCTGCGCTACGAGGCGCGGGACATCGACCAGACGCTCACCACCAAGGACAAGATCGACCAGTGGTTCGAGGCCAAGACCAAGGGGCTGAACGACCTGGCCAAGGCGCAGCTCAAGCAGAAGTGGGGCACCATGCAGCGGGTGCTGTCCAGCCAGACCGGCTGGAGAAGATCGTCGCCGACATCCTGCTCGACATGAACACCAAGCCGCGCCTGATGGACGGCCACGGCAACGCCATGCTGGTGGCGGGCAGCATCTACGAGGCGTGCAAGTTCTACGAGCTGTTCGCCAAGACCGAACTCAAGGGCAAGTGCGCCATCGTCACCAGCTACGCGCCCGACGGTGGCCGATGCCAAGGGCGAAACCACCGGCGAAGGCGAGACCGACAACCTCTTCAAGTACGGGGTCTATCGCCAGATGCTGGCCGACTGGTTCGACGAGCCGGCGGAAAAGGCCATCAACAAGGTCGAAAAGTTCGAGCAGGAGGTCAAGAAGAAATTCATCGACGAGCCGGGTCAGATGAAGCTGCTGATCGTGGTGGACAAGCTGCTCACCGGCTTCGATGCGCCGTCGGCCACCTACCTCTACATCGACAAGCAGATGCGCGACCATGGACTGTTCCAGGCCATCTGCCGGGTCAACCGGCTGGACGGCGACGACAAGGAATACGGCTACATCATCGACTACAAGGACCTGTTCAAGAGTCTGGAAGGCGCGGTGGCGGACTACACCAGCGGCGCCCTCGACGGCTACGACAAGGAGGATGTGGCCGGCCTGCTGGAGAACCGGCTGGACAAGGCGCGGGAGGATCTGGAAGAGGCCCGCGAGGCGGTCAAGGCGCTGTGCGAGCCGGTGGAGCCGCCCAGGGATTCGGCGGCCTACCTGCACTATTTCTGCGCCAAGGAGTCGGGCAACGCGGACCAGCTCAAGGACAACGAGCCGAAGCGGCTGAAGCTCTACAAGTTCGTCGCTACCCTGCTGCGCGCCTACGCCAGCATCGCCAGCGAACTGGCCGAGGCGGGGTACAAGCCCGACGAGATCGAGAAGATCAAGACCGAGGTGGATCACTACGCCAAGGTGCGCGACGAGGTGAGGCTGGCCAGCGGCGACTACATCGACCTCAAGGCGTACGAGCCGGCGATGCGCCACCTGATCGACACCTACATCCGGGCCGAGGAGAGCGAGAAGATTTCCGCCTTCGACGACATGAGCCTGATCCAGCTCATCGTCGAGCGCGGCCCCGATGCGGTGGACGCGCTGCCCAAGGGCATCAGGAAGAGCCGAGGAGGCGGTGGCCGAGACCATCGAGAACAACGTCCGCAAGCTCATCATCAACGAGTCCCCGGTCGATCCGGCCTACTACGAGAAGATGTCCAAGCTGCTGGACGCGCTGATCGAGCAGCGCCGCAAGGGCGTGTTGAGCTACAAGGAATACCTGGCGAAGATCGCCAAGCTGACCAAGGAGGCGACGATGCCGGGTGGCGGGCCGGGCGGCTATCCGGCGAGCGTGACACGGCGGCGCAGCGGGCGCTCTACAACAACCTGGGCAAGGACGAGGCGCTGGCGCTGGCGGTGGATGCGGCGATTCAGGGCAGCCGGCAGGACGGGTGGCGCGACAACCCGATGAAGACGAAGCGGGTGCGGCAGCGCCATCAAGGCGGTGTTGGACGGATGGCAACGCCAAGGGCATCGACCAGCCGGATGAATGCAGCATCCGGGAAGATGGTTCCAACGCCTACGCCATGGACGAGCAAACCGACCGCATTCTTGAACTGGCGAAGCACCAGAATGACTACTGAAACCCAGCGCATCACCGTCAGCGGCATCGAGGTGGAGGTGGTGCGCAAGGACATCAAGAACCTGCACCTGGGCGTCTATCCGCCCCATGGGCGGGTGCGGGTGGCCGCCCCGCTGGTGGTGAGCGATGAGGCCGTGCGGCTGGCGGTGATCGACAAGCTGGGGTGGATCAGGCGGCAGAAGGCCAAGTTCGCCGAACAGCCGCGCCAGTCACAGCGCGAAATGGTGAACGGCGAGAGTCACTACTTCCTGGGACGGCGCTATCGCCTGCGGGTGCATGAGCAGGACGCCCCGGCCAGGGTCGCCGTTGCGCGGTAGTCGCCAGCCTCGACCTGTTCGTGCGTCCCGGCACCAGCGCCGAGCAGCGGGAAGCCATCCTGCTGCGCTGGCACCGGGAGCAACTCAAGGCGCTGATTCCGCCGTTGCTGGAGAAGTGGCAGCCGATCCTCGGCGTTCAGGTCGCCGACTGGGGCATCAAGAAGATGAAGACCAAGTGGGGCAGCTGCAACGTCGACGCCCGCCGCGTCTGGTTCAACCTGGAACTGGCCAAGAAGCCGGTGCAGTGCCTGGAGTACATCGTCGTGCATGAACTGGTGCACCTGCTGGAGCGGCACCACAACGAGCGGTTCACGGCATTGATGGACGGGTTCTTGCCCAATTGGCGGACTTTCCGCGACAGCCTGAACCGCGCGCCTCTTGGGCATGAAAGCTGGGGCTACTAAGGCTTGATGACCCTATCCATAAGCTTCCCGCGCGACCGCGCCGCGAGACCTACGCGGATCGTCCAGTGTCGTGCCTCAGTCCTCTCCAGTATTGCCCTTCAGTTTGAAATTCTTGTCCTTAATGATTCGCTTAAGCATTTGCCTAAGTTGATCGGCCGGGCTCATACCGTCAGCCTCGGAATGCGGCGTAACCCGCGCGCACACCGCCGAGTCGAAGGCTAGAAATTCACGTATCTTCTCGATAACGGTGTTGAAGTGTTGTTGCCTGACTTGGTCGTCGTCGAAGTAGCCGCTGTGATCGCAATAAGTGAGAAGCCCGCCTTTGATGACATCGTTGAAACCGATAGCAGGGCGGGAGGAGCTTAGCTCCACGATCAGATCGTTTTCGCCTCGCAGGAGAAAGCCTGAAATGTGTTGGAACACCCGCTTGAGCCTGGTCTTTCCCTGTGAGGACCCCCCCGCGAAATCACCTCCAACAGGGAGAATAGGGAGGTAACGTTCCTTAACCGGGTCGTTGGTAGTGTCCCGCTCCTTCTCCTGTAAGTTTTGCAGGAATTTGCCCTGCCTCACACTTGACGGCGCGAGGTCGTCTACGCCCCTGATCTCCTTCTCCTGCCGGTAGTAGGCGAGTAGTTCCACGACCGACAGCAAGTTCCCGGTACCGCTGCCGATGACGAGGAGGGCAGCGAGTTTTTGCATGGGCTTTTCTCTCTCGGCCAATGGAGCGCCCTCATGAGGGGTTCCGAACGTTACGCAGCCGACGAACCGGGAGCGGAGATTGGAACAGGATTTGTCGTGGAAGGCGCTGGCGGCTACCTGGCGGGCAAGCAACCCGCCCCTTGAGTGACACACGAACAGAATCCTGGCGTCGCAGTCGCCCAGCTTTGCCTTAAGCAGGCGGATCAACTGGTCGGCATTCTCGGTAATGGACGTTAAGGTATTGTGCGGCCACCCCACAACAAGGAAGTCGTTTTCGATGGCATCATTGTATGCACGCGCGAAGTCCTTGGCGCTGGGATCGTTCGGCTTCCCAATCAACGACTCGCTGCCCACGTGACACTTGTTGCGCCAAACTGCATCAGCAAGCAGGTCCTTAAACTCTGCATCGTCCCGCCACCTTTTGAGGAAGCCATCGAAAGTACGGGCATCAGTGGAGAACAGTCCATGCAAGAGCAGGATGATTCCTTTTTTGCCATGAAAATCCTCAGGCTCCAACTGGTCGAGGCGCTTGAGCGGGACTTCCCACTCCTGTTCCGCCCTGGTGCGCAGAGTCTCGACGAGGCTCATGGCGGAAGTCGATGCGGCCCCGATGCTCGCCCGCACTAGCGCAATGGCGAATGCTCCTGCATTAAGAACGAACTGCCCCGAGCGCTTCGCGAACCGGGTCAGCGAGCAACGCCAGGAACCATCATAGAAAACGAGGGCCGGTTCATAGGCACGGTAGTAGATACCGGACCTGCCGAGCCAGTGCGGCCTCATGGAGACCAGAGCCAGGAGTTGGCCACCGGTGCGCTCCTCATTCCGCCACACATCTCCCGCGGCTTCAAACGACAACATCAGGTGCACCAGTCTATCTGGGCCGGCTGCAAGCTCTTTCGCCCGGGCCAAGGCTATTTCCAACTGATTACGGTATGTACGTGGGTCGGCCTCGTAGTCCGCGATCGAGTCAGGAAAGTTTTTCATGCGGTCGGAAATATCGCGCAGAATCTCGCGCACTATTTCATCGCCTGCGCCAAAACCATTTCTGGCCAGGATTGCGTGCGCGCACAAAGCACTAACGACCTCCAGCTCTGTCCGGTCTCCCACGGCAATGCTCCGACTGCTGTGGAGCTTGCCGTCGATTGCGCTGATGTGCCGATGTGACATGAGTAATGTAATCACGTTGCTTGCTCAATCGTTGAACATCCATCTGGAACTTACTGTCTGCCATACACAAAGATTAACGGGACGAACCGCCTGACCATGCTGAAAAAATAACCTGAGCGTGCGAGGCGCTACTTCAAAGACCCCAAGGTCGGTTATGCCGCCTCATGAATAATTCGTGTCGGATCAATAATGGTTCGGTACTGGCGCGACCATCCAGGGCGAAATGAATGGCCAGCCCGGTGGGTAAGCGGAGGGCCAGTAGGGCACCGCTGGCCAGTTGGGTATCTTGTTGGGTTGCCACAACCAGTACAACATTGCACGGTTCTGTTGTTCCAGCGCCTGCGCGGAGAACTGTCCGGGGGCAGGGAAGGCATACACATAGGGCAACTGAGACCCGCGCGCCCATTCCCGTTGCGCGAACAGGCGCAAGGCCAGTTCGCCGTTCGGATCGGACGCGGTGCCAGCCGGCTCGCTACCCGCCTGGCCAAGCGACGGGGTCAACGAGGTCAGAATGACCAGCAGCCAGTTCCGCATGCGCATCGCCTTGCTCCTTTTTATTCCCCGGACTCGCCCCGCTGTCCGGATCACGGGTAACGGAAATAGTCCTGGGGGGTCTGATTGATCACGAAATAAGTGGCCTTCTGTATGCAGTCGCGAATGGCCAGTTCCATGGGCGTGTTGCGGAACGCGCCCAGGCCCACCGGCATCGACAAGCCGCCGGCGCTGATGCGGGCGCCCAGGCCGGCGCTGTATGACTGGGCCGTGCCGGGTATGCGCTGCGCGACCAGGACGCGGCCCGTGCGCACGTCCACCGCCCGCACGTCGATGGCCATCTCGGAAAATTTCGTCGATTGACTCACCGACATTCCCATCTGCGGCAGAAAATTCGAGAACGCCATGCCGCCCGCTTCCGGTTCGAATTCCGAGACGATCCCATAGACGATGATATCGGCCACATCCATCTGGCCTTCGGGGATGGCGGAGCCTGGGCTGCCCAGCCCGGAGCGGGAAAGGGCCTGCTCCGCGGCGATACCCTGAATATCCATGCGTTCAACCACATTGAAATAACCGCTCTGGTGCAAGGAGGTGAGGAACATCTCGCGCAGGCCGTCGCCGATCTGCTGATTGGCCTTGGCCGCCTTGACCTGGAAGTCGCCCACAGCCACGCTGGCGCGCCTGCCATCACCCCGGGCCGGTGCCGAGTCGCCCAGGGCGCCGGTGGCGGGAGGGACCGACGCCGGTTCGAGCTGTTGCCGTGCCATGCGGCCGGTATCACCCTGGGAATCCAGTTCCGCTGCCCGGTTCAGATGGGCGACAGCCTCCTGCTCACGCCCCAGCCGCCGCAGATTGAGGCCGGTGTTGAACCAGGTAACGGCATGGCCTGAATCGAGCGCCAGGGACCGCTGAAAGGCCGCCAATGCTTCCTCGTCCCGGCCAGCACCGGCCAGAGCCAAGCCCAGATCGCCCCAGGCCGCGGCGGCGTCAGGTTCCACTTCGAGGAACTGGCGCAGGTGCAGGATCGCCTCGTTCCAATCCAGTCGGGCGATGGCCAGGGAGGCCAGCGTGGCGTGCGCCGCGGCGTTCCTGGCATCCAGCCCCAGCGCCCGCTCCGCGGAGGCCCGTGATTCATCAGCCAAATCCAGCCGCTGCTGATACCAGGCGATGCGTGCGTAGATATCTGCGGTTTCGCCCACGGCAGCCAGGGCGCGGCGTTCGGATTCGATGGCGCCCCGCAGGTCGCCTTTCCGGTCATGCAGCAGGGCCATGCGCTCCCAGCCATCCGGACGCTTGGGATGCAGCCGGATCGCCTGCTGGTACAGGTGGCCGGCGTCCTCCCACTGCTGGGCCTCCAGCTGCAGGTCGCCCCGTTCGAGCAGACAGTCGAATTCGGACAGGGCGCCGACGCGCAGTTCCAGGTTCAGGCCGGCGCCGTCGCGTTCCAGCGCAAGCGTCATGCGCTGGCCCGGTAACGAGGCATCGATCAGGGCGATCAGGTCGGCGGGACGAAGAACCGGCTGGCCGTCGATGGCGGTGATGCGGTCGCCCCGCCACAACTTGCCGGCAGCCGTTCCGTCCGGCTCGACTTCGACGACATCCACACCCACGCTGCCTTTGCTGGCGTGAATCCCGATGCCCAGCCGTCCATGACTGCAAGGGACTTTCGCCGCAGCGGCAGGGATGGATTCGGTGGCCCGGGGCAAGTCCGTGGCCGAAGCGACCGAGGGGGTTTGCCCCGCAGCGAGCCGCACCGTCCGGCGCCAGCCATCCCGGCTGATACGCAGCTCCAACGGCGTGGCGCCGTCCAGACTCCTGATCAGCGTGGATAAATCCCCGGCCCCGCTGATCAGGCGCCCCTGGGCCTCCAGAATGAGGTCCCCGACGGCCAGGCCGGCGTTCGCCGCCGGACTTCCGGGTTCGATGGCGGTGACACGCGCCGCGGCGGGGCCGCCCACATCGGCCACCTGGTCCGCAACCCGCAAACCCAGGCGCGGGGTGGGCGACAAATTCCTGGCGGATGGCCCGGTGCCAGCGCCCAGGGAAAGCTGCCGACGCCACCCTGCTCGTTCCACGGTCAGGGACACCGTTTGCCCCGCGCCCAGGGACTGAAGCAGTCCGACGAGTTCGGACGCGCTGGCGATGGCGCGGCCGCTCGCCTCGCGGATCAGATCACCCGGCTGCAGACCGGCCCGCGCCGCGATGGAATCCGCCGCGACACCCGTGACTTCCGCGCCCCCGCCCGCCGGGGCATCCCTGACCCGCAAGCCAAGGCCACCTGTCGCGGCCACGGCGACAGACCAAGCCAAGAGCAAGGCCAGCAGCAGGCGGAAACGCGGTGTCGCGATCATGGCCTGCCCTCAGAGCTCGTATTCCTTGCCCCCCGGGGGCGCGGCGGGCGGCTGGGGAGCAGGCACACTCGGTACGGGCTGGCGGTAGGTTGGCACCGGCTGGATGGGACGCGGGGCCGGTTGCCATGCCGCCAGGCGTTTCTCGAAGGCCTTCTGGAACTCCTCGACACATTTGCCGCCCTCGTCCCAGTAGGCCATGTTTTTCGACACCGAGCACTTTGCGTCGGCGGCCAGACCGCCCTGGGCCGTCTTCATGACCCCCACTTCCAGGGTGATGGTCATGGTTTCCATACCGAATGAAATTTTCTCGGTCTTGTCGCCGCTCACCTGACCCGCCGCCTCGTTCTGGAATTTCGGCCAGAAGCCGATGTCCTGCATGGCCTGGGCAGCCAGGCGGGTGCCTTCCGCGACACCCAGGTTCGGCGGCGACCTGAATTCCAGCCGGCTCTGAGAGGGACCGGCGCAGCCCGCGAGTCCCAGGGCTGCAACCGACAGCAAAACCAGCCCGCGGAGCCAGGCAGGCCGGGTTGAGGTATGTGTGCGTGACATCGTATGTTCCCTTTCTCTCAATCGAATAATGCGGCGGCCGCCTTCACGGGTGGCGAAAGTAGGCCGACGGCAGGTTGTTGGCCACGTATTGCGTGGCCTGAATGACCGCGTCGCGGATCGCTTTTTCCATGGGCGTGTTGCGGAAGGCGCCAAAACTGAACGGCAGCGACTGGCCGGACACGGTGGGCGTGGCGCCGAACGACCCCTTCGAGGAATCCGCCGAGCCGGTGATGCGCTGGGCCAGCAGCAACCTGCCGGAACGGACATCCACCACGCGAACGTCGATCGCCATGTGCGAAGTCTTGCCCCCGCCGGAGGCCGTGAATGGCACCGTCGGAATGCCCAACTGAAAATCCGAGCCGCTGGCTTCGCCCTCGAATTCGGTCACCGCGCCGTAGACCATCACGTCGGCCACCTCCATCTGGGCGACGGGAATAGCCATGTCCGGGCGTGCCATACTGGAACGGGACAGAGCCTGCTCGGCGGCGATGCCCTGGATGTCGATGCGCTCGACCACGATGAACCGGCCGCTGTTGTGCAGGGCGGTGAGCAGCATCTCCCGCAGGCCGTCGCCGATGTATTGATTGGCCTGCGACGCCTTGACCTGAAAGTCGCCAACCGCGACGGTCGCTTTGAGCGGTCCGGAGGCAGGCTGCGGCGGATAGCCATACGACGGGCCGGCCGGGGGCGCTCCCTCCTGGCCGCCGTAACCGGAGGAAAACGGCTGACCGGCGCCAGGCTGGAGGGTCATATTCTTCTCCCAGCCCTGACGCGTGACAGTCAGGCTCACCTGCTGCCCTTCCGGGAGCGACCTGAGGAGGCTCGCCAGATCTCCTGCCCCCAGCACCTTGCGGCCCTCGGCGTGGGTGATGAGATCACCCGCTTGCAAGCCCGCCCGTTCAGCACTCCCGCCGGGCATGACGGCGGTCACCAGCGCGCCGGGCCCGGCCGGCGCATCGCCCACCGTGAGCCCCCACTGGCCGGCGCCTACCGGCGGGGACAGGCAGCAAGCCAGGCACAGCGCCAGGAATCGCCACCAGGCTGCGTGCCGCGCAATCGTGTCATTCATCCGCGTTCCCCATTTGTCCCGATTTCCTGGCGGTCGCAGTTGAGTTCCAGCCGGGGCTGGGAAGTTTGTCGGCACTGGATTCGGTTTCACGATGTCACCTGCATTCGCACCGATGCCGCGCGCCACCCAATACCGCTACGCCACTACGCCCGTCCTGCGCACACCGTGCCTGGCAGGCCTGCTGCACCCACGTATCCTTGCTCTCGGAAAGTTTTTTTTGCGCCTTGCCCTGGCATTCAGCACCCCGTTCTCTTCGTCCGGGTTTGCCATCGCCGAGGAATTGATTGATGCAGGTCTTGATCTCACCGACGAAGCTCGTCAAGCCGGCAGACACCTTCGGCTCGTAGCTTGGGTGCAGCGGACACCACGCCACGTAGTCCCCGAAATAGCCGCCACAACCTGGGCAGTCCAGAGCGCAGCCCGAGTATCCGCCGCCGGAGCAGTTACGGCGGTTGCAGTCCTCCCCCATCTGGCGGCACTGTGCTTCCATCTGCTGTCCGACCTGCAGACAGGGCTGACCGCTACCCTTGGGCTCATAAGTGCCCGAGGGAACGGCGGGTGGCTTGGTGGTGCCCCCTGTGCCGCCCGTCGGTGTCACCGGCTTCACGGGCGCAACTGGCTCAGTCTTCGTCCCCGTGCCGGTAGTCGTGCTGGTAGTCGTGCCGGTGGTCGTGCCGGTACTTGTGCCAGTCCCGGTGACTGAACCGCCGCTGTCCGTGAGCAGACCGCCGCCGCTTTGCAGGTCGGTAGCGGAGAAGCGGCCGGGGCGGGTGCCGCCGCCAATGACCACGCCTCCGCGCCCGCCGGCCTGCCTTGAACTTTCCCGTTGGCTGAACATCTCGAGAACCGCTTCGGGCGGCATCTCGAGCGGCCGGCCCTGGGCCGCATTGCCCGGCAGGCAGCGGCCGTTTTGATCACAGCGCTCGCTCGGGCAGTTCTTGGCTATCCAGTTTTTCGCATCGCCGTCCGTGAGCAGATGCTCCACCCAGATCCAGTGATCGACGCTATTCGGATACTCGGTCAACCCAACGCCCCCGTGACGCCTGTCGCAAACCACCGCCCACTTTCCCCCGGTGCGAATCTGGCCGGCGCTTGCGCAGGCGCCCGCGCTGGTGCACGCCCAGGACGGACAGTTCTGCTCGATCCACCAACGCGCCCCGGCCTCGCCCGTCAGGGCGGGCGACATTATGACGTGACCCGTCAGGCTGGCGGACCGGCTGATGACGACATGGCCGGTCTGGTCGCACAGGGCGTAGTAAGCGTCCCCGCCGGTCGGGGCCAGGGGCGGTTCCTTGGCGCAGAGGCCATATGCGCCCTCCTTCGTGCACAGCCCTCTCGGGCAGTTCTTCGGTATCCATAGCTCCGCTTCGCGCGGCCCGGGAAATGGGCCGGCCATGATGCCGAACAGGACCGGGTTGGTGCTTGTGCCGGTGACCACATGACCCGTCTGGTCGCACAGGACGTAATGGGTGTAATCCGACGGCCCCGGGGTCTCGCCGCGCGCTCCCAGCTCGTCCGCATGGCTCAGGGGCGGTGACCAGGAGGGCGCCAGGGCGTTGAGCGTGGTCTTGCCCTCGCAGTTGTCCCAAGTGGCCGTGATCGTCACCCTCTGATTGACGCGCAGATCACTCGGTGCGGTGTAGGTGCTGCCAGGGCCGGGCTGCCAGGTCGCCTTGGTGGTCACTACTGCCTCGGAGCCATCGTCGTAAACCGCAGTGGCCTGGAACGACACTTGGCGGCCGGACCCCACTTCGACGTTGTCCGGGCTGATTTTGAGATACCGGCATTCCTTCTGGCGAACTGGAGGCGGGACAAAAGGGGGCGATCGTTCAGCTTCCTGTTCGGTAGGGGATACGGACTGGCTGGTGACTGCCTGTCCGCTGTTCGCGGACCTGCCCCGCATGCTCACGGTGACCTTACTCGGGTTGGCAATCTGCGCACCGGCGGTGGGATTCTTCAGACTCACCGTGAAAGCCACGTCAGTCGGAGACCGCGTACCTGGCAAAAGTCGGATTTCAATGGAACGGATCGTGTTATCGCTTTCCTCCCAGCTCAGCGTCCCCGCGACCGGGGTGTAATCCATGCCCGAATGAGCGGTGCCATCCTGCGATTGATACTCGACCGTGACCGCCCCTTTCGTGAAGCCTTCACGGGTGACGACGAGCCGAACGCGCGTGTCCTTGGCATCGGCATGCACCTGGTCCTCTGTAAAACTGATCTCCCCTCCCATGCTGTCCCTGTCTTGCGACGTATACGGTTTTTTTATAGAGACCATGGCATTGGAAGGCGCAGCCAACCTGACATTTCCGGAGACAAGCTTGAGTGCAAAAATTACAAACCGGTCGCCGGGTTCCTGATCGTCATCCCGGACGGTAACAAAGACATCTTTTGTCGAGAGATCGTTATGCGCCCACGTCAGGGTATCGTTGGACAATGTGTAGGTTCGCCCCGCCGATGCGCTGCTGTAAGGATCGGCAACGATCCGCGCCGTAACCGGACCTTTGCCGCCGCCCTCTCTGACGACTTTCAGGCTGACCTGCCCCGCATCCTTTGTCACCGTGTAATCGGTTGTCGAGTAGCTGTCCCCGCTGGCCGTCGGGCTGCGGACAAAGCGCAGCACATTGTTGAAATCGGATTCCTTTCGCCAAATCTCGATTTGGTCCTCCTGGTACACTTTTTTCTCTTTCAATATCCGCTCCACGGTCCAGCCTTTTTGTAAGGTCTTCTGATAATCAAGATCCCGTGGGTCGACCTGTTCACTCTTGCGCGGGAGTTGTCCGCTCACAAAGCTTTGGAAGTATTGGTCAACCGTTCCGGTAGCGTTAACGACTCCTGAATGACTGTCGCCGAATATCAGAACGTCTCCAGGCCGCAAAATTTCACTCTCGGTCATGGGCCGGTTGGACCCCGCGAGCAACGCCCTCGATGAGGGATATTTGAATTTCGTGTAGCCGTTCTTCTCGAGATATTCGCGCAGCTTCCCGACACTCAGCATGTTGCCGTTCTCGCCCGTAAGGGCGTAATAGGTATAGTCATGGCAGTTCTGGATGGCGTACCCGGGGGAAGATACGACCGCAGCGAGTATTGCCAACAGCACAAGGGCAAACATGGCACGCAGCTGTTCCGGGAAGTTGCTACAGACAGCAGATTTCATCTTCCCTCCTCCTGTCGATAATCCAAGAAGCAGGTGCGCCAGTGGTGCCGCAAAGGCAAACGGTATTGATCCTGCTGCGCATGGTGTTCTCCTCATCGGGCTCCATTCTCTCGGCGCGCCGCGAAGCCACTCCTACTGGACCCGGTAGTATTTCCGTGGAACCGTGTTGGCGATGAAGTCGATCGACTGTTCGATGCAACCGCGGATCGCAGCTTCCATGGGGGTGTTCTTGAAGCTTCCCAGGCTTATCGGGATGCGTCCGCCATCGCTTGTCTTGGGCGCCAGCCCGACGCTAGTCTGCGAGGAGGATGCCTCGCCTTTGATCCGTTTGGAGCCGAGCACGCGCCCGGAAGCGATATCGACGACACGAATGTCGATCGCCATGTGCGCGTTCGAGGTCTGACGTCCGAACGAGAATGGCAGCTGGGCGATGCCGAGGTTGATACCACCCCCTCCGGCCTCCGGTTCGAATTCGGTCACAGCGCCCACTACCATGATTTCGGCGACATCCATCCTCGCCTCGGGAATGGCCGTGCCCGGCGATGCCATGCGCGAGCGCGAGAGCGCCTGCTCAGCGGCGAGCGCCTGCAAATCCATCCGTTCCACGACGATGAAGCGACCGCTGTTATGCAAGGCGGTGATCAGCATCTCGCGCAGGCCATCGCCGATGGCGGAGGAGGCATTCGCCGCCTTGGTCAGCATGTCGCCCACCATGACAGTGGCTTGCGCACGGGTTTCTCCTGGTTGCGGCAATGGTAGGGGTGGCATCTTCGCCACGTCCTCGCTCGGAGCGGTGCGCGCCGCCTCGGCCTGACCTGCCTCGTCGTTGCCCGGTCGACCGCGACCACCACCGAATATCTCATTCGTCATGGAGCGATCCGCCTCGTTGACCCAGGGCGATTGCGCCCGTTTCTCGGACTTGGCCTTGGCGGGCGGCGCGGCCTGGCCGCCGAACAACTCTTCGCTCAGGGAGCGGCCGGAGGATTCGGCCGAGGCTGCGGCGCCGGATTGCGCTCCGGCGCCCCGGATGGGCGCCCGCAGCTTGATCATTTTCTCGCTGCCATCCCGCAGGACGCGCAGCACGGCCACCTGGCCGTCCGTGTAGTCCGTGCCTATGGCCTCGTAGACATCGCTGGCTCGGACAACGCACCGCCCCCCCGCCTCGACGATGATGTCAGCGGGTTTGAGTCCGGCCTCGGCGGGCGTGTTCGGGAATACCTTGACGACCTCGGCGCCAGTGTCTTCCACCGTGTCGCGAATTTTGAAACCCCATCCCGCCGCCAGCGCCGTGCCCGTCGCGAGCAGCGCCAGGACGAGCAGCCACTTCAGCAATATCCGGAATGCAGGATAGCCGCCCGTTTGGGACGAATGGGGCGAACGCCCCGCGAGAGAATCGAATTGCCAGTACATTTTGCGCTCCTTATCCAAACGTCAGAGCCTCCTGAAAACGGCTCTTTCTTATACAGCCACATCCAACAGCCACATCCAAATTGGATATGGTTCTTATCCGTCGCGAGCCCGGGCCGGAGGCCGCGTCGAGGCTGGTCAGATACCCGGTCAACAGGGCGCGCCGTTGCTCGACCAGGCTTCGCGCCTGTGCTTTCAATCTGATCGATTCTGGACCCGCGCCAAGTCCGCCGCGTCCCAACCGAAGCAGCGAGATTAACCACGCCTTGCCGTTGACGACTCGTCGATGAATCAATAGACAGCAATGAAATGTTCGAGGCCATGAACGGCATAGTTAATTACGAGAAAGAGATTTATTTATAGCAAATTAGGGTAAATTCGATGGCATCACCGAAAGTATTTCTTGTCCTCCCAACCGTGGTCAATCGGGGATTGGGTGCCAGAAGCCCCTGAAAACCGGACGGAATCGCGACCCGGCCACTGCTTAGGTTGTGGCGATTTTCGTAGGGCGGAACGACGGATCAAGGCTGAAGTGCCCCTTGTCATGCCGCTGGAGCGTGCCTGGGCCGGGCTCAAACCTCAAGCAGCAGTCTTTCCGGCGCTTCCAGCAAAGTCTTCAACTCGACCAGAAATTGCACGGCATCGCGCCCGTCGATCAGGCGATGGTCGTAGGTGAGGGCGAGATACATCATGGGGCGGATGACGACCTGGCCGTTTTCGGCGACCGGCCGTTCCTGGATTTTGTGCATGCCGAGGATGGCGGATTGCGGCGGGTTGAGGATGGGGGTGGAGAGCAGCGAGCCGAACACGCCGCCGTTGGTGATGCTGAAAGTGCCGCCCGCAAGGTCCTCGAGGGTGAGGCGAACTTCCCTGGCGCGCTGCGCGAAGTCGGCGATGGCGGCTTCGATTTCGGCGGCGGTTTTCTGCTGGGCATGGCGCAGGACCGGCACCACCAGACCGCGCGGGCTGGAAATGGCGATCCCGATGTCGATGCTGTCATGCCAGACGATGTCGTCGCCGTCGATGGCGGCGTTGAGGATGGGAAACTGCTCCAGCGCCACGCACACGGCGCGCACGAAGAAGGACATGTAGCCGAGCTTGACGCCGTGCCGGGTCTCGAACTCGGCCTTGTAACGCTGGCGCAGCTCGTTGACCGGCTGCATGTTCACTTCGTTGAAGGTGGTGAGCATGGCGGCGGTATGCTGCGCGGCGACCAGACGCTCGGCGACACGCTGGCGCAGACGGGACATGGGCTCACGGCGGCCCTCGACGGATGCGACGGCGGCTTGCGCGGCCTGGGGCAGTGGCTCGCTGGGCGCCGCGTGCTGGGGTTCGGGCTGGCCTTTGGCGTCCGCTGTCATCGCGAGGCCGCATGGATGCATCGGCCACTTTCGACGATGCAAGGAAAACTGGCCGCGGCGATCCGGCGGGCAATGGCTCGCCCGGCGCCCTGGATGGCTTCACTTCGTTCGCCATGACAGCGGAATCGACATGGACGGTCTCGCCGGTTTCCATCACCGCGATCACTTCGTCGGCCTTGACCACGGCGCCTTCGGGCTGGCGGATTTCCAGCAGCGTGCCGGAGGCCGGCGCGGGAATCTCCAGGATGACCTTGTCGGTTTCCAGGTCGACCAGGGTTTCGTCGCGCGCAAGCTGATCACCCACCTGCTTGCGCCAAGCCAGCAGCGTGCCGGTGGCGACCGACTCGGAGAGCTGGGGGACGCGCACTTCAAGCTTCATGGGTTTTTTCCAGTGCATCGTGCAGCAGGGCGTCGAGTTCGGCCTGGTGACGGGAAGCGTAACCCGATGCCGGCGCAGCCGCAGGCGGGACGCCCGGCGTAGCTGAAACGCAAGCCGCCCGGTGCGCAGTGATTCAGGTGGTGCAGGGTCTCGATACCACGCGCCCTGGTTCATCGGTTCTTCCTGCGCCCAGACGAAGGTTTTCGGCTCTGGGATAGCTTCGCAGCACCGCACGGAATTCCCGCTTCGGGGAAGGGATAGAGCTGCTCGACCCGCACCAGAGCGACATTCTCCAGCCCGCGCGCGGCGCGGGCTGCCTCCAGATCGAACCAGACACGCCCCGCAGCACACGACGACGCGTTCGGCGTCTGCCGGCGTGCGCGGGTCGTCGATGACGCAGCGGAAGGCGCCGTTGGCCAGCTCATCCAGCGATGAAGTCGAGGCGGGATGACGCAACAGGCTCTTGGGACTTAAGATCACCAGCGGCTTGCGCAGCGGACGCACGATCTGCCGGCGCAGCAGGTGGAACATCTGCGCAGGCAGCGTCGGCACGCAGACCTGGATGTTGTTCTGCGCGCACAGTTGCAGATAGCGTTCGAGGCGCGCCGAGGAATGTTCCGGCCCCTGCCCCTCGAAGCCGTGCGGCAGCATCAGGGTCAGCCCGCACAGCCGCCCCCATTTGGCTTCGCCGCTGGTGATGAACTGGTCGATCACCACCTGCGCGCCGTTGGCGAAGTCGCCGAACTGCGCCTCCCACACCACCAGCGTGTCCGGTTCGGCCGTGGCGTAGCCGTATTCGAAAGCCAGCACGGCTTCTTCCGACAGCAGCGAATCGATGACGGTGAAGCTGCCCTGCCTCGGGTGCAGATGCTCCAGCGGTATGTACACGCCGCTCTGGCGCCGCTCGCGTTTCTGGTCGTGCCACACGGCATGGCGGTGAAAGAAGGTGCCGCGCGCCGAATCCTGCCCCGACAGGCGCACGTTGATCCCGCTATCCAGCAGGCTGGCATAGGCCAGGTTTTCCGCGTAGCCCCAGTCGAGCGGCAATCTCCCCGGCCAGCATCCTGCGCCGCTCGCTCACGCACTTTCTGCACCCGGGGGTGCAACTCGATCTCGTGGTGCAGGGTGGTGATGCGATCGCCCAGAAAATGCAGCTTCTCCGGCGGGAGACGGGTTTCGGTCTCATCCCAGACATCGCCGCCCTGGAAGCGGCTCCAGTTGACCGCGAAGGCCTGCTTGAAATTCGGACGCCGCGGGCGGGCTCAGCGACTCGCCGCGTTCCAGTTTGTCGCGGCTCTGCGTCGACCAGTGCGTCAGCCTCGTCCCGGGTCACGACACCTTCGTCCACCAGCCGGTGCGCGTACAGCACGCGCGTGCTGGAATGGGCATTGATGCGGCGGTACATCAGCGGCTGGGTGGCCAGCGGTTCGTCCTGCTCGTTGTGACCGTGGCGGCGATAACACACCAGGTCGATGAAGGCGTTCTTGTGGAAGGTGTAGCGGAAGTCCACCGCCGTCTGCACGGCGAAGGCGACCGCCTCCGGGTCGTCGCCGTTGACGTGCAATACCGGCGCTTCGACCATTTTCGCCACATCGGTGCAATACAGCGTCGAGCGCACATCGCGCGGGTCGGAGGTGGTGAAGCCGATCTGGTTGTTGATGACCACATGAATGCCGCCGCCGTTTCGGAAACCCCGCGTCTGCGACATGTTGAGACTTTCCATCACCACGCCCTGTCCCGACAGCGCCGCGTCGCCATGCAGAATCACCGGCACCACTTCATAGCCCAGGACATCGCCGCGCCGGTCCTGCCGGGCGCGTACCGAGCCGCGCACGACCGGATGCACGATTTCCAGATGCGAGGGATTGAACGCCAGCGCGACATGAACCGGGCCAAACGGCGTAGCGACATCGTTGGAAAATCCCTGGTGGTATTTCACGTCCCCGGACAACGGGGAGTCGGCCATCCCGTTGGCGGGTTCTTCATACAGGCTTTCCAGCGGACGGCCGAGGATGTTGACCAGCACATTGATACGGCCGCGATGCGCCATGCCCAGCACGATTTCCCTGGCCCCGTGCAGCGCGCAGCGGGCGATCACGTGATCGAGCAGCGGAATCAGGCTCTCGCCGCCTTCGAGCGAAAACCGCTTTTGACCGACATGGCGCGTGTGCAGGAACCTCTCCAGCGTTTCGGCATCGGTCAGCCGCTTGAGCAACTCGACTTTCTCGGGCGCCGTCACCCCGAAGCGTCCGCGCGCGCCTTCGATGCGCTCCTGTAGCCAGCGTTTGCGCGGGACATCGGTGATGTGCATGTATTCCACGCCGAGCGTGCCGCAGTACGCGGCCTGGAGCCGCGCAAGAATTTCTTCCAGGCGCGCGCGCCTGGGACCGACCAGAGACCCGGTGTCAAAGGTTCGCGTCATGTCGGCATCGGTCAGGCCATAGTGCGCCGGGATCGAGTTCGGGCGTCGTCGGGGATATCGAAGCGCCGCAGCGGATCGAGATCGGCGCGGCGCACGCCCAGATAACGGTAGGCATTGATGAGGCGCAGCACGGCGACCTGGGCTGAATCGGCGCTGCACGCAGACTCGGTCCCGGACGCGGCGGGCCATGTCGCCGATGCCAGCCAGGGTGCAACGGCCTCCTCGGACAACTGTTCGAGATAGGCTGCGTTTGCAGCATTGAGCGGAGAACTGCTCAGCCAGTCAGCCATTTTCATGGGGGTACGCGGTTCCCGGCTTATGCTCCGCGCTGCTCCATCGGCACAAAATCACGCCGCAGCGCCCCGGTATAAAGCTGGCGCGGGCGGCCGATCTTGTGAGTCGGGTCGGACAGCATTTCGTTCCACTGCGCCACCCAGCCCGCGGTGCGCGCCAGGGCGAACATGCGCGGTGAACATGCTGGAGGGAATGCCCATGGCGCGGAAGATGATGCCGGAATAGAAGTCCACGTTCGGATAGAGCTTTTCGGAAATGAAGTATTCGTCTTCCAGCGCGATGCGTTCGAGTTCCATCGCGATCCTGAATTGCGGATCGTCGCGCAGGTCGAGCTCGTCCAGCACCTCGTAGCAGGTTTCGCGGATGATGCGGGCGCGCGGGTCCATGTTCTTGTAGACGCGGTGGCCAAATCCCATCAGGCGGAAGGGGTCGGACTTGTCCTTGGCGCGTTTGATGATATTCCGGGATGCGCGAGACATCGCCCATTTCGTCCGAGCATTTTCAGCACGGCTTCGTTGGCGCCGCCGTGCAGCGGTCCCCACAGCGAGGCCATGCCCGCCGGCGATGCTGGCGTAGGGGCTGGCGCCGCTGGAACCCGCCAGACGCACGGTCGAGGTCGAGGCGTTCTGCTCATGGTCGGCATGCAGGATGAAAATGCGGTCGAGCGCGCGCGCCAGCACCGGGTTGGGTTCGTACGGCTCGCACGGCGTCGAAAACATCATGTGCAGGAAGTTCTCGGCATAGGTCAGCCGGTTCTGCGGGTAGACGAACGGCTGGCCTTCGTTGTACTTGTAGGACCAGGCCGCAATCGTCGGCACCTTGGCCATCAGCCGGTGCGCGACGATTTCGCGCTGCCGCGCGATCGAAGATGTTCATGTCGTCGTGATAGAACGCCGACATCGCGCCGGTCACGCTGATCATCACCGCCATCGGATGCGCGTCGCGGCGAAAACCGCGGAACACGTTGTCCATCTGGTCATGCAGCATGGTGTGATGGCGGATCGACTGCTCGAACGCCATCTTCTGATCCGCCGTCGGCAGTTCGCCGTGCAGCAGCAGATAGCAGACTTCCATGTAATCCGACCTGTAAGCCAGTTCCTCGATCGGATAGCCGCGGTAATAGAGCAGCCCTGCGTCGCCGTCGATATAGGTGATGGTCGAATTGCAGCTCGAGGTGGCGGTAAAGCCCGGGTCATGGCTGAAATAGCCATGCGCGGCCAGGGCATGAATGTCGATCACGGGCTTGCCGTAGGTGCCCTGTCCAGCATCGGCAGTTCGATGGACGGGCTGCCATCGCTGAAAGCTGAGGGTAACGGTCTTTTTCATCATGCTTCACTCGAAAATTTTGGATGCGTTCGGCCAAGCGTCACGAGCGCAGGCATCGTCCGCGCGTCCTGGCCGATTTCAGCACGTCCATAATCTGCATGTCCGACAACGTCAGCAGCCGCTCGAATGCGGCTAGTCTCGTTCAGGCTGAAGTGTAGCGCGGTGCGCGGCCCAAAAGCCACCCAGCCAGACATCCAGTTCCAGCAGCCCGCGGCGGCAGCGCCAGACCATTCTATCGATTTGGGCATCACGTTCGCTCCCTCGCCCGCCTGCGGGAGAAGGTTGGAGTGGGGAGCGAAGCCTCGATTTGGGCATCACGTTCGCTCCCTCGCCCGCCTGCGGGAGAGGATTGGGGATTGGCTGGCGACTTGCCCGCTTGCCGGCCTAGTCGAATGGCTGAGTAGTTCCATCAGAGGGGGCGGAGCCGTCAGACACGCCGTTTGACCAGCAGGGACTTGATGCTGCCCGATCGCCGCTGTCGGATTCAGCCCCTTGGGACAGGCGTCGACGCAATTCATGATGCCGCGACAGCGGTACAGCCGGTACGGGTCCTCCAGATTGTCCAGCCGTGCGGAGGTCGCCTCGTCGCGCGTATCGGCGATGAAACGGTAGGCCTGCAGCAGACCCGCCGGCCCGACGAATTTGTCCGGATTCCACCAGAACGACGGACATGCCGTGGTGCAGCACGCACACAGAATGCATTCGTAGGCGCCATCGAGCAGCGCGCGGTCTTGCGGGCTTTGCAGGCGCTCGACCTCGGGCTCGGGCTCGTCGTTGATGAGCCAGGGCTTGATCGAGCGGTATTGCCTGAAGAACGGCTCCATGTCCACGATCAGATCGCGAATCACCGGCAGCCCCGGCAGCGGCCGTACCTCGATCGGCTGCTTCAGTTCGGATAAAGGCGTGATGCAGGCCAGCCGGTTCCTGCCGTTCACATTCATCGCATCCGAGCCGCACACGCCCTCGCGGCACGAGCGGCGCAAGCGAGAGCGTATCGTCCTGCGCCTTGATCGCCAGCAGCGCATCGAGCAGCATCTTGCCGGCGAAGTCGATGTCAAGGACATAATCCTGCATCGTCGGTTTTTCATCAGACTCGGGCTGGTAGCGATAGATGCGGAAATGCATGTCCGTTTCTTCAAAATGATTTTGGCCAGGTTCTTCTTCAGTTTACCTGCAAATGCGGCGGGCATTAGGCTCACCCCCTGTCACGATCGATGGGCACGTCATCAGTCCATCGCTTGCCAAGCGACTCATCGCGACTTTTCTTGCCGCCTATAACTAAAGCCATATTGGATTACCACCATTCTTAGCCTATAAGTTCAGACACTGTTGCTCAGAGGGAGGTGGCGTGGCCAAACCGGACAAGGTGTTCAAGCAGACTTATGACTGGTTCCGGGCCGCAGTGAACCAGGCTTTGAGCGGCATTCCCGCCGGACAACGCGCGCAGGTGGAACAGTTGGTGTGGCAGATGCTGGGGGTACTCAACCCGGCCGCGCCGCCCGCCGATCCGAATATTGAAGACTTCAAGACCAACGGGGCAGACGCCCAATCGCTGGCGCTGGCGGCCGGCATCGTGGGCGAGACGTTGGCCACTCTGGAGTACGTCAAGCAGGCGGTGGACGGGCTGAACGGCGGCAACCCTGCAGCCGCGCTGGCGGTGATCGGGCCGTTGATGCAGCAGGTGGAGAATTTCGCCAAGCTCCCGAACAATAGCTATCCAAGCGCATTCAGCCTGGGCAAGATGTTGCTCTCCTTGAGCGGCGATGCGCAGGCCAGCCCGGCTGCCGGCCAGGAGGCCGCGCTGCTCGCCCAAATATTGGGCGCGGCCCCGGCGCAGAGCCAGGACACCCAGACCGCGCTGGGACTGATTGTTCTCCTGACCGGCAGCATGCTCGACCGCTCCTTCACCGCGCCCAGCACCGGTGCGCCGAGTCTGGGGTTTTCGCCCGGCCTGCCGGCCCTTCCCGCCTTGCCCAAACTCGATCTGGCCACACTCTCGCTTCCTCCGGGCATCGGCGGCACGATCGAATTCAGCACCGCCGCGCCGATTGGAATCAAGGCCGGATTGAGCCTGAGCAAAACGCCGCCGGCCGTGCCTGTCGCAGAAGGCTTCACCGTCGGCCTGACCGCCAGCGCTGGCATCGATGTGTTCGTGCCAGTTATTCCGCCCGGACAGGTTCAGGTCAGCAACAATTTTGAACTGGGCGTTAGCCTTTCTCTGAGCAAGGCGAGTGGCGCGCTGGTGATGGGGCCGTTTCATGGCGCGGAACTGAGCATCGGCGAACTGGGCGCGGGTATCAGTCTGAAAAATGGCGCGCCCAGCCTGTCGTTCTTCGCGCGCAAGGGCAAGGCAACGCTCAAGCCCGAGGACAGTTTTCTCAAGATGATCCTGGGCGATGGCATCGCGCTGGATTTCGCGGTCGAGGCCGAGGCCGACCAGTTCGGCAAGCTGCGGCTCAAGAACGGCACCGGGCTCAAGGCCAGTCTGCCGGTGCCGACCCTGCCCACCGGGCCGTTCGAGCTGCAATTCATCAACCTCGGACTCACGCCGGTCGATGGCAGCTTTCTCAAGCTGCAAACCGAATTGTCCGCCAGCTTCGGGGTCGACCTGGGTCCGTTCAAAGCTTCGGTTGACCGGCTCGGCATTCTGCTCAACATCGACATCAACGCTGCGACGCCGCTGTCGTTCGACTTCAAGCCGCCCAATGGCATAGGGCTCAGCCTCGACGCCGGCATCGTCAAGGGCGGCGGCTATCTGTTCGTCGATCCCACAGGCGGCGAATACGCCGGCGCGCTGGAACTGAAGCTGCATGGCCATCGACGTCAAGGCCATCTGCATCCTCACCACCAAGAGCCCGGCGGGCTATTCGCTACTTCTGCTGATCTATGGCCAGTTTCCGGCCATCCAGTTGTCGTTCGGCTTTACCCTCACGGGGATTGGCGGTCTGATCGGCGTGCAGCATACCGCCAGCGTGACCGCGCTGTCGCAAGGCCTCGGCAACGGCGCGCTCGATGCGATCCTGTTCCCCGCCGATCCGGTAGGCGATGCGCCGCAAGATCATCAACACCCTGCGCGGCCTGTTCCCGGTCAAGTCCGGCGGCTTCGTCATCGGGCCCATGCTGGAACTGGGCTGGAGCACGCCCAGCCTGGTGACGGTGCGCCTGGGCCTGCTGGTGGAAGCCAGCCAGTTCGTCATCCTCGGCCAGGCCATCGTCCAGTTGCCGCCGCATGGTCAGCGCCGATCTGGCGCTCCTGTACCTGCGCCTGGATTTCGTTGGCTCGGTAGTATTCGATCCCTTGCAAATTGGTTTCGACGCCAAGCTGGTGAACTCGCGCGTCGCCTTCATTTCCATCACCGGCCAGTTCGCCTTCCGCGCCGCGTTCGGCGACAACCCGACCTTCATCATCAGCGCCGGCGGCTTTCATCCGCACTTCAAGGAAATCCCGTCCGACATTCCCGCGCCGTTCGAGCGCGTCGGCGCCAGCTTCGACATCGGCATCGTCGGCATCTCGTTCAAGGGCTATTTCGCCATCACCTCGGCCACCGTGCAGGCCGGCTCCGATCTGCGCATGTGGGCCGACGATCGGAATCGCCAGCATCGAGGGCGGGTGGGGCTTCGACGCAATCTGTTATTTGCAGCCCAAGTTCTATTTCGAGGTCGATCTGCACGCGTACCTGGCGGTGCATGTGTTCGGCCTGGATTTCGCCTCCATCCACCTCGATGGCCTGCTGGCCGGGCCCGGACGCTGGCATATCGCCGGCCGCGCCGAGGTGCATACGCCGTGGCCGCTGCCGGATTTCAGCCTGCACATCGACGAGGCCTGGGGCACGGATCGCGACACACCGGTGGTCACGGTCAGGATTGCCGACAAGCTGGCCGAGGAAGTCGGCAAGATTGCCAACTGGAGCGCGCAACTGCCGCAGGGCGGCGATGGTTATCTAACGCTGGCCGAGATCAAGCCCGGCGCCGACTTGCTCGCGCATCCTCTGGGCAGCCTCACCTTCCAGCAGAAACTGGTGCCGCTGGAACTGCGCCTGGCCAAGGCCAGCGGCAGCAAGATCGATGGTGCCAACGAATTTTCCGGCGGCAAGCTGCAACTCAAGCAGGGACAAAACGTCGTGCCGCAGGCCAAGCTGCCCGGCACCCGAACCGATTTCTTCGCCGCGGCGCAATTCCTCGACATGTCGCAGGACGACAAGCTCGCCAAACCTTCGTTCGAGTCCTATGCAGCGGGCTATGAACTGCGCGACGACGACTATGATCTGGGCGAGATCCAGGAAGAAACGCTCGACTACGAGGAAGCGGACCTGGGCGCCGAGCGCCAGCCGCGCAAGCTGCGCCGTATCGGCAGCGTCGCTTTCCTGGAGGATCTGCACGGCCCGCTGATGCGCTTCGGTTCCGCCGGCCTGTCCAGCCTGCGCGACCGCAGCCCTGAGTCAGCCTGCACAGAGCACGGCGATCAAGGTCAATCCCGCGCCGGTCGGCGTGGCCGACAAGGCCACGCTGCAATCTCGCGGCAAGCAAGACCTTCACCAGCGTCTGGCAGGCCGAGCAGACGCGCAGGTTCAGCACGAGTCTTGATGCCACTCAGCATCAGGTGGCAGAGATCGCGGAGTTGGCAGTATGAGCATCCCCTATCGTTTCATGCCCTGGGCACGGCGTGGACTTGCCCGCTCGCACCAGAACCCGGACGGCCCCAACGCCGTGCTGCAGGCGCAGGCCAAGGTCACCATCGGTCTGACCCTGCAAGCCAAGCAGGACGGCAACCTGGCCACTGCGGTATCGGGCAACATCAACCTGGCCTTGTACGGGCCGGGCGACATCATCGGCATCGACCCGCGCCTGGTGGTGCGCACCGACCCCAAGCCCAACGTCACCAACTTCGAGCCGAATTATCTGGCCATCGTCGATTTCGACCCGCCGGATTTTCCCTGGCTGCTGACCCCGGCGATGGCGGGCGCCGACCATCTGCGTCCGTGGCTGGTGCTGGTGGTGATCGACCGCGCGGTCGCGCCGGACCTGCCGCGGGTGAAGGCGGGCCAGCCGCTGCCCTCGATCACGCTCGACCGCCGCGCAGGTGGCGAGCGAACTGCCCGATCTCGCCGAGTCCTGGCTGTGGGCGCATGCCCAGGCAGTGTCGCCGATCACGGCGGCAAGCCAGCGCCGCGGACCTGGCAAGGAGCGACCGATCTGGCGGCAGAACTCAAGCAATATCCCGAACGCAACATCTCGCGCCTGCTCTGCCCGCGGCGCCTGCAACCGCGCCACGACTATGTCGCCTGCGTGGTGCCGGCCTTCGATGCCGGGCGTGTGCGTGGACTCGGCCAGCCGGCGCAGGTCGGCACGCTGGGTCCGGCCTGGAATCACGCCCAGCCGGCGGATACCGAGTTGCCGGTGTATTTCCACTGGGAGTTTTCGACCGGCCCGGTCGGCGACATCGAAACCCTGGCGCGGCGACTGCGCACGCCGGAGAGCTACAGCAACGACCAGACGCTGCTGTCCCAACTTGCCAACATCGGCATCCGGCCGGTGGCCGTCGATGGCGATCATCTATTGTTCGACGGCACCAAGCCCGACAAGACCGTGTTCGAGGGCGCGATGGTCTCGCTCGATTTCCAGCCCGAGGCTGCGAGCACGCATCCCCTGTACGCGCAAAACCTCCAGGCCATGCTCAACAGCGGACAGGAGCTGGCCAACCAGGGCACTGCCAAGGCCGACACGGTGCCGACCCTGTCGCCGCCGATCTACGGCGAGTACCCGGCCAAACGCCACACCGTCGATGGCAATCACATCGGCCAGCACTGGCTGGACGATCTGAGTCTGCAGCCGCGTTACCGCCTCGCCGCCGGCTGGGGCGCAGAAGTGGTGCGGCAGAACCAGGACGAATTCATGCAGGCGGCCTGGGCCCAGGTCGGCGACGTGCTGGCGGCGGAACGGGCATTTTCCCTGGCGCGCATGTCGCACGATGTGCTCAAGCGGGTTGAAGCCCGCCATCTGGCCAAGCTGCCCGATGCGCGCCTGCTGGCCCTCTTGTCGCCGGCGCGCGCGCGCGCGAAGATCGCGCCGGAGCAAAGCCTGTACGGCCGCATGGCCGGCGCCACCCTGCCGGACGAATTGTTCGACGGCGCCATGCGCCGGCTCACCAGCGCGCGCCGCCCGACCTTCCGCATGGCGCAATGGCGCGAACGCAATCTGGCGCTGACCGGCATCGTGCAGCAGATGGGAGCGCTGGTGAACACGTTCGCCAATGCCACCAAGCAGGTGGACGCCATCGACCCCAACCGCTTCGTGCCCGACGGCATCATGGGCAGCCGGTCCTTCGACGGCATTCCCCTGGCTGACGACCCCAATGCGCTGATCGACCTGCAGCCCTACACCGGCCTGCCCGGCAGCATGAGCTCAGGCGACATCGGCAAGGTCCAGCAAGCCTCCGCCGCTGCCCGGCAACAGGCCTCGCGCGCCAAGCGCAAGCTGCCGCTGATGGGCGACATCTGGCACCAGGGCATCCTGACCGATACCCATGTGCTGCGCTTTGCCCAGTTGCAGCGCACCACCGATCAGGTCTTGAGCGCCAATCTGGCGCAGCTGGTGAAACAGGCCAGCCGCGGCGGCGCGGAAGGCGTGCTGCTGACCGTGCAGGAAGGCGGCCAGGTTCATGCCCAGTCGCTGAAGATCGATGGCCGCAACGGCAGCCTCAAGACCTTCGGCATGGCCGTGACGCCCGGCGTGCGCGCCGGCACGCGCGCCCTGCGCATCGCGCCGGGCAGTGTCGGCGTAGTGCCCGCGCATGCCCTGCGCCTGTACGGCAACAGCGCGGTATTCAGCAGCCTGCCACCCGGTGTCCTGGGTGGCGGCGCGCCGGTGACGCATCGATCTCACCGCGCCCGGCCGCTTCACCCCGCAAGCGCCGCCGCTGCAGGCCCTGCCCACGATCACCCTGCCGCCCGCGATCAAGGAGCGCGACGTGCTGCATCGCTACTCCCAGGCGTTCAAGGACTTCCAGCAACTCTGGCGCGATCCCCAGGCCGAGGAAAAAGTCGCGATCGCGCCGGTGGATTTTGCGCTGCGCCGGTTCGGCCAGCCTGCTGCGCGCGCGCATCGACCCGGCGCAAACCGTTCCGGCGCGGCTCGCCACCATGTTGTCCCTCGGCGCGCAACAGGTTGCGTGGTCGCGCGAGCATGGCATGGTCAACGATTTCATCAGCGCGCGGCTCGATCTGGCCTTTGCCGAGCGCCTGCGCTATCTGATTCCGCGCTGCTTCGACCGGGTGATGGCGTATCCGCATCTGCATTTTCCGCTGTCGAAGAAACTTGAGAAACTCGCGCCCGATGTATTCCTGCCCGGCGTGGGCGTGCTGCCGGACGATTTCATCATGGCGGTCAAGACCAATCCGCGCTTTGTCGAGGCGCTGATGCTGGGCGCCAACCACGAAATGGGCCGCGAGCTTCTGTGGCAGGGCTTTCCGACCGACCAGCGCGGCACGCCGTTCCAGTATTTCTGGCAGCGCCTGGACGGCAAGACCGACATCGAGCCGATACACAAATGGTTGTCGCTGGCGCTGGGCAAACAGCCGGGCAGCGGGGAGATGCTGGTCCTGCTGATCCGCGGCCAGTTGCTGGAGCGCTTTCCCACCCTGTCGGTCTACGCGTATCCGAAAGGTGCGAACGACACGCGCCCGGGTCAAAGCGATCCGCCGCCCGCACCCAACAAGCCGGGCGAAATGAATCCCGGCGCGCGCCGTGCCGCCGGTGCTGAAAGGCCACCTGGGCAAGGACATCACCTACCTGGGTTTCGATATCGCGCCGGCGAACATCGACCAGTTCTTCTTCATCCTGGAAGAACAGATGACCGAGCCCCGCTTCGGTTTCGACGAACCGGACAGCGATGGCCAGAACGGCCCGACCTGGCTGGACGTGGACTGGAGCGAGGTGCATGTGAATGGCGGCGAATATTTCGGCAGCGCCAGGCTCAAGCAGGCGCCGCCCGCCAAGGCCCGAAATGGGTCGATCCGCACGCCGCGACCGTGGCCGATGCCTTGCTGCAGCGACCGTTCCGCGGCTATTACGCCGGGGCCAGGCTGAAGATGCCGCCGAAGAAATGAACTTGGAAAGAACTGATTGCCAAACCGGAATACGCCATGCCCCGTCTTGACCTGAACCTGTCTCCGCTCAACCAACAACGCCAGGCCTTGGCTGCGCTGCAATCGCAGCAGTTCGAACTCGACACCGCGCTGGCCGCACAACAGGCGGCGCTGGATGCGGCCTTGCGTGCAGGCGAGTCGCCCAACGTCACCGGCATGCTGCGCGAGCAAGTCAACGAATCGCGCGCCGCGCGCCAGCAATTGCTCGGGCAGCTGCGCGAGCAGGCGCGGGGCATCGATCAACTGTCGAATGGCTTGCTGGGCGAGTTGGATCCCGCGCGCATGGCCGAGGCGCTCGATGGCGGGCTGCCCATTGCGCTTTTGCCCATGCGCCTGGAGACCCGGTACTTCCCGCCCGACCAGGCGCAGAGCCTGCGCATCCGCGTCTATCCGGACGACATCAATACGATCGAACACACGGCTGCGCTCACCGACAAGGAATTGCAGGCCGGCATGGACTACTGGCTGGCGCGATTCGACAGCGACGCCGACGAAGCCGCGCGCATCGCGCGCGACCTCGCATTGGGCGTCGGACGCAGCCGCTGCGCCTGGGTGCTGCAGAGTCCTGACGCCGGACAACGCGGATCAGGAAGGCCAGGAGGGTGCGTAGCCGCAGTTTCCCGCCCTGCCGGTCATCGACGCCAAGGCCAAGCAAACCCGCGCCGTGCTGCTGCCCGACCGCTGGTGCGCCATCGGCTACGCGGCCGGACGGCGCGAAGTGTTCCGGGTGTGGGGCAATCGCATTCCCGATGAACTGGTGCTCTCTCCGGACTGGCTCAACCTCGATCAGCCCGAAGCGCTGCTGGCGGGCGATCGCGCGTGGCTGGCCGATTTCGACGCGGCGCTGGCCAATGGCATGGCGCTGGAAGTGACCCAGCAGATGGTCAATGCCTTTGCGCTGCAGCAGCATGGCTTGCCCTTCCATCTCGCCACCGACACGCTGGAGCGGCTCTTGATCGTCGGCCTGGAATGGAGCAAGGACGGACAGCAAAGCGCGACCGAGATGGCCGAACTGCTGGCCGCGCAGCGCGATTCCAGCGGACTCGCCTTTGTCCCGCTCAACACCCCGACCAACAATACCGAGGCTGCGCCTTCCGGCTACAGCCCCGCGCAGCAACGCACCCCGCCCCCTACGCCAGCGGAAAATGCCCAACTGCCCGCCGACAAGGACGCGCTGCAATTGCTCGTCGCTGCCCTCGGCCTGCCGCCCCAGGGCCTGCCGGCCGATGGCATAGACAACGCGCACCTCCCCGAGCAGCGCACCGCGCTGCACATGATGAACGCGCTGTGGCGCGGCACCTTCGGCCACTATCTGATGGAATTGTGGAACCCGCCCGGCGACGAATCCGCTCGCCTGCTGAAAACCCCCGCGCAATATGAACTGCGCCGCTATGCCGTGTCCTATCTGCGTCCCGCCGGACCCTTGCCGCTGCTTGCGCGTCGGCAAGCAGCCCTACGGCATCCTGCCGGTGGTGGGCAAGCGCTTCGTGCCGGATGCGGTTGGGGGCCGATTGCAGGCGATCCTGGGCGACAGCCAGGCCGCGGTGGAACAGAATGTCTCGAAGGTACTGGGCGTATTGCGGCCGATGTGGGAACTGGCCAGCAACGCGGTGCCGCGGCTCACCGACGGCGATGTGAAAACGGCGAAGGACATCCTGCAGACCTCGGCCTGGTCGCAGGCCGCGTACTACAGGAATGCGGATGCGATTTGCCTGAAGCCGATTGTGATCGATATTTCCGGGGTGCAGAAACCGGCCAAGCAGCAGGTGGTCCAGACCCTGCTCAGCACCCTGGGCATCAGTCTGGAAATCTATCCCACCCTGCCGATCTTCAACTGCACCAGCTTCCCGCCCGATCCGCCCTATCAGCCGGGCAGCCTGGCGGGCGTGCCCTGGGTGCTGGCGGACGACAAGCAGCCAAGCATCGAAGCCGCGCCCGATACCAGCTTCCCCGACGCGAAGAACTATCTGAAGCACATTGCCGACGCATTGACGCTACCAGTAGACCAGTCCGACGCGCAGTTGAGCGCCTTCCAGTCCGGCCCCGCCCTGCTGCAGGCGCTGGCCGCCTGTTCCGTGCAACTGGAACGGCATGATGCGGTGCAGTCGTATGCCATGCTGAGCGGCGCGGTGACCAAGGTCGAATCGGTCGCCATGCCCAAGCTGGTGAACGTCGAAGACGCACGGCGCAGAACGAAGCAGCGTTCAATGTCGCCAGCCCCAGGCAGCTCGCCGCCGTGGTGATCCCCAGCCTGACCGGCAAGGCCAGCCTGGGCCAGCACGTGGCGAGCAGCCTGGCCGCGCAGCCGCTGGCGATGCTGCCCGCCGATGCGGTCAGCGCCAGCATCAGACTGCACGATTCGGTCGCGTTCCTGCATCCGGCCTTGCGCAATGTGGGCGCGGTGAAACTGAGCCTGCGAATATCTTGCCGACGCGTCCGGTGGGCGAGCTCAATGTCGCTTTCAGAACCACGCTCGACGCCTTTTCCTACCGGCTCGATGCCTGGTACACCGCGCGCGCCAGCCGCCGGCTCGAAACTTTGCGCGCCAGCCAGCCGACGGGACTCTATGTCGGCGGCTACGCCTGGGTGGAGAACCTCAAGGCCGATCACCGCCCGGACAGCGACGGATATCTGCTCGCGCCGTCGCTGGGCCAGGCCGCGACCGCGGCGATCCTGCGCAGCGGCTTTCTCGCCAACCATGAACAGGGCGCGTTCAACATCGACCTCGATTCCAGGCGCACCCGGCGCGCGCTCGACATCCTGCAGGGCCTGACCCGCGACCAGCCGCTGGCGGCGCTGTACGGCTATCGCATCGAACGCGGTTTGCGCGATGCGCTGCTGGGCAAACTGATCTGGCCGCTGCGCCTGGCCTATCCCTGGCGTCCCGCCGGAGCCGACCCGAGCGACGAGCCGAAGGAAGCAATCGGCGCGCGCGACGTGGTGGATGGCGTGGCGCTGCTCGACGCGTGGCAGGCTTCGACCGCCGACGTCTGGACCCGCGTCGAGTCCGTGGAAGTGAACGGAACCCATCCGTTTGTCGGCCTCACCATGCAGGAACAGCAGGGCTTCGAAGCCACGCTGAACGACGCCGTCGATCTGGCCGACAGCGTGAGCGATCTGCTTGATGGCCGAAGGCATGCACCAGATCGTGCAGGGCAATTTCGAGCGCGCCGCTGCGGCCATGGGGGTTGCCGACAAGCAAGCCCTGCCGATCGAAACCCAGGTGGCGCGCACGCCGCGCGGCGGCGCGAGCTACACCCAGCGCGTCGCGCTGCTCTGTCCGCCACCAGCCGATGACAACTGGCCGCAGGACCGGCGCAGCCGCCGCCGAACCGGCGCTCAACGCCTGGCTCGCGTACATGCTGGGCGCGCCGCAGCGTTATGTGTTTTCCGCTCGGGTGCATCGCGGCCAGACTGAAGATGGCAATCCGGTCGATCGACGCCGATCCGGTGTCCGTGAATCTGACCGAACTCGGCTATTCGCCCTTGTCCGCGGTCCTGGCCGCCACCACGGTGTCGAAGAACAGCATGACCGGCCCGGCCGATACCGGGTTTCGCGGCCGTCTTGCCGATGCGCTGGTGAAGAAGCTTGCCGATCCGCAAACCGTCACCGGTCTGGACATCCAGCAGGAAGCCGGCAACGGCAAGCTGGGCCTGGCCCACTTCGAAGCCCTGGCGACCACGCTGCGCGCGCTGCTCGACAAGGCGCGTCCGCTCACGCGCAAGGACCTGGTGGTGCCGGATGACCCCATCGAAAAGAATCTTCCCAGCGAAGGCGAGTATCCGGGCGTCGATGCCGCCGAACTGCGCGCCCGCGCCGATGCGCTGATCGCCGATTTCACCGATCTCAAGAACACGCTGGAAGCCAGCGCCAATGCCGACGATCTGCTGGTCGCCCTGGCCGCGCTGGAGGATTTTCTGCCGCCCGCCTCCTGGCCGCAGCAGGTGCAGGCCATCGACGCGCAAGGTGCCGACCCGGCTGAGCGCGAAGCGCGCGGCGATGCGGCGCGCACGGCGTTGGCCGCGACCCTGCAGGTCAAACTCGATACGCTGAACGCGCCGATCCCGCTCCAGGCCGGCCAGCTCGCGCCGACCCACGGCCAGCAGGTGCAGCAGGCCATCGATCAGATCAAGCTGCTCCTGGGCCGGGATTTCCCGGTGCTGCCGCGCTTCAGCCTGGGCGCGTACAGCACGGAATTTTCCGCCTCGCTCGCCGAGCAGGACGCGCTCACCCGCTCCGACCCCTGGCGGGTGCCTGGCTGGATCCCTCGTCTTGCGCGGGTGCGCGATGGACTGGACCGGTTTGCCGGCGCGCTGTCCGCGCACGAAACCCTGGTCGATTACAGCGCCGCCGCGGATTTCAATGCTGGTCCAGTACCCGCATGTGAAAGGCCAGACCTGGGCTGCGCTGCCCGAGGCGTGGCGCGAGGACGACGGCACGCCGCTCGACCCCACGCAGGTGCCGGAAGAATTGCACGACTACCTGGCGCAGCAGCCGGGCGCACCCTACAAGGACATCAACCGCGTCGCGCCCAAGCTGGCCCTGGCCCTGCACACGCCCGGCGGCCTTGCGGCCCCGGACAACAACAGCGCGCTGGCGGGCCTGGTGTGCGATGAATGGGCGGAATTCATTCCCGACCGTTTCCAGACCGCCGCCATCGCCTTTCACTACGACGCGCCCGGCGCACGTCCGCCGCAAAGCATCCTGCTCGCGGTGCCGCCGCAGCAGAACCAGGAGAACTGGGAGTTCGACGACGTGCTGGACGTGCTGCACGAAGCCTGGGATCTGGCGCGCCTGCGCGCGGTGCGGCCACGCGACCTGGCAGGCGGCCTGGGCCTCTTGCTGCCCGGCAACTACCTGCCGCACGACTACACCGGCGACCTGCCCGGCGTGCGCGCCCTGGAACTCGCGCGCCAGGCATTCCGCAACAGGATCGGTGCCGCCAGCCAGGCAGCAATCATTCCGCTAGGCAAGATCTAGGGGAGGCAAGTTGAAAACATGCAGCGCATCCATAGTTCACCCCTCGCCCCGCAAGCGGGGGACCGCTCAGCCCCGACCCTCTCCCGCCCGCGCGAGGGGACCTGGGTGCCCCGAGAGGGGCCGGGGGTGAGGGGCAAGCGCCACCATCATTCCAGGCGTTCAATCCATCCCATGTCGCTCAGTTGTAAAGGCACAAAATGAAATACGAATTCGCCAAAGCGTCCGCTTCCTTCGTTGACTTCACCAAGAAGCAGCCGGTCTATCTCGGCACCACCCGACTCGAGACCCAGCCCACCACGGTGGGAATGAAAGCCGGCCTGCAGGCGCCGCTCGCCGACCCGCTGTGGATGCTGGCGCGGCAATGGCAGTTCAACGAGTTTCAGGGCGAGGATGCGGGCAGCCCCATCAAACTTGCGTTCGCGCTACAAGGAACGGACGTGGACCGGTTTCGCGCCGGCCATGACAAGGACGAGCCATGGCAAGCCCTGGGGGACGTGCCGATCGAAACCCAGG
Source organism: uncultured beta proteobacterium (assembly GCA_963726485.1). Taxonomy (GTDB): domain Bacteria; phylum Pseudomonadota; class Gammaproteobacteria; order Burkholderiales; family Thiobacillaceae; genus Thiobacillus. Next base: position 357,686 of record CAVSCL010000033.1, on the reverse strand, counting down.
TCGAGGCCGAGCCGGTGTGGGACCGGCACGCGCGCCTCGTCGGCGAAGCCGGCCTGCAATTGCTGCGCATGGCGGGGAGCCAGTCCATACGCGCCGCCCTGTTGCAAGCCTATGCGCTGGCGCTGCCCATGCCTGATGATCCCGAGTCTGACCAGGCCGGCATCCTGTGGTCCACCCTGTTCGACCAGCGCACCGTGGACGCGAGAAAACTGCGCGCGGACCTGGACCCGTTGTTTGTCAACGGCAAACTCACCGGCCTGCCGGCCGCGCTCGCCGTTGCGCCGGCCGATGCCGCGGCGGCGCAAACCCTGCTGGAGAACTGGCTGATCTGGCTAGACGATCTGGTCTACGAGGGTGAGGCGAACAATCCCGCCTGGCAGAAGAACCGCATGGAATACGCGTTCGAACTCTCCAGCGGCAATGCGGCGCTGAAGGCGGACGAATACACCGACGGCCATGTGGACTGGGAAGACTTCGTTGCCGATGCGCTGACGCAGGACGAGCAGGAGGAATTCGCCGCCCATGAATTCGCCGTCGCGCAGCGCCACCCCTCGCCGGTGCGCTATCCCGGCATGCCGGCCGAACGCTACTGGGAATTCGAGGATGGGCAGGTCAACTTCGCCGGCGCCGAAGCCGGCGTCACCGATCTGCTGCGCATGACGGTGACCGAATTTGCCCTGACCTTCGGCAACGACTGGTTCGTCACGCCGGTGCGCCTGCCGGTGGGCGGCCTCTATTCGCGTCACCCAGTTTGCAATCACCGACACCTTCGGCATCACCGCGCAGGCCGGCCCCATCGGACCGCTGGGGGGCGTGCCGTGGACGCTGTTCGAGCTGAGCGCCGAGCGCCGATCTTGCAAGGCCAGCTGGGCCATACCCTGTTCCTGCCCGACAGCCTCGATGGCGTGCAGGAAGGCGCGGTGCTGGAACACACCCTGCTGGCGCGCGACGAAATGGCCAACCTCGCCTGGGCGATCGAGAAGACGGTCCAGGGCATCTCGGGCGAGCCGCTGGATCGCGACCTCGAAGCCAAGTCGCTCGCCTTCCAGCAGCAGATCCACTTCGATACCCAGCCGGACAGCCCGCAACTGGTCTACCGCCTGGCCACGCCGGTGCCGGCCAACTGGACGCCGCTGCTGCCGGTGCGCAACCCGGTACTGAATTTCAACGACCCGCTCGAAATCCAGCTCGCGCGCGCCGGCATGAAGCGCTTCTATCCGGAAGCGAGCGTCGAAGTCCTGGGCGCCGTCGATCCCGCCTACGTGGATTTTCTCAACGGCCTCGATGCGCAGGACAACTTCATCGACCGCCTGAACATCGACGCCCAGTTGCGCGCCTACGTGTTCTGGCCGCGCGGCTGGCTGCTGCGCAGCGATCCCACCCAGCCGATGGACCCGAACGACAAACTGGTGATCGAGGAAGAAGAAGTCCCGCGCATCGGCGCCAGCCTCAAACGCAAATTCCAGTACGCGCGCAGCAGCGACGGCAGGAGCTGGCTGTGGATCGGGCGCAGCAAGATGGCCGGGCGTGGCGAGGCGGCGAGCAATTTGAGGTTTGATGTGGCGGTGAAGACGACGACGCTGCGTTAGATCGATAGGGGTGAGGTAACGCACTCCCTCGCCCCCTTTAGGGGGAGGGGGGTGAGGGGGATTTGAGGCAGCAGAGAGGGGCGCGGGTGGCGGGCGCAAGAAGCAAGTGCCGAAACCCCTCACCCCGGCACAATTCATCAGCTGCGCTTATAAGCGTTCCCGCTCCCTGCCTTTGGTGACTGCTTGGCAGGAAAGCGATAGCCGCCTTATCCTTTCGACATATTGCATTTCAAGTCGGATGGTCTATTGGTTCAATTAAAAGCGGTGGATGACGCAAGCTTTCATGAAGTAGGCCAAGTACTAAGAACAGTGCGGGCAAGCTGGGGCCGGTATGGCAAGGAAGGCTCCCACGGGGAAATAAATAACGCTGAAAAGCATGTAGCCCCTTTGATTTCCTTCGATTTCCTCTAATTTCCTTTAATTTCAAGTCAAGTCATTGTGGCCAGCCAACGTGTTCTGATGAAAGGAGAAAGATCATGGCAGAAAAAGACGACTTCGAAGTTGACCTGAAGCTCCCCGACGAAGATTCCTTGGTCATTGGTGTCAATGCTGTCGCTCATGCAGCTGAGAACATCGCGGGTGTTCGCGGGTTCAACAAAGAAAGAGGCCCCGGCGTGACGGGTTCCAGTCGAAAAGGCACTGGAGTCCAAGGCCTTCGGACTTTCGACTGGCGTCTTCGGAGAGAACAAAACTGGTCAAGGTGTTGTAGGTGCTGGTGTTTGGGGCAATAGCACTGGTGGCGGTTTTGGTGTGGCGGGTACGAGCGATGCCCCTGGCGGGGCTGGTGTGTTTGGCCGAGGGGTGCAAACGTGGTCGTGCTGCAGTTTTTGAAGGCAATGTAGAAGTTACTGGTGACATCCGTCTGATGGCCCTTCTTCTGACTGTGCGGAAGACTTTGATATCGCCGATGCCGCTTTCGTCGAACCGGGAACGGTCATGGTACTGGGCGAAGCAGGTATGTTGCATCAGAGTCATCAAGCCTATGACAAGCGTGTTGCAGGGGTTATCTCAGGTGCGGGCGATTACAAGCCTGGGATCGTCCTCGATAAGCAGCATTCGCAGCCAAATCCGCAGGCCGATCTCTTTATTGGGCAAGGTTTACTGCAAAGTGGACGCGAGCTATGCGCCCTTGAAGTCGGTGACCTGCTGACTACTTCACCGACAGCAGGTCACGCAATGAAGGCCGACGACCCACTCGAAGCTTTCGGAGCAGTAATTGGCAAGGCCCTGCGTCCCTTAGGTGAGGGTCAAGGGCTCCTTCCCATTCTAATTGCGTTGCAATGAAAGGAGACACTCGATGCCTGCTCTATATATCGCCTATCGCGGCGAACCTCAAGACCGACGTCTCCGTTGGTCTTCTTTCGATGGTCAGGTTACCACCACGATTCTCATCTCCAGCAGAAATATTGGAGGATAGAGGTTCTTGGGATGGTCCCGCGCTAGCAAACCTGGGCGCTAAGTTGTACATGGCCTGGCGCGGTGTCGAAGATGATGTGCGGTTATTCTGGGCGACGGCTGAATTGCGCGAGAATAAAGCGCAGTTGTTGGAGCAGCACCCTCTAGATGACCGAGGCTCAGCATCTCAGCCGCGTTACGGTGTATCAAGATAAGCTATTTATGGCTTGGCGCGGAGCTACGGAGGATGATTTTCGTCTTTTCTGGGCTACATTTACGGTCGTAATTGGTCACGATCACAGGTGCTTGATGATCGGGGCTCTTTTTCGGGTCCTGCGCTTGCAGAATTTCAGAAAAACTGTTTATGGCTTGGCGTGGAATCGAACTTGACCATCGCATCTTTTGGGCCACGTTCGACGGTACCCTCTGGTCGCCACAACAGGTTTTAGATGATCGGGGGTCTCTGGATGGTCCCGCACTGTGTGTCTTTAGGGGCAAGTTGTATATGTTTTTTAGAGGGACACGCGGGGGATCCCCGACGCTTCTTTTCTACCCTTGACGAAAGCAGCTCGGGGTTATGGTCGGAACCAAGGCTATTAGAGCCACTGATGTCTGAATTCAGACCTGCCGTCGCTGTTTTCCGAAATCAACTGTATATCGCCAATATAGGTGTATTGTCCGACGCAGATCCGGACATCCCACACAAGGAGGATGGTGCTGACCATCCTCCATCGTTAGGAGTCTTCGATACGAGGTTGCGCTATGCAATATTTGATGGTGAAAGACCGACGGTTGCGAAAGGGCTGTGGGATGTAACGCAGAGCCTCGCCAGCTCTAGCGGTATTTCCAGATATAACGAAAAGGAGCCTGCGGCGTTTTTTGTTGACGCACGGATTTGATCCTGCAAATTGGGTTAAACCTGTCGGGCCTGGTAGCGTCAGGAGCTAATGGGTTTGTAATACGAGTTCGGATTGTGTCATGCAAACCCAGAAAGTACCCCCCGGCAAAGCCGGGGGCTTTAATTTTGGATTGCTGGGGTCAGGTCTTTCGTTATCACATTTCGCTATCATAAACAGGCCATGGCGAGCTAAAGCTCCGGGCTCGAATTGAACTTGCCATTCGGTCTGCACGTTGAACTGCCAAGAACTTTGCACCGTGGCGCCAACCCTCACTCAATACGTCCGCTCTCTGGGCCTGAATGTCTCCACCGTCAACGGCTTGAGCCGCACCGGCTTGTAATCCAGCTGGTCGCCCGCATGGAGATAAAGCGTGTGCCTGAGCCAGTGATCGTCATCCCGAGCCGGAAAATCCTCCCGCGCATGGGCGCCGCGCGATTCTTCCCGCGCCAGGGCCGAGACCAGGGTGGCGCGGGCAATCACCAGCAGGTTCTCCAGCTCCAGCGCTTCGATGCGCGCCGTGTTGAACACGCGGCTGGTGTCTTGCAAGCCCGCACGTGCGAGGCGCGCTTCCAGTTCGTCGAGTTCTTTGACTCCTTCGCGCAGCACCCCATCGGTGCGGAATACGCCGGCGTGTGCCTGCATGGTACGGCGCAGGTCATGGGTGATCGCGGCGATTCGCTCTTCGCCGGGACGATCCCAGCGCGCCAGTCTGCCGAGGCTCACGTCTGCGGCATCTTCGGGAAGCGTGCGTGCATAGGGATTGTCGTTGAGATACGTCAACATGTGCCGCCCCGCGGCGCGGCCGAATACGATCAGGTCCAGAAGCGAGTTGCCTCCGAGCCGGTTGGCGCCATGTACCGACACACAGGCGCATTCGCCGACGGCATAGAGCCCCGGAACCGGCTCTTCGGGCCCGTAGTGTGCGGGAGCGACGACCTGTCCGTGAAGATTCGTCGGGATGCCGCCCATCATGTAATGCGCAGTGGGCGCGACCGGTATCGGCGAATTGACCGGATCGACTCCGGCGAAGCGGATCGACAGTTCGCGGATGCCGGGGAGTTTTTCGGCGATGGCTTTTTCGCCCAGATGATCGAGCTTGAGTTCGACGTAATCGCTATGCGGCCCACAACCGCGCCCCTCGGCGATTTCGATGGCGATTGCGCGCGCGACCACATCGCGTCCGGCGAGATCTTTGGCATGCGGCGCGTAGCGTTCCATGAAGCGCTCGCCGTCCCTGTTCAGCAGATAGCCTCCCTCGCCGCGTACGCCTTCGGTAATCAGGATGCCTGCACCGGCAATGCCGGTCGGATGAAACTGCCAGAACTCCATGTCCTGCAAAGGCAAGCCCGCGCGCAACACCATGCCGAGGCCGTCGCCGGTGTTGATCAGCGCGTTGCTGGTATTCCAGAATACCCGCCCTGCCCCGCCGGTGGCCAGCAGGGTCGCGCGCGCCTCGATCAGCAGCGGCTCGCCGGTTTCGATGCACAAGGCCGTGACGCCCAGGACATAGCCTGCGTCGTCGCGCAGCAGATCGAGCGCGAAATGCTCGTCGAAGAAGTGGGTGCGGCTCTTGATGTTCTGCTGATACAGCGTGTGCAGCAGCGCATGGCCGGTACGGTCGGCCGCCGCGCAGGTGCGCGTGGCCTGCTCGCCGCCGAAGTTTTTCGACTGCCCGCCGAAGGGGCGCTGATAGATCTTGCCGTTGTCCAGACGCGAAAACGGCAGACCCATATGCTCCAGCTCATACACGGCAGACGCCGCCTCGCGGCACATGAACTCGATCGCGTCCTGGTCGCCCAGCCAGTCGCCGCCCTTGACCGTGTCGTACATGTGCCATTCCCAGCGGTCGTCATCGACGTTCGCCAGCGCCGCGGTGATGCCGCCCTGGGCGGAAACGGTGTGCGAACGTGTCGGAAAAACCTTGGACACCACCGCCACCTTGTAATCCGAGCGCGCCAGTTGCAGCGCCGCGCGCAATCCGGCGCCGCCGCCGCCGACGATCAGGGCATCAAATGTACGTTTTTCCATCTTGATCGGAAGATATGCTCCGTCTCGCACCCATAGTGTGATCGTCCCGGCGGCGACGCGCGGTCGTGCGCATCCCCATACCGGGGCCCCTGCTTACAGCTCGCACCGCCACAAGCAGTGCGTCGAAAGTGGGTTTGTTCACGGGTGCCCGCTCACATTCCCCACAACACTGCCGCCATCCATGCCACGCACACCGCGAGCGTCAGGATGACGCCCAGATACAGGGCCAGCCGCAGCAGGGTGTGATGCACATAATCCATGAAGATGTCGCGCATCCCCACCCAGGCGTGGAGCGCCATGGCCGCGGTAAAGAACATCACCGCCATCTTCATCCACAGCGGTTCGAACAGGGCACGCCAGGCGGCATACTCCAGAGGGTGGACGCAGCCCACACGCAGCACGAACAGCGGAAGCAGGCAGGCCATCACCACCGCCGAGGCGCGCTGCGTGAGCCAGCTTCCAGTGCCGCTGTGCGCGCCCTGGGCCGTCTTCATGCGAACAATCTCCACGCCGCCAGCAGCGTCACGGCGCCCGCGGCCAGCAGCACCGCCACACTGCTGCGCCGTGCGTCACTCAATGCCACGCCCCAGTGCAGGTCCAGCGCCAGATGCCGCAGCCCGGAAAAGAAATGCTGCGCAAAGGCCCAAACCGGCAACAGCAACAGCAGTCTGGCCGCGGGGTGCGACAGCCACCCGGCCATGCGCAGAAATCCCGCCTCGCTTTCGAGCGAAACCGCCAGCCCCCACACCCCCGCCGGCAAGGCGAGAAACAGCAGGGCACCGGAAACGCGGTGCAGAATGGAGACCCAGCCCGTCAGCGGCAGGGCAATCCGGGTGAGATCGAGAAATACCGGGCGGCTCACGCCCAGACCCGCCACACGCTTTGCACCATCCAGATTCCCCCTGAAGGACTCCGATCCACTACGCGCTGAAGCGCGTGTGGAGTCGTATGCCCAAGCCCGGCAGGACTGCCAGCTCACTCGTCGTCACTCGCGCGTCAACAATTCCTCGTGCAGCCGCTGCTCGTTAAACACACATCCCAGAAACGCACTCATCCTGCGCGCGTCCTCCACGGCATTGGCCAGGCAACTGGTGGCCCCCGGCGAGGGCGTGATGTTGAACAGCAGGCCTTCTTCACTGGTGATTTTAGCCGAGCCAAAGGCCAGCCGGCGCGCCGGGCGGTCGATCAGTTGCGGGCGCAGGCCGCCGATGCCGCGCGCATAACGCAAATCGGCAGCGCGTAGCGCGGGCAGGATTTTTCGTGCCGCGCGCGCAAACAGGCGCGCCCGCAACAGCGGGATTTCGTATGACAGGTTGCGCACCATGTAGCGCCGCATTTCCGGATCGCCCAGGATGCCGGAAAACGTACCCAGGGTATCGGCGTCGATGCGCACGGTACGCAGGAATTCGGGCACGCTCGCCCATCTCCGGCGTTCGAGAAAAGGCACGGTCAGCGCGGTGGGCCCCAGCCGCATCCACCCGGTCCGTGCGATGTCCGGATCGGCGTGCACGGCGGCGAAAGGCAGTTTCTCGCTTTGCACGCTGTAAACCTTGCCGCGCACCCGGCAAGGGGCATGAAAGAAACTGCCCGCCACCGGCAGGATCGAGTACTGTTCCCCATAGCCCATGCGCTGCGCAAAACCCAGACTGTGGGCACCGGCGCATACCGCCACGAATCGCGCATGCACCGCGCCGCCGGAAGTATGCAGCACATAGCTGTCCACCCCGCGCGCAATGGCCTCCACGCGGCAATGCATGTGCAGCGACACCCCGCCGTCCTGTTCCCGCGCACGCTGCAGAAAGAAACGGGTCAGATGGCCAAAATCCGCTGCGCAATACGAATCGGGGACGGCCAGCGCAGCCAGGTCCTCGCGCCGGTCGCGCCCCACCTCCGGTTCCGCCGCGCACACGCCGGCCTTGTCGAGCAGGCGCAAATCGGGAAACAGGGTTTGAAACGGTTCATGGCGCGCACGCAGAAAGGCGGATTCCGCTTCGCCCACGCCCAGCACCATCTTCGGCATGCGATGCAAAATGCTGCCCGCCCCCTCACGGCTCACACAGCGCAGCAACATGTCCGCCGCACGTTTCACTTCAGCGGCTTTTTCCAGCGTGTAGTTGGTCTCGATATCGCCGCAGTGCAGCGTCTGGCTGTTCTGGCTGGCGGCCGAATTGACCGAGGCAGACCGGCCCGCTTTTTCCAGCAGGACGATGGACAACACCCCTGTATAGCGCGCCAGCACATACGCCAGCGCGGCTCCGGTGACACCGCCGCCGACAATGGCGACCTGATAGTCGGAATTAAACATGATCCGGAAGAAGTCAGTTTCATTCCAAGATAGCCCAAACCGGGTCAGGGAACCGCCTAATTGTCCGAGTGAAACCCTCTCCCGGCGGGATCCATCAGCACTTCCTTAGCTGCCGGATTGCCAGGCTGCCGCCACGGCAGGCGGAATGCGCTCGATCAGGCGCGGGTCGAAGGGCTTGGGCAGGATGTATTCCGGGCCGAATTCCAGATGCTCAAGCTGGTAGGCGGCGAGCACTTCGCCGGGAACCGGCTCGCGCGCCAGGCCGGCCAGGGCGTGCGCCGCGGCAATCAGCATGTCACGCGTGATGTGGCGCGCGCGCGCGTCGAGCACGCCGCGAAAGATGAAGGGGAAGCCCAGCACATTGTTGACCTGGTTGGGGAAGTCCGAGCGGCCGGTGGCCATGATGAGATCCCGCCTGGCGGACTTCGCGGCTTCGGGATGGATTTCCGGATCGGGGTTGGACAGGGCGAATACCACGGGTTTGTCCGCCATGCTTTTGATCATGTCCGGCGTCACCAGGTCCGCCCCCGACACACCGATCAGCACATCCGCGCCGCGCAGGGCGTCACTCAAGCTGCGGCGCTCCGTGGTGTGGGCGAAGGCCTGCTTGTAAATATTGAGATCATTGCGGCCAGCGTGGATCACGCCTTTTCTGTCCACCATCAGAATGTTTTCCGGCTTGGCGCCCATGGCGATCAACAGCCGCATGGAGGCGATACCGGCTGCGCCCGCCCCCAGGCAAACGATGCGCGCGGCTTCCAGCTTTTTGCCCTGAAGATGCAGCGCGTTGATAAGCCCGGCGCAGATGATGACCGCGGTGCCGTGCTGGTCGTCATGAAACACCGGAATATCCAGCCGCTCGGTCAGGGCCCGCTCGATCTCAAAACAATGCGGCGCGGCGATATCTTCCAGGTTGATGCCGCCGAAGGTGGGCGCGATGTTCGCCACGGTCTCGATGAACGCTTCGGGACTGGGCGCGCTCACCTCGATATCGAATACATCGATGCCGGCAAAGCGCTTGAACAGCACCGCCTTGCCTTCCATCACCGGCTTGGCGGCCAGCGGCCCGCGATTGCCCAAGCCAAGGATGGCCGTGCCGTCCGTGATCACCGCCACCAGGTTGCCCTTGTTGGTGTATTGATAAGCTGCTTCGGGATCATCCGCGATGGCGCGCACCGGCTCGGCCACACCCGGCGTGTAGGCCAGCGACAAATCCTCCTGGGTGGCACAGGATTTGGACGATTCCACGGAAAGCTTGCCGGGACGCGGCAGACGGTGGTAATCGAGGGCTTTTTTCTTCTGGTCGGCGATGCTCATAATTCTTTGATCAAGGTGAAGTCAATAATTTTTTCGGGGATGATTCGGGTTCAGGCAGCGGCACGGTCGCCCGCCCACGGATGAATTTTGTCCAGCGCGCCAGCCAGCGTGTCTTTCGCAAGCTCCATGTCGTAGCGCGCTTGGCCGCGCAGCCAGTAACCCTCGGACAAGCCAAAAAAACGGCACAACCGCAAATCCGTGTCCGCGGTAATCGCACGGCGTCCGGCCACGATTTCGCCAATGCGCTGCGGCGGCACGCCGATTTCCTTGGCCAGCCGGTACTGGCTGATGCCCATAGGCTTCAGAAATTCCTCCCGCAGAATTTCGCCGGGATGAATCGGAGCAAGCTTCTTCATCGCATCGCCTCCTTAGTGATAATCAACAATTTCGACATCCAGCGCCTGTCCGTCCTCAAAACGAAAGCACACACGCCACTGGTCGTTGATGCGTATGCTCCATTGCCCTTTCCGGTCGCCCTTCAGGGCTTCCAGACGGTTCTGCGGCGGGATGCGCAAATCATCGATCCTCTCCGCCCACTCCAATTGTTCAAGTTTGCGGCGGGCGACACGTTCGATGTTAACGAAACGCGCCACACGCTTGCGCTCGAATAATGCTTGCGTGTCACGGCAACGGAACGACTTGATCATGCGCCGATATTAACGCCTGGCGTGATTAACGTCCAGCATGAATAGTCGATTATGGCGGTTTCCCGGGAAATTGAAGTAGTCGCTTCCGGGTAAAATGGCGTCTTTGAAAACAAATCAGGCTTTTATCTCATGGCTGCCCATCCTTTTGACACCCTGAAAGACTTTCCCGCCGGCAAATTTCATTCGCTCCCCGCCCTGCAAGCGGCGGGTGCAGGCAACGTTTCCCGCCTGCCGGTTTCCATCCGCATCGTGCTGGAATCGGTCTTGCGCAATTGCGACGGCATCAAGGTTACCCAGGAGCACGTCAGGCAACTGGCCAACTGGCAGCCCAATGCGGAAAGAACGGAAGAAATTCCCTTCACCGTGGCGCGGGTGATCCTGCAGGACTTTACCGGGGTGCCGCTGCTGGCCGACCTGGCCGCCATGCGCTCCGCCGCGCAAAGAATGGGCAAGGATCCGAAGAAGATCGAACCGCTGGTGCCGGTGGACATGGTGGTGGACCACTCCATCCAGGTCGATGCCTACGGCAACCAGGACGCGCTCGATCTCAACATGAAAATCGAGTTCGAGCGCAATCGTGAACGATACCAGTTCCTCAAGTGGGGCATGCAGGCCTTCGATACCTTCAAGGTCGTGCCGCCCGGCGTCGGCATCGTGCACCAGGTGAACATGGAATACCTGGCGCGCGGCGTGATGGAAAAGGACGGTGTGGTGTATCCGGATACGCTGGTCGGCACCGATTCCCACACCACCATGATCAACGGCCTGGGCATCGTGGCCTGGGGCGTGGGCGGCATCGAGGCGGAAGCCGCGATGCTGGGCCAGCCGGTGTATTTCCTGACGCCGGACGTCGTCGGCGTGAACCTCAAAGGTTCGGCCAGGCCCGGCGTCACCGCCACCGACATCGTGCTGACCATCACCGAAATGCTGCGCAAAGCCAAGGTGGTCGGCAAGTTCGTGGAATTCTTCGGCGAAGGCGTGGCCGCCATGTCCGTCACCGACCGCGCCACCATCGCCAACATGGCGCCCGAATACGGCGCGACCATGGGCTTCTTCCCGGTGGACGAAGCCACCTGCCAGTACTTTGCCGCCACCGGACGCAGTGATGCTCAGGTCAACGCCATTCGCGCCTACTATCAGGCGCAGAACCTGTTCGGCATTCCAAAAGCAGGCGACATCGACTACTCGCTGGTGCTCGAACTCGACCTCTCCACGGTCGAACCTTCCGTCGCAGGACCCAAGCGGCCGCAGGATCGCATCGAACTGAAGAACCTGAAATCCGCGTTCACCTCCCTGATGAACAAACCTGTCGCCGAGGGCGGCTACAACAAGGCGGGGGAACTCGGCAAACACTATCCGCTTGCCGCTTCATCTCACGCAGAAACGGATTTGTCGGGTGGCGGCAGCCAGGACGAGCCAGCCGCTGTTCCCGCGCAGGAAGCGGAAATGCTGAATGACCATCCCTCCCCCGACCACATGCTGGCGGACCCTGCCGCCGTCTTCGGCGACCGCCACGGCAGCCTGGGACACGGCGACATCGCCATCGCCGCGATCACGTCCTGCACCAACACGTCCAACCCCGGGGTGATGCTGGCGGCGGGTCTGCTGGCGAAGAAAGCCGCGGCCGCGGGTCTCAGGCCGCCCGCGCACGTCAAGACCTCGCTCGGCCCCGGCTCCCGCGCCGTCACCGAATACCTGAAAAAAGCCGGCCTCATGGACGCGCTGGAGCAGGTCGGCTTCTCGCGTGGTGGGTTACGGCTGCACCACCTGCATCGGCAACTCCGGCCCGCTCAAACCCGAGATCGACAAGGCCATCGCGGACCACGATCTGGTCGTCGCCTCCGTGCTGTCCGGCAACCGCAACTTCGAGGCCCGCGTGCATCAGGCGGTCAAGGCCAACTTCCTCATGAGCCCGCCGCTGGTGGTGGCCTTTGCGCTGGCCGGCCGGGTGAACATCGATTTTGAAACCGAACCGGTCGGCGCCGGCAAGAACGGCCAGCCCGTTTATCTGCGCGACCTTTGGCCGAGCAACGCCGACATCGCCGCCGTGATGAACACCGCCACCGACGCCGCGTCCTACCGGAAAATCTATGCGGATGTCGGCGCCGACAATCCGCTGTGGGACGCCGTGTCCGCGCCCTCTGGCACGGTGTACCAGTGGGATACAAAATCCACCTACATCCAGGAGCCGCCCTTCTTCCTTCCCTCCCCCGCAAGCGTGGGAGGCGTTGGGAGAGAGGGCCAGGCGATCCAGGGCGCCCATGCCCTCGCCCTCTTCGGCGACTCCGTCACCACCGACCACATCAGCCCCGCAGGCGGCATCAAGCCGACCTCGCCCGCCGGGCTGTATCTCACCGAACACGGCGTGCAGAAGGCCGACTTCAACAGCTACGGCGCGCGCCGCGGCAACCACGAAGTCATGATGCGCGGCACCTTCGCCAACGTGCGCATCAAGAACCTGATGATCCCCGGCTGCGAAGGCGGCATCACACTGAAGGGCGGCGAACAGAAGCCATCTACGACGCCGCCATGCAATACCAGGCTGAAGGCACGCCGCTGATGATCTTTGCCGGTGAGGAATACGGCACCGGCTCCAGCCGCGACTGGGCCGCCAAGGGCACCACCTTGCTGGGCGTGAAGGCCGTTGTCGCCAAAAGCTTCGAGCGCATCCACCGCGCCAACCTCGCCGGCATGGGCGTGCTGCCCTGCCAGTTCAAGGACGGCGTCGACGCGGCTACGTTAAAGCTCGACGGCAGCGAAACCTTCGATCTCGAAGGCATCGAGAACGGCATCACCCCGCAGCAGGATGTCACGCTGGTGATTCATCGCGCCAATGGCAGCAGCGAACGCGTTGCGGTCAAATTGCGCATCGACACGCCGATCGAAGTCGAGTACTACAACAAGGGCGGGATTTTGCCGTTTGTGCTGGAGCAGTTGCTGGGGTAATGAATCCCAGGACTGATGTGGTAGCAGGACCATTAGGAAAGAAAATCAGATGCCGATTTTTCGCTGCAATAAATGTGCACATTTGGCCGAGGTGGCTCCTGACATGCCAAATAACCACCTAAGCTGTCCACCGTGCGATAACCCGATTACGGTCACGACACCACCTTTTTCGTTACCCGGCTTTTGGAACGTACTTTGCATTGTCACACCGCTGTCAAGCGTGAGCAAGCCGAAGCGGATGACCAGAAGGCTTCCCCCGCAGCCCGTCCAGCCGATACGCCTTGCAGGAGTCATTCCGCATAACACCGACCGGATATCGCCCGATCTTCAGCATGGTCCGATCCGACGACTGGTTCAAGGCCATGAAAATTAGCTTCGCGCCAATTACAAGGCAATGGATACCACCGGGTTTTCCGACGAATCGCCGTATCGAGATTGGCAAGAATTTCGATTTGCTCAAGGAAGTCATTGACAAGATTCGTAACGGGCAACGATGGATACCCCAGCTTCCACATCAACCTGAGCAAAAGAAGTCAAAACGACGCACAGATCATTGCAACATTCTGCCGCCAGCTTTATGACTACTCCTTTGTCGCAAAACATTTCTACCAAAAGCCCGAGAAGATCGTTCAACTAACCTTGCAGAACTCGTCACAGATTCAGAATTTCTTCGCCGGTGAGTGGTTGGAGTGGTTCGCGCTGATGCAAGTATTGGAGTTTTGTCAGGAGTGAGGCAGCCGCTTCTCGTGTGCACGTAATTTGTCGGTCATCTTTGCTAACGAGGACCTGCACGAACTCGATGTCTTCTTCGTCTTAATGGAAAGACACCTTCTGTATCGAGTGCAAGACTGGCGAGTTTCGGCAGTCATCGACAAGTACGCCACATTGCGCAAAAGGTTGGGGCTGGAAAAAGAACAGTTCATCATCTGTGTTATTGGACTACCCGATGTTCAAGCAAGCGGTCTCAGCAGCATGTACGACCTGACCTTTGTGAGTGAGCGGGGCCTGGCTCACGATTAGCGCGTTTGCTAAAGCAAGAATTGCGTCAGAATTCGCTCCGCTGCCCGCAAGGACGTGGGCGAATTCACATTTAAGCCCACATTCGGCGGCATCGCCTTCATGGTGTCCGGCAACATGTGCTGCGGCGTGGTGAACGACACGCTGATGGCGCGGGTGGGACCGGATCAGTGCGAAGCCGCACTAAGGCGACCCCACGCCCACAGGATGGACTTTACGGGCAAGCCGATGAAGGGCCTTGTCTATGTCACACCCGAAAGGCATGAGCCGGACGACGATCTGGCATTTTGGGTCAGACTTTGCAGCGAATAGAATACGTAACATCGCTTCCGCCCCAGTAGAATAACGACTGCACTGACGATATGATCGCGCTTGACAAGCAGTGGGCCGACCGATTGGCTGGGCTGATATCGCGCACCTGACACGTCTCGAGGAATCCTGAGCATGGCTTTCGACCGTGGAAACCGGACCTATTACGTCAGCGACGAACGCCTGCGGGCATTCCGTGCGTTGCCGGTCGAAGAAAAACTGCGCTCGGTTGAAGAACTGGCAATGGTTATCCGTCTGACACGGGAACCGGATAAGCCTGTTTCCGGGGTCACTCCGGAACAGGGTCTGAAACTTCCTGACCCCCTATCATCCAAATAAATCAGGAGCCTCCATGTCCGACCCCGCCGTGTATGACCGCGCCCCCGCCGAACTCGAACTTGAACCCGGCGAATACGGGTGGTGCGCGTGCGGCCGCTCGATGAACCAGCCGTTCTGCGACGGCACGCATAACAGCCTGCCCGGCGATATTTTCTGAACACCATGCCTGCCGCGCCGGATACTGTTCTTGCTTACTGGTTCGGCGCGCCCGGCAGTGCCGCCGACATCGCTGCCCGGCAAGGCAAGTTATGGTTTGGCAAACTGCCGGAAAACGACCGCGACATCACCGCGCGTTTCAGCTCCACACTTGAAGCAGCCTCATCGGGAATGCTCGATCACTGGGCCGGCACGCCCCATGGCCGGCTTGCGCTGGTCATTGTGCTCGACCAGTTCCCGCACCACGTTCATCGCGACACGCCGCTGGCGTTTTCGCAGGATGCCAAATCGCTGGCGTTGAGCGTGGATGCGCTGGCCTTGGGCGAAGACAAACAACTGGCGCCGATCGAGCGCGTGTTTCTCTATCTGCCGCTGGAACACGCCGAATCCGTTTCGGTACAGGACTTGTCGGTGGCGCTCTATACGCGGCTTGCCGGGGAAGCCGCCGAATCCGAACGTGCGCTGTTCGACAATTTCCTGGACTATGCGCGCAAGCACCGCGATGTCGTCGCCCGCTTTGGACGCTTCCCGCATCGCAACGCCATTCTCGGACGCCCCTCCACCCCGGAGGAAACCGAATTTCTCAAACAACCTGGCTCGCGGTTTTAATCGGTTCTCTCAGGTACTCCTGATGGAACCCTTAACAGGTTGTCATTGCCGCGTCGCTGCGCTCCTCGCAATGAACAAGGATCGGGACTTGTTCAGGGCTTCCTGAATTGAGTCAAGACGATATCCATGTCATCCCACGACTGCATATGGACTGCACGACGAGGAATACCTGCGATTGAAAATCCTCACTTGCATGCTGCCGACGCTCTGATTTATGACATTTGGACCCACACGACTTCCTGATGAGCCTTATTTTTTTCCGATCCTGCCGTGGATAGGCGAAATCCTTCGCGAAAAGCGCGAACATCGCGAGGCGGCGGCTTGAAAGCGCACCATATTTGACTAAGGTTCAGGACAGCTTGTCCTGCACACGGGAGAATTCCATGAAGACTTCGACCTGGCTGGGTATCTTCAGCGTTACAGTCCTTGCCGCACTGGCCTGGCTCGCCCACCAGCCCGAAACCGCACGTGCCACCTTGCCGCCGGCATCCGGGGTGGCACAAAGCGCGCCAGCCGTCCCCGAGCCCGCTCCGGCCTCACCCGCCATGCCCGATGCGGCGTCGCCGTATAGTGACGCCGGTTTCCACCAAGCCGAGGCGGGCTTGTCGCCGTCCGCGCGTGCCGGGCGCGAAATCTGGTTCAAGGCCACCGCCGGCAACGCGCGCTTTCACACCTACACCTTCCAGCAGCGCATCACCGCGCTGATCGACTGGTTCGGTGTGCTGCGCGGCGACAAGCGCGACACCCGCTTCAAAACCTGGGGGCTGATCAACGACCCCGGCTGCTGCAAGCCGGGTTCCAACGGCTGTCCGGCAAAGAGTTACGAGGAGACCTACGGCTTCGACTGGTGCCCAGGCGACCAGGAATTGCTCAAGTTCGTCGGCAAGACCGGCTACCGCGACCCGGCGTGCGACTTCAAGGATGCGGGCGCCGCCGAGAGCGATCCCGAAGGCCACCAGAAAGGCCGCGAAGACAGCTGCAATCTGGCTTTCGGCACCTCCACCGGAGCGCTCGGCTTCCGTAAATTCCCCAACCCGCGCTTCGACCCGGTCGCCTGGAAACAGGTTAACGGCCGCCTTGGCACCTGGGAGGGCTACAACCGCACACTGTCGAACGACCCCGCGCGCGCCGACTCCAAGGTGCGCAAACTCGCCGACGCCTCGATCGAGCCGCCCTTCCTGATCGGCACCGCGTGCGGCTCGTGTCACATCGCCTTCAATCCGGCCAAACCGCCGACAGACCCCGAGCATCCGCAGTGGGAAAACCTCTCCGGGCTGGTCGGCAACCAGTACATCCGCGTCTCCGAATTGCTGATTTCCGGGATGCCGCATAACGACCTGTTGTGGCAGATTTTTGCCCACGCGCGCCCCGGCACCTCGGACACTTCGGCGATTCCCAACGACCAGGTGAACAACGCCGGCACCATCAACGCGCTCATCAACATCGCACAGCGGCCGACGTTTGCCGGCGAGAAGGTCAACCGCTGGCGCAAGGCCGCCGCCTGCCCGACCGGCGCGAAAGAATCCGCCTGCTGGTGCGAACCCGGCAAGCCCGGCAAATGCTGGGAGAAAAGCCTCAAGGCCGAAACCGTCCACCACATCCTCAAGGGTGGCGAAGACTCGATCGGCGCGCTCGGCGCGATCCAGCGCGTGTACTTCAACATCGGATCGTGTTCGGAGCAGTGCTGGGTCAACCACCTCACCGACCTGCGCCAGCTCGACCCGCAGGCGCGCAACTTTGGCCAGACGCCGTTCGACATCGGTCAGTGCCGGCGCGACTGCCCCAACTTCCGCGCGGTGGAAGACCGGCTGCAGAATATTCTCGATTTCTTCCTGACCGCACCCGAAGGCCAGGCCAAGGACCTCGCCGTGGCGCGCGCCAGCCAGCGCCAGGCTGCTTACACCGAGGCCGACCTGGTACGCGACCTCGAACACAGCTTCGGCAAAGGAGCGGTCTCACGCGGCCAGCAGGTGTTCGTCGCCAACTGCGCGCGCTGCCACTCCAGCGGCAAGCCGCCGTTCGAGGCGGTCGACTTCCGCGCCATCGACAGCAAGAGCGGCCTGCGTGCAGACTGGCTGGGCAACGACGTGCCGACGCCGGTCACCGAAATCGGCACCGACCGTTGCCGCGCGCTGCATTCCAACCATCTGCGCGGCCACGTCTGGGAGCAGTTTGCCGACGAGGATTACTTCGCACGCAAGACCGTCTCGGGCATCCTCGAACCGCATGACGGTGGCCGCGGTTACTACCGCAACATCTCGCTGCTGAACCTGTGGGCGCACGCGCCGTTCCTGCACAACAATTCGGTTGGCCCCGAACTGTGCGGCTGGGGCGGCGACAAGAGCAATCCCTATGAGCAGTACCGCGCCAGCTACGTCGATACCAGCAAGCCCGGCAACCCGCCGCTGGCGAAGGACCAACAGCCGGCGTGCTGGAAGTACGACCCCTCCGTCGAAGGCCGTTTCAAGTTGTACGTCGCATCGATGCAGGATTTGCTGAATCCATCCAAACGCATCCCCAAGGCGATCAAGCTCGACGAAGACATCGTGCTCGACATCGGCCCGCGCATCTTCGACGGCAAGGAGGAAAAACGCCTGGTCGGCTTCACCGTGCGGGTGCCGGCGGGCGCCACCGCGGGCAACGTCGGCAACTTCCGCCACAAGGAGTTCATCGACGATCTGGTGCGCGCCAAGCTGAAGCCCGCCGATCTCGAAACACGTCTGGCCAAAGTGCTGCCCGCCGCCGAGGCGAAACAGCTTGTGGCCGAGATGCAGCGCATCGGCAGCGCCATCGTCTCCGATCCGGACCGGCTGGTCGAGGTGGTGAAGGAGGCGCGCGCCCGCACGCCTGCCCTGTGGCAGGTCTATTCGTCGTGCAGTGTGGAGATCGAAAACGACGGCCATCGCTTCGGCGAGGATCTGTCAGACGCCGACAAGAACGCGCTGATCGCTTTCCTGGCGACACTGTAAGGAGACTTCGATGCGCTATCCCTATTTGCTTCTTGTGTCTGCGTTGTGCGTGTCAGGCTGTGCCGAGCTGGAAAAGTTTGAGGATAGCTTGAAAGGCCAACAACAGCCTTTGGCGCCACGCATCTACGCCGCCAACGAGAGTTCAAATACGATTTCAGTGATCGATGCACTGACTTATAAACCTATCGCCACAATCGATACAAAAAATGTTTCTACCCATGATCTGGCGCTGTCGCGTGATGGCAGCCGTCTGTATGCAACCAATATGGGCTCGGGCCGACTGTCCGTCATCGACACCCGCAAGCTGGAGACGATCGCGTCCATCTATACCGGCGCGCGCTGCCACGTGGTTGCGCTCACCAACGACAATCGCCATGCCTGGGTGGCCAATATCGGCGACAACACGGTTTCCATCGTCGATACCGCGACGAACCGCGTCGTGGGCACCATCGCGGTAGGCCGCGGCCCAGCCGGGCTGACGTTTTCGCGCGATGGCAGTTTTGCTTACGTCAGCAATCAGATTGATCGCGCCGTCGCCGTGATCGATACGGCCAGCCTCAAGGTCGTCAAAACCATTCCGGTGGGCGAGAACCCGCACTTTCTGATCCTGGGCCCCGATGGGCGCATCTGGGGAGGCAACTCGGGCGGCAAGGATATCTACGTCATCGACCCCACCACCCAGACCAAGGTCGCCACCCTGGAAGTCGGCCCCAACCCACAGCAGATTGCCTTTGCCTACAAGGGCATGATGGGCCCGAACGCTTACGTCACGCTTTCCGGTGCGGATCAAGTCGCCGTGGTCAGCACCAATCTCGATACCCTGCACGTGCTGGAGCGTATCCCGGCAGGCGCAAGACCGAACGGTATCTGGGCGAATCCCGAGGGGACACGCATTTATGTCGGCGATGAAGCCGGTAATGAAGTGCGCGTGTTCGACACCGGAACCAATGCGCTGTTGAGCACCGTGCCCGTGGGTAAGAAACCGATCAAGGTTCTGGTATCACGCTAACTGCAAAGGAGTTCCTAACATGACGAAAAATAGGTTTCAAGTTAGGAACCGGTGGTCAGTTTCAGCACTCGCTCTTCTGCTGGCGCTTGTCTGGTTACCGCCCACGGCATTGGCCGCAAACATTGTCGTCGGGGTGGCAAAGAACGCCGTCGGAACGCTTCTTGTAACACACGTCGATGGCGTCGAGGAACGCTTGCGCGGAAAAGGTGCACTGGTTCTCTACGAAGGCGACGTATTGAGCACCGGCGCCGACAGCCGGGCGCTGATCGAGTTGCGCGACGGCACCCGGTTAGGACTCGACTATCAAACCCGCGCGCTCATCCTCTCGCGCTGGGAAAAGGACAAGGACGACACGCGCATTCTCCGCCTCGAAAAAGGCGCTCTGTGGGTCAAGACCAGCGCAAATTCCAAACCGCTGGAAGTGGAAACACCGGTGGCCAGCGCCGCGCCTGGCGAAGCCGAGTTCGTCATGGAAACGCTTGACAATGGCAACAGCATGCTGAGCGTCATCGAGGGCGTGGTTCCGTTCGGGACAGCGTTCGGGACGTGTCCGATCAAGCCATCCACCGTAAGCTATGCCGTTCAGGGCAAAAAGTGCACCAAGCCGGAAGCCCTGGATGCCAAACGTGCCGCAGCCTGGACAGCGAGCCTGGCCGACAGCACCACAACCGCGCCGCTGCCGTCGTTCTGGCCGCCGCCGGACACGTCCACCCACCAAGTCATCCCACGCGAACTGCTTGTCAATGGGGCGGCCGCCAATCCAACTTTGGCGAAGGTGACGGCGAGGATGGAAAAAGCCCTGAGTCTCACTGGCTATTCCAGCCCGGGCTACTACTCCGTTCCCGGTGGATTCGCCATGCTCACCCAGCTTGAGCGCATCAACCCGGACGCCACTCCCTATCCACCAGATCAACGCTGGAAGGTCAAGGTCGATCCCGCCAGACTGACAAGCTTCAACCTAGGCGCCTACCTGAAGGCCTTGCTGGGTAAAGACGCAGGAGTATTTCGCGTAATCGCTTTCGTTTTCACCGCTGAACCCATCGTCAGCAGCAACGTCAAGCCGGTCATTGACGAAGCCAAGTTTTGGGTGGAACAAGGTGGCAAAGCGTTACCGGGCCAATATGCGACGCAGCCCTACGCCGCGGATATGGTTTGCACCGCCCTGATCTACGAGTTCGAGATCCCGGCACATGGCGAGCCCGGGCGACAGGTCAAACCGTCCGAGCACAATGGGCAACAGCATCTAAGAGCTGCGCGGATACTTCAGGCACTAGGAGGCTGAGATGCTGAAGTCGATAACCGCCTCCCGAAAAACGCTGGCCCTGGTCTGGTTCGCAGGCGCGGGGATCAGTTTTTTAACGCTCTATCTGATCACAACCTTTGGCGAGAGCGAGCGTGTCGAAAGCCTGTGGGATTGGTACCTGCCTGCGGTCACCCCCAACCTGTCGCTCATCGTGGGGGTGATGTTCAATGACATCAAGTACAAATCCGCCCAGCGGGAGCAGGTAGACGTTTTCATTTACCGGGTGGCGCTATGGCTGTCCGTTGTTTATCTGCTGGTATTGTTTGCAACCCCACTTCTCTGGCCATTCTCAGAGGCTTCGCTAGAGAACGATATGAAGCATTCCCGTTATTTCCTGTCTCTGCTGCAGGCCCTCGCCACCACAGCGCTGGGTGCATTTTATGTAAGCCAGAAAGGCAAGGCATGAGTCCTGCACCATTCAAACTTTTTTCTATCCAAGGAGCGACTCCATGTCCCGAACACGTTCTACATGTCTCCTTCTGCTACTGATCGCGACGCTCGGCGGCTGTGATCAGATCAAGGGCTGGTTTGCCGGCAAGCCCGACATCGCCTTCGCGCCTTACGGCGACGCTTACGCCAGCAAGCCCGACTTCGCACAGGTCGAATACGAACACCCGATACCGCTGAAGGAACTCGTCAAGGTCACGCCCAAATACCTCGCCAGCCTCAATCAGGAAGAGCTCGATCAACTCTACGCGCGGCTCAGCTCGGGGCCGATCCCCGACGGACCGTTCGACGGCGAAATCGTGTTCCCGCGCGGCAGTTCGGGCAAGCTGCGCGCGGCCGAAATCATCGGCGGCCTGAAAGGGCTCGGCGTCGACTTCAAGGGCAAGATGCTGGAAACTGCGGGCGAAGCCCTGTGGAAAGGCAAGGTGTTCTACCGCAATGAAAAAATCCTGCGCAATCGCATCGAAGACCTCGCCGTGCTGCGCCCCGTCATCGGCCCCGGCGATATCGCCAGGATCGACGTCGACGGCAAGGATGCCTGGCTGCTGTTTCCCGCCAAGGTTTTCTGCGGGCAAAGCCTGATCGACTCGCGCCGCGAATCCATCATCATCGACTACGCCTTCACCGACGACATCCGCGGCTACCGCGAAAAGCCCGATTTTCTTGCCGGGCGGCGCGGCCTCAAGGTGCGCGACGAAATCCGCATGGTTCGGCCGGGACTCTATCTCGGCCGCGCCTACATGGATCACGCCTTCATCCTCAATTTCGTGCTCAACAACAAGGATCTGGACCGCGCCGGCCGCGCCGAATTCGAGACCGGCCAGGTCAAGGACGATTGCTGGAGCGGCACGCAAAAACGGGTGCTGGCGCAGCGCTAGCACCATGAGACCGGGCAGGCTCACGATCATGTTCGCCGCCATGCTGACCGCTTCGAACCCGGTTCCCGCACAGGACGATCTGCCGCCCGTCGGACGTTCGCGCTTCGACCTGCTGATCGGCAGTGCACCGGTGCCCTATCCGTTCTCGCGGCTGGTGAACAAGATCAACCGCCAGATGCAGACCGACGCCGGCGGTCTGCCGCCGCTGAAAATCACGCTGATCCCGCTGGGACGTTCGCTGCAGCGCAACGCCGGGGCGCCCGATTTCTTTCATTTTCCACGTGTGGTCGCCGCCGCGGACGGCGACAATCGACCCGGCCACGCCCCCCTGAAAGACCGCCTGTTCCTCGGCTATCACGAGAAGGGGCACGTGCTCGAAGTCATCAGCTACAACGATGCCGCCGGCCGCTTCGAGTTTCAGGTGGTGCGCGATTATCGGGCCGGCAAGACGCCGCAGGTCTTTTACGCGCGGCGCAGTCTGTGCCTTGCCTGCCACCAGAATGCCGCCCCCATCTTCGCCCGCCCGTTGTGGGACGAAACCCCGGCCAATCCGGCGATTGCCGCACGCCTGCGGGAAGCGCGGCGCGACTTTTACGGCGTCAAGCTGACTGGCACCGACATCGCGTATTCCATCGACGCGGCGACCGAGCGGGCCAATCTGTTTTCGGTCTGGCAGACAGTGTGGCAACGGGGGTGCGGTGCGGGCGAAGCCGGCGACCGCTGCCGCATGGAAGCCTTCGCCGCCGCCCTCGATTACGCCCTCACCGGCAGCCTGCCCGCGCCGGCCATCCTGCCCACGCTCGATCGCGGCTGGACAACCCTCTGGCCACGCGGTCTGCCCATCCCCAACCCCGATCTGCCCAACCGCGACCCGCTGGCTGCGTTGCCGGACCCCGCGAACGACCCCCTGCTGCTGCGCCCGCCGCTCGAAACCTGGAAAGCGCCGGACAAGACCGCCTTTGTCGTCGGACTGGCCGGGATGCTCGACACCTCGGCCGTCAAACAACTGCGACGCCGCGAATTGAACGCCGCGCTCGAACGTCTGCGCGCACGCGGCGAGCTGAGCGCCCGTCCGTTCAGCCAGTCGCTGCTTCATGCCCTGCTGGCCGAGTCCGGCATACCGCACCAGACCATAAGCATCAAATTGCCGCCCGCGCGCGCCGAAGCCGTGGTGCAGGCCACCGGCGCGCACGCCCTGTTTCGCACCCACTGCGGCCAATGCCATGACAGCACGGCGAATTTCCCGCCGAATTTTTTGCACGGCGATGACGCGGCCGTCAATGCCCGCCTCGATCATTGCGCCGAACGCATTTTTTATCGTCTGAGCATGTGGAATGTTGCCGAAGGGCAGCGCGGCAAATCCCCCATGCCGCCGCTCGCCATCCTTGCCGCGCGCGGCGTCGACGCGTCCAGTTGGACACGCTCGCCATACCTGGCGGCGCTGCGCGACGACGTGCGCCAGCGCATCCGCGCGCAGGGCGGCCAACCCGAAACAGTACTCATGCGGCCTTTCGAACAACTGCGCAGTTGCCTGCCCCCTACCGCCGCTCCCTGAACCGAAAGGACACTTCATGCCCCAGCCCTTTGACAATTTCCAGCCCGCCACCGCGCTTTATCAGGGCGAAAACGCCGTCGCTTTGGCCAGCACCGCCCGCCTGGCCTACAAGGATTCCGCCACCATCGCGTCGCTTGCCGTGCAATGGGGTTTTCCGCGCTGCCGCTTTATCGAGCGGCGCGAAACCCAGTGCCTGGTCATGGCGAATCACAGCGCCATCGTGGTCGCGTTTCGCGGCACCGAGCCGGACAAGCTCAAGGACTGGATGAGCGACCTCGACACGCAATTTGTCGACGGGCCCTTGGGGCGCGTGCACAATGGCTTCAACATGGCGCTCTCGCACGTCTGGGAAGATATCAATGGCTGTGTCGCGGAGTTTCAGGATCAAGGGCAGTCGCTCTGGCTCACCGGCCATAGTCTGGGCGCGGCGCTCGCCACTCTGGCTGCGGCACACTGGCGTGGACAGGACAAGCCGGTGCACGGGCTCTACATCTTCGGTTCGCCGCGAGTGGGCGACCGCGTGTTCGAGCGCAGCTTCGACCAGGATTTTGGCGCGCGCAACTTCCGCTTCGTGAACAATGCCGATCTGGTCACCCGGGTTCCCCTGCGCACCATGGGCTTTTCGCACGTCGGCACGCTCCTCTATTTCACCGACAAGGGCAAGCTGATGGGCGATCCCGGCCTGTGGGACGCGTTTCTCAACCGCATGCAGGGACGCATCGAGGATCTGGGAAGCATGGGCCCCGCCGACCTCAAGCAGCATTCCATCGACCAGTACGTCAAGCTGTGCGAAAAAAACCGCGTGGTCCAGCCGTTCTGAGGCCGCCCCGACCCCCGCCCCCCAACGCGACAAGAGCCTCTGACCCATGCCCAGCGAAAACTCCAACGCCAGTCGCCCGATTCCGCGCGCCGATACCGGCTCGGCCTTCCTGAACTGGCTCGCCGATACGTCCACGTTCCTGTTGCACATGGAGCGGCGCATCGACCCCTGGATCCGCCCGCCGTTCGATGCGCTGCTGCGCGACCCGCTTGCGCGCCTGGTCACCGCCTGGATCAACTGGCCGCGCCGCGACGAAGGCTTGCAACTCGCCGAGGAGAAACCGCTGCCGGGCGAAGCGGAATATCTCGACTCGATCATCGCCACTTTCGAGAAGCAGATGCGCGGGCTGTGGAAGCCCGGTGGCTTCGAGCGAGGGGGCAACACCAAGACGCACGGCATCGTGCGCGGCGAGTTCATCGTGCACGACAATCTGCCGCCGGCCTTCCGCCACGGCATTTACGCGCACCCGCAAACCTTTCCCGCCTGGGTGCGGTTTTCCGGGCCGGGACCCTACATCACGCCGGACATCGACGACGTCGGCTTCATGAGCATCAGCATCAAACTGATGGGCGTGCCCGGTGCCAAGCTGATGGACGAAGAGCAGCACACGCTGGACATGTTCGGCGTCTCCACGCCGACCTTCGTGACGCCGGACACCAGGGCCAACGCGCACTTGCAGACCTGGAGCCTGAAGAACGCGTCGATATTCCATTTTCTCAACTTCAAGCGCCCGCACGTGCTGGATCTCGTCATGCAGGCGCTGTTCATCAAGACGCAGAGCAGTCCGTTCGAGGCGCCCTACTTCAGCTGCGTGCCCTACCTGCTGGGCGAAGGCCAGGCGATGCAATACTCGGTATGGCCAAAGACGAAACAGCGCACCCCGATTCCCCGCCTGCCGTTCCGCCCGCCCGACGACTATCTGCGCGACGCCATGGTCGCGGCGCTGGCAAAAGGCGATGTCGAACTCGACATCCGCCTGCAACTCCAAACCGATCCGCATCGGATGCCGATCGAGAACAACGCGGTGCTGTGGCCGGAGCGGCTTTCACCGCGCGTCCCGGTCGCCACCTTGCGCCTGCCCAGACAGAAATTCGATTCGCGGGCGCAAATGGAATTCGCCAAAAAGCTTTCCTACAACCCGTGGCACACCATCGCCGAGCATCGCCCGCTGGGCAACCAGAGCCGCGCCCGCCAGCGCATGTATTACGAGTTGTCCAAGCTGCGGCACGGGATGAACGCAGTGCCGCACTACGAACCTGACGGCAGCGAGACATTTGAGTAAGCCGCGATGACGCCACAGACCCCCTTCATGATCCTGGCGCCCATCGTTCCGGCACGCGAGGCTGAGCTGCGCCAGTTGCTTGCTTCCATGAACGACGCACCGGGGCGCGTCAACGCGGACAACGCGCTGATCCCGTTCGCGCGCTTCGACACGCTGCATTACGCGCGTTTGCTGATCCTCGACGACAAGACGATCGAGGACGTGCGCATCCATGGCCTGCCGGTCCCCACCTACCCGCTCTATCTCGCCTTTCTCGGCGACATCGACGGCATGGAAGACGTTTTCCTCGACGAGTTGGCACGGCGCACGCCGGATGGGTTGCGCGCAATCTTTTCCTGCTGCGAGGATTTCACACCTGAAACCGATCTCGCGGCATGGATGAAACGCCGCCGCAGTCCCGCCATCGCGGCTTACGTGAACACCCGCGGGCGCACGGTACGGCAGGTACGCGAAGAAGCGGCGCTGCGGGAAGCGATCGAAGCCCACCTCGCCAACGATGCGCCGGCGCTCGAAGCTTTGTCGCCGCGGGAGATACACGCCCGGCTACAACGCTTCGTCGACGCCGAGCAATCCGCGGGCCGTCTCACCCTGTCCGGCGAGGACGCAACGCCTGTCGGCTGGTGGATCGCCAACACGCTGCACCTGATCGGCGCGCCCTTGCTGGTATTGCTGGCCTCGCCGCTGCTCATCCTGGTCGCGCCGTTCTACCTGCTGCGCCTGCGCCATCTGGAGAACACCGATCCGGCGCCGCCCATCCCCGTCGAGCTGGCCTATTCCGAGGCGCTGGCGCTCGCCGAAGATCACGATTTCACCAATCAGTACAGCGCCCTGGGCAGCCTCAAGCCCGGCCTGCTGCGGCTGCTGACCACCCTCGGCGTGCTGTCCGTGGTGGACTACGCCGCCCGGCACCTTGCCCGGCCCGGCCGTCTGGGTCGGGTGCGCACGATCCATTTTGCGCGCTGGGTGTTTGTCGACGGCGCCAGGCGGCTGGCGTTTTTCAGCAACTACGACGGCAGCGCCGAGAGCTACATGGACGATTTCATCAACAAGGCCGGCTTCGGTCTGAACGTTTTTTCCAGCAACGGCGTCGGCTATCCCCGGACCAACTGGCTGGTGCTGGACGGCTGCGCCGACGAACTCAGGTTCAAGGCATACCAGCGCCGCCACACCCTGCCGACACAGGTCTGGTACAAGGCCTATCCCGGTTTGACGGCGGTTGATCTGGAACGCAACACGCGCATCCGCCGCGGCCTGGAATCCGCGTCGCTCAGTGATCAGGAGGCCCGCGAATGGCTCGCCCTGTTATGAACGAAGTCGATTACGCCGACGTTCAGGGCCTGCTGCGCTTCGGCTACGGACGGCTGACCCAGGCCGCCTACGCGCTGGTACGGGTGAAGAACGCCGTCGCCGCGCGCGCCTGGCTGCGCACCGCGCCGATCAGCAACGCGATGTTCGTGAACCCGCCGCCGGCCACCGCCCTGCAGGTCGCGCTCACCGCGCCGGGCCTGCGCGCGCTCGGCGTGTCCGAGCCGGTGATCGCGGGCTTCTCGCTCGCGTTTCGCTCGGGTATGAGCCACGAGAGCCGTGCGCGCCAATTGGGCGACGTGGGAAGCAACGCGCCGGAATACTGGCAATGGGGCAGCCCCGCGAGCGAGGCGCATCTCGTGATCATGTTCTTCGGCCATCCGGACAACTTCGATGCCTTTGTGCAAGGCATCACCGACGACGCCTGGGGTGCAGCGTTCAGCGAAGCGCACTGGCTCAGGACCGAGAATCTCGACGGCGTCGAACCCTTCGGCTTCAACGACGGCATCAGCCAGCCGCAGATCGACTGGGAACAGCAACGGCAAGCCCCCCACACCCAGTTCGACTACGGCAACGTGGTCGCGGTCGGCGAGTTCCTGCTGGGCTACCCCAACGAATACGGCAAGATCACCGACCGGCCCTTGCTCGATCCCGACGCCGCGAGCGCGGACCTCCTGCCGGCGCTGGACGCGCCGGAGAAGAAGGACCTCGGCCGCAACGGAAGCTACCTCGTGATGCGGCAGCTGGAACAGGATGTGCGCGGGTTCTGGCAGTTCATCCACCGGCAGACCGGCGATGCGGCCGAAGCGCAAACCTTGGCGGCGGCGATGGTGGGGCGGACGCGCGCGGGCGATCCGCTGGTGCCGGTCCAGCAACAGACCATTCCGGGAATAGGCCCCGACCCGGAACAGATTCGGCAAAACCAGTTCACGTTCGACCAGGATCCGGCCGGCGCCCGCTGCCCGTTCGGCGCGCACGTGCGGCGTGCCAATCCGCGCAATACCGACTTCCCCGAGCGCCCGTCCAACCTGCTGAAAAAAATCCTCACCCTGCTGGGTTTCGGCCCGCGCGGCTTCCGCGACGACCTGATGTCTTCCGTGCGCTTTCACCGCATCCTGCGGCGCGGCCGCGAATATGGCCGCGAGCTGAAACCGGAGGACGCGCTCACGCCCGCGCCGCCGGATGACGCCAAGCGCGGACTGCACTTCATCTGCCTCAACGCCAACATCTCGCGCCAGTTCGAATTCGTGCAGAACGCCTGGGTGGCGAGCAGCAAGTTTTCCGGCCTGACCGGCGAGAGCGATCCGCTGCTCGGCAATCGCCAGCCCATCCCCGGGTGCCCGGTGACCAGCGATTTCACCGTGCAGCACGATGGGGCTTTACGCCAGCGGGTGACGGGGCTGCCGCAGTTTGTCACGGTGCGCGGCGGAGCGTATTTCTTTCTCCCCAGTCTGCGCGCATTGCGCTACATCGCCGGAGCCGGAGATGCGTAAAGACGGGGCCATCATGCGCACCGATCGCACGCCTGACGCGCTCCGATCGAACCGCCGCGTCTCCGACCCCGCACTGTCCGGATGGCTCGCCCGCTTCGCGGCATCGAGCCTGTGCGCCGCGTACTATGGCCCGTCCAAATCCGCGCCCGACCGCACAAAGATCCGGCGGCAGCATCCGGCATCGCACTCCGAAACGCCACTCATAGATCGCAGAGGAGTCCAACATGACATTCCCCAGACAGGCCCTCGCCAAACCCCGTCCGGACAGCATCCGCCGCAACGTCGTTCTCCCTCGCCGCCAGCAGGGTTTGCGCTCGCCGGTGGACTGGCGCGACGAGGTGCTGTACTTCCTGCTGGTGGACCGCTTCAGCGACGGCGGCGAGGCATCCCGGCCCCTGCTGGATCGCGGAAATCGCGCCGCCGCCCGGCCGCCGCTGGGCAATGGCGAGCCGTGGCGCTGGGATCGCTGGGCCGAGTCCGGCGCCGACCGCTGGCAGGGCGGAACCCTGGCGGGCGTGAAATCCAAGCTCGACTACCTCAGGCGCCTGGGAGTCACGAGCTTGTGGCTGAGTCCGGTGTTCAGGCAGCGCGGCCATCGCGACGACTACCACGGCTACGGCGTGCAGGATTTCCTCGACGTCGATCCCCGCTTCGGCACCCGGGACGATCTGGTCGCGCTGGTGGACGCGGCGCACGGCATGGGACTGCGCGTCATCCTCGACATCATCTTCAATCATTCCGGACCGAACTGGCTGTATCCCGACGATACCCCGGGCGGGGCGGCGCAGCCCCGCTACACCACCGGCCGATATCGTTTCGGGGCGTGGCTCGGCGACAACGGCCAGGAAATCGGCGCCATCCAGGGCGTTGAGGACGGCGTGTGGCCGGCCGAGCTGCAGGACCCGGAGCGCTATACCCGGGCCGGATGCGGCAGCCTGGGCGCCGGCGACATCGACGATCCGCAGGCCGAGCACAAGCGCAGCGACTTCCTGATGCTGCGGGACTTCAGCCTCGCGTCTGCGCTGGGCGATCTCGCCCGCTGCTACAAGTACTGGATCGCGCTCACCGACTGCGACGGGTTTCGCATCGACACCCTGAAACACGTGTCGCTGGAGGAAGCGCGCAATTTCTGCGGATCGATCAAGGAATTCGCCGCCAATCAGGGCAAGGAAAACTTCTTCCTGGTCGGCGAAATCGCCGGCGGCGACTACGGCGAGGAGCGCTATCTGGACGTCCTCGACCGCAACCTGAATGCGGCGCTGGACATCGGCGAGATGCGGCCCACCCTCACCGGGGTCGCCAAGGGACTGGTGCATCCGCGCGCGTTCTTCGATGGCTTCGATCCCGGCCAGGCGACCATGGGGTCGCACCGCAACCTCGGCAACCGGCACGTTTCCATCCTCGACGACCACGACCATGTGTTCGGACAGAAACTGCGCTTTTCCAGCGAGGCTGCCTCCGATCATCAGGTGGTCGCCGGGGTCGCGATGCAGGCGTTCACCCTGGGCATCCCCTGCCTCTACTACGGCACGGAACAGGCTCTGGCGGGACCCGAGGCAGACGAGCGCACCTGGCTCCCCGATTGGGGCGGCTCGGACCGTTATCTGCGCGAGGCGATGTTCGGGCCCGCGCATCCGCGCAAGAGCGGGCGCGCGGGGATGCAGGCAGGCGCCGCGAGTCTCGACGACACGCTGCCCGGATTCGGTCCTTTCGGAACTGCGGGGCAGCACTGCTTCGACGCGAACCACGCCGCCTACCTGCGCATCGCCGCCATCCTCGCACTGCGGGAAAAGATTCCCTGCCTGCGCCACGGCCGTCAGTACGCGCGTCCGGTTTCCTTCCTCGGCCGGCCGTTCGAGGTCTACGGCCCGGGCGAACTCATCGCCTGGTCGCGCATCCTCGATGACGAGGAACACGTCTGCGTCGTCAACGGCCACGGCACCGCCGCGCGCGGCGCCGACGTGCTGGTGGACGCGGACATGAATCCGCCCGGGGGCACGATGCAGGTCGTGCTCAACACCGCCGAGGCGGGGGATCCGGTCGGCTACGGCGGACCGCACCCGGTCGGCTCCAGCATTCCGGTGCGGCGCACGGCGCAGGGTATCGCCTATGTCGAAATCCGCGACCTGCCGCCTTCCGAAGTGCTGGTGCTGGCGAACCATCCGGAAGCGGTCGGCGGCGCGGTCTTCCCCTGAAGGGAGAAGCCATGACTGAAGCAGCGAAGATCAGGATTTCGGGAAAACACCGCGCCATCCTGATCGGCTTCGGCCTCGTCGTTCTTGCCGGATGGGTACCCCGATCACCCTTAAACCGGGTTTTTTGTGCGGTGGCATCCTGGCATGAATGCAGAAGTCTTTGAAACCCGGCGAGTGGCTGGCAATCGGTGCATCCTCGCCATCCTGCCTGGCATCGGTCATGTCCTGCTGCTGGGCGCGCTGCCAAACCTCGTTGCACCCATAGCCCGTGCCGCGCCTTATCCCGAACCCTGCATCGCGGGTTACGTCTGGCGGGAAGCCTATCCGGACGACCAATTCAATCCTTCCCGCACTGCGGGAATGCCGTCGCAAGCCGCGCACAGTTCGACAAGATAGGAGATAGTCCATGAACAGAAGACTGGTCTTGTGCCTCGACGGCACCTGGAACACATACAGGGACCACACCAACGTCTCGCGCCTGCATGCGCTGGCGCCCAACCTGCCGGGCGGGAATGGCGCCAGCCAGGAGCAGATCAAGTATTACGACGAAGGCGTGGGCACGGGGCGCATCGATCGCATCCGCGGCGGCGCTCTGGGCATGGGCTTGTCGAATAACATTCGCCAGGCCTACGCGTGGCTCGTCGGGAACTACCTGGAGGGCAGCGAACTGTTCATCTTCGGCTTCAGCCGCGGCGCCTACACCGCGCGCAGTCTGGCCGGGCTCGTCGGGCGTTGCGGCATCGCCAGGCTGGACGGCGGGGCGAGCCCAGAGGCGCTGGCGGAACGCGCTTATGCCATCTACCGTGGCAGCCGCACGGATGACAGCAAGGCGCAAGCGTTTCGGGCTCACGCATCGCGCGAGGTGCGCATCCACTTCCTGGGCGTGTGGGATACCGTCGGTGCGCTGGGCGTCCCCTCCCTGCAAATCGCCGAGCGTTTTCACGATACCAAGCTCGGCGCCAAGGTCGACCATGCCTACCACGCCGTGGCGATCGACGAGCACCGCAAGGCCTATGAAGTAGCGCTGTGGACGGAAAACCCCGGCAACGCCAGGATGGAACAGCGCTGGTTTCCGGGCGCCCATGCCAACGTCGGCGGCGGTTATGAGGACGACCTGCTGCCCGACCTGTCGCTCAAATGGATGCTCGAGAAGGCCTACGAGTGCGGCCTTTACCTGGGCGAACGCAATGGTGCCAGGATCACGCCGGACGATGCGCTGCCGCTCGACGGCGGCGAGTATCGCTCCCCGGTGCGCGACTCGTACCGTGAATTCCTGTTTGGCCTGAATGCCCTCAATCCCTTCGAACACCGCCACTTCCGGCCCATCGGGACAGCCATTCACGAGTCGGTGGATGCCTCCGTCTTTCGCAAGGTGGAATACGACCCCGACTATCGTCCAGCCAACCTCGCGCACGCCGGCTCGGGCGTCGAACTGCCCGGCGCCGGCGGAGTGGCGGTCGCGACAACACCGGTCGTGTCCTGAAGGAAATCGACATGAACACCATCCTTGAAATCGCCCTGGGACTGGCCCTGGTTTATCTGCTGGTATGCATGCTGGTCTCCGGGATACAGGAACTCGTCGCCCGCTACCTCGGCACCCGCGGGCGATTCCTGCGCGAAGGCTTGCTGAGCCTCCTCAGCGACCGCTGGATCTATCTGCGCACCATCAACCACCCCAGCATCGTTGCCTTCTATCGCTATGTCCCGGGCAAGGGTGATACGCCTTCCTACCTGCCGCCCGGCGCCGTCGCCCAGGCGCTATGCGACGTCCTCGTGTGTCGCCATCAAATGCTGTTGCCCGGCGGCGGCCAGATCGTGTTCGACCTGGCCGCGATCAAGGCTGCCGTGCGGCATGCCAAGGAGCGCGGCAGCACCCTGGGGCAGGCCCTGCTGCCGCTGATCGAGGGCGCGAAAACGCTGGATGAGGCGCTCGCCGGCGTCGCCCGCTGGGTCGAACAGGGCATGGAACGCGTCGGCGGCTGGTACAAGGCGCACGCCCAGAAGTGGCTCTTTATCATCGGCCTGGCCGTCGCCGTCACGCTCAACATCGACAGCATCGCCATCGTCGAAACCCTGGCGCGCACCCCCGCCCTGCGCACCGAGATGGCCACGGCTGCGACGCAGCTGGAGCGCTACCAGTCCGAGGTGGATCGCCTGCGCGCACACCCGGACGCGGAACGACCCCGCCGGCGGCGAACGGGGCGAGCCTGGAAGACCAGGCCGGATTGCTGAAGGAGACGCAACGACAACTCAGGGAGAACCGCGACCGTCTGAACGAATTTGCCGCCCAGGGCCTGCCCATCGGCTATGCCTGCCTGGGATCGGGGACGCGAACGACGTGCTCGCTGAACGATGTCGCATCCTGGCCGCTCAAGATCGCCGGCCTGTTGCTCACCGCCATGGCCGCCATGCTCGGGGCGCCATTCTGGTTCGACCTGATCAACCGCTTCGTCAACCTGCGCAGCAGCGGGGCCAAGCCTGGATGAACGGAATGACAGTCTTATTTCACACCCAGGGTTTCGTGATCCAGGATTTCCGGGGGACGCAATGAGGGAAGCTCCAAAAATTCGTCATGCCGGATTTGATCCGGCATCCTTTGCTTGATCTGACTGGCTTCCGGCTTTCGCCGGAATGACAAAATCGGAATTCTTGGAGGTGCCCATGTGCGGTCACGCGTAATGAAGTTAGATGAAAGCCATATGCCGAAAGTTGTATTTGTGAACCGTCAGCGTGAGCTATAAAGACAGCATCGGCAAGGATGCTTGAGTTCCGTCAGGTGGTGTGAGTATTCGCTTGCGAGATAGGGTGCTGGGGTGCGCGGTCGTGAGGATACTCGGCGTGACCGGTTCCACAGCATCAGAGATAGACAAATGGAGGTGAGACATGCAAAACGTGATATTGAAGTTTGACGAATACCCGGACGGTTCCCGGGTAAACGAACTTGAGCAGTGGCTGCATCGAGACGGTGCCGCCGGTTCAGTGGACCGGTGTGAAAAGAGGGACCATCTGCTGTTGGTCGAATACGATCAAGAGCGGTTCGGGCGCCCCCAAATCCTGCAGCATTTGTCCGAACAGGGCCTGCACGCAAGGGTGACTGGGTGCTAGACACCCGGCGAGGCAGGGCGAAACAATACCGACAAAAGCGCCTTGCCTATGCAGGCCGAGCGTGGTTTGGCCTGTGATCAAAGAGGCCATCCGTTAGCCGACCGTAGTCAAACGCGAACACCTTGACGGAACGCGCCGTTCTTGGATCGGGCCGGCTCGATTGTTTTACGGTCCTTTCCCGCTTCGCCTGTGTCGCATCACAATGACCCCTTGTTCAGGGCTTCCCTTAGTGCATTGACACACCAAGCGATTTGACCGTATCGGCATTGAGTTGGCCGTCTACGGGAAGCGCCTTGGCCTTCTGATAGGCTTTCAATGCTTTGATCGTCTCCGCATCCAGTTTGCCGGTTGCTTTCTTTGGCCCCACTCCAGCCGCCATCAGCGCTTCCTGGATTTCCGTGATTTTCTGTGTCGTGGCATCGTCGGGGCAAAGAACCTGACGCCATAAGTCAGTGGCATCCAGGGGCATTCTGACTCTCACCTGCTCATATTCAGCAGGGACAGGAATGTGTTTCTCCTCCGGCGGGCGCACCATTTTTACAACCTCCTGCTCACCGTATTCGGCGGGAATCTCAATCACGCGCGTCGTTTCCGGCGTTTTGAGCACCATATTTTTCACGGTCATGTATTCAGCCGGAATTTCCTCAATTTGTGTACTGGCGGGTCTGACCAAGACTTCACGGGTTTCGGTGCGGTATTCAGCCGGGACTTCAACCAGGCAATACACATTTCCTGATTTCTCGTCGATTTTCTGAGGTCTTGTGTCAGCTCCAATTTTCCAGGTTGAATACGCAGGCCGGACCAGAACTTGCGTGGTTTGTTTCTCATACACGGCAGGCACTTCTATCGTTCGCTTGTCAGCCGGCCGAGCCAGCACTTTTTCATCGACCTCTTCATACTGCGCTGGAATGACTTCCGTCTTCCTTGAGGCTTCCTTGATCAACACTTTTTCCTTCACTGTTTCGTACACGGCCGGAATGACCTCTATCCGCTCGTAGGCCGGTTTAACCTCACGCTTGACCAGTTTCACGCCACATTTCTCGGTCGTCACCTTGACATAGCACTCGCCCGGCTTGGCCCCGGGAAAGCCGGGTTCCTGCTTGACCGATTTTGGCGCAGCGCAACACGGCTTTGCTTTGACAGGTACGTGTTTCTTTACCGCCGCGGTTGATCTGATGGAGGGCAGTTTAGGTTTCTTTTTCTTGTGTACAGCGGCGCTCTTTTTGTCTCCCGGCATGGGTTCCGCCGGGCAAAGATCCAATACCACCTCTGCGGGCGACGCCGCTCCAGCCGGTTGCTCAGGAATAGCTTCGGCAATCGCGGACAGGTTCATGCAACAAGCCGAAAAAAGAACAACGCGAAAAGTTCGTAAAACATTACGCATGACAGACCTCTGACTTCCATCCGATATTTCATAAAAGAATAGCGTAAAACGTGGACTAAAGTGCTTGCCGGGTCACCCCAGGACGTTGTGCTGCTTCTGGCACCGGGAGCGTTTCAGGCAGGTATTCGCGTAGTTCCTTTCCGGGTTGCGCTGGATTACGCATTCGAGTCATGTTCAATCTCCCTCACTTATCCAGACCTTCCAGCAGCGCCATCCCCCACGCCACGCCAAAGCCGTTGGTATCGCTCATCACCGCGCCCAGCCCGCCCTTGCAGTTGTGGCCCGACAGGTCCATGTGCAGCCACGGGATGTCGCCGACGAAGCGCGACAGGAAGCGGGTGGCGAGAATGTGATCGGCTTCGCCTTCCATGCTGCACTGCTTGACGTCGGCGACGCTGGAGTCGAGGCTGGCTGTCGTAGTCCTCGGGATAGGGGAAGACGACGATGCGTTCGCCACTTGAGGTGGCGGCGCGCGAGGCCTGGTGCGCAATTGCACTGGAGCTGGCGAACACGCCGGACATGCGGCTGCCCAGCGCGTAGTGCATCGAGCCGGTGAGGGTGGCGAAGTCGGCGATGAGGTCGGGCTTGGCGCGCGATGCCAGCGTCAGCGTGTCGGCCAGCACCATGCGGCCTTCGGCGTCGGTGTGGACGATTTCGATGGTGGTGCCGTTGAGCGCCTTGACCACTTCGTTCTGCCGGTAGGCCTGCGGGCTGATGTGGTTTTCGGCGAGCGCGACCCAGCCTTCCAGTGCGACGGGCAGCTTCAGTTTCGATGCGGCGGCAAGGATGCCGAGCACCACCGCCGAGCCGTTCATGTCCTCGTGCATGCCCTGCATGTATTTGGCCGGCTTGAGGTTGTGGCCGCCGGTATCGAAGCAGATGCCCTTGCCGACGAACGCCACACTCTTCCCTGACCCCTGACTCCTGACTCCTGATCCCTTGCCTCTTGGCCCCCTGTAGCTGATGTGCACGATCGCCGCGTCCTTGGCCGGCGAGCCCTGCGCCACGGCGCAGAATGCGCCCGCGCCCATTTTTTTCAGCTTGTCGAAGTCGTATTCCTCGACCGTCCAGCCGTATTGCCGGGCCAGCGCCTTGATGCGCTTGCGGTAGACGCCGGGCGTGAGTTCGTCCGGCCCCTGCACGGTAAGGCTGCGGGTGAGGATGTTGCCTTCGGCCAGTGCCTGCACGCGGGCGAAGCCGTCGGCGGATTTGTGGCCAAACAGCTGCACGGTTTTGAGCACCGCATCGGCCTTGGACTTTCTCGACGGCAACGGCACGGCGTTGACCAGCGCGGCGTACACCGCCGCTTCCGCCGCGCGCTTTTTGAACTCGGCTTCGCCGAATACAGCCAGCGTCAGCGACTTGGGGTGTTCCCCCAACAATAGGGCGATCGCCTTGCGCACCCCTTCGTGGGTTTCGAAGGTGCCGGCATCGGCCTTGAGCATGGCGTACACCGCGAGGGTGCCGCCGGGCAACTGCACCGCCACCGGTGATTTGGCCAGCGCGTCGAGTTTGAGATCGCGCCGCTTCATCACGGCCTTGAGTTCGGCGCTGCCCGGCATCTCCGGCAGGCTCCTGGAGGCCGGCAACAACAGCAGTGCATGGCCCGCGGCCCCCAGCAATTTGGTGGTGATTTCCTGTTTGTTTTCAGTGAGTTTAGGCAGCATGTCGGTTCCCTGTGCGTGGCGTTTTTCTTGATGGTTGGCGGGGTTTACCGGATAATTGCGCGTTTGCCATTTCCGACCCCCATCTCGCAAGGGTAACCGAATGAAGATTGAAGACAAGAAACGCGTGCTGCGCGAAATGGTGTTGCACCGCCGTTTTGAAGAGCGCTGCTATCAGGCCTATATCGAGCGCAAGATCGGCGGCTTCCTGCACCTCTACCCCGGCCAGGAAGCCTGCTGCAACGGCGTGATGGAAGCGGCGCGCCCCGGCCACGATTATGTGATCACCGGCTACCGCGACCACGTCCACGCGATCAAGTGCGGCGCCGACCCGAAGGAAGTGATGGCCGAACTGTATGGCAAGGAAACCGGGTCGAGCAAGGGCCGCGGCGGTTCCATGCACATCTTCGACGCGGCGCATCGCTTCATGGGCGGCTACGCACTGGTGGGCGGACCCTTCCCGCTGGCCGCGGGCATCGCGAAGGCGATTCAGCTGAAGGGCGGCGACGAAATCGCCATCTGCTTTCTCGGCGACGCCGCCAACAACCAGGGCACCTTCCACGAAACGCTGAACATGGCTTCGCTGTGGAATCTTCCGGTGCTGTTCGTCTGCGAAAACAACCTGTATGGCATTGGCACTTCGCATCGACCGTTCCACCGCCGTGGTGCATCAGCACAGGCGGGTCGCGGCCTACGGCATCGAGGCCGCGCGAGTGCGACGGCCAGGACATCGATATCGTGTACGAAGCCGCCCGCCAGGCCGTGGATCATGTCCGCTCCGGCAAGGGCCCCTATTTCCTGGAGCTGATGACCTACCGCTATCGCGGCCACTCCATGTCCGACTCGCGCGGCTACCGCTCCCGCGAGGAAGAGGAATTGTGGAAGCAGCGCGACCCCATCTTCATGCTGCGCGACCGCCTGATCGAGGCCAAAGCCCTCACCCTGGCCGAATACGAGGCGATGGAGAAGGAAACCGACGCCTACATCGAGAACGAAGTCATCAGGTATGCGGAAGAATCGCCGGAACCGCGGGTGGAAGAGCTGGAAAAATACGTCTTCGCCGAACGCGACACGCAGTTGCGCTGGCTAACCGGGCAGGCATAAGGGAGAAACCATGGCAAACATCATGTACTGGGAAGCGATTCAGCGCGCCCACGACGAAGAAATGGCGCGCGACCCGATGGTCATCTGCCTGGGCGAGGACATCGGCGTGGCCGGCGGCACCTACAAGGCCACCAAGGGCCTGTACGAAAAATACGGTCCGCTGCGCGTGATGGACACCCCGATTTCGGAAAACGGCTTCACCGGCCTGGCGGTCGGCGCCTCCTTCCTCGGCGTGCGGCCCATTGTCGAAATCATGTCGGTGAACTTCGCCTGGCTGGCGATGGACCAGATGTTCAACTCCGCCGCCAAGGTGCGCTACATGTCGGGCGGCCAGCTGACCGCGCCGTGCGTGTTCCGCTCAGCCGGGCGGCGCCGCGCACCAGCTCGGCGCGCAGCACTCGGCGCGCATGGAAAAAGTATTCATGGGCATCGCCGGCCTGCGCGTGGTTACGCCAGTCCAATCCCAAACAGGCCTACGGCCTGTTGAAATCCGCGATCCGCTGCGACGACCCGGTGTTCATCAACGAACACGAACTCATGTACAACATGAAGGGCGAAGTGCCGGACAGCGAATACTTCCACCCGCTGGAAGGCTCGGACCTCGCACGCTCCGGCACCGACGTCACTCTGTTCGGCTACAACATCTCGGTGCACTGGTGCCAGAAGGCCGCCGAAATCCTCGACAAGCAGTACGGCATTTCGGCCGAGGTGGTCGACCTGTATTCGCTCTCGCCGCTGGATCGCGAAGGCATCAGGAAATCGGTCAGCAAAACGCACCGTGCCGTCATCGCCGAAGAAGACGAAGCCCCGGTCGGCGTCGGCTCCGAAGTGATCGCCATCATCAACGAGGAATGCTTCTTCGAACTGGATGCTGCGCCGGTGCGCGTCCACTCGGCGATGGTGCCACAGCCGTACAACCACACGCTGGAAAAAGCGGCGATCCCGGATCACGAGGATGTGGTGAAGGCTGTACTGAAGATTTTTGGGAGGGGCTAGGATCTCGGGGTTAGGGGCCAGGGATGAAGGTAAACAGCTATCGCGATTTGGTTGTCTGGCAATCGGCGATGCGGCTGACCGAGAACGTTTATCAGATCACCAGCACTTTCCCTAACAAAGAGACCTATGCACTCGCCAATCAGCTTCAAAGCGCGGCTGTTTCAATACCGTCGAACATTGCTGAAGGACATGCACGAAGCTCGACCAAGGACTATCTGCGTTTCATCTCCATTGCAATGGGCTCGCTGGCCGAGCTTGAAACACAGACTGGAACTGTCAGCCAGACTGGGATATATCGATCAACCAAAATTAGGCGAATTGCTTGCCGTAGCAGACGAGTTGGGAAGGATGCTTCAAGGTTTACGAAGATCCTTGCAAAGCAAGCTGGTCCCTTCTTCCCTAGCCCCTAACTCCTAGCCCCTGAATCCTATGAATCATTACGCCATCACGATGCCGCAGCTCTCGGACACCATGACCGAGGGGGTGGTCGTCACCTGGGAAAAGCAGCCCGGCGACAGGGTCGAGCGCGGCGATATCGTCGCCACGGTCGAGACCGACAAGGCCATCATGGACGTCGAGGTGTTCAAGGCCGGCTATCTGGTCGGACCGCTCGCCGACATCGGCGCGACGATTCCGGTCGGCGGCGCGCTCGGCTTATATCTCCGACACCGCGGGTGACGTGGCGATTGCCGCAGGCGAAGTGGTGGCAGAGAAGGCGCAGACGGAAATGATTCCGCACCACGCCGGCACGCCGATCGTGATGCCGCAGCTCTCCGACACCATGACCGAGGGGGTGGTGGTGACCTGGGAGAAACAGCCGGGCGATGCCATCAAGCGCGGCGACATCGTCGCCACGGTGGAAACCGACAAGGCCATCATGGACGTCGAGGTGTTCCAGGAGGGTTTCCTTTCCGGCCCGATCGCCGATGTCGGCAGCGTGGTCGAGGTCGGCCACCCGATGGGCTTCATCGTCGACGATGCGGCCAAGGCCAACGACACCGGCGTTACCATCGGCGCCGACCACAAGGTCAGGGATACGCATCACGTCGCAGCGCCCACGACCGACAAGCCGGCGCACATTCCCACCCCCAAGACCGCGCCTGCGCCGGTGGTGGCCAGCGGCAACCTGCCGCCGCTGCCACGTCCGCATGGCCGCCAGGCCAGCCCCTATGCGCGCAAGGTGGCAGCGCAGCTGGGCGTGAATCTCGGCAACCTCGCCGGCACCGGACCCGCCGGCGTAATCGTCGCGGCTGACGTCGCGCGCGCCCGCCCCTCGATGCAGGAAGTCGCGCACTCGATGCCGCAGGTCGACGTGCCGGGCCAGGGCCGCAACATGACCTCGATGGAAAAGGCCGTGAGCCACGCGATGACCGCATCGCTCACGCTGCCGACCTTCAACGTCACGGTGAACATCAATACCGCCGCGCTGACCGCCGCCGCCAAAGCGCGCAAAATCTCGGTGACGGTGGCCATCGCCAAGGCCTGCTCGATCGCCATGTCGAAATTCCCGCGCATGAACTGGGCCTACCAGCCGGTGGACAAGCTGGTCGAACGCAGCAACCACGACTTCGGTGTGGCGGTGATGTCGAACGACGGCGGGCTGGTGGTGCCGATCCTGCACGGCATCGAGAAGCGCCCGCTCGAAGCGCTGCAGAGCGACTGGACCGGACTGGTCGAACGGGCACGGGTGCGCAAGCTGGCCCCGGCCGAATACGCCAATCCCACCTTCACCATCTCCAACATGGGCATGCTGGGCGTGTCGCACTTCACCGCGATCCCCACCCCCGGTATCGCCGCGATTCTCGCCATTTCAGCGAACGGCCCGCAGGGCACACCGTTCACCATCACCGGCGATCACCGCGTGTTGAACGGCGCCGACGTCGCGTTGTATCTGGCAGCGCTGAAGCAGACCATCGAAGCGCCCGAAGCCTGGCTGGGCGCGGGTGTCGCGGTTGCCGAAAGCTTAGTCACGGCCGCGACGACCAGCGCGCCGGTCTCGCCCATCCCCGAAGGCGCCGCACCTATCCCCGAGGGTAATTGGGACGTGCCCGTGGTCGTCGTCGGCGGCGGGCCCGGCGGCGAGGACTGCGCGCGCGACCTGGCCGATCACGGCGTCCGTGTGATGATGGTCAACAACGAGCCCTTTCCCGGAGGCGAATGTCTGTGGCGCGGCTGCATCCCGTCCAAGGCCTGGCGCGCGGCGGCCGACGTCATCCGCAATCGCGGGCACGACTGCGAAATGGGCGTGGACGGCACCGATACTCCGGCGCTCAACTGGGTTCAGGTGGAAAAGCATCGCCGCTGGGTGCAGACGAGCCGCGGCGACATGGCGCTCAAGGCCGACAAGGGCATGAAGATCGACGTGCGCGAAGGCTTCGGCGAATTCGTCGACACGCATACGCTGAAAATCACCCCGGTCGAGGGCGAGCCCTACACCGTCAGCTTCGGCGCGGCGGTGATCGCCACCGGCGCCCCCGCCTTCGTGCCGCCGATTCCCGGCGCGCGCGAGAATCTGGCGACGGGCGGCGTGGTCACGTCCGACACCATCTGGAATCTCGCGGCACCGCCGAAGAAACTCGGCATCGTCGGCGGCGGCGTCATCGGCGTGGAAATGGCACAGATTTTCCGCGACTTCGGCACCGAGGTGCTGATGCTGGAACGCAACGACCGCATCCTCGCCGAAATCGAGGATGAAATTGCCAAAACGCTGATCGCCTCGCTGGAAAAGGAAATCACCGTCGTCACCAGCGCCGCCATCCACGAAGTGAGCGGTACGCCCGGCGCGATGAGGCTGCGCTATTCCAATACGGACAGCGCCAGCCAGGAAGGCGGCGAGTCCGTGTTCGACTGCGACATCGTACTGATGGCCACCGGCAAGCGCCCCGACACCAGCAAGCTCAACCTCGACAAGGTCGGCGTCGAACTCGATGGCGCGGCGATCAAGGTCAACGCCCGTTGCCAGACCAGCGCACCGCACATCTACGCCGTCGGCGACGTGATCGGCGGCTACATGCTCGCCCACACCGCCTCCACGCAGGGCCGGGTCGCCGCCGACAACCTGTTGGGACACGCGAGCACATACGACCAGGACCGCGACTGCGGCGTGACCTTCTCGCGTCCGCAGGCCGGTTTCGTCGGAATGTCGGTGGCGCAGGCCAAGGCCAGTGGCATCGACGCAGTGGAAGCCAAGATGCCGATGAGCATCGACGCCAAGGCGATGATCACCGGCGAAACCGAGGGCATGATCAAGCTGGTGGCCGACAAGGCCA
This sequence comes from uncultured beta proteobacterium, assembly GCA_963726485.1. GTDB lineage: Bacteria > Pseudomonadota > Gammaproteobacteria > Burkholderiales > Thiobacillaceae > Thiobacillus. Next base: position 315,352 of record CAVSCL010000033.1, on the reverse strand, counting down.
CGGGCCGCGTCATCGGCGTGCACTTCCTGGCGGATCACACCGACACCCTGATCGGCATCGGCGTGATGATGGTGGCAGGAGAGATGACGCTGACCCAGGTTGCGAAGGCGATCTTCCCGCACCCGACTCAGACCGAACTGTTCGGCGAACTGGCGCGGCGGCTGCTCAACCGCCTGAGACGCACCGCGAAGAAATAGCCGCGCACGGCGAAGAAATAACGGGTTCCACACCCCATGACAAGGGCCGCGAATGCGGCCCTTGTCGTCTGTCGCGGATCAATTTTGTTATCCGTACCGGCTTTGCCATCTCGCTGCCCAGCACCCAGCCCTTGGCCGGACAGGATCAAGCCCTGGCTCCAGGCCTGGGAGCGGCTGTCAGACTTCATGATCGGACTTGGCTGCCAATAGAGTCAAGTCGCCAAATTACGCTCCGGGCAAGAATGAGCCCCTGTCAATTTCAGGATGCCGTGGATTTCCATTGCTGCCAGGTATCTGCGGAGTTACCGGTTGGATGTTGTACAGAGAACACTTCAATGCGCGCTCCAGAATTATTGTTTGCAGTTGATAACCATTATCATGCATAATGGGATTTATTATCATTTGAATAAACCCCTGGTCCAGCAAACAAGGAGCCGCCATGACCTTCAACCCACGCCTTTTTTCCCCATGCCGCCAACCCGTTGTCTACACCCTGGCGACGGCGGCAATGTTCGGTGTCACAGCAGCGATGGCTGCCGATGGCGGCTACGCCCTGATCATCCAGGACCATCGTTTTCAACCGGCGGAACTCGTGATCCCGGCAGGCAAGAAGATCAAGCTGTCGGTCGAGAATCGGGATGCCACCCCGGAAGAATTCGAAAGCCACGATCTCAATCGCGAAAAAATTATCGCCGGCAAATCCACCGCCACTATTTTTATCGGACCGCTGGAGCCCGGGCGCTACTCCTTTTTCGGCGAATACAACGAAAAAACGGCTCAGGGCGTCATCGTCGCTCAGTAATCAACAGGAGAACGGAAATGTTTGGAACCGCTGTGATTGTCTTTCGGGAAGTGCTCGAAGCCGCACTCATTATCGGCATTCTCGCCGCCGCGACCCGCTCGGTGCCCGGTCGTAACCGCTGGCTGCTCGGCGGGCTCGTGGCCGGCCTGGCCGGCTCCGCCCTGGTAGCGGCCTCCACCGACGTGATCTCCTCCATGGCCAGCGGCGTCGGACAGGAACTCCTCAACGCCGTGATACTGGGCATCGCGGTACTGATGCTGGCCTGGCACAACATCTGGATGACGTCCCACGGCAAGGCCCTGGCGATCTCGGCGAAATCCGTGGGCAACGCCATCCAGGAGGGCCGCCAGGAGCATTCGGTCCTGCTGGTTGTCGTCGGACTGGCCGTGTTGCGCGAAGGCTCTGAAACGGTGCTGTTCCTTTTTGGCATTTCCGCATCGGAGGGCGCGGGTGCATCGTCGATGTTGCTGGGCGGCGTGATCGGCATCCTGGCCGGCGTCTCCGTGGGTTATGCCATTTACGCTGGCCTGCTGCGGGTGCCGATGCGCTGGTTTTTCGCTGCGACCGGCATGCTGGTGTTGCTGCTGGCTGCGGGAATGGCCTCCCAGGCGGCGCATTTCCTGATCCAGGCCGATGTATTGCCCAGCCTCGCCGCCCCGGTCTGGGACACGTCGGCGACGCTTCCCGAGAATTCCATCCCCGGCATGCTGCTTCATAGCCTTGCGGGCTACGACCCAAGACCCGCCGGCATGCAGCTGATTTTTTATGTTCTTACCCTGGCCACGATTGCAATAGGCATGAAGTGGGCCGGTCGTTCACTTGCGAAATGAAAAACCCGATGCTGAAAAAAAGTGCGCGGGCGTTCTGTCTGGGCTCAGCACTATTCTGCGGCAGCGTTCATGCCGGCCCGGCCGATTACGTCTATATGCCGACTGTCGATTACGGTGAAAAGGAAATCGACTTCAAATTCGGCACCGACAAGCAGCCATCCGGAGAAACCGAGCAGGTGGCCAGTCTTGGCGTCGGTTACGGCGCCACCGATTGGTGGTTTACCGAGGTCTATCTGAAAACCGAAGATGAAAGCGGGGAGCCCAGGCTCAATATTTTTGAATTCGAAAACAAATTCCAGTTGACCGAAACCGGAAAATACCCGGTTGAAGTCGGCCTGATAACCGAATTCGAATTCCCGCTCAACAAGGGAGACGAACCGAACGAATTCAAATTCGGCCCCCTGTTCCAGACCGAGTTCGGCAAGCTGCAACTGAACGGCAACCTGTTGTTTGAATCGAAATTCGGCGGCGACGAAGAGGTGCCCAACGAAACCGTGTTCCAGTATCAGTGGCAGGCCAAGTATCGCTGGCACAAGGAATTCGAATTTGGCTTGCAGGGATTCGGCGAGATGGGCAAATGGAACGACTGGGCGCCGCACAATGATCAGGAGCACAAACTGGGCCCGGCCATCTTCGGCAAGTTGGCGCTCGGCGACCACGGTGCCATCAGATACAACGCCGCCTGGTTGATCGGCACGACGGACGCGACGCCCGACAATACCTTCAGAATGCAGGTGGAATACGAATTCTGATTTCCCGGCAAATCATTCCCGCAACGGAGTAAGGGCAGGGCAACGGGGTCAGTACCCAAGCTGCGCTGTCGGCGGTTGAACCGCTTGCGGGGCACGGCCAGGAAACACACGTTTCAATGCCATGCACGGCGAGCGCCTGTTGGCCGTCTGGCAGCCCAGCTCCCCGCCAAGCCCCAGCCCGAATCAGGATAAAATCCTGTCCAATTTTCCGACATCGCCATGCCGCCCATTACCCGCGCGCTGATTGCCCTCAATCTACTGATCTACCTGCTGGAATTGTTCACCGGGCCGGGCATATTGCAGATATTCGCCTTGTGGCCGCCGGGTTCGGAGGGCGTGTTTCATCTCTGGCAGTTGTTCACCTACAGTTTCCTGCACGGCTCCCTGCTGCATCTTGGGTTCAACATGGTCGCCCTCTGGATGTTCGGCTCGGAGCTGGAGCGGCGCTGGAATGATCTGCGCTATTTGCTGACCTATCTGATCAGCGTGGTGGTGGCGGCGATGACCCAGATTGCCGTTTCCGGCTATTTCCTTCATGCAAGCGGGCCGGTCATCGGCGCGTCCGGCGGCGTGTTCGGCCTGCTGCTGGCCTATGCACTGTATTTTCCCAACCGCGTCGTCAGTTTCATTTTCCTGCCCATGATCCAGGTCCCGGCGCGTCTGTTTGTACTGGGCTACGGCGCCATCGAACTCTTTCTCGGCGTGACCGGTACCACGGCGGGTGTGGCGCACTTCGCGCATCTGGGCGGCCTGCTTGGCGGCTGGCTGGCCGTTCAATATTTCCGGGGACGCGGATTGTTTGGGAGAAGCACCCAGCGCTGACTGAAACACCGCCCCTGCACCGCAAGCGAACAGGGTCGCAATGCTGCCCCATCCGCAGCAGATACATGATTTTTGAAAGGCTTGCCGTCTCTTAAATCATTCGAACTGCCTTACCATTAAGCGTAAACAATGAATGAGGAGACCATCATGCGAGCGATCACACTGGTTCTGAGCCTGCTCTTGCCGGTTGCCGCGATGGCGGCCAGGCTGGTTCCCATCGAGGTTCTGCCACTGGAAGGCGCGGACATCAACCAGCAGTTCGGCACCGATCCCGCCAAGGCTTTCATGCCCAAGGAAGCGGTCAACAGCCCGCGTCCGCCCGTTTTCGCCGTACAGGAGAACGATCCGGATACAAAACCATTGCCCTATTACAAGATTGCGCCGGACACGTATTTCTTTTTTGGCAACATCGCCGAGGTGGATGGCGTCAACCGCGGATTCAACGGCAACGCAGGCTTTGTCGTCACCGACGACGGCGTATTGGTGCTGGATGCGCTGGGCACGCCCAGCCTGGGCAGGCGCATGATCGCCGCCATCCGTGAAGTGACCTGCAAACCCATACGCTACCTCGTTATCTCCCACGCACACCCCGACCATTACTACGGTGCTTCTGCCTTCGCCAGCATTCCCGGCATCCGCGTCATCAGCCATACCGGCACGGAAGACTATGTCTACTCAGCCACGATCGAGCGCTCCGTCGCTTACCGCAAGGTTTTCCTGCCCCGGGAAATGAAAGACTTCCATGCCGTCGTGCCTGACATCATGGTCGGCGGCGGCAACCCGGCGCGCGTCGTCGTCAAGCTGGGCGACAAGACGTTCGAGATTTACGACACCAATCACCATCACTCGCATGGCGACCTGGTGATGTGGCAAAAGGAAGACCGCATCCTGTGGATTTCCGATCTGGCATTCAACGGCCGGATCACGTTCATCGGCGATGGTCATTTGCACGAGATCGACGCGATGCAGGACTGGATTGCCAGGCAATTCCCCGATGTCGCCCTGATGGTGCCCGGCCACGGCGCGCCGCAGACCGCGCCGTTCCCGATGGTCAGCAATACCCGCCGTTATGTTGATACGCTGACGGCAAATATCCGTAACGCCATCCAGCAGGGGCAATCCCTGCAGGATGCGGTACGCATGTCGGGCATCAAGGAATTCGAGAACTGGCCGCTTTACCAGCTCAACCACTGGATCAACGCCAATTTTGTTTACCAGACCCTGGAACAGGAACTCTTCTGAGGTCGCTCCCCTGCATGCTTTACAAGCTGATCCGCCCTGCCCTTTTCGCGCTGGACCCTGAAACCGCGCACGATCTCACCATCGCCGCCCTGGCCAGGACCGGCAGACTCGGGGGGCTTGGCCGAGGAAAAACCAAAGGCCGCGCGATCGAGGTCATGGGTCTGAAGTTTCCCAATCCGGTTGGGCTTGCAGCCGGGCTGGACAAGGACGGCAAAGCCATCGACGGACTCGCCGCCCTGGGCTTCGGCTTCATCGAAATCGGCACGGTCACCCCGCTCCCGCAACCCGGCAACCCGAAACCGCGCCTGTTCCGGCTGCCGCAAGCGCAGGCGATCATCAACCGCATGGGCTTCAACAATCTCGGCGTGGACAACCTGGTGCGCAATGTCGCGGCGAGCGGATACCGGGGCATCCTCGGCATCAACATCGGCAAGAACAAGGACACGCCGAACGAGCGTGCGGTGGACGACTACCTGGCCTGCCTTGACGCCGTCTACGCACACGCCAGCTACGTCACGGTGAACATCTCCTCGCCCAACACGCAGAATCTGCGCGACCTGCAGAAGGACGAAGCGCTCGACGCCCTGCTGTCCGCCATCAAGCTGCGTCAGTCCGAACTTGCCCAGCGGCAGGGACGGTACGTGCCCATCGCGCTGAAAATCGCGCCCGATCTGGACGATGCGCAAATCGCGGCGATTGCCGCCCTGCTCATGGTGCATCGCATCGACGCGGTGATCGCCACCAACACCACGCTCGCCCGCGACGCGGTCGCGGGCCTGCCGCACGCCGACGAGACCGGCGGACTGTCCGGCGCGCCGGTGCGCGAAGCCTCCACCCGCGTCATCCGCGTTCTGTACCATCATCTGCAGGGCGAAGTGCCGATCATCGGCGTCGGCGGCATCCTCTCGGGTCGCGACGCGCAGCAGAAAATCGACGCCGGCGCCGCCCTGATCCAGCTCTATACCGGCCTCATCTACCGCGGCCCCGCGCTGGTGCGGGAATGCATCGCGGCGCTCAGGTGAAGATCCGGGTTAACTGGAACAGGGTGTTGCGCTCCTCTTCCTCCAGCGACTGCGCGGATGTATCGGAGCGTGGCGCGATAGCCCGGAATGATGTTGTACTTGAGCGCGTTGACCCGCTTGCGGGTCTTGCGGGTTTCAATCACGAAGCGCCACAGGACATTCTCCGCCTCGCCCAGACGGGCAAGCTGCAGGGTGAGTTCGATCATGCGCGCGCGCGCCTCGTCGAAACTGGGATCGGTCCACATCAGCCCCACCGGTTGCAGCGGCAGCGCGCTCGCGCCGTCACCGATGGGTATTCCACGCCGACCGACGAGCGCGGCACGATGGTCACTTCGACGGCGGGCGCCAGTCCGAGGCTGGCCTGGCGCAGCATCAGGCTGCCCATGCGCATCTGACAGATGGCGAGCCAGCGATAGGCCTCGGCCAGCGCCTGTTCCGTTTCCTGCCGCAACGCCCGGTACTCGGCGAGGCGCGCATGCACCACCCGGGTGAGCAGTTCGCGCTTCTTCTCCAGCATGTCATGGCCCTGCTCCAGAAAACGCACCTGGCGTTTCATTGCCAGCAGGGCATTGTGGGTGGGCGGAACATTGAGGCGTTTCATGGCGCGGGCGACGGCGGATCGGTAATGCGCGTCCAGTTCGGCTTCGCTGACGCGCGTCAGCGCATCCCGCGGCAGCAGGGACAGCACCTCCCAGGCAAGGTCGAGCGTATCGGCGATGCTGCGGTCGTCGTTTTCGCCCTGGCCGACGAAGCGTTTCTCGAACGCCTCGGCGAAGGCGAGAAAGCCGGCGATCCTCCGCGGTCAGTTCCTCGGCGCCGATGATGGCCGCGAGATTGCGCACTTCCAGCGCGCGGGCATAGCTGGCGAACAGCTGGCTCGCCACCCGCGGATGGTCCTCGCGCGTGGCGTCCTTGCCGATGCCGTCCTTCATCAGGCGCGACAGCGAAGGCAGCACCGCCACCGGCGGGTAGACGCCCTGGTTGTGCGAGTTCGCGGCTCAAGCACGATCTGGCCCTCGGTGATGTAGCCGGTGAGGTCGGGAATCGGGTGGGTGATGTCGTCCGACGGCATGGACAGCACCGGAATCATGGTGATGGAACCGCGCGCGGTCCTTGATGCGGCCGGCGCGTTCGTAGATTTCCGCGAGGTCCGAATACAGATAGCCCGGATAACCCTTGCGCGACGGCACGTCGCCCTTGGCCGTGGCCACCTCGCGCAGCGCCTCGGCGTAGTGCGTCATGTCGGTCATCACCACCAGCACGTGCATGTCGAGGTCGAAGGCCAGGTACTCGGCCGCGGTGAGCGCGCGCGCGGCAGGATCAGACGCTCGATGGACGGATCGTCGGCGAGATTGATGAACATCACCACCTTGCGCGAGCACGCCGCTCTGCTCGAAATCTCTCCTGGAAGAAACGCGCGTCGGCGTGCGACACGCCCATGGCGGCGAACACGATGGCGAACCGGCTGTCCTCGGCCAGCAGGCTTGCGCCTGGCGCACGATCTGCGCGGCCAGCCGGTTGTGCGGCAGGCCGGAGCCGGAAAAGATCGGCAGCTTCTGGCCGCGCACCAGCGAGTTCATGCCGTCGATGGCGGAAATGCCGGTCTGGATGAACTCGCGCGGATAGGCGCGCGCCGCCGGGTTGATGCGGCGCGCCGTTGACATTGCGCGCCAGCGCGGACACCAGCGGCGGCCGCCCGTCGCGCGGCTCGCCCACCCCGTTGAAGATGCGCCCCAGGATCTCCGGCGCGAGCGGCAATCTCGAACGGCTGATCGAGAAAGCGCACCCAGGTGCGTTCCAGATCCAGATCGTCGGTGCCTTCGAACACCTGCACCAGCACCCGTCGTTCCGAGGTGCGGATCACCTGGCCGAACGCGCGGCGGCCGCGATGATCGCGCACCACCACCCGGTCGCCCAGCGCCACCCCCGGCACATTCGCCATGACCAGCAGTCCGCCGCGGGCGGAGGTCTGCGGTGCGGAATTCCTTTTCCTTCATTTGTGTCTATTGCCTCCGGCAGGCTGGGCATAGTCCGCCCGCAGTCTGTCGAACACCATGCGCACGCTGTCCGCCTCCCGCGCCAGCGCGGCGACATCGTCAGGGCCGTAATGAATCTTCCAGCGCCGCGCCTGGGCGAGCAGCGGCAGCGCCAGCAGCTCGCGCACGGGCACGCCCAGCACGATCATGGCTTCGCCTTCGTGCACGATGTCCAGCAGCAGTTTCAGCAGCAGCGAACTGCTTGGCGGGCGAGGCGTAACTGTCGGTGGGCTCCTGCGCGCTCTGCTGCAACACGCCTTCGCGCAGCAGCTTGGCGGACTCCAGCGCCCAGCGCTGCCGGTGGACAGGGCTTCCACGCCGACCAGATTCACGATGCGCGTAAGTTCCTCGGCCTGCGCCAGCAGCGCCAGCGCCTCGGCGCGCGTCGCGGCCCAGCCCGGATCGACGTGTTCGTGCCACCACCTGGCCGCGGTGCTCGACGTAACCGCGAGAAGCTCTCGCTCCAGTCCACCGCCGGGTAATGGCGGGCGTCGGCCAGTTCCTTCGACAGCGCCCAGAAGGTCTGGATGATGTCCTTGGTATGGCTGGTGACCGGCTCGGAGAAGTCGCCGCCCGGCGGCGACACCGCGCCGATCAGCGTGACCGAGCCGCGACTCGCCGGCGAGCGTTTCCACCCGCCCGGCGCGTTCGTAGAAAGCCGCCAGCGCGAGCCGAGATAGGCCGGATAGCCTTCCTCCACCGGCATCTGTCCCAGCCGCCCGGCCACCTCGCGCAGCGCCTCCGCCCAGCGGCTGGTGGAGTCGGCCACCATCACCACGTCGTAGCCCTGGTCGCGGAAATACTCGGCGAGCGTCATGCCGACATAGACCGACGCCTCGCGCGCCACCACCGGCATGTTGGAGGTGTTGGCCACCAGCAGGGTGCGCTCCATCAGCGGGCGGCCGGTGTGCGGGTCGGTCAGCTTGGGAAAGGTGTCGAGCACGTCGGTCAGCTCGTTGCCGCGCTCGCCGCAGCCGACGTAGATCACGATGTCGGCGTTGGACCAGCGCGCGATCTGCTGCTGCAACACCGTCTTGCCGGCGCCGAACGGGCCGGGAATGGCGGCCTTGCCGCCCTTGAGCAGCGGAAAGAAGGTATCCAGGATGCGCTGACCGGTGATCAGCGGCTCCACCGCGTGATCGCGCTGCCGGTAGGGCCGGGGCAGGCGCACCGGCCAGCGATGCGACAGGGTGAGCCGATGCCGCGTGCCGCCGGCATCGCGCACCCGGGCGATGACCTCCTCCACCGTGTACTCGCCCGCCGCCACGCAGTCTTCCAGTTCGCCTTCGATTCCCGGCGGCACCAGAATGCGATGATTGACGCTGGCGGTTTCCTGCACGCTGCCCAGCACCGCGCCGCCCTGGACCGGCCGGCCGATTTTCAGCTCGCTGGATGGTTCGAAGCGCCAGCGCCGCGCGGGATCCAGCGCCCGGATGTCGAGACCGCGCGCGATCCGCGTGCCCGACACCTCCAGCATGGTCGCCAGCGGCCGTTGCAGGCCGTCGAAGATGCCGCCGATCAGTCCCGGCCCCAGTTCCACCGACAGCGGAAAACCCAGGGTTTCGGCCGCCTCGCCCGGCCGCAGCCCCTCGGTGTATTCATACACCTGAATCTCGGCATGTTCGCCCTGGCGGGCGATGACTTCGCCCATGAGGCCGACTTCGCCCAGCTTCACCTGCTCGCCGATGCGCGCTTCGGGCAGATGCGCGGTCACGATGGGGCCGCGGATGTCGAGGATGGTGCCGATCATGACTCGTCCGGGAACAAGGTTTCCATCACCCGCCGGACGATCTCGCTTTCCAAACGCGCCAGGCGGCCCTCGAAGCTATTGTCCACCCGTACCCGTCCATCCTTGCTCAATACCCTCACACCACCGCTCGCGGCGGCCGCCAGCGGCCGCGCCTCGATGCCGCGCCCCGGCGCCGCCTCCCGCGCGATGCGGGCGCCGTCCTCGCGCACGTCCAACTCATGCGGGCAGAATTCGGCCACCAGTTCACCTTCGGCAATCGCCGCGACGCCTTCGGCGACGAAACGGCGCAACACCGCGTGATAGCGGCCAGGGTCAGCGACAAGCTGCGCCAGACGGGCCTGAAGCTGCGCCAAGGCGCCCTCGACCAGCACCCAGCGCAGCCGGTCGTACTCGGCGGCAAACCGGATGGATGCGGCCTGCACGCGCTGGCGGAACAGGCGTTCCGCCGCCAGCCGGAACTGTTCCTGCTCGCGTGCCGCGCGCGCTTCGAGGTGTTCCCGCGCCCGCGCCAGGATGACATCGCGGGCTTCCTCGCCATGGCGCTGATGTTCGTCGGCCAGCGTGACGGCCTGCGCGGCCAGCGAGGCCTCCAGCTTTTCGGCTTGCTCGGTCATCCGGTTTCCGCGCCGCCCATGACCTGTGGCAGCAGTGCATCCGCCGCGGTGCGATAGTCCCCGGGCAGATGCAGCGGCGGAATCTGCGTCACCACGATATGGCCGCTTTCGGCGCGCACCCGCCGCAGCCAGGGGCCATCGCTCTGCGCCAGTTCGTTTTCGAGCAGCAGGAGCGCGCGCTGCCTGCCATTCATCATTTCCTGGAGCAGGGCTTCAAGCTGCGCGGCGCTCGCATCCGGCCAGGTTTCCACGCCGGCCAGGCGGAAACCGTCCATCAGCGGGCCGCTGCCCATGGCGATGATGCGGGTGGAGTAAGCGGCCGGAGTGCCCATTCAGAGTTTACCCAGCAGCAGTATGCTCATGACCAGACCATAAATGGCGATGCCCTCGGCCAGACCCAGGTAGATCAGGGTGCGGCCGAACAGTTCGGGCTTCTCGGCGATCACCGCCAGCGCGGCGGAACCCACCGGGCCCAGGGCCAGCGCGGCAGCCAGCGCGGCGATTGCGGTGGGCAGCCCCACACCGATGATGGCGAGGCCCATGCCCACCGAGATTTCGCCGCGCACCGCCTGCGCCACCGGTTCGGCCATGACGTCCTGCACGCCGAGTATCATCAGCCCGGCGAGCGCCCCGGCAAACAGCGCGAGATTGCCGATGACCACTGCCTTCATCCGTGGCGAGGCACCCGGCTTCGCCTGCGGCGCAAATTCGAGGATGACCCCGAGCACGATGAGTCCGATCACGGTGAGGGTCATGAGTCCTGCGATAAAAATCATGTTATTTCTCCATTGCCAAATTTCGTTCCCAGGTGGGCTTCCGGCGCCAGCGTCAGCGGTTTGAACGATCGTCCGCCGCCGCTGAAAAAGCGCGAGAAACCCTCATAATATTCCAGCCGCAATACCTGTATGGCCACGATGGCCCCCTCCAGCACCAGGATGACGAGATTGCCCAGCACCAGGCTGATCGCTTTCCCGGCATGGCCGAAATTGTCGGCGATGGCAAATACGGCGATGGCCAGCGCCCCATGGTTGATGGAAAACGCGGCGACGCGCATGAAGGACAGGGTGTTGGCGAAAAAGCCGATCAGGGACTCGAAGCCTTCGATGATGACGCCGAGCAGGCGCTCGCCCAGCGGACCCCGGCTGGCGCGCCAGTTGAAGGCGAGCACGCTGGCGAGACCCGCCGCGCACAGCAGGGCGGGCCACGCACCGAAGCTGTCGCGGGTGAACCAGCCATGCAGCCCCCACGCCGCGCCGATGTAAAGGACCATGCCGGCGACCCCGCCCGCGTCGAACAGCGCAGACGCCAGCCGGCCCGACACCATGCGGTTGACCACCAGGATGAGCTGGGTCACCAGAATGAAGCCCATGCCCCAGTACACGGCAGCCAGCAACATGCGCACCGGATCGTGCAGCGGCGAAATCCACAGCGGGGTGATCAGCGTCTCGACGCCGAATACGCTGCCGTACAGGAAACCGAACGCGACGGAAGCCAGCCCCGCGGCAACCAGCAGCGGCCGGAAGCGGCGGACCTTCCGCGGCAGCGCGACCCCCCCCAGCGCGATCAGCGCCCCCTGCCCCACGTCGCCGAACATCATGCCGAACATGAGCACGAAGGAAATCGCGAACAGCAGGGTGGGATCGAATTCGCCGTAACGCGGCACGCCGTAGGTGCGCACCAGTTCCGCGAACGGGCCCAGCCAGTTGGGATAGCGGAGCGCGGACGGCACCTCGTCGCGCTCGGCGGACGTGGGCGCACGCAGTTGCAGCACATAGCGACCGGCCAGCGTCCGGTCAAGCGACCGCTCCAGCCGCCGGGCCTCGTTTGCCGGCACCCAGCCGGTCATGAGGGCGAGTCCGCCGCGCGCGCGCAGGGTTTCCGCGGACAGGCGCGCATACGGTTCCGCCAGCGCAAGGGAACGGCTCGCCTCAACCAGCCGCTTGCTGGCCTGCCCCAGGACAATGCCATGCTTCGCCTCGCACGTCCCCCCTGCTTCGAGCAAGCTGGCATCGCGTTCCTGCAACCCGACATGCGCCGCGTCGGGATGGGCGAGCAGTTCCGGCGGGATGGCCATGTCCTGCCAGCCGGCATCGTCCAGCACCGCGCGCACCTGCTCGCGCCGGCCGGCCGGGCCGGCGACCACCGCATGCGTCATGCCCTGGCTGGCGCCGAACACCTCCAGCAGGAAACCTGACAAGGCCAGCGCTTCGGCCAGCCGGCTCACGCTGGCTTCGGGCACGCTGCCCACCCGCGTATCCAGAAAACGCTTGGGTCGGGTCAGCCAGCCCAGGTCGATATCCAGCGCGCGAAAACGGGCAAGGGTGGCCATCAGGGAGGCGTTCTTCTGGCGTTCCTCCTCGATACGATGGCGCTCCTCCTCGCAGACGGAGGTCACATTCCACAGTTCGCCGAGCCAGGCGTTCAAGCGTTCGAGTTCCTCCAGCGTGGGGGCCTCCGCGCCGGCCAGCGGCGCCGGCGGCGGCAGCGACCCGAAATGCTGGCCGATTTTGGCGAGCCGTCCGCGCGCCTCCAGCCATACCGTGCGGTAATGCTCGCCCGGCGTCTCCGGCAGTTCCTCCGTAAAGTCCGTATTCACCTCGGGGCTGAAGATACCGAAGCGCGCCAGGGTGAGCGATGCGGCGGCGGCATCGCTCGCCGTGACCCACAACGTGACGTACTGCATGGCAAGCGGCCTGAACATGGTGCTATGCCGCGGCAGCGATGACAGCAGGCCCGAGCCCCACCGCCTGACGGATGATGTCCGGCGCGATGGCCAGCGCGCGGCCCTTGAGCGCGGCGCGCACCCGGCGCAAATCGCGTTCGCGCAGGATGAGATAGGCAAAGGTGCGGGCGATGGCGGGCGCGGCCGACAGGAGCACCGCGCGTGCGGCGCGGGCGAGTTGTTCCTCCAGGATGCGGTAAACCGCGTCGATCGTAGCCGCCCGCGCCAGCCAGTCGGCATAGGGCGCGGGCAGTCCCGCCAGCACATCCTCCAGACGCGGCAGCATGGCGAGCGCCTTGAGCAGATCGCTCTTCAGGCGGTAACCCGCGGGTATCAGCAGGAAGAACACTTCGGACGGCGGCAGGCCATAGGCATGACGGTAACGCAGCATCCACACCAGGTTCACCCGGTCGATGAGTTGCGCCATGAGACCGGAAAAAGCGCGTCCCGCAGCCTGTTCCAGCGGCCGCGCATGACGTACCAACCCATGGTAGTAGCGCCGGTTCAGCGCCGAGTCGAGGGCGAACAGGCTGGGCTGGCGCTCGAAAGCGCGCCGCGCGAAACGCACCATGTCGGCATAGGGAGTGGTCTCGAGCCGGCGCAGCAGTTCGGCCATGTCCTCGGTACGCAGCAGTTCGTCAACCGGCAGGGTCGAAAACGGGCCCAGGTCGGCAAGCTGCGCGCGTATCTCCTGCTGCGTCGCCTGCGCCATCCTGCCACGCAGCAGGGTCTTGAGATTGGTGAACTCGTGGCGCCGCGTCCAGAAGATCAGGAAATTTCGCGCGTCCCCGGTGGTGGCCCGGCTCAGGATGAGAATGTCGGCAAGCAGCAGTTGGGTGATCGACTGTTCGAGAAAACGCCCCGCTTCGAGGTCGGCGGCAAGACTGGCCAGACCACTGCGGGTCAACACCGCACGCTCGTCTTCCAGGCTGCCGTCGATGAGTTTCTCCAGCGCGCCCGGCGTAAGCAGCCGGCTCGCCATGATGCTGACCCGGGCGTTCAGATAGGCGCTATGGATGGTTTTCCCCGGTCATGTTTTTCCATCACCCAGAAACAGTTCGAGCGCCGCCTCCACGGCGGCTGTCTCGTTGTGCCCGGCGAGACGGCGCAATTCCTGCTGGCGGGCATGATGCTGTGTTTCCAGTTCGGCGACGTGCTGCCGGGCCCGGTCTTCGGCAGCGGCAAGCCGCACGGCGCGACGCGCCTCGAAGCCGGCATCGAATTCGGCCTCCCGCGCGCGGACCTCATCCAGAGCCTGCTGGATCATGTGCTCGCGCTGGCGGCTGGCGATGCCGATTTTTTCCTCCGCGCGCAACTCCGCGGCCAGCAGGTGCTTGAGCATGCTCTCCGCCATCTCGAACCTCGGATCAACCTAAAAACGGCAATTTATTCACCACAGAGGCTAAAGCCACAAAGAGTAATCAATGTGCATTAACCATTTTTGACAATGCAGACCAAATTTACCTTTGCCTGCTCACCCAGCAGGTTTGGGCCGGCCACGTCTTAATATGTTGTGTCTCGCCTTGCACCGTAAAAAAATGGCCGATGCATTCTATCTCTGTCATTCAGCAGATTCCTGGGGCTCAAATGCCCGGCATCAGCGAAAACCCGGTCAGCGTAAAACCCGTGGCGGCAATCAGCACGCCAGCCGCTCGTACCCACTTCGGGCCCATCCGTCCGCCGAGTATCCCCACCCCATGCAACAGACTGGTAGCCAGCACGAATCCGGCGGCGAAGAGCAGGGGGGACGCGGTCTGGGGAATTTCCAGTCCATGGGCATAGCCGTGGAACAGGGCGAAGACGGCCGCGATTGCCATGCCGGCCGTCACCGGCCAGTTGCGCTGGAAAGCGATGAGCAAACCGAGCACCAGAACGGACAGCGAAATGCCCGTTTCGATATGTGGCAACGCCAAACCCGTCAGGGCAAGGAGACCGCCCAGCACCATGACGGTCACGAAAGTCGCGGGCACCGCCCACAGGGCACGGCCACCCTGCTGCGCCGCCCACACACCGATGGCGATCATGGCGAGCAAGTGATCCAGACCCAGCATCGGATGCGCAAATCCTCCCACAAAACCGGATCCGCTATGCACTCCGGTATGGGCGAGCGCGTTGTCAGCGAACAGGCCAAGCGCGGCCGGAATAAACATGCGTTGATATTTCGCGGCGATCATAAATAGGCTCTCTCGTCAGGCTGATTTCACGGGCAATGACTCATGCGGGGATACTCCGTATTTGCGCCGGCGCGCGCGTCCCCACGGACACCCGCCCCGGGTCAGCGCCAGTTCGACCTTCTGCACCGTAACCGCCCACGGCACGCCGCGTCTTGCCCGCGTGCAGATCGGACAGCCATGTTCACAATATTCCGGGTCGTTCAAATGCAGGATGGGCATCTTCCAGCCGCCCCATGCATATACTTTATGTGTCGCAGTCATTGACCTCATCTCCTTTCCTGTTGTTGCCGTGCTTTCAGTCTAGTCCACCTACTTCACTTTGATCGTCACCAGTTCTTCGCCATCCGGGTCGGTCACATGTACGGCGCAGGCGATGCAGGGGTCGAAGCTGTGGATGGTGCGCAGAATCTCGATCGGTTGTTTGGGATCATGCAGGCGAAGCCCCTTCAACGCGGCCTCGTAGGCGCCGTCCTGCCCCTGCGCATCGCGCGGGCCGGCATTCCAGGTCGAGGGCACGACCGCCTGGTAGTTGGCGATTTTCTGGTCCTCGATTACCACCCAGTGCGCCAGCGCGCCGCGCGGCGCTTCCATGTAGCCTACCCCTTTGGCCTGCTTCGGCCAGCTCGACGGCTCCCACTTCGCATCGTTGAAGGTGCGCAGTTCGCCCGCCTTGATGTTGGCCATCAAATGATCGAACCAGCCCTGCATGGCATCGGCGATGATCTTGGTTTCCAGGGTACGCGCGGCGGTGCGGCCCAGCGTGGAATACAGCGCCGTCACCGGCACATCCAGCTTCTGCAAGGTCATGCCGACCAGTTCCCTGGTCGGGGCATGGCCCTTGGCATACAGCATCAGCACGCGGGCGAGCGGCCCCACTTCCATAGGCTTGCCTTTCCAGCGCGGCGACTTCAGCCAGGAATACTCCTTCTCCACATCCAGGTACTGATAGGGCGGCTTGGGACCGGTGTAATGGAGGGCCGTTTCGCCGACATAGGGATGCAGGCCGCGATCCTTGCCTACGCTGTAGTCGTACCAGGAATGGCTGACGAATTCCTCGATCTCGCCCTCGGCACGCAGATCGACCGGGTGGATGGTGGACAGATCGCGATTGAGGATGACTCCGGAAGGAATGAGATACGTGGCCGGATCGGACATGCCCTTCTCGGGAAAGTCGCCATAGGTCATGAAGTTGCCCAGACCCTCGCCCGTGGCGGCCCAGTCCTTGTAGAACCCGGCAATGGCCAGGGTATCGGGCACATAGACCTGATCGACGAATTCGCGCATCTGGGTGATGACGTTCTGCACGGTTTGCAGGCCCACCATGTTGAGCGCCGTGGCATCCTGGCCGCCGCCATGGCGCGGGCCGGCGTCCATGCCGGCGTACTCGGGATGGACACTGATCGCACAGGGCACGCCGCCAACCAGAAAATTCGGGTGCGGGTTTTTGCCGCCGAAAATCGCATGCAGTTTCACCACATCGCGCTGCCAGGCAAGCGCTTCAAGATAATGCGCAACGGCCATGAGGTTCGCTTCCGGCGGCAGCTTGTAGGCGGGATGGCCCCAGTAGCCGTTGCTGAATATGCCGAGCTGGCCGGATTCGACAAAGACCTTGAAGCGTTTCTGCACATCGGAAAAATAGCCCGGCGAGGATTTTGCGTAACCGGAAATGGCCTGCGCCAGTTCGGACGTGGCCTTGGGGTCGGCCTTCAGCGCCGACACCACATCCACCCAGTCCAGCGCATGCAGGTGATAGAAGTGCATCACATGGTCGTGCACGTACTGCGCCGCAATCATCAGGTTACGGATGATCTGCGCGTTCGGCGGAACATCGATCTTGAGCGCGTCCTCCACCGCGCGCACCGAGGCAATGCCGTGAACCAGCGTACATACGCCACATATCCTTTGTGCAAACGCCCAGGCATCACGCGGGTCGCGGCCGCGCAGAATGATTTCGATGCCGCGCACCATGGTTCCCGCGCTATAGGCCTGGGTGATGCGGTTGTCCGCATCCGTTTCCGCCTCGATGCGCAGATGACCTTCGATGCGGGTAATCGGATCGACGACAACACGTTGTGCCACTGTCATTGCATTTCCTTTCTTTTCATCGTCCTGGTAGCGCCGCTGTTCAGCGTTTCAGGTGTTCGGCCAGCAACTCGGTCAGCCCCAGCACCTGCGTGTCCATGCCGTAATGATCGATGCCTTCCTCGAGCGTAATCCGGCAATTCGCGCAGGCCGTCACCATTGTCTTGACCCCGGTCGCCTCGAGCTGCGATTTCTTGCGTTTGAATGCCTTGAAGCGAAGCTCCTCCGCATCGGGTTCGTGTATGGCCGAGGCGCCTCCACCCCCGCCGCAGCACCAGTTCCACTTGCCGGGATCCGGCATCGGCACATAGTGCTCGGCCACGGCATTGACCAGATGTTCGGGCGCGGTCAGCACACCGCCGCGGCGCACGATCTGGCAGGGATCATGAAATGTGACGGCCTCCTTGATCTTGTCTTCCAGTTCCAGCTTGCCGTGATCGCGCAGGAACTCGAGCAGCTCCAGCACATGCACCACTTCAAAATTGTAAGGCCGGCCGATGAGATTCGGTCCTTCCCAGCGCAGCGCGGTGTAGGCATGACCACACTCGGGCGACAGCACTTTCTTGACCTTGAGCTTCTCGGCAGCGTCGACAATGCGGGAAACGATTTGTCGGGCAATATCGGAAATTCCGATCTGTATCCCCGCGTTGGTTGCCTCGAACGCCTCGGAGGAAATTGTCCAGGTGATGCCCGCCTGCTTGAATATTTTCGCCAGCGCGCCGAGATACTCGGGATAATTGATGATTTCCATGGAAGACAGCACCGCCAGATACTCGGCACCGGTCTTGTCCACGGGTATCTCCAGGCCGGTATCTTCCTGCACATGCTTGATGACATTCAGCAATGCCGGCAGCTTCACCCCCATCGGGCTGCCGATCTCGACGGTGCGCTTGACGGCGCTCACAATCCCTCCCGGCGCATGGCCGGCCACGGCCATGCCTTCGCGCAGCTTGCGAATCATGTAGGTGAGATCGTTGCCCACCGGGCAGACCAGGGTACACCGCCCGCACAAGGTGCAACTGTCATAAACCAGTTCCTGCCACTCATCCATTTCTTCATCCGACAGGGGCTTGGCGAGCCCGGTCATTTTCGCCAGACGCCCGAGCAGGGTGTACTCCTGACGCCATACTTTTTTCAGCGGCTCCAGCTTGTGGATCGGGGTGTATTTCGGATCCCCTGTCTCCGTGTAAAACAAACAGGCCTCGGCGCACAACCCGCAATGCACGCAACTTGCAAAAAAGCTCGCTATCGGCGCATCGATGACTTCCTTCAGGACGTTAACCCCTTTTTGTATGGATGCACTCATACCGCCCCCTCCTCATAAACCATGGATACACGTCCGTCACGTTGTCGGGGGCCGGCATCATTTGTGGGCGCTCGCACGTGCCGAGGCTCGCTGCTCATACCGCCACCCCCTTGCGTCCACTGATATCGCCGTTGTACCAGCGCGAAACGAAAACCGTGAAGGTATGGATGAGTTTGGTGAACGGCAGCATCACCAGAAATAACTCGACCGACAGGATGTGTATCGCCAGCATGGTGGTATAGGGCAACAGCAGGTGTTTGACCGCCAGATAACCCGTCAGCACCGGCAGAAAAGTTATCGCCCAGGCAAAGTAATCCCCAAACGTCGAAAGAAAACGCTTGACCGGACTGCGGATGCGGTCAAACAGCACCACCAGCATGGCCGCCAGCGTGACCACGGTGAGCGCGTCGATGATCTGGGAAGGAATACCGGGCCAGCCAAATCCGAATACGCTCTTGAATATCAGGATGTGCGGCGCAAACAGCAGAATCACCACCAGCAGCCCGACATGGAAGGCATAGCCGGCAATGTAGCTCAGCGGCGCGACTCTTATCATGCCAGGCGGCGCGAGGGAGCGCCGAAAAATCGTATGCCAGCCGGACGCGCCTTCGCGCTTTCTGGGAACCGCCAGATCCTTCTTGCGGCCCAGCCCGTAAATCTCGATCAGGCGCCATAGCACGCCCAGCACGAAAATGCTGGAGGCAATCTGAAAACCCGTTCCCCGCACCCAGGACAGGAATAAAATTTCATTCATGGCTTTTTCTCCAGGTCTGCCAAAGTCGTTTTCTCATGGGCTTTTCGGGCCGCGCGCTGCTTGTAACGATTGGCCAGAGTTACCGCGACTCCTGCCGCCGCCCCAACTCCTGCCGCCGCCATACCGATCGTGCCGCCAGTGACCGGCTTGGAAAGGGCGCGATAGAACCCGCCGCCATCCCAGAAATCGGGCTCAGAGCAGCCCAGGCAACCATGGCCGGACTCCACCGGCCAGGACGTGCCTCCGTTCCACTTCGTCGTGGCACAGGCGTTGTGGGTCACCGGACCCTTGCAGCCCAGTTCGAACAGACACCAGCCGTTGCGGGCGCCCTCATCATCGAAGGTTTTGGCAAACTTGCCCTGATCATAGAACGGCCGCCGGTAGCAGCGGTCATGTATGGTCTCGCCGAAGAAGGCCTTCGGCCGGCTTAACGCATCCAGTTCAGGCAGCTTGCCAAAAGTCAGGATGTGGGCCAGCACGCCGGTAATGACCACCGGGATGGGAGGACAACCCGGCACATTGATAATGGGCTTGTCCTTCACGATATCGCTCACCGGGACGGCGCCAGTCGGGTTCGGCTGGGCGTGCGGCAGTCCTCCGAATGCAGCGCAGGAGCCGACCGCGATTACAGCCGCCGCACCTTGCGCCGTTTTCATCAGCATGTCGTAGTTGCTGACCCCGGCAATGGTGGAATACACCCCGCCATCCTTGGTGGGCACCGAACCATCCACAATCAGCAGGTATTTGCCGAAGTGCTGCTTCATGGCCTCTTCCCGTGCGTGCTCCGCAGCCTCACCAGACGCCGCTTGCAGCGTGTGATGATAGTCAAGCGACACCATGTCGAGAATCATGTTTTCGATGCTGGGCGTATGCGAGCGGGTCAGCGACTCGGTGCAGCCCGTGCACTCCTGAAAGGAAAGCCATATCACCGAGGGACGTGTTGCCTTGGACAGGGCAGCGGCAATGGCGGGCGCCATGGTGGGCGGCAACGCCATCATGGAGGCGAGCGCCGTGCAGAATTTGAGGAAGCCGCGGCGAGAAATCCCGGCTTCGCGCAGGCCGTCTGCAACCGTATGCGCCTTCGTGTCGCTTTGCCGGCCGGGAGCTGTCGAAACGCGGGGTGCGGTATGGGTCGTATCGGGCACTTTGCTTCTCCTTCACACGTTTGTAGCTGGACTGATCTGGCAACCTGCAGTGGTCGACACGCATGTGATTCATCATAAACCAGTCCACTCGGGTGCGCCAATTTGAATCGTCATGACGCGTCATCTGGACGCCGGCTTGCTCCGCTCAAAGCACCCGCCACTGCCGTCCGTCCAGTTCGATAAGTTTGTCGGCTTCGGGTGGGCCCCAGCTTCCGGCTCGGTATTCCGGCAGCCAGTGGGTTTTCGATTGTTTCCACGCCTTGAGGATGGGCGTCACCCACTCCCAAGACTGCTCGATCGCATCCCGTCTCATGAACAGCGTGGCATCGCCGTCCATCACATCGAGCAGCAGTCGCTCGTAGGCTTCCTGAGATATCTTGCCGAACGTCGTTCCGTAGCGGAAATCCAGCTCCACCGGGGCGAAACGCACCCTTGGGCCGGGCAGCTTGGAGGAGATTTCGAAAGTGATGCCCTCTTCAGGTTGCACGTGCAGTGCGAGCACGTTCGGAACCAGCCGTCGGTGAGGATCGGTATTGAACAGTATTTGCGGCACTTCCTTGAACTGGATCGCGATCTCCGACGCCCGCTCGGGCATGCGTTTTCCGTTGCGCAGATAAAAGGGGACCCCTGCCCACCGCCAGTTGTCGATGTAGAGCTTGAGGGCCACGAAGGTCTCGGTGGACGAGTCCGGCCTGACGCCTTCCTCCCGCCGGTAGCCCGGGACCTCCTTTTCGTCGATGCGGCCGGGTCCGTATTGCGCCCGGACCACGCACTTCTCAACGTCCCGAACTTCGATCGGCCGCATGGCCCGCAGCACTTCCAGCTTGGCGTCGCGTATGACATCCGCATCCAGCGACCAGGGGGGCTCCATGGCGGTCAGAGAGACGAGCTGCAGCATATGGTTCTGGACCATGTCCCGCAGGGCCCCCGCCTGCTCATAATAGCCGGCCCGGGTGCCCACGCCCTCCTGCTCCGCAACCGTGATCTGAATATGATCGACGTACTTATGATTCCAGATGGGTTCGAAGATGCTGTTGGCGAAGCGCATCGCCAGGATGTTCTGTACCGTCTCCTTGCCCAGGTAGTGGTCGATGCGGAAGATCTGCCGCTCCTCGAACACCTCGGCGAGGATGGCGTTCACCTCCCGTGCGCTTTCGATGTCCCATCCCACCGGCTTCTCCACGATGACGCGCGAGAAGACACCCTCGGACTCCGGCTGCACCAGCCCGGCGGCCGCGAGCCCCCGGGCGCAGGCCCCGAAGCTCTGTGGCGGAACGGCCAGGTAGAACACGCGGTTTCCCGGCATGCCCAGCTCGGCTTCGATCTGCTCGCATCTTTCCCTGAGCCGAGCAAACGCCTGGGGATCGTCAAAGACCCCGGAGACGTAGAAAAGCTTGCGTTCAAACTTGGCCCACACGTCAGGATCAAGGGGGCGGCGGGAAAACTTCCCGACGCCTTCCACGGCAAATGAGCGGAAACCCGAATCGTCGATTTCCCTCTTGCCGAAGCCAATGATGGCGCAAGGGGCCGGAAGCAGGTGGTCCAGGCCCAGGTTATAAAACGCCGGAAGCAGTTTGCGGCGGGAGAGATCGGAACTCCCGCCGAGGATCACCAGGGTGCAGGGCCTGGGTACCAGCGAGGCAAGGTCGGGGGGCAGGTGTGCGGCGGCTTCCATGGCATGCTTCCTCACCTGCTGCGCCGGACGGCGTGGCCGCCGAAGGCGCGGCGTAGCGCCGCCAGCATCTTCTCCGAAAACGCTTCCTCCTGCTGCAAACGAAAGCGGACGAAGAGCGAATGTCTGGTCACTTCGCAGGACTGGAACAGGTCGGCAAGGGCGCGAAGCTTGTCTTCGGTCACCTCCGCGGCCGGGAGCATGTGCCACACCGCAAGAGGGCACGTGAACTTGCCCACCCGATCGGCAAGAGCGCCCGGCCTCGCGGCGCCCTGCTGCTCCGTCTCCGTCAGCTTGGTCGATGTATGGTCGAAGGCCATCATCCGGGGCGGGTCCCGCCGCAGGCGCATCGCCATGTTCAATCCCATTTCGCCAAATCCAACAACACCGACGTCCATGGTCTGCTCCTCGATAAGGCTGCAATGCGAAGGCTGCAATGCGCGGGCCGTAAACGAAATCGGCCTGCCGCGCGACTCCCGAACGTTGGTCAAATCCCAAGCATGGGTTCTTTCTAGCCCAGCGCCCGCAAGGTGACAATATCTTTCTTTGATCGGCGTTAACTTTTTGCCGAGTTCTCCGGGGTCCCTTTCTTGACAACCCCCGGCCGGACTCTAGATTTAGACTTCATGACCATTCCACCGTCCACGGAGGCTGCCATAAACCAGATCGTTGTCCGGTGCGGAAATTTCGCTCGCATGACGGCGGCCATCGAGGCGGCCAGGAGGCGGGACAAGGCCGGCGTCGAACATAACATAAGGTGACCTGCGTCCCCGACTCGCCGAAGTTTCTGTTTGTTCCGGCCGGCGACGCGGCTTGCAAAGGGCCACCGTCGTGGCCGAAGTTGAGAAGGGCGAGCCGGATATACTGTGGCAGGCGAGAAGCAGCGAAGTAGCGGTCTTCGTGCAAGCCCATGGGCGGTTCAAGGTGGAGGGCGTCGGTGCCCCGGCCCCCCAGGGAACTGCGGAGGGCGCAATTGCCTGGCAATTCGGGAGACGTCTCATGACGGTGGGAACAGGGCAGGACAATACCGCGAAAAGGATTCCAAAGATGCCAGGAACGCGCTTTAGTGTCGAGATCCGGCCGGTCCTGCCGCAGCGGCTCAAGCGGCTGGACGAGCTCGCCAACGATCTGTACTTCAGCTGGGACCGCAGGGTGCGGCGGCTGTTTCGACATCTGAACCCGGATTGCTGGGGGAACTGCTCCCACAATCCCAAGCTGTTTCTGCGCCGCATTTCCCAGCGCCAGCTGGATGCGGCGGTGCATGACCCCGTGTTCCTCGAGGAGTATCGCAGCGTCCTTTCTGCCTATGACACCTACCTGGAGGAAAGGCCCGCCAGCGGAATCGAAGAATTCCTCGACCCCGAGCGGGACCTGATCGCTTACTTCTGTGCCGAGTACGGATTCGACGAGTGCGTCCCCATCTACGCCGGGGGCCTGGGCATCCTGGCCGCGGACCACTGCAAGGCGATGAGCAAGCTGTGGGTGCCGTTCGTGGCGGTGGGGTTGCTCTACCATCAGGGATACTTCACCCAGCGCATTCTCGACGACGGCCAGCAGGTTGCGGACCGCCCTTACATCGACCCCGCCGACCTGCCGATCACCCCCGCGCTCGATGCGAACGGCGGCGAGGTGCGGGTACGGGTGGAGCTTGCGGGGCGGGTGGTGGAGATCAGGGTGTGGGAGGCCAAGGCAGGCCATATCAAGCTTTACCTGCTGGATGCCGACCTGCCCGAGAACGCCCCTCAGGACCGGGGCATCACCTATCAGCTTTACGGCGGCGACAGAATCCAGCAGGAGATCGTACTGGGGATCGGTGGCGTGCGTGCCCTGCGCGCATTGGGCCTTGAGCCCACGGTGTGGCACATCAACGAAGGCCACGCCGCCTTCCTGATCCTGGAGCGTTGCCTCGAGCAGGTGAAACTGGGGCTGGACTTCGACGCGGCGCTGGAACTTGTGGCCGGGAACACGGTGTTCACCACCCATACTCCCGTCCCAGCCGGCCACGACGTCTACGAACAGGCCCAGATGTCGACCTACTTCGGCGATCTGATCGCGAAGCTGGAGGTGAGCGAGTCCCGTTTTCTGGGGCTCGGCGCCGGTGAACGCAATCCGCACGGCTTCAACATGACCGCGCTGGCGCTGCGAGGCTCGCGCTTCCACAACGGAGTGAGCCGCATTCACGGCGAGGTCGCCTCGCTGATGGAGGCCTATATCTGGCCGCAGGTGCCAGCCGAGGAGAATCCCATCGGCCATGTCACCAACGGCGTGGACGTGGACACCTTCCTGGGGCGTTCCTGGGTTGCCCTGTTCGACATGTACAAGGGCGTGGGATGGCGGGTCAAGCCCGCGGACGCGGCCTTCTGGCATGAGTTTATCGACAGCATCCCGAATCATGTTTATCTGAGCGTCCGCAAGCTGCTCAAGGCCGAAATGCTGGAGGACGCCCACCACCGCTTCACCGTCCAGCTTCGGCGGGCCGGCTACACCGAGCACCGGGTCGGTCAACTCGCCGCACATCTCACGCCGCACAACCTCGACACCCTGGTGATCGGCTTCGCCCGGCGTTTCGCCACTTACAAGCGCGCCGCGCTTTTGCTCAGGGACCTGGAACGCCTGGCGCGCCTGGTGAACGACCCGGAGCGGCCGGTGACGTTCATCTTCGCCGGCAAGGCGCATCCGGACGATGGGCCGGGTCAGCAGGTGATCAGGGACATATTTCAAATCAGCATGCGCCCGGAGTTTCAGGGCAGAATCATCGTGCTGGAGGATTACAACCTGTCGATGACCCGCAGGCTGCTGCCGGGGATCGACATATTGCTGAACACCCCCGAATACCCGAAGGAAGCGTGCGGGACTTCGGGCATGAAGGCGGGCCTCAACGGCACCATCAACCTGAGCGTCCTGGACGGCTGGTGGGGGGAGGCCTACGACGGGGAAAACGGCTGGGCCATCGTTCCCCATCCGGAACTCGATCCGTCCACCCGCGATCAGCTGGAATCCCAGCAGTTGCTGGACATGCTGGAACACGAGGTGATTCCCTCGTTCTACGCCCGCGATGCGCACGGCGAGCCCGAGGCCTGGGTGCGAAAGTCCAAGGCCTCCATGAAGTCGGTCCTGCCCCGCTTCAACTCCGTGCGCATGATCACGGACTACCTGCAGGGCAGTTATGGCCCGGCCAGGAACCAGGGCAGGCTTCTGGCGGAAAACGGGGCGGCCGAGGCCAGGGCGCTGGCGCAGTGGAAGAGAAAAATCGCCGCCGCCTGGCCGGGCGTGCGTATCCGGCTCGTGCACACCCCCGCCAGGGTTCTCGGGTCGGAGGAGCCCTTGCCGGTCGCGGTCGCGGTCTTTCTCAACGGTCTGGACCCCGACGATGTGGTGGTCGAGTTTCTGCTCGGGAAGCAGACGGATCTGTCGGACTTCTGCCCCACCGACAGCGTCCAGTTCGTCTATGCCCGAAGCAACGAGCAGGGAGAGGCCACGGCGGCGTCCTGGATGATACCCGCGGAGAACGTCCATGCCCGCAACGAGCAGGGAGAGGCCACCTTCGTCGGCGAAATCTTTTCGCCCGCAGGGGGCGCGTCGCCCGAAGGCCTGGAGCTCTACAAGATTCGCGCCTATCCCTGCCATCCCATGCTCACCCACCGCTTCGAGTGCGGCTGCATGCTGTGGCTGTGAGCCGAGCCCGTTATGAATAGCCTCATGGAACACATCGACGCAGCCATCGCCTCCCATGAACTGTGGAAGAAGCGTCTGCACAGTGCCATCGAGACCGGCGGCAGCGAATGGGTCCCGCGCACGGTGAAGGCAGACAATCAATGCGACTTCGGCAGATGGCTGTATGGCTGCTCATCCGAGGTGAAGGCCTCGCCTCGCTACGACGTCATCAAGCATCGCCACGCGCAGTTCCATGTCGAGGCCGGCAGAATCCTGGACATCGCGCTTCGCGGGCACAGGAGCCATGCCGTCGGCGAGATGGCTGAAGGGGGACGCTATGCGGAGATCTCGGCTTCGCTGATCGACGATCTGTTGAACTGGAAGGCGGAACTACGCAACGAAAAGAGATGAACCGCCGCGGGATCGGGCGCGGGGCGAGCTTCCCGCTCGGCGCCACCGTCTTGCCTGGCGGCGTCAACTTCAGCGTCTACTCGAAGGACGCCACCCTCGTGGAGCTCCTGCTGTTCGACCGCGAGGATGCCGGGAAACCCGCGCGCATCATTGCGCTCGATGCCAGACAGCACCGTACCTACCATTACTGGCATGTATTCGTCCGGGACATCGGGCCGGGCCAGGTCTACGGCTTTCGCGCCCACGGGCCCTTCGAGCCGCAGCGGGGCCTGCGCTTCGATGCAGACAAGATACTCCTGGATCCCTACAGCCTCGCGGTCGCGGTACCGCCAGCCTACAGCCGTGAGGCCGCCAGCCTTCCCGGCGACAATACGGGTCAGGCCATGAAGAGCGTCGTTGCCGACCCTGGCCGCTATGACTGGGAGGGTGATGCGCCGCTCGAGCGGCCCATTGCCAAGACCGTGATCTACGAGATGCATGTGCGCGGCTTCACCCGCCACCCCGGGTCGGGCGTGCCGCCCGAAAAGGCCGGCACCTACGCGGGCCTGATCGAGAAGATCCCCTATCTTCAGGATCTGGGCATCACTGCGGTGGAGCTCTTGCCCGTCTTCGAATTCGACGCCCAGCATGCGCCGCTGGGCCGCGTCAATTACTGGGGTTACTCGCCGGTGTCATTTTTCGCGCCCCATGGGGCCTATAGCTCGCGGCGCGACCCGCTGGGCCCCATGGACGAGTTCCGCGACATGGTCAAGGCCCTGCACCGCGCAGGCATCGAAGTCATCCTGGACGTGGTCTTCAACCATACCGCCGAGGGCAACGATCACGGCCCGACCTTGTGCTTGCGTGGTCTTGGCAACGACGTCTATTACATCCTGGATCGCGATCGCAGCCGCTACGCGAACTACACCGGCACGGGCAACACCGTGAACGCCAATCAATCCGTCGTGCGCAGGCTGATTCGGGACAGCCTGCGCTACTGGGTCACCCACATGCACGTCGACGGCTTCCGCTTCGACCTCGCTTCCATCCTGACCCGGGACGAGTCCGGGCAGCCGTTGCTCAACCCGCCCATCCTGTGGGGCATCGAGTCGGATCCCGTACTGGCCGGGACCAAGCTGATCGCCGAAGCCTGGGATGCCGGGGGCCTGTATCAGGTCGGCAGCTTCATCGGCGACGCATGGCGGGAATGGAACGGCCGCTTTCGCGATGACATTCGTAGCTTCCTCAGGGGCGAGAACGGCACGGTGCCGCACCTGGCCGCCCGCCTCCTGGGCAGCCCGGACCTATACGGCCACAAGCAAAGGGAACCCGAGCAGAGCATCAATTTCGTGACCTGTCATGACGGCTTCACCCTTAACGATCTGGTGTCCTACGACCGCAAGCACAACGAGGCCAACGGCGAGGACAATCGCGACGGAACCGATCACAACCTGAGCTGGAACTGCGGCGTCGAGGGACCCACCGACGACCCCGAGATCGAGAGGCTGCGCAATACGCAGGTGAAGAACTTCCTCGCCCTGACCCTGCTCGCCTTCGGTGTCCCCATGCTGCTCATGGGCGACGAGATGCGCCGTACGCAGCGGGGCAACAACAACGCCTACTGCCAGGACAGCGAGATCAGCTGGCTGGACTGGAGCTTGCTGGAGAGGCACGCCGACATTCACCGCTTCGTCAAGCTGCTCATCGCGTTCCGCCAGCGGCGACCCGCGGCGGCGGAAGGCGCAAGGTTCACCCTCAACCAGTTGCTGCTTCAGGCGCCGATCCTCCGGCACGGCGTCGAGCTCGACTGCCCCGACCTGAGCGAGGGCTCGCATTCCCTGGCGCTGACAGGACTTCGCGGCGGCTTTCTGGTCCACGCCATGTTCAACGCCTACTGGAAACCCCTGACATTCGAGTTGCCCCCGCTGCGCAAGAAAGGCCATCCATCCTGGCGCCGCTGGATCGACACCTCCCTCGCCGCGCCGCACGACATCCGCCCCTGGACAGATGCGCCTTTGGTTTCGGGGGGCACGTACCTGGTGCAGCCGAGGTCCATGGCCTTGTTAATAACACGACCCGCGCAGCCCCCGGGCCCGCAACGTGCCCACCGAACCGGTGACAGGAATTGAAGGCGGGAAACGCGGCGGTCGGCTCACCTGCGCGGACAATAATCGCTCAACTGCCGTTTCCGGATTTAGATTTACGCCAAGAAGACCGCTGACCCATAGCGGCACCATGCATTGGCCATTCTTGAATGTGAGAAACAACAAACGAGACCTTGCCGGTTCCAAGCCGTTGGGCCAGTGGGAATTCGTCGCCGAATGCCGCGAACCTCGGCCGCTTCGTCACGATCAGGGTGCTCCTGCCTAATCGGTTTGAGCAGCGTAATAACCGGCCAGGGCTTTGGCCTGCTCGGGTTTCAACGTCTGCGCCAGCGACCGCATCAGCGCGTGAGGTCGCTTGACGCCGGGGTCGCGGTAGCGCTTGAGTTCCTCTTCCAGAAATGCGGCATTTTGGCCGGCCAGCCGGGGCGTCATGCCCTCTGCCTTAAGCCCCCGCGGACCGTGGCAGCCGGCGCAGCGCTCCTTGTGCACAGCCGCCCCCACCTTGACCGTGGCCTCGTCGATCCTCGCTGGCGCCGGCACCCATTTCTGTTTGGCGTAGTAGCTGGCAAGCGCATCGATTTGCTGATCAGTGTGGCCCTTGAGCGTATCCGCCATCAGCGGGGCGTCGCGCGCCCCGTCGCGCTGCTCGCGCATCACATTCCGCAGATACTCTTCCGGCTGGCCTGCGATAAGCGGCATACGCGGCTTTCCGCCTGGGTGGTGGCACTCGTCACATTCCGGCGTCAACGTGGACACGTCCACGTTGACGGCCGACGGCGCGGCGGCCTCGGCAGGCGGCTTCGAAGCCGGTGCCGGAATGCTCGCGGCATAGTAATGTGCCAGCGCGCGGATATCGTGCGCCGAGAGACCCTTGACGATGGTGCGCATCATTTCATTGGGCAGTTTCAGCTTCTGGTCCTGGAAGCTCCTGAGCTGGGTTTCGGTATAGCCCACGGTCTGGCCGGCAAGCCGGGGCGTCATGCCCTCGGCCTTGCTGCCGTCCGGACCGTGGCAGCCCGCGCAGCGGCTCTGATGCAGCGCGGCGCCCTCCTTGACCAGGCCGGGATCGACCTTCTGCTTCGCCGAAACCCAGCCGCTGCGGGCGTAGCTCTGAGCCAGTTCGCGGATGCGCTGGTCGGAATAGTTCCCGAGTATGTCGCCCATGACCTTGCCGCTCCGGATGCCTTCCCGATGCTGGAGCATGACCACGCGCAGATATTCCTCCGGCTGGCCGGCGATCAGGGGCATGTCCGTGAACCCGGGACGATGGCAGCTGTTGCAGCCGGCGATTACGGCATTCAGGTCGGCGGCCTGCACCCTGGTCACCGGCTCGGCCGCATAGTAGTGCGCCAGGGCATCGACATCCTTGGCCGACAGGTCCCTGACCAGGGTGCGCATCACCTCGTTTGGCAGCTTGGTCTTCGGGTCGAGATAGGATCTGAGCTGCGACTTGAGATAGCTGATGCTCTGCCCGGCCAACCGCGGCGCCATACCGGATGCCGCGCGCCCGTCCTCTCCGTGGCAGCCCGCGCAGCGGCGCTGGTGCAGCGCCTCACCCGCCTTGACCAGGGCGGGGTCGGCTTTTTCGTTGGCCGACGTCCACCCCGCGCTGGCGTAGTACCGGGCCAGGGTGACGACCTTCTCGTTGCTGTAACCCTTGAGCAGATCGCCCATCACGAACGATTGGCGGGTGCCGTCCCGCTGTTGCAGCATGACGGTGCGCAGATAGGCTTCCGGCTGACCTGCGATCAGCGGCATGAAGGGAATGCCCGGCTTGTGGCAGCTGTCGCAGCCTTCCGTCACCGCCAGCACGCTGGGCAACCATGCTCTGGACTCCCCCTTGGCAGCAACCTGCCTCGGCCTGGGCGAATGGGGGTCATGGCACTGCATGCAGTTGGCATCCCTGGTTACGCCGAGCGTCTGATGCGCCATGTAGTATTCGCTGAACAGTCCCACCCGCCGCGGTCTGGCGGCCACGGCATCGTGGCAGCGCAGGCAAAGGCGGCTGTCGCGGGCTACCTGAACGGCTGCCATCGTGTGTTCGCCTTCGTGCAGGGGGCCGTGGCAGCTTTCGCAGCTCAGACCATGATGCACGCTGCTGGCCATCATGACGCCTATCGAGGCATGGTCCTTCCGGGTTTTGCCGTGGCAGGCGGTCATGCAGATGCTGTTGCTGCCGTACACCGTCGCCTGCTGCTTGAGGTCTTCGAGGGCGCCGCGACGGTACCAGTGCTGCGTATCCCATCCGGCCGGGACGAACCAGCCCTTGATCCACAGCAAGCCGGCGATCGCCGCGACCAGGAGCAGGACCAGGCGGTAGATATGGCTGCGCGGGGAAGGGACCATGGTTCAGCGCTTCCGGCTGCCGGATGCCGACAAGGCATCGTCGCTAAAAATGGGAAGCAATCTGCTGAGGATGAAATAGGTTACGAAAGGCGCGGCCAGGATGATGAGGGCAGGGACCATGCCTTCCCTCGCGAACCATTCGAAATGGAAGTCCACGTAGCCGCGGTCGGACTTGGAGATCATCTGACCGCCGATGACCACGTTGAAGCGCATGAACAACACCTGCAGCACGACGCAGAGAGAGGCGAAATTGGCAATCCTCAGGAATCGTCTGTCGGGAACGTCGAACAGGATAATGTAGCCCAGCAGCAGCAAGGGCAGTCCGGAAAAGATGAGCATCTGGCCGATCGCGTAGCTGCCGAACAGCTTCCCCATCAACAAAGGCCCGACCACCGCCCAGTGATGGCCGTGTTCGTAGAACATGTACACGACTTCCAGCGACTCGAAAGTCACGTCCAGCATGAACAGCCCCCACAGGTAGTCCATGAGCCGGCGCATGGCGGCGAAATCGTAAGGCAGGCCGGTACGCCAGCGGATGAAGCTGTACATCAGCATCAGCATGGCGATGCCGCTGACGATGGCGGACATCAGGAAGATGATCGGCATCAGCGGCGACGCCCACCAGGCGTTGGCTTTGACGCTGCCGAAAATGAATCCGACATAGCCGTGCAGCACGAACGCCCAGGGAATGCCGATTCCCGCGAACAGGCTGATCAGGCCGTGGTCGAGCCGCAGTGCGCCGGGAGAGGTTTCGGTGACGCCCAGGGTGAGCATTTTCCAGATCAGCCGCTGCCAGCCGCGCGTGGAATGTACCTTGTCGATGAAGAACCTGCGGTAGACCAGCCACAATTCCAGCATGACCAGGATCATGTAGCCGGCATAGACATAGCCGAAGATGCTCATCGCCGAGGTGGTGTGGGGCGTGATGAAAATGTTGAAAGCCCGCTGCGGCTGTCCCAGGTGCACCAGCAGCGGCAGCGCCGCGAACAGACCGAAGCAGAATGAGGCCACCAGTGCGAAGCGGGCGAAGGTCTCGAACTCCTTCACCTTGAACACGTGATACAGCGCGGATACCACGAACGCCCCCGCCACCAGCCCCGTGATGTAGGGGTAGAGGACGATCATCAGCGACCAGTCGATGTGGACGTTGTTGGCGAAGTAAAAGTTGTTGAGCGCGCCTTCGGGCAGCATCAGATCACTTCCCTTGGCAAGCCGAGATAAAGCACCCGGCTGTGGGTATGCATTTCGGGCTTCAGCACCTGCCAGTTGTCGGACAGAAACACCTGGCCGACCGGATCCGTGGGATCGTTGCGGTCGCCGAACTGGCGGGAGCCCGTGGGGCAGACCGTTACACAGGCGGGCTGCAGGCCCTTCTCAACGCGGTGATAGCACCAGGTGCACTTGTCGGCGATGCGGTTGTGCTCATTCAGGAAACGTACCCCGTAGGGGCAGGCCTGGATACAGTAGCCGCAGCCGATGCAGTGCTCGGGATCGACGAGCACAAAGCCGCCCGGGGCGTTGAAGGTGGCCCCCACCGGACAGACCTGGACACAGGGCGCCTCCTCGCAGTGGTTGCACAGCTTGGGGATGAAGGCGGCCCACTTGGCCTTGTTCATCAGTTCCGCGGACGGCGGATCGAGCATCTCCCGGGGCTTGTCGATGGCGTCGACGTGCACCCCATCCTCGGTGGCGATATAGCGCTCCACCCAGGTGCGCACCGAGCCCAAAGGCACGTTGTTTTCCGTGGCGCAGGCGTCCACGCAGTAGCCGCAGCCGATGCATTTGCCGACGTCCACCACGAAGGCGTACTCCTTGCCGTTCGCGCCCTGCGCGGCAGCGGCGGCGCGGCTGCGGGAACTCGACAGGAGGGCGATCGGGCCGCCCACAGCGAGCGCCGCCGCGCCTGTCAGCAAGTCCTGCAGGAAGGTTCTTCTGCTCTTACAGGTCGGTTGTTCCATGAGTTAACCTCGCTTGTCAGTCTCGTGCTACGGTCATTTCATCGCGAAGAGCTTCAGCAGATCCGCGCGCGAAACAATCCCGCACACCCGGTTATCATCATCCGTCACCACCAGGCGCCCGATCCGATTGTTGTCCATCAGCGACACGGCTTCCTGCAAGCTGCCGCTTTCCTTGATGGTGATGGGGTCGGGAGTCATGATGTCATCCACGATGGTGCCCATATGCTTGCGAGCCCGGTGCTTGCGCACCACGGATTCCAGCGCGCCTGCGACCGCGCCGCCGTCGATGTCCATGGCGGAGACAAAATCGGCCTCGGTGAGGATGCCGGCAAGCCGCCCTTCCGCATTAAGCACCGGCATCCCGCTGACGTGCTTCTGGGTCAAGGCCTTGACCGCATCGGCGAGGGAGGAGCCTTGTTTCACCGTCAACACGTCCTTGGTCATCACGTCCTTCACGTGCATCTCCTTGGCGTGCCGAATCTGCGGCGTGGTCTTCAGATCCTTGCCGAGGAAATTCATGTGCGAGGGCAGCAGCGGCACGCTCCCCAGCCGTCCGGGCAGCAGCATGTTCCAGTAGATCCACTTGAAGGCGATCTTGCCCATGTGATTCATGTAGGTTTCCTTGAGCAGCGAGAACGGTCCCGCGTAGGGCAGCGGGAAGGAGCCCTCGAGCGGCTCCATGTCGTAGTTGAAGTCGATGAGCAGCGCCTTGTGGTAGCCCGACTCGATGTAGCAGTTGGAATGCCCGTCGTAGCTTCCCAGCGGCGGCTTGCCCTCGATTTCGCGCAGGATATTTTCGACCACCGTCTCCGCCTCGAAGTGGGCGACCGAACCGGCCTTGGAGGTGGCGACGTTGGTGTTGTCGCCGAGGAAATAGATCCCCTCCGCCACCTTGCTCTTCAGGGTACGCGGATCGGTCAGTCCGTAGCCGTTGCCGTCGCCCAGGCCCGATTCGTCGAGCACTTCCGGGCCCACGTTGCCGGGGATCGTGACCAGCAGGTCGTATGCCACGGTCCTGCCGTCGAACGAGGTGATCGACTTCTGGTCCATATCGACGCTGGAAATGGCGAAGTCGGGAACGACCTTGATGCCCTTCTTCTCCGCGATCTCGGTAAGCACCCGGTTGGCGTTGGGCTTGGTGAACGCGCCCGCGTACGGCGTGACCAGCGTGATCTCGACCCGGTCGCGGATCCCCTTAAGGTGGAAGTAGTAATCGGCGAGGAACACGAACTCGATCGGGGCGACCGGACACTTGATGGGCATGTCGCATATGTCCAGCACCAACTTGCCGCTCTCCATCTTCTCCAGCGCCGGGCGCAGCCTGTTGGCGCCCTCCAGGGTGTAGAAGGTGTGGGCGACGCCGGCCTCCATCGCGGCCTGCAGGCCCTCGACCCCCTCCGGATCGATGCGGCATCCCATCGCCGAAACCAGGAAATCGTAGGGAAACTCGCCCCCGTCGGTTTGCACGCGTTTGTTCTCGTGGTCGATGAGAGTCACGTTCGCGCCGACAAATTTGACGTTGCGCGGCAAGGGCTCGGTGATCTCTTTCACCAGGTCCTCGCCGGAATCGTAGCCATAGAGGTTGAAGGGAATGAACAGCAACCCCGGCTGGTAGACGTGCTGTTTGGAGCGGTCAATGACCGTGATCGCCCATTCGGTGAGGTCGAGATGCTGGGTGAGCAGATTGGAAATCAGCGTGCCGCCGGTGCCGGCACCAAGAATGACAATGTTTTTCATTACTTACCCCTTCTCGCTGCAAGAAAAAATAGGAAGGGAATACGGCCGATTTATAGTCGGCACACGGTAGCAAGCCCGCATGCCGGCACGATCAAACTCTGGCCGAATTCCCCGTGTGTTATAAATCTTTGTGAAGTCCAACTTTAGAACTTATAGCCAAAATAACCTGTATTTAGAATCAATTTTTTTTGTTGCTGGTCAAGAAAGTTAAAAATAATCAAATCCATAGATACTCATGAATGCTGCAATCCCCGAGGCCCTGCCTGATGATTCCCGATGTGACGGCACCATGACCGACTGGCTCGAGCATTGCGCCATAAGGCGTCCTCATGCTCCCGCCCTTTTGGCCTGTCAGGGCGGAGCAAGTCATGTGCAACTGCGACACCGGATAGGGACGCTGGTGCAGCGGCTGTCACGGTACGGCGTGGAGCGGGGCGTGCTGGCGGTGGCAAGCCGCTCAGCCTGTCTGCTGACACTGCTCGTGCACGCCGCCCCAAGACTGGGCTGCGCCCTGCTGCCCCTGGATCCCGCGCTGCCGCGCGCTACCCTGCTTGCCCTGCTTGAGCAGACGGGTGCCCGTTTCATGATCACCGAGACGTTTGATGCGCCGTTCGCTGTCGAAGGTATCGAGGCGGCGACGCTGCTCGCCTCCCTGGATGAAAGCGTCCCGGATTTTCAGCCCCAGCCGCCGGCCGTGCCGCTTGGCTCCGATGAGGTCCACCTCATCGTCGCCACCAGCGGCAGCGAGGGCGAGCCCAAGGGCGCGATGCTCACCGGCCGCAATCTTGCCGTATCCGCCAAGGCTGCACGCGAGCGGCTGGGCCTCACGGGACGTGATTGCTGGCTCGATTGCCTTCCGCTCCATCATATCGGCGGCCTCGCTATCCTGTATCGCTGCGCCTGTGCCGGCGCTGCGGTGTTGCCCGTCGACAGGTTCGACGCCGCTGCGGTATGGGGTCTTCTGCGACGTCATCCGGTCACGCATCTTTCCCTGGTTCCGGTCATGCTGTCACGCCTGCTCGAGGCATGCGCCGCCCCCCCGCCACCGACGCTGCGCCGGGTGCTGATAGGCGGCGCGGCGTTGCCCTCCAGACTGGCACAGCGCGCGCTGGAACTGGACTGGCCGCTTTGCGCAAGCTACGGCCTGACCGAGGCCGGCTCGCAGGTTGCCACGCTGTGCAAGCTCCCCGCTGGCTGGACTGGCGGCCTGGTCGGCTATCCGCTGCAGGGAATGGAAGTCAGGATCGACGAGGGATGCGGACGCATCCACATCCGCGGTGGAGCGGTCATGGCGGGTTACGCCAACCCCGCGCTGACACCGGGACTGGGGCTTGCGCCCGACGGCTGGTTCGAGACCGCCGATCTGGGCAGGCTGGATGCCGAAGGCCGGCTATGGGTATTGGGGCGTGCCGACGATGTGATCGTCACCGGCGGGGTCAACGTGCATCCGCGCCAGGTTGAAGAACTGCTGGCGGATTGTCCGGGGATAACCGAAGTCGCCGTGACCGGACGGCCCGATCCGGCGTGGGGCGAGCGCCTGGTCGCCGTACTGGCGGGTTCAGCGGAACTGGCTCAGGTTGAGGCGTGGTGCCGCAGCCATCTGTCCGGAGCGCTGCGTCCGCGTGAGTTCATGAAGGTTTCGGAGTTGCCGCGCAACGCCGTGGGCAAGCCGGACCGGCGGCGCTTGCGGTCGTTGGTTAGGGCCTGTTAACGCTAATTTCGCACCTGCGGCGAGGTCGATTCGGGATGCAGCCCGCGAAGCGAGAGGCGCCGCAGTATGGATACTGCAAGCGGCTCGCGACAAAGGGATGCGCCCGAATCGGCCCGCCCCTCCGGGTTGCCGCGAGAAAGCGCGTCTGCTGCGTTGCGGCGCTTGGCAAGGGATGGCCCTCGCCTGTGCACCGCGCCTTGCATCCATCGCTTTCTCGCGGCAACGCAGGCGTGAAATTAACGTTAGCAGGCCCTAGTACCGCCCGTGAGCCTTGAACACATAATTCTTCAACTGCTCGCTTTCGTCGTCGACCCGCATGAGGTTGATGTAGGTCATGCGGAACACCGCGCGCATGACCTTGTAAACCAGGCGCGGGTGGGACTCCGTCAGTTTTTCGAAATCCTCGGGAGCAAGCGCATAAACCGTAGCGTCGCCTGCCGCCCGCATCGTGGCGCGGCGCGGCGTGTTATCCACGAAGGCGCGCGTGCCCGCGAGCTCGCCGATATTCATTTCGTAAAGCACGCAGAGATGTTGCTGCAGACAGTTTTCCGCCCTGATCCTGCCCTGGGCGAGCAGGTGCAGGTTGCTGTTGACTTCCCCGTCCTTGACCAGGATATCGCCATCGTGCAGTTGTATGACCTTCATGATGCCTGCCAGTGTCTGGCATTCGGTCTCGTCCATTTCCGCCCCCAGGACGGAATTGCATATGACTTTCGGATCGGCTTGCGGGTTCATCGCGAATCTCGGCGTAGTAAATTTCAGGCCATAGGATAAAGCAAAAAACCTTTCCGGGAATTGCCGGAACGATGGGGGCGGAAAAAATATCGTTCCGGTTCAATGCCCCTCTTTATTGTCAATGTCGCGCAGCTACGCTTCGTCCCCCTCGCCCGCTTGCGGGAGAGGGCGGGGTGAGGGAACGGACATGGCGGTCGTGACATTCATCATCAGGGGTTGCGCGGCCGCCATGTCCGTTAGGACTTGTTGTGTACATAGGGCTGCAGCTGTTTTCGCAGCTCGATCGGGACAGGGGTTTTCCGGTGCGTATCCCGTTGGGTGCAGCAGTGCACCAGTTCGAGATGGGCGTGGCGCTCACCCCCGGGTCCGATGAAATCGCAGGCCGTGGTGAAGGACGTGTCGCCCAGCCGGGCGACCCACATGTGCATGTGTACTTCCATGCCATGACGCAGCGGCAAGTGATAGTCCGCCGCCGCGTGCACGATGGGCAGGTCGTAGTGCGATTCACGCACCAGCCTGTCGAGACTCATATCCAGGCTCGCCATGAAACGCTCGTAAGCGTCATGGGCATGCGTGAACAGATGGGCGAAAAAGACCACGCCCGCCCCGTCCACCTGATGGAAGGGTACCCGGAACACGTATTCGAAGAACCGCGGTGAATTCATCTCTCCTCCCTGATGTTGCCTATTCCCAGTCCGATGCCGCCAAGCCGCAGCCATCCGGATTCGATGGCCGGCGCGGTCGCCACGTCCGAAGCCAGCCATGACGACGTTGCCAGACCATGAGCCAGGCCGTTGTTCAGCGCCGCCGCGAGATGGGTGGCGGCAAGCACGCCAACGGCACTGTCCACGGTCGTCGTCACCACACATTCCATGCCGGCGCTGCGCGCTTGCCCGGCCATCGCCCAGGTTCTGATCAGACCGCCCTGCAGCATGGGTTTGAGCACCAGGCGGCGCACCGGGCTTCGGGTCAGCACTTCCTCGAACGGCCATGCTCCCAGCGACTCATCCAGTGCCAGCGCGAAAGGCACGGCCTGCTGCATGCTTGCAAGGACGCCAAGGTCGGAATGCCTGAGCGGCTCCTCCAGCGATTCGACCGGCAAATCCGCCAGACTGTCGCACACGGTCCGGGCCTCGGCTTCATCCCATGCGCGGTTGGCATCGAGCCGCAGTACCGCACCCGGCAATTCGCGGGCGAGTGCGCGCAGCCGCGCAAGCTCGTCGTGCCACAGGCCCATCCCCACCTTGATCTTGAGCACACGGTAACCTTCGGCGCGGGCAGTTCGTGCATGGATGGCAAGATTGTCGCCTGCCGCTCCGACCGCAGCATTCACCTCCACCGAAATCGCCGCCCGGGGGTTGAGCCAGCGCGCCAGCGGCACCCCGGCCTCCTGGGCCAGCAGGTCGAGCAGGGCGGTCTCCAGCCCGCAGCGAGCCGCTGGCGTGAGCGTTTGCTCCGATTCGAGCTGCCGCAGTCCCGCATCGACGTGCACATCCCGCATCCGGGAGAGGGGGTATCGCAGCGCGGCCTCGTCCTTGTTCTGCTGCTCGAAGCCTGCCTCCGGCCATGGTGCGCAGTCGCCCCATCCGGTGCGCCGGTCATCCGTTTCCAGCGCCACCAGCCAGCCCCGGCGCTCGGTGAACGATCCCGAAGCGGTGTGCCAGGGCCGGCGCAGCGGCAGACGGTAGGGGACGAGCCGGGAGCCGGTGATGCGCATGCCGCTCAGGCGGTGATCAATCCCAGGCTCAGCAACAATCCAAAGGCAAGCTGCAGCTGCGCCGTCCGGGCGAGCAGTTCATTGAACGCCGGGCTGGGGGGGGTGCGGTAAAAGCGCACGATAAGCCACAGTGCCCACGGCAACACCAGCAGGGGCAGCCAGGCAAGCGTGCCAAGGCCGGCAAGGGGGACGAGCAGCGCAAAGGGGGCAAGCAGCAGCAGGGCGTACTCGTGCCGCGCGGCACGGCGTCCGATTCTGACCGCCAGCGTGATCTTGCCCGCCGCGCGGTCACTGTCCAGGTCGCGGTAGTTGTTGACCGCCAGCACCGCGGCGGCCAGTGACCCGACGGCGCAGGCCGCTGCCAGCGCCGACCAGGTGAGCAGTCCGGTACTCAGGTAGTCGATGCCCATCACCGCGGCGATGCCGAAAAACAGGAAAACGAACACCTCGCCCAGGCCGCTGTACGCAATGGGCCGTGAACCGCCGGTATAGGCCAGGCCAGCCGCGATGGAAGCAAGCCCGAGGGCGAGAATGAATACGCCGCCCGCCCATACTAGATAGATACCCAGCAAGAAGGCCATGAAGAAGGCGGCGTGCGCTGCCCGGCGCACCTGCCGTCCACTCAGCCAGCCCGCTGCCGTAACCCGTGTCGGCCCAAGGCGTTCGACGGTATCGGCGCCGCGCTCAAAATCCTCCGCGTCGTTGTACAGGTTGGTGCCGATCTGGATCAGCATCGCGGCCAGCGCAGCCACCCAGACCGGAAGCCAGGCCACCTGTCCGTGCTCGCGCCAGGCGAGGCTGGCGCCGACGATCACGGGCACCAGCGACAGGCTGAGCGTCTTGGGTCGGATGGCAAGCCACCACACCACCAGGCTGGAAGGACGGCCCGAGGATAGCGAGACGGTTCCCATGATCATGGCCGGCGGGGAAACTTGCCGAAGTCCGGCAGGCGTTTTTCCAGAAACGCGTCCCGGCCCTCCTGGCCTTCAGGCGTCATATAGAAAAGTGCCGTGGCGTTGCCGGCCAGTTCCTGGATCCCGGCCAGTCCATCGGTATCGGCATTGAACGCGCTCTTCAGCACGCGCAATGCCGTCGGTGAAAGCGCAAGCATTTCCCGGCACCAGCGCACCGTCTCCTGCTCCAGTTGCGCCAGCGGTACCACCGCATTGACCAGTCCCATGTCCAGCGCCGCGCGGGCATCATACTGGCGGCAGAGAAACCAGATCTCCTTGGCCTTCTTGATTCCCACGGCGCGGGCGAGCAGTCCGGCGCCCAGCCCCGCGTCGAAGCTGCCAACACGCGGACCGGTCTGGCCGAAGCGCGCATTATCGGCGGCGATGGTCAGGTCGCATACCAGATGCAGCACATGCCCTCCGCCGATCGCGTAGCCTGCCACCATCGCCACCACGGGCTTGGGCAGGGTGCGTATCTGGCGCTGCAGATCGAGCACGTTGAGGAATTCGCCGCCCTGCGCGTCCCGGTAGCCGCCTTCGCCCCGCACCTTCTGGTCACCGCCCGAGCAGAAGGCCTTGTCGCCGGCACCGGTGAGGATGATCACACCGATGTCCTGGTCCAGATGCGCATGCTGAAATGCCTGCATCAGTTCCGTCACGGTTTCGGGCCGGAAGGCATTGCGCACCTCCGGGCGGTTGATGGTGATCCGGGCCATGCCCTCGCCCCGGTGATACAGGATGTCCTGGAACTGCATGTCTGCCGCGGCTTGCCATTGCATGTCGTGTCTGCTCCCGTGATTTTTCCGTACTGTATCAGCCTGCGACAACCGCAGCCCAGTAGTCGCGATGCCTGGCCACGCTCGCATCCGGGTCGACCATGACTTCGATGAGATGCGGACCCCCCGCGGCAAGGGCTGCGGACAGTGCCGTCGCGAAATCGGAGCGCCCGGTCACGCGGCAGTGGCCGAGCCCGAATAAGCGGGCGGCATGGCTGAAGTCCAGGCCGGTCGGCGTCAGCCAGTTGCGTTCGAAGCCGGGCAGGTCCGCCTGGGGAAGATAACGGAAGATGCCCCCGCCGTTGTTGTTGAGCACGACCAGCGCCACGTCCAGTCCGCGCAGCATGTGGAGTCCATTCAGGTCGTGGAACAGGGTGAGATCGCCGATCAGTCCCGCGGCCGGCGCCGTGCCCTGCATCGCGGCGGCGAGCCCCGCCAGCGTCGAGACGTTGCCGTCGATACCGCTGGCACCGCGGTTGGCAAGCACGCGCAGGGATTTCGGAGCACAGCCCAGGCAGCTGTCCAGATCGCGAATGGGCATGGAATTTCCCGAGAAGAGGATGGCGCCCTCGGGCAGCCCTTCCTCCAGTGCGGCAATGATTTCCCATTCGGCAGGCCATGCGCCGGGATTCCGGCGCAGCAAGCCTTCGGCCAGTTGCTCGTGTGCGGCGAAGCCTTCCCGCCAACCAGGCAGCGCCGGGGCGCGCACCTTGCCAAGCAGTGCCTGGCAGAAAGCGGCGGGGTCGGCACGCACCATGTGCGTCGCCGTGTGCAAGGGATCAGGCCAGGCGCCGTAAGGCTCCACCAGCACCTGCAACGGCGGCCGCGTAGCCGAGAGATAGTGCTGGAACGCCTTGGAGACCGGCATGCCGCCGAAGCGTATTACCCAGTCGGCACGTGCCTCCCGGACCAGGGCGGGCTTGCGCAGGTAGGCGTCGTAGCGGCTCAGGATGCGGCTGGGGTCG
The DNA here is from genome assembly GCA_963726485.1 of uncultured beta proteobacterium. Classification (GTDB taxonomy): domain Bacteria; phylum Pseudomonadota; class Gammaproteobacteria; order Burkholderiales; family Thiobacillaceae; genus Thiobacillus. The sequence goes on along the minus strand of CAVSCL010000033.1, from coordinate 274,383 downwards.
TGGCGGCCACGGCGCAGGTTGGAGAGGGGATCGGCAAGGATCGGACTGTCGAGGGCCGCGGCCAGGGCCGTCACCGCAGCCGCGAAGCCGGGCGTGGGCGCCAGTTCCCCGCAGACGATCAGGCCGCGGCCGCCGGCGAGTCGCTGCGCCAGCTCATCGACCATGGCCGTATCGGGCATGACAAGGGGCGGGGCTGCGCGCGCGACCGGAGCCGTGGGTCCGCTTTCCCAGACCGCGCCCTGGCCGGGCACCAGCGGTTCGCGAAAAGGCACATTCAGGTGAACCGGCCCGGGCATGGGCCACAGGCTCTGCTCCACCGCCCGCGCGGCCAGCGCGCCCAGCCCGGTCATGGCCAGATCGTCAGCCACGGACAAGCCGTGAAAAGCCCGTACATGCGCACCGAACAGCCGGGTCTGGTCTATGGTCTGATTGGCCCCGAAGCCCTGGATTTCGGGCGGGCGGTCCGCGCTCAGCAGAATGAGCGGCACCCGCGCGTAGCTTGCTTCCACGACCGCCGGGTACCAGTTGGCGCCGGCCGTCCCGGAAGTGCAAACCAGCGCCGCCGGGCGGCCGGTCGATTTCGCCAGGCCCAGGGCAAAGAAAGCGGCGGAACGCTCATCCACCACCATGTGGGTGCGCAGCCTTCGCTCGCAGGCAAGGATAAGCGGCGTGCATCGCGATCCGGGCGAGAGCACAGCCTGTTTCACGCCCGCGCCCGCCAGGCCTTCCACGAGTGCGGTGGCCCACCGCAGGTTCAGGCTGCCAATGTCGGTTTCGTTGTCCATCTAAGAATGGTTCGTCAAAAATGGCCGATGCATGGCATTTTTTTGGTTGATTCAGGCATCCTGCAGGGCATCCAGCAGCGTCTGCAATTTGAGCTCGGTTTCTTCCAGTTCCGCCGTGGGGTTGGAGTCGCCGACAACGCCCGCACCGGCGAACAGTTGGGCGTGATGGCCGTTGACGAGCGCACAGCGCAGCACCACGGAGAGTTCGCCGTCGCCGGCAGGCGTCACCCAGCCCAGGGCACCGGTGTACCAGCCGCGCCTGAGCGGCTCATTCTCCCTGATCCAGGCAAGGGCCTCTGCCCTGGGTGTGCCGCCAACGGCAGGGGTGGGATGCAGACGCTCCAATAGATCCAGCAGCGAGCATTCTTCCCGCAAGCGGCCAGTCAGGGGACTCCACAGATGATGCACAAAACGCAGGCTCAACACTTCCGGCCGCTGGGGAACGCGTACCTCCGTGCAATGACAGGCAAGGGCCGCGGCGACGTGGTTGACGACCAGCTCGTGCTCATGCCGGCTCTTGGCGCAGTCGAGCAGGTTTTCCTGCAGTCGGCGGTCCAGCGCTTCGTTCGCCGAGCGTCGCATCGTTCCGGCGAGGGCATCGCTTGACACCTGACCGCCATCGACGCGCACCAGTTGCTCCGGGCTGGCCGCGACCAGGACGCGCTCCCCCGCATCCACAGCAAACTGCGTGCAGGCCGGATAGCGGTACGCGAGCGACGCCATCACCCGCGCGGGGTCGAGACGACGCTGCGCGTGTACCGTGACATGCCGCGCGAGCACCACCTTGTGGAGCCTCTTCTCGCGGATGCCGGACGTGGCATGACCGGCGATCGCCAGCCAGGCTTCTTCGGCGGGCCGCGCGCCAATGCGGGTCAGGGTGTTGGGGTAAGCCGCCTGCGACAGGGTTTGCAACGCGCTTCCCGTTATCCGCTCCAGAATTGCCAGCCAGTGGGCCAACACGTCGTCGCGCCAGTCCGCTCCGGCAATGCGGCAGGAGAAAGTCATCGCGCTGGCGGGACCGTCACGCTGCCAGAGCACACTGGGCACTTCGATCAGGGTATTGGGAAGTCCGGCCCATTCATCCTGCATGGGATCGTCGGGATCGAAGGCGAAAGCGACAAAAGCGAGCGGGACAAGCTCCGTATCGTCCGGGTCCGAGTGCCGCCAACGCGAACCCAGATCCCGGAACGCGACGCACGCTTCCTGCAACCGCCCTGCCCCGGCGGCGGTGATCACGGCCGCCTGGCCCAGGCCGAGCAGAAAGCGGCGGGAGGCCGGTTTGGCCCAGTAGCGATATCCCGTCAGGCCGGCAGGAAGCTGGCATAACGGTAACTCGGCCGCGGAGAGCGTGATGCTCAGGACATCGCCGCTGGACAGGTTCATCTGTCTGTCCAGTTCGCCGGACAGTCGGGAAGTCAGGCGCTCGAACAGGGATGGGTGACGGTGCATAGCGCGGAATGATATCCTCGCCAAGGCCTCTTTTCCAACGCACACAGCCGGATAGCCATTGAGCCACATTTTCAGCTGCAGCCGCGAACTCCCCTACAGCGCCGAACAGATGTTCGATCTGGTGGCGGATATCGAGCGCTATCCGGAATTCCTCGACAACTGGAAGAAAACCCGCATCGTCAGCAGGGACGGAGACTCCGCCCTGGTTGAGCAGGAAATGTCCCTGGCCGGATTGACGCTGCCCCTCATGACACGCGCCGAATTCCAGCGTCCACACGGCGTGGTCATCGTGGCCGACAAGGGCCCGATAGTCGAACTGACAATCCGTTGGGCGTTTGAACCGGATGGCGCAAAGGGCTGCCAGGTTCGCTTCGATGTGAGCTACGGGAAAGCCCCGCTGATGCTGGATATGGTCCTCTCGCTCGCGTTCGGGCAAATGGGACCGCGCATCGTCTCGGCATTCGAATGGCGGGCTCACAGACTCTACGGAGCCTAGTCCATGAGCTGGCCAGATTCAGCGCTTTAGCGGCTTATTTCAGCATCTCGCGCAGCTGTGCCAGCGCATCCCGCACATCGTCGGGATGACTCTTGAGCACCTCGGGAACGAGGCAGACCTCCAGCAGGTCGGCGACAATGCCGCCGTCCACATTGTGATGGGTGATCCACCATACCCCGGGGTAGATTGTTTCCCGCACCTCGGTCGGACCGTTGGCGTCGATGCGGGCGTTCACCTCACCCGCGGCCAGCGTTTCCCGTAGCAATTCGAAGTCGGAAGGCGAGAGCGGCAGCCCCTGCAGATCGATCAGCGCCGTCTCGCCGTCCCGCACCAGTCGTTCCATCGCATCCGCCACCTCGTTCAGGATCGCCAGGGCATTGCCCGTAGACCCGGCCGCGGCGGTGACCACCTTGATTCCGATTTCATCCAGCTTACTCATGGCCGTCCCCTGTCACTCGTGTCGCGAACCGGAAATAGCGGAACAAATGAAATGGATGGATTTTTTTGCCAGGCTAGGCGCAGGCCCGCTGCCGTATGGCGTATACGGCGAGGGGCTGCAACAACGCATGGCGGAAAAAGACGCCGTTTCATGTTTTGTTATTTCCGGTTCTCGACACCAGGCCTTGGACGATCTCGCAAACCCGGGCGATGGCCGCTTCGACCTGGGGGGTGGGCTCCTCGCCCCAATCCACGCTGGCGGGTTGCACGGCAATCAGGGCGCGATAAGAGGGCAGGCGATCCGTGAGCCGCGCGATGGTCATCAGGTCCATCAGGCTGACCTCGTGCACGCTGCGCTTGCGGTTGGAGCCGAGAAACGCATCCAGCGCCTCGTTCTCGAATAGTTGCACCTCGCCCGGCTCGGCGTGGAGTTCGGCAGCGTCGATGACGATCAGCCTTTGTGTCTCCTCGATCGGGCCGGCCAGGGTGAAAGAAAGTGTGCCGCCATCCATGCACTCCACCCTTTCATCGTCCCCGAACATGCCAGCCAGCCGGGTTATGGCGTGGACTCCCACCCCCTCGTCCCGCAGCAGGGTATTGCCCAGGCCCAGGATCAACGTTTTTTCCACCACGATCTGCCATTTCCGAGTCTCACGTGGCTGGAATTAAACCACACCCTGCCCGGGATATTCCTTTCCCTTGCGCTGCTATACTGAAGGCCGTTTTGGAGGAAAAGTCCATGTGTCTTGCCATCCCCATGCAGATCGAAGCGATCGAAGGCTTTACCGCCCGCTGCCAGGCCAAGGGAGTATGGCGCGACGTGAGCCTGTTCATGATGCAGGATGAACCGCCTGCCATTGGGGATTTCGTCATGGTGCACGTCGGCTACGCCATCCAGAAAGTCACCGAGTCCGACGCCCGCACCACATGGGAATTGTTCGATCAGATTCTGGAAGCCACCCATTGAACCCCTCCATTACAAGTGCATGAATTGTCCGTCGCCCAGGCTCTTGTCGAACAGGTGGAAGCCGTGATCAACCAGCATCAGGCAATGGGGGTTACCCGCATCCGCGTGCGCATCGGCCCGCTGGCGGGCGTGGTGCCCGAATTGCTGGCCAGCGCATTTTCCTTGGCGGCAGCGGGCAGCCGGATGGAGCACGCCGAACTGGACCTCGCCGATGCGCCGATCCGGGTGCGCTGCCAGACCTGCGGCGCCGAGTCCGAGGCCGCCATGAACCGCCTGACCTGCGCCGCCTGCGGAGACTGGCATACCCAGGTCATTTCCGGCGACGAACTGCTGCTGGAAAGCGTGGAACTCGAAACCACCCCCGCCATGACCCCTAGCCCCTAGCCCCTAGCCCCTAAATTATGTGCGACACCTGCGGCTGCAACCTCACCCCCGGCAACAAGCACCTCGCGTTCAAGCCCGTCGCGAAAGGCGCGACCGCGGTCTCCGTGCTGCGCGGCCTGCTGGCGAAGAACGACGACCAGGCCACCCACAACCGGGCGCATTTCGATGCACGCGGCATTCTTGCCGTCAACCTGATGTCGTCGCCCGGCTCCGGCAAGACCGCGCTGCTCGAAGCCACGCTGACCGCGCTCAGGAATGAATTCACCTGTGCCGTGATCGAAGGCGATCTGGAAACCGAAAACGACGCCGAGCGCATCCGTGCCCTGGGCGTGCAGGCGCACCAGATCGTCACCGGCACCGCCTGTCACCTCGACGCGCATCTGGTGCACGACGCGCTGCATCACATGAATCTCGACGGCGTCGACATCCTGTTCATCGAAAACGTCGGCAATCTGGTCTGCCCCGCCAGCTTCGACCTCGGCCAGCATCTCAACGTCACCCTGCTCTCGGTCACCGAGGGCGACGACAAGCCGGCCAAATACCCGGTCATGTTCCGCGCGGCGGATGCCATGCTGCTCACCAAGACCGATCTGCTTGCCGTGCTCGACGACTTCGATCCGGACAAGGCCGAATCGCATCTGCGCAATCTCGCCAACCCGGCGCCGGTGATGCGGCTGTCCGCACGCAAGGGCGCGGGCATGGAGGCCTGGCTCGCCTGGTTGCGCGAGCAACTCGCCGCCCAGCGCGCGCGCGTGGCGCAAGGCAAGTCGCGGCGCCCTGCCATCCAGCCGGACGGCCCGAGACTGCACAGCGCATGATGGACGACGCCCGCGCCTGGCTGGAAAAAATCCACGCCATCCCATTCGACCGCACGGTCAAGATCATGAACGTGTGCGGCGGGCACGAGCGTTCCATCACCCAGGCCGGCCTGCGCGGCGCGTTGCCGCGATGGGTCGAGCTGGTTCCCGGCCCCGGCTGCCCGGTGTGCGTCTGTCCGGAAGAAGACGTCTATCAGGCGATCCAGCTCGCGCTTGCAGGACAAGGTGATTCTGGTTGCCTTCGGCGACATGCTGCGGGTGCCGGTGAACGTGAAGAAAGGCGAGGTGCGCTCGCTGGCCGAAGCGCAGGCCGCCGGTGCCGACGTGCGGCCGATCGCCAGCCCGCTGGAAGCGAGGAAAATCGCGCAGGAAAATCCCGGAGCGTCCGGTGGTGTTCTTCGCCGCCGGTTTCGAGACCACCACCGCGCCGATCGCCGCGATGCTCGCGGAAGGCATTGCCGGACAATCTCTTCATCCTGCTGTCCGGGCGGCTGACCTGGCCGGCGGTGGCCATGCTGCTCGAATCCGGCAGCCCCGGCTTCGACGCCCTGGTCGCGCCCGGCCACGTCTCCACCGTAATGGGGCCGGAGGAATGGGCTTTCGTCGTCGAGCGGCACGACCTTCCCGCCGCGGTGGCCGGCTTCACGCCGGAATCGCTGCTGGCCGCCGTTTATTCCGTGCTGCGCCAGCTCACCAGCGGCGAGCACTTCCTCGACAACTGCTACCGCGAAGTCGCGCATCCGGGCGGCAACCCCACCGCCCGCCGCATGCTCAACCAGACCCTCGACATCGTCGATGCCAACTGGCGCGGCATCGGCGTCATCCCGCGTTCCGGCTACGCGCTCAAACCCGCGTATGCCGCCCATGACGCGCGCCTGCACTTCCCCGATCACACCGACCCCGCGCGCCGCCGTGCCGGCGAAATGCCGCCCGGCTGCGATTGCGCGCAGGTGGTGCTGGGCAAGATCTATCCCAACCAGTGCCGGATCTATGGCAAGGCCTGCACGCCGCGTACCCCGGTCGGCCCCTGCATGGTGTCCGACGAGGGCGCATGCCGGATCTGGTGGGCCGGCGGCGTGCGCCAGGCCGTCGATGCCTGAACGCGTCGCGCAACACATCACGATCAGCGGTCGGGTACAGGGCGTGGGTTTCCGGCCCTTCGTCTACCGCCTGGCGCATCGGCACGGAATCAAGGGCTGGGTGCGCAACGTCAACGGTGCGGTGGAAATCCACGCCGAAGGCGAGTGGCCGCAATTGCAGCGCTTCAGCGGCGCGCTGCTGAGCGAAGCGCCGCCGCTGTCGGCGCCCGGCCCGCTGGCCGCCGCAGCCTGCGCGGCTGAATATGCCGAGGACTTTTCCATCCTCGACAGCGCGGCATTGAGTCGTGCCTGCTTGAATGATGCATCGTCAAGAATGGCCGATGCAGGGTCCATCCACCTGCCGCCCGACGGTTTCGTCTGCGCCGACTGCCTCGCCGAACTGCACGATCCGGCGAACCGCCGCTATCGCTACCCGTTCATCAACTGCACCCAGTGCGGCCCGCGCTACACCCTGATCACCGCCCTGCCCTACGACCGCCCCAACACCGCCATGCGCGGCTTCGACCTGTGCCCGGACTGTCGCCGCGAATACGGGAACCCGCTCGACCGACGCTTTCACGCCGAGCCGATCGCCTGCCCGGTGTGCGGCCCGCATCTGCAATTTGTCTCGGGCGAAGAAACGCATGATGGCGATGAGACGTCACTGGCCGCCGCCGTGGCGGCCCTGCGCGCCGGCAGGATCGTCGCGGTCAAGGGCGTGGGCGGCTACCACCTGCTGTGCGATGCCGGCAACGACACCGCCGTCGCTGCGCTGCGCGCCAGAAAACCCCGCCCCGCCAAACCGCTGGCCGTGATGTTCCGCAATCTCGAGTCCCTGCGCGGCGTGGTGCACACCACGCCGGAGGAGGAAGCCTTTCTGACGGCGCCGATGCGCCCCATCGTGCTGCTGCCCAAGCGTCCCGACGCAGCCCTGTCTTCGCAGATCGCCCCCGGCCTCTCGGAAGTCGGCTGCCTGCTGCCCTACTCGCCCCTGCACGACCTGCTGCTGGACGACTTCGGCGGCCCGCTGGTCGCGACCTCGGGCAACCTCTCCGGCGAACCGGTGCTGACCGGCAACACCGAAGCGCAAACCCGCCTGGCCCATGTCGCCGACGCCTTCCTGCACCACAACCGCCCCATCGTGCGGCCGGCCGACGATCCGGTGTATCGCGTGATCGCGGGCGCGCCGCGGCCGCTGCGTCTGGGACGCGGCAGCGCCCCGCTGGAACTGGACCTGCCCGCCCGCCTGCCCGAACCGGTGCTGGCGCTGGGCAGCCACATGAAAAACACCCTCTGTCTCGCCTGGGACAATCGCGCCGTCATCTCGCCGCATATCGGCGAACTCGACACCGTTCGAAGCCTGGAAACCCTGGCGCAGGTGGCGGCCGACCTGCAACAACTCTACCAGGTGCAGGCCACCCGGCTGCTGCTGGATCGCCATCCCGGTTACGGCTATCGCCGCTTCGCCCGCGACAGCGGTTTGCCGCTGTTTGAAGCCTGGCATCACCACGCCCACGCATCCGCGGTGGCCGGGGAATTTCCAGATGTCAAAGAGTGGATCGTGTTTGCCTGGGACGGCGTGGGACTGGGCGACGATCACACCGCGTGGGGCGGCGAAGCCTTCACCGGTGCACCCGGCCGCTGGCGCCGCGCCGCGTCGTTCCGGCCGTTCCGCCTGCCCGGCGGCGACAAGGCCGGGCGCGAGCCGTGGCGGGCTGCCGCTGCGCTGTTGTGGGAGACGGGCGAGGCCGCGCCGTTCGCGCCCGATCCGCTGCATCAGGCATGGGCGCAGGGACTGAACAGCCCGGCCAGTTCGGCCGTCGGGCGCCTGTTCGACGCGGCGGCGGCGCTGTGCGGCCTGTGCACGCACGCCAGCTTCGAAGGCGAGGGTCCGATGCGGCTGGAAGCCGCGGCAAACGGGGCGGGCGAAATCATCACGCTGCCGCTGGTGCGCGACAGCGGCGGACTGTGGCGCGCCGACTGGGCGCCGCTCCTGCCCATGCTCGGCGACAGCGCCCTGTCCGTGGCCGAACGCGCGGCCCGCTTTCATGCCAGTCTGGCGCAGGTTCTGGTCGAGCAGGCCAAACTGTTGCGTGCGCAAACCGGCGTCGGTGCCATCGGACTCACCGGCGGCGTGTTCCAGAACCGGCACCTGGCGGAAGACGCCATCCGCCGGCTTGAGGCAGAAGGATTTACCGTGCATTTCCCGCAACGTGTCCCGGTCAACGATGCCGGGTTAAGCTTCGGCCAGGTCATCGAATTTCTCCACCATGAATGAATCCCGCATCCTCCTTGCGCACGGCAACGGCGGCCGCCTGATGCGCGAACTCATCGCCCACATCTTTGCCCGACATCTTGCCAACCCGGTGCTCAATACCGATGCCGATGCCGTGCTGCTGCCCGGTCTTGCCGGCGAGATCATGGTCACCACCGACGGCTTTACCGTGCAGCCGCTGGAGTTCCCCGGCGGCAACCTGGGGTCGCTGGCCGTGCACGGCGTGGTGAACGATCTGGCGGTGGCAGGAGCGGAACCCCGCTATCTGACCCTGTCCGCCATCATCGAGGAAGGACTGGAAGTGGCCGTGCTCGATCGCCTCGTCGCCAGCTTCGCCCGGGCTGCGCGCGGAAAGCGGCGTCATGGTGGCGGCGGGCGATACCAAGGTCGTGCGCCGGCAGGAAGGCGGCGGGCTTTATCTGTCCGTGGCCGGCATCGGCGTGAAACAGGCGCGTGCGGAATTGTCGATGCAGGCCATCCGGCCCGGCGATGCGGTGCTGGTATCCGGTCCCGTCGGCGACCACGGCGTGGCGGTGATGCTGGCGCGCGAGCAGTTCGGCCTGTCCGGCAAGCTCGATCCGATTCCGCTGCCGTGTTGCCGCTGGCAAGAGCGGTCTGGGACAGACCGGGCCTGCGCTTCATGCGCGACCCCACCCGCGGCGGGCTTGCCACCGTGTGTCATGAAATCGCCCTGGCGACCGGCCATACGCTGGTGCTGCAACAGGACCGGGTGCCGGTGCGAAACGAAGTCACTTCGGTGTGCGAGATGCTGGGTTACGACCCGTACTACCTTGCCTGCGAGGGCCGCATCGTGGCGGTGGCCGAAGCCACGGCGGCGGCGGACATGCTCGCCGCCTGGCGGTCCCTGCCCGGCGGTGCGGAGGCCGCCCTCATCGGCCGGGTGGAGGCGGGGCCGCCCCGCGTCATTCTGGAAACGCCCCTGGGCGGACGGCGGGTGCTGGAGGAACTGGAAGACGATCCCCTGCCCCGTATTTGCTAGGAGCAAGTCCATCCCGGCCTTGCCCCTCGTTTCGCCTTTGCGGACATTCTGTCTAGAATTGCCCACCGTCCTGCCGGGCCTTCGCAGCCGCAACAACAAAAACCGATGAATCCTGCCGAATCGCGAAACAACAACAATCTGTCCACGCTTGCCCTTGGCGCGGTCGGCGTGGTCTTTGGCGACATCGGCACCAGCCCGCTGTATGCGCTGAAGGAAGCCTTCCACGGCCCGCACGGCGCGCAAATCAATCACGGCAATATCCTCGGCGTGCTGTCGCTCATGCTGTGGGCGCTGATCCTGGTGGTGTCGCTGAAATACGTAATCTTCATCATGCGCGCCGACAACAAGGGCGAAGGCGGCATCATGGCGCTGATCGCGCTGACCCAGCGGGTGTTCCGCGCGGATTCGCGGCGCAAATGGCTGCTGCTCACCCTGGGACTGTTCGGCGCCGCCCTGTTCTACGGCGACGGCATGATTACGCCCGCCATCTCGGTGCTGTCCGCCGTGGAAGGTCTGAAAGTGGCCGCGCCTGCCCTGCATAGCTACATCATTCCCATTTCATTGACCGTGCTGGTGGGGCTGTTCTTCATCCAGAGCAAGGGCACCGGGCCGGTGGGCAACCTGTTCGGCCCCATCATGGTTCTCTGGTTTGTCGTGCTGGGGCTGCTGGGACTGCTCAGCATTGTCCGGACGCCCGCGGTGCTGGCCGCGTTCAATCCGCTCCAGGGACTCGCCTACTTCCAGACGCATGGCATCACCGGTCTGGTCATACTCGGCGCGGTGGTGCTGGCCATCACCGGCGGCGAGGCGCTCTATGCCGACATGGGCCACTTCGGCAAACGCCCCATCCGCTATGCCTGGCTGGCCTTCGTCTTCCCCGCGCTGGCGCTCAATTATCTGGGGCAGGGCGCCCTGCTGCTGCGCGACCCCACCGCCGCGATGAATCCCTTCTATCTGCTGGCCCCGGAATGGGCCTTGTACCCCATGATCCTGCTATCGACGCTGGCCACCGTCATCGCTTCGCAGGCGGTGATCTCCGGCGCGTTTTCCATTACCCGCCAGGCCATCCAGCTGGGCTATGTCCCCCGCATGCAGGTGCGCCACACCTCGGATCAGGAAATCGGCCAAATCTACATCCCCTTCATCAACTGGACGCTGCTGACAGGCGTCGCGTTGCTGATTCTGGGCTTCAAGTCCTCCAGCAACCTGGCCTCGGCCTACGGCATCGCCGTGACCGGCACCATGGCGATGACCACCATTCTGGCCTTCACCGTGGTCTGGGCCTCGTGGAAATGGCCGCTTCCGGTCGTGCTGGGCGGCGCGGCGTTTTTCCTCACCATCGACCTGGCCTTCTTTGGGGCCAACGTGCCCAAAATTCTTGATGGTGGCTGGTTTCCCCTGGCCACCGGGCTGGTGGTCTTTACCCTGCTCAGCACCTGGAAGCGCGGCCGCGAGCTGTTGTTCCAGCGCATGAAGAGCGACGACATCGACCTGACCACCTTCATCGAGGGCATTGCCGCCTTCGAGCACCAGCGGGTGCCGGGCACCGCCATCTTTCTCCACGCCACCGGCAAGGGGGTGCCGCACGCCCTGCTGCACAACCTGTCGCACAACAAGGTGCTGCATGAACGGGTGGTGATCCTGCGGGCCATCACCGAAGAAGTGCCCAGCATCCCCGACGCGGAACGCATCCGCCTGGAAGAACTGGGAAGCGGCTTTTACCGCCTGGAAATCCGCTTCGGCTTCCGCGAGGAGCCGGATATTCCCAAGGCCCTCAAACTGTGCGATGCCCTGGGCCTGCATTTCGCGATGATGGAAACCACCTTCTTCCTGTCGCGCGAAACCCTGATCCCCACCAAGTTGCCGGGCATGGCAATCTGGCGCGAGAACATTTTCGCGGCCATGGCGCAGAACGCCGAATCGGCCATGCGTTTCTTCAAGCTGCCCGTCAACCGCGTGGTCGAACTGGGCACGCAGATAGAAATCTGACCTCCCGCCTACAGGCCATATGCCCGCCAACGAAACCCGGATCAGGCGCGATTTCCTCGACCCGCTGTTTGGCCTGCCGGGCTGGAATGTGGTTATCCGCATCATTGAACGGAAACAGCCCATGAACGACATTCCGGTATTCGACCCCGACACCCTGGCCGAAACGCCGGTCGAGGGTTTGATCGATCTGCTCATCGAGCACGGGGACCGCGTGCCGCGCGGCCTGTTCGACGTCTCGTTCCGGGCGCGGCGAGGCCATGGTGGCAGTGCGGCGAGGTGGCGGATGCCGTGGTGGCCGCGGGGCTGGCGGCCGGCCCCGCGGCGCTGGACGCCGCTTCGGTGTGATATTCGATTCGAATGATGTCGCGCGCAGCTTCGGGCAGGCAAAGGACGCGCCGAGCTGGCTGCGGGGCGGCGATCCCTGGAAGTTTTACGGCGACGTGCAAATCCAGGCGCGCCAGGAAAGGTGGCGCGATGAGGCGGGCGCGCACGCGGCGGGAAAACAGCTTGGCGACGATGAAGCTTCCGGTTGCTTTCGCGAACCCTTTGTGCGCGAGCAGCCCAAGCCGGGCTGCAACGACCCCTGCCACTGCGGCAGCGGCAGGAAGTTCAAGAAGTGCTGTCTGGCCGGCGACGAGACGCGCGCGGCGCAAGCCCGTCTGGCGCACTGAGCGAGAATGCACTCGCTAGAACTCATCGCCGCCATTGACGCCGCACTGGCCGGCGACTGGCACCGCGCGCACGGCATAGCCCAGCAGGACGGGCACGATCCGATGGCCTGCTGGATTCATGCCGTGCTGCACAAGATTGAAGGCGACGCCTGGAACAGCCGCTACTGGTACGCCCGCGCCGGGCACCAATATGAGGACTGGAATGATGCACGCGCGGAATTGCAGGCCATCCGCAAGCAGATCGAAGAACGGTCACGCTGATTCCTTGACGGAACCTGCCATCGACTGGCGCAAGACGCCAGCCAAGTCGCTGGTTATCCCGCTGAGGTTGAAACCGCCTGCTAAGCTTCAATAAATTCAGGAGTCTCAATTCATGCTGATCGGCGTACCCAGGGAAACCAAAAACCACGAATACCGTGTAGCGCTTACGCCCGATGGCGCGGCCGCGTTAATACGTGCCGGACACACGGTCCGGATTCAGGCGGGCGCGGGTTCGGCCATCGGATTTCCGGACGAGCAATACCGGCTGGCAGGGGCTGAAATCGTGGAAAGCCCGGCGCAGATCTATTGCGCCGATCTGGTGTTCAAGGTGAAAGAACCGCAACCCGCCGAAACCCTGTTTCTCAAGCCCGGGCAGATGCTGTTCTGTTTCCTGCATCTGGCTGCCGCGCCAAAACTGGCGGAGCTGCTGGTGGACCGCAATGTCAGTGCGATCGCGTTCGAGACGGTGACCGATGACGCGGGCGGATTCCCGCTGCTGGCGCCGATGTCGGAAATCGCAGGCCGCATGGCGCCGCAGATGGGCGCGCTGGGGCTGATGCGTCCCTATGGCGGCAATGGCACGCTGATTACGGGCGTGCCCGGCGTTGCACCCGCGCGGGTGGTCATCATCGGCGGGGGAACCGTCGGCATGAATGCCGCGCGCGTCGCTATCGGCCTGGGCGCGCAGGTCCGGCTGCTTGACCGCACGGCGGAAAAACTGCGCCGTGCCGAGGAGTTATTCGGCGCGCGCTGCGAAACCTGCTTCGCCACTCCGGAAGAAATTGCGTCGAGCACGAGAAACGCCGATCTCGTCATCGGCGCCGCCATGGTTGCGGGACGCCGCGCACCGCGCATCCTGACCCGTGCTCATCTCAAGGCCATGCGCCCCGGATCGGCCCTGGTCGATGTTTCCATCGACCAGGGCGGCATCTGCGAGACCTCGCGTCCCACCAGCCACAGCGAGCCGTTCTACGTCGAGGAGGGCATCGTGCACTACTGCGTCACCAACATGCCCGGCGCGGTGGCGCGCACCGCCACGCTGGCGCTCGCCCACGCCACCCTGCCCTATGTGCTGGCCCTGGCCGACCAGGGGCTGGCCGCGCTGGAACAAGATCCCCATCTGGGCAGGGGTCTCCAGGTAACGGGAGAAAGGATCGTTTATCCCGGACTGGCCGAGGATATTCAACAGGCCGGCTGAGTACGGGAGGCCGTAGCCGCGCCGGGCCGTCCTTTCCGGACGGCGTGCGGATGCGGACTTGTTCCGCCTTCTCCGGGGAGCTATAAAAAAGCATTCCCCATGTGCGTCTGGAATGTCCGGATTGGGGGCTTAAGGAGGTGAAACATGGCACGTAAATACATCGACTGCCGGGATTACCCGAGCGAAATGAACTGCACGGTGGCGATGGCCGCGGATAGCGACAAGGAACTGCTGGAAGCCGCGGTGCAACATGCCGTAGCCATCCACGGACACACCGACACGCCGGAGTTGCGCACGCAGTTACAGGGGCTGTTCAAGGAAGAAATACGCAAGGCGGCTTAGCTTGTTCCCCTCCCCCGCGAGGGGATCTCGGTGCCTCGCGGGGGTAGCGGGAAATAAATCAGCGCTTCGATAGCGCGTTCCTCGGCTTTCCACTCACGCCCAAGGGTTGAATCCACCCGCTTGAACGGCGGATAATGCGCTATTGCCCCACGCATCGACTGCTTTTGGAAACCTACGTCCTGATCCTCATTTCCACGGTGTTCGTCAACAACATCGTGATGGCCAAGATTCTTGGCCTGTGCCCCTTCATGGGCGTGTCGCGAAAGCTGGAAGCGGCGATCGGCATGGGACTGGCGACCGACCTTCGTGCTGACGCTGGCGTCCGGCGCGAGTTATCTCGTCAACGAATACCTGCTCGGCACGGAACTGTTCTATCTGCGCACGCTGTCCTTCATCGTCGTCATCGCCGGGATCGTGCAGTTCACCGAAATGTTCGTCCACAAAACCAGCCCGGTGCTGTATCAGGTGCTGGGGATTTATCTGCCGCTGATCACCACCAACTGCGCGGTGCTGGGCATTCCGCTGCTGAACGTGCAGGCGCAGCACGACTTTGTCGAATCGCTGTTCTTCGGCGCGGGCGGGGCGATCGGCTTCACCCTGGTGCTGATCCTGTTCGCCGGCATTCGTGAACGCCTGGAAACCTGCGACGTGCCCACGCCGTTCAAGGGCGTCAGCATCGCGATGGTGACCGCCGGGCTGATGTCGCTGGCCTTCATGGGCTTTTCCGGTCTGGTCAAATAATGCTGACTGCGATTCGGGTGATGGTCGCCATTGCCGTCGTCGATCGGGCGTGGTGCTGGGCTGGTCGGCGATCCGGCTTCAAGGTCGAAGGCAATCCGCTGGCGGAAAAGATCGACGCCATCCTGCCGCAGACGCAGTGCGGCCAATGCGGCTTTCCCCGGCTGCAAGCCCTACGCCGACGGCCATCGCCAAGGGCGAGGCGGACATCAATCTGTGTCCGCCCGGCGGCGAGGAAGGCGTGAAAAAACTGGCCGATCTGCTGGGCGTGGAACCCAAGCCGCTGGACGAATCCCACGGCCAGCACAAGCCCAAGTCCGTGGCCTTCATCGACGAGCAAATCTGCATCGGCTGCACCCTGTGCATCCAGGCCTGCCCGGTCGATGCCATTGCCGGCGCGGCCAAGCAGATGCACACCATCATCGCGTCCGAGTGCACCGGCTGCGAACTGTGCCTCGCCGCCGTGCCCGGTCGACTGCATCAGCATGGTCCCGGTCGCCGAAGACCTGCCGCACTGGAAGTGGAAGTATCCGCGCATCCCGTTAATCGCTATGGGCACTGCGATTGCCCCGCTCTCCCTCTGGGAGAGCGGTTGGGGTGAGGGCGAGCGCATGACCCGCGAACTCTTCGCCTTCAACGGCGGCGTCCACCCGCCCGATCACAAGACCGAATCCACCTGGCGCCCGGTTCATCCCGCGCCGCTTCCAAAAAAACTGGTCATCCCGCTGCGCCAGCACATCGGCAACCCGGCCAAGCCCATCGTGAGGGTGGGCGAGCACGTGCTCAAGGGGCAAATGATCGGCGCGGCCGAGGGTTACGTTTCCACGGCGGTGCACGCGCCCAGCTCCGGCTTTGTCGCCGCCATCGACATGCAGCCGGTGCCGCACGCTTCGGGCCTGTCCGACCTGTGCATCACCCTCGCAACCGATGGACGCGACGAATGGATTGCCCTCGCCCCGCTCGACTACCACGCAACTTTCCCCTGCCGATCTGCGGACACGGCTGCGCGACATGGGGCTGGTCGGGCTGGGCGGCGCAGTGTTTCCCACTGCCGCCAAACTCGACCCCGGCAAGTCGGTAACCGTCCCCACCCTCATCCTCAACGGCGCCGAGTGTGAGCCCTGGATCACCTGCGACGATAGCCTGATGCGCGATCACGCTGCCGAAATCCTGCAAGGCGTGGCCGTCATGCGGCATCTCCTCGGCAGTACGGAAATTCTCGTTGGCATTGAAGACAACAAGCCCGAGGCCATCGCAGCCATGCAGTCCGCCTCGGCCACAGTGGATTTCGCGGTTGAAGTCGTTGCCGTGCCCACGATCTATCCCGGCGGTGGCGCCAAGCAGACTCACCCGCACGCTCACCGGCATTGAAGACCCTTCCGGCAGCCGTTCCACCGATGTCGGCATTCAGGTCTTCAACGTCGGCACGGCTTACGCCCTGTTTCGCGCAGTCTTCCATGGCGAACCGCTGATCTCGCGCCTGGTGACCGTCACCGGCCATGTGTTGCGTCCGCAGAACTTCGAGGTGCTGATCGGCACGCCGATGATCGAACTGATCCGACTCGCGGGCGAGCGCGACCATGGCACCGGCCTGCTCATGGGCGGCCCGATGATGGGCGTGCCCATGCCTCGCGCGGATGTACCGGTGGTCAAAGCCACCAACTGCATCCTGGTCCAGTCCGCCGAACTCTTCCCGCCGCTGCCGCGCGAGCTGCCGTGCATCCGCTGCACCCGCTGCGCCGACGCCTGTCCCGCCGACCTGCAGCCGCAGGAACTGTTCCGCTTTGCCAAAGCGCAGGATTTCGGACGCGCACAGGAATACCACCTGTTCGACTGCATCGAATGCGGCTGCTGCAGCTATGTCTGCCCCAGCCATATCCCGCTGGTCGATTTTTATCGCTACGCCAAAAGCGAAATCTGGGCGCGCGAAAAGGAAAAGAAGGCCGCCGACCTGGCCCGCGAGCGCCACGAATTCCGGCTGTTCCGGCAGGAGCGCGAGAAAAAGGAAAAAGCCGAGAAGCTCGCCGCCAAGGCGCAGGCCAAGAAGCAGCCGAACTTGACGGCGGCAGCGGCTTCGGGGCGACGCGCGAGGCCGCCGCCAAGAAAGCCCTTATCGCCGCCGCCCTGGAACGGGCAAAAGCCAAAAAAGCCGGCATCACGCCGCAGAACACCGACAACCTGGCGCCGGACAAGCAGCGCGAAATCGCGGAAATCGAAGCGCGACGGGCTAAAATTCGCGAGATCGCCAGGAAGCCGCTGGAACAGGAAAAAGTGCCTTAGGGCTCATTAATGAATAAATTGGCCAAACGTTGCCGCGTATTCGGGATGGATGCAAGGCGCGAGACGCAGCGAATGGTTGTTCCATTCGCAAGCCTCGCAACGCCGCAGACGCCCGAATACGCAGCAACCCTCTGGGCTGGGGTCGCTTTTGGCGCATCCCGGTGTTGCAAGCCGCTTGTTGTGAATGACACAACCGCGCGACTTGCGCCTTGGCCTGCACCAAAATCGACCCCAGCGTTTGTCCAATTTATTCATTAACGAGCCCTAATGCCCTCCCCTTACATTCTTGAACGTTCCAGCGTCACCCAGGTCATGGCCTGGGTGCTGGCCGCGCTGCTGCCCGGCATTGCGGCTTATGTCTGGCTGTTCGGCCCGGGCATACTCGTCACGCTGACGATCGCGACCGTCACCGCGCTGGGCGGCCGAAGCCGCGATGCTGATGGCGCGAGGCTATCCGGTCAAACCCTTTCTCATGGATCTGAGTGCCGTCGTCACGGCCTGGCTGCTGGCTTTGTCGCTGCCCTCGCTCGCGCCGTGGTGGCTGATCGTCACCGGCACCGCTGTTCGCCATCGTGGTGGCGAAGCATCTGTACGGCGGGCTGGGGCAGAATATTTTCAATCCGGCGATGGTGGGGTACGCGGTGCTGATCGTGTCGTTTCCGGTGCAGATGACGCACTGGGCGGGGCCGCTGCAACTGGCGCAGGCGCACCCCGGCTTGGCGCAGAGCGCAGCGGTCATTTTCGGCATGGACGTCAAGCTCGACGGACTCTCCATGGCGACCCCGCTGGATGCACTCCGCACCGGTCTGTTGCAGCAGCATACGGTGGACGAAGTGATGACGAAGCCGATTTTCGGGCATTACGGCGGGGTCGGCTTTGAATGGCTGGCGGGATTCTTTCTGCTCGGCGGGCTGGGGTTGTGGGCGTTGCGCATCATCAGCTGGCATGTGCCGCTGGCGTTCCTTGCGGGCATCTGGCTCACCGCGGGCTTTCTGAATTTCTTCGATCCCGGCCGCTATGGCGCTCCGTGGTTTCATCTGTTCGCACCGTCGGTCATGCTGGGGGCGTTCTTCATCGCCACCGACCCGGTGACCGGGGCGACCACGCCCAAAGGCAAGATCATCTTCGGCCTCGGCGCGGGTTTTCTCACCATGCTCATCCGCACCTGGGGCGGCTATCCGGACGGCGTGGCGTTTGCCATTCTGCTGATGAACGTGTGTGCGCCGCTGATCGATGCCTACACCCAGCCCAGGGTGTTCGGCGAGGCCCGCAAGACATGAAAGCCTCAAGCCTCAATGCCCTGCGCACAGGTGCGGTGCTTCTGGTATTTTCCGCAGTCGGCACGGCACTGCTGGCCTCGACCTTCACCGCCACGCGACCCGATATCGAGCATAACGAGCAAGAGGCCAAACTGGCGCTGATCCGCCAGGTACTGCCATCCACCCTGTTTGACAACGATCTGCTGAGTGATGCGCGCAGCCTGCACGCGGATGATCTCCTGGGTACGCGCAAGCCGTCCACTGCATGGATTGCGCGCAAGCAGGGCGAACCCTCAGGGCTGGTGCTCGAAGCCATCGCACCGGACGGCTACAGCGGCGAAATCGCGCTCCTGATCGGCATTGCCGCCAGCGGCGAGGTGACCGGCGTGCGCGTCACCGCGCACAAGGAAACGCCAGGCCTGGGCGACTACATCGAAATTGCCAAGAGCCGCTGGATCGAACAGTTCACGGGCAAGTCGCTTGCCAACCCGCCCGAATCGAAGTGGAAAGTGCATAAGGATGGCGGCGATTTCGACTCGGTGGCGGGCGCAACCATCACCCCGCGCGCCGTGGTCAAGGCCGTCAAGATCGGCGTTGAACTATTTCGTCCGGCACCAGGCCGAACTTCTGCGCCCCTCATCCCGCTCAACCGACCATGATCACCAGCGAGACAATCAAAACCATTCTGCACAACGGCCTGTGGAAACAGAACACCGGCGTGGTGCAGCTGCTCGGCCTGTGTCCGCTGCTCGCGATCAGCAACAACGTGGTCAACGCGCTGTCGCTCGGGCTGGCGACCGCGATCGTCATGGCGGCTTCCAGCGGCGCGGTGTCGAGTGTGCGCCATTTCGTACCGCACGAAATCCGCATCCCGGTGTTCGTGCTCATCATCGCCGTGCTGGTCACCGTGATCGACCTGGCCATGAACGCCTTCGTGCATCCGCTCTATCTGGTGCTCGGCATCTTCATCCCGCTCATCACCACCAACTGCATCGTGCTGGCGCGTGCCGACGCGTTCGCTGCCAAGAACCATCCGCTGCACAGCCGCGATCGACGGCGTCGCCATGGGCATTGGGCTTGACCCTGGTGCTGGTCGTACTGGGCGGCATTCGTGAAATCGCCGGCAAAGGCACCCTGTTTTCCGGTATTGATCTGGTGTTCGGCGAAACCGCCAAACCCTGGGTGCTGCACGTGCTGCCCGACTACCAGGGCTTTCTGCTGGCCATCCTGCCGCCCGGCGCATTCCTTGGCCTCGGCCTGCTCATCGCCGGACGCAACTGGCTGCATGCCCGCGCCGAACGGCGCGTGCGGCTGGCCGCTGCCCGCGCATGAAACCGCCGCTGAAGAAACGCGTCCCCAAACCGCGCAATCCTTTCGTCGCTCTGGCGCATGAGCGCAAAGCCGGAACCCACGAAAAATCGCCCCGTGCACAACGTCAAGCCGAGAAAATCGCGCTGAAAAAAGCGCTTGAGTCCGCATGAACCCCGCCAAACGTCACGAAATTTTCAGCCGCCTGCGCGCGGCCAATCCGCATCCCACCACCGAACTGGAACACCGCACGCCGTTCGAACTGCTGGTTGCGGTCGTGCTGTCGGCGCAGGCCACCGACAAGGGCGTCAACCTCGCCACCCGCAAGCTGTTTCCTGTCGCCAACACGCCGGAAAAAATCGTTGCGCTGGGCGAAGCCGGGCTGATCGAATACATCAAGACCATCGGCCTCTACAAGAGCAAGGCGAAACACATCATCGCCGCCTGCCGCATGCTGATTGAGCAGCATGGCAGCGAGGTGCCCGCCGACCGCGCCGCGCTGGAGTCCCTGCCCGGCGTGGGGCGCAAGACAGCCAATGTCATTCTCAACACCGCCTTCGGCCAGCCCACCATGGCGGTGGACACGCATATTTTCCGCGTAGCGAATCGCATCGGGCTCGCGCCCGGCAAGACCGTGCTGGAGGTGGAAAAGAAACTGTTGCGCGTCGTGCCCAGGGAATTCAGGGTGGACGCGCACCACTGGCTGATTCTGCACGGGCGCTACGTGTGCCAGGCGCGCAAACCGAAATGCGGCGAGTGCATCATCGCCGACCTGTGCGAGTACAAGGGAAAGACCCTTCCCTCACCCCCCCACAAGGGGACTCCGATCCGCTACGGGCTGAAGCCCGTGCGGAATCGCTATGCCCAACCCTCCCCCGCACGCGGGAGAGGGGGCAAACGTGTTGCCCAAACCGCCCCCGCCCCAACCCTCCCCCCAAATCGGGGAGGGAGCAAACGCTAAGCCCAAACCGATTGATGTTCAATCCCAGCCGCGACCAGGTTCGCCAGTTCTTCTTCGACACCTGGGCCAAATACCGCGCCAGCCTGCCGCTCGCAGGGCGCGGAACACCCCGCGCTGGAAGCCATCCTCGCGCACCCGGAATACCACCCGATGCTGGACGACCCGGAGCGCTACCGGGAACGTGACTACCCGCCCGAACTCGGCGAAACCAATCCATTCATGCATATGGCCATGCATATGGCCATCAGCGAACAGCTCTCCATCAACCAGCCCGCAGGGATACGCGAGCGCTACCGGAAGCTCGTTGAACACTGCGGCGACGCCATGGAGGCGCAGCACGAGATCATGGACTGCCTGGCGGAAATGATCTGGCAGTCGCAACGCTCAGGCGCGGACTACGATCCCGTGTCCTACCTGCATTGCCTGGACAAGAAAGCGGGCGCAGGCTCCTGAAACGATGCACCGTCGAAAATGGCCGATGCATTCCAGCCCGCTCGTTGCAGAGGGCCGCGCCCGGCAACCCGCCATCCACATCGCCCTGCGCGCCCGCGAGGCGCATGGATGAACGGGGCCGCGATTGACGTGACACAAAAGCCTGTGCTGGAATGACGACAGCATTCGACCGTGGGTTGCGCTCCGCATACCTGCACGTTGGTTAGTGACCAAAATCAAAATAGGGAATCCTCATGCAACGATCCGCTTTTTTTCCCGTCGCGACATTCGTCGCCCTGGCCCTATCCCTATCCGGCTGTGCCAACCAGGCATCGCAATCCCCGCCGGCGGGCAGCACGCCCCTACCCTCGTCCTATCAGGTCGCGGTCGCGCCCGCGAACACGGCGACCGGGGTTTCAGTCGGTACCATGCCGCCGGATGCACGGGCCGCAGCGCCGACACCTGCCGCGCCCCTGCCGCCGGCCGACCCGTGGCCGCGCGATGTCACGCTGAAGAATGCCGACGCGCTGATCTATCAGCCGCAGATCGAATCGTGGACGGGCAACCGGATGGCGTGGCGCGTCGCAGTCGCCTTGCGCATGAGCGGAAGCAAGGACGAAAGCTTCGGCGTGCTCAGGGGCACGGCGCGTACCGAGGTGGATCGCAGCACGCGCACCGTGACGCTGAAAGACATCGATGTCGGCTCGATCCGCTTTCCCACTCTGGCCGACGGCGGCCAGTCTTATCTGGCTGATCTGAAGAACGCCCTCGACGGTGCGCTGGAGACCATGGCGCTCGACAGCGTCGAGGCCTCGCTCGCCGCCTCGCAGACCGTGAAGCCGACATCCTATGCGGTGAAGAACGAGCCCCCGAAAATCGTCGTCGCCTACGGCCTTGCCATCCTGATACCCATCGACGGCATGCCGGTGCTCAAGTCACTGCCGGATACGCAATTCGAACGTGCGATCAACACCCACGCGATGCTGGTGCATTCCTCAGCCGAGGGCCTGTGGTACCTGCATGTGTACGACGGCTGGCTGACGGCGCCGTCGCTCCACGGACCGTGGAACACGGCCGTCGCGCCGCAGGCGCTGGTCGAGGCCACCCATAAACTGGCGCAGGCGGGCACCGTCGATCTGCTCGACGGCGGGCCCGACGCGAAGCCGCAGCCGACGCTGGCCGATGGCGTGCCGCAGATCGTCGTCAGCACCGAGCCGACCGAACTCATCGTCTTCAAGGGCCAGCCGAATCTGGTGCCGGTGACCGGGACGCCGCTGCTGTGGGCAACCAACAGCGCGATCGACGTGCTGGTCGACACCACCAGCAACGACTACTACGTGCTGATTTCCGGCCGCTGGTTCCGCGCGCCGGGGCTCGGCGGTCCGTGGACGTTTGTCGCCAGCGACGCCCTGCCGCCGTATTTCAGGCAGATTCCCGCCCAGGGCTCGCCGGCCTCGGTGGTGCTGGCCTCGGTCGCGGGCACGCCGCAGGCGCAGGAGGCCGTGATCGCCAATTCGATCCCGCAGACCGCGAGCATCTTGCGGGTGGGCGGGCCGAGTTTCACCCCGGTGTTCGATGGCGCGCCGGTGTGGAAGCCGATTGCAGGACACCTCGCTTGAATATGCCGCCAATACCGGGGCGCCGCTGATCCGGGTCGGCTCCGATAGCTACTATGCCCTGCAGGGCGGCGTCTGGTTCACCGCGCCGTCCGTGACCGGCCCCTGGGTGGTCGCCACCAGCGTGCCCGCGGCGATCTACGCCATCCCGGTGTCGTCCCCCCTGCACTACGTGACCTATGTGAGTGTCTACGGCTCCACCCCCAGCGTGGTGTACGTCGGCTACACGCCGGGCTATCTCGGCACCGTGGTCGATGTCGGCGGCACCGTCGTCTACGGCACCGGCTACGTCTATTCACCCTGGGTCGGCTCGGTCTGGTATGCGCCGCCTCTGACCTACGGGGTCGCGGCGGTGCCGGTATACAACCCCTACGTGGGCTTCACCTTCGGCTTCGCCCTCGGGCTGACCACCGCCGCCTGGGCCGATACCTACTGGGGCGGCGCCTACTACCACGGCGGGTACTGGGGCTCCCCCTGCTGCGGCTCGGCCAGCGCCAACGTATACCGAAACTGGGGCACCGGCGTGTCGTCCGGCACCCGCACCTGGTACAGCAATTCCAATGGCACCTTCGGCACCACCGCCCATGGCTCGTATGCCACCGACCGCGGCACCACGGGAAGCTACAGCGCGCAGCGCAGCTACAACCCCTACACCGGGCAAGGCTCGCAGGGCTACAACCGCAGCTTCGACACCGCGGCCGGAACGACCGGAAACGTGACCCGCGGCGAGACCTACAACGCGCAGACCGGCCAGCGCAGCTACGGCTCGAACGTGTCCGCCACCGGCGCGGGCGGCAGCTCGGTCGACCGCAGCGTAGGCGCGACCGCCGGCCCGCAGGGCTACAGCCGCGATGCAAGCACCACCACCTACAACGCCAAGACCGGCGAAACCAAGACCTGGAACAACGGCGTGCCGCAGAACACGCACTACGCCGGATCGGACGGCAATGTCTACCGGAGCGACGGCAGCGGCGGCTGGCAGCAGCATTCCGCCAGCGGCTGGAGCAGCGCTTCCGGCGACACGTCCTGGGCCGACCGCGAACAGCAGGCGCGCAGCCAGGGGGCCGATCGCACCAGCAGTTGGGGCGGTGGTGGGGGCTTCGGCGGCGGCAGCTTCGGTGATCGATTTGGCGGCGGAGGCGGGGGCTTCGGCGGCGGCAGTTTCGGCGACCGCTTTGGCGGTGGCGGCTTTGGCGGCGGGCGCTTCGGTGGACGGCGCTGAGGCGGGCGCCTTTTTTATCGCCATCCGGAATGACAAGGATAAGGAAGCCAACTCATTGCCCGCGGCAGCAGAGGACTTCAGCTTTACCCGGCGTGTGTGCTGGCCGAAGCCCGAAATGTTCGACGCAGCCTGAATGCTGTGGCCGGTGAGGAAGGCGGAGTAGCGCCTGCCAAATCAGTTTGTCCGCTGCCAAATGTGGATTTCAGGATAACCGGGAGGTGCCATGATTTGGAGTCATGATTGGGCGTGGAGCCTGCCACTCATCGTGCTGACGACCGTAATTCACGTCATCGTGCTCGGGTTCGCCTCAGCGAAGGGTGTCGAAATACTCAGCCATTCCGACCTTCGCCACGAGTTCCTGTTGGGGTTTTGTGTTCTCATCGGCACAATAACCTTCATCGCGACACTGCTGCTTGCCGTTGAATCCGCTCTCTGGGCGATGACCTACCAGGCTCTCGGAGCAACGACCAGCCATAGAGCGGCCATGCTCTACTCCTTGAGCGCCATCACCTGCTACGGCCATGCCAATGTATTCCTTGCGCCCCGCTGGCAAATGATGGGCGCGCTTGAGGCCCTGAACGGCATCATCCTGTTTGGGCTGACCACGGCATTCTTCTACGATGTCATCCAGGCATTCCGGCCGCTCACGCGTCGCGAAGTTGACGGCGGAAGATAGCGCGCGCCCGGTTCTTGAGTCCGCAATGATTCGCAAATCGGGCATGTCCGGTGTGGTTCGGCGTTCCTGATTTTGAGCGACCTTGTGGAGAGTGCTGTACGCTCGATTCTTCAAGCAAGGGGAGTGCATGACGCGATCCGTCTTAGGAATCGCGCACGCCGTCCGTCTTCGAGCGTGCTGGCCGCGCTGTCCTTGGGATTCCCAGCAACCGAGACCTGATCACTGGCCGCGCCAGGCGCCAGATCCGCCAGCAATGTCTGATCAACGGCCCGTGGACTCCCCTGCCGACGCGGCATAAAAGGCGGCAAGACAAGGCGCGACGCTGAATTGTCCAACGCCTACGGCCAGCGCTACGAACCTGCTCTAAGGGCGCGCTTAATTTATCCTCATCATCGAAGAGACCATCAGGGCGCCCGATCTCCCCAAGGAGCGTGGCCCACTGCCGGTTCGGATGATTTTTGCGGTGAATGTACTTCCAGCGTACCGGAACGCGGGAACGAAACTGCAGCATCGGAGCATCTGATCACAATGGAGATGTTTATGCCGCGCCTGAAAGTTTTCCTCCCTGCGACACGCCGCGTGGCGGTGCTGGAACAGGACCTGACGATCCAGGCCGTCAACGGCAAGGCGCGCATTGTTCAGGACTGACCTGGAAAACACGTATGATGCGTGCTTCGAGGAAGCCGGCCAGAAGGCCTGCAGCTTCAAGCCATAACCGTTTCACCTTTCAACATCCCACTCATGGAGATTCAACAATGAACATTCGCCCTTCCGCACGCACCGCAACCGCCCTGCTCGCCGTGGCGCTGGCCGGGCTCGCTCCCGTCGCCGCGCAGGCAGAGACCACGGACAGCCCCTGGGAATATTCAGCTTCCATCTACCTCTGGCTTCCGGCCATCAGCGGGGATACGTCCTTTCCCTCCCGCAGCGGTGGCGGCGGCGGCGATTCCAGCATCGATGTATCGTCGGAAGATGTCATCGACTCCCTGAAGATGGCGTTCATGGGCACCGTCAGCGCGAAGAAGGACAAGTGGGGGCTCTGGTCCGACCTGGTCTATGCCGACTTCGGCGCTTCGAAAAGTGGCTCGCGCGACTTCAGCATCGGCAACGTTGGGATACCGGCCGACGTCAATGCCAAACTGTCGCTCGATCTCAAGACGTGGATCTGGACCGTGGCCGGCACCTACGAGTTCGCCAAGACGCCGAAATACACGGCCGACTTCCTGTTCGGCGCGCGCTATCTCGACGTAACCCAGACGCTGGACTGGACGATAAACGGCGACATCAGCGGGCTGCCGTCTGTTTCGAGAACCGGTTCGTCCGAAGTGAACCCGAGCTTCTGGGACGGCATCGTCGGCGTCAAGGGCGTGGCCTACCTGGGCGACGAGCACAAATGGTTCATCCCCTACTACCTCGACGTCGGCACCGGCCAGTCGGATCTCACCTGGCAGGTCAATGCCGGCATCGGCTACCGCTACAACTGGGGCGCCCTGGTCGCGACCTGGCGTTACCTGGACTACAACTTCTCGTCGAGTGACAAGATCCAGAGCCTGAACCTGAACGGGCCGCTCTTCGGCGCAACGTTCCAGTGGTAAATCGTGCTGCTGCATGAAGTGCGCGGCAGTGCCGGTGCGTAGTATCGGCTGGGACGTGTCAAAGGAGGATGGATCGTGCGAGCTGTTTACGTGACGCTCTGTATTCTCGCCGCAGTGGCACTGGCAGGCTGCGCCAGCCGCCCGATCAACGAGCCGATCGCCCAGGTCGATCCGAAGGCCGGTTACCGTCCGTATCTCCTGATACCGAAGCGCCAGAACAATGATCCGCAAACGCTGTTCGTGCTCTCGTTCTCCGGCGGCGGCACGCGGGCGGCGGCGTTCTCCTACGGCGTGCTGGAGGAACTCCAGCGCACCGAAATCGTGGTCAACGGCCAGCGCCGCCGGCTGATCGACGAAGTCGACGTGATCACCGGCGTGTCGGGGGGAAGCTTCACGGCGCTCGCGTACGCCCTCTATGGCGACCGGCTGTTCTCCGAATACGAGGAGCGCTTCCTCAAGCGCGACGTGCAGGGCGCACTGATCGGGCGGGCCTTGAATCCGGCCTACTGGCCGGACTACATCGGCGGCAGCGCCGGGCGTTCGGAACTCGCCGCGGAGTACTACGACGAGATCCTGTTCGAGGGCGCAACCTTCGGCGATCTTCTCGACAAGCAGACGCCGGTCGCGATCGCGACCGGGACCGACATCTCGACCGGATCGCGGCTCGCGTTCTACCAGAACGACTTCGACCTGCTCTGCTCGGACCTGAGCAAGGTTCGCCTGTCGCGCGCGGCGGCCACCTCCTCCGCGGTCCCGGTCGTGTTGTCACCGGTGACCTTCGACAACTACGGCGGCACCTGCGGGTATCAGTATCCGGCCTGGGTGCAGGTCGTCGCCAACCCCGAGACCCGCGTGCGGCCGTCGGGACGCGCGTATCAGCGTTACCTCGAGATGCAGAGCTTCCAGGACAGCAAGGACCGACCGTACATCCACCTCGTCGACGGCGGCGTCTCCGACAACATCGGGGTGCGCGGCGTGCTGGAGACGCTCGAGGAGCTCGCGGCCAGCTCGGACTTCCGCGGAGAGGTCGGTTTCGGGGGCATTCGAAGGATCGTGCTGATGGTTGTGAATGCGCGCTCGTCGCCCCGCACCGACTGGGACCGCTCGGAGTCGCCTCCCGGCTTTGCCGATCAGTTGATGCAGTCCGCCGGTGTGCCGATCGAACGATACTCGTTCGAAACCATCGAAACCATGAAGGATCGCGCGGAGATTGTGCAGTGGCGGCGCGAGCTGCTGGTCGCGCAGAAGCGCCTGGCGGGCATGAGCGAGGCGCAGGCCGAAGCGAGCGTGCCGAAAATCGAATTGCATGTGATTGACATCAGCTTCGACGCGATTCGCGACCCGAAGGAGCGCGCCTACTTCATGAACCTGCCCACGAGCTTCGTGCTCCCGCCCCAAGACGTCGACCGGTTGCGCGACGTCGCCGGCCAGTTGATGCGCCAGTCGTCGGAGTACGAGTCGGTCGTCCGCGACTTCGGCGGCAACCCGGCGAAATAGGCCGATGAACGATCCTCGAAAGCCCCAGCGAGATATCCCGGTCCGGACTTCCGGGTCGGGTTTTCCATCGCAGCGCTGAGGGAACGGGAGGCGCAAGTTGATGGACGCCGGATCCGAAGATCATGCGGAACGGTTCTCGCTGGTGGTGGGCGGCCCTTTCTATGCGCTTCTGTCCCGTCTCGGGCTGACCGGGGCGGATCAACTTCCAACGCTGCGCGCCGCATTCGCCCTGGCCTTGCTCGCCTGGCTGCCCCCAGCACTGCTCGCGGTCGCCCAGTCTGTTGTGGACAGCAGCTATTCGGGCTGGGGCTTCTTCACGGACTCGACGGTCTATACGCGCTTTCTGATTGCGGTCTGGGTGATGGTCGTCACCGAGCGTTATGCGGACAGCCGCACCCTCATGCTGGTGCACGAGTTCCGCGATACGCGGCTCCTCTCCGATGACAGTAAACCCGCGTTCGCGGCCGCGCTCGCCATCGCCGATCGTCGTTCCGGTTCCTGGCTCGCGGAACTGCTCATCCTGCTTGTCGCCGTGGTCTGGTCCACCCTTACCACACGGTATGCCGTCGAGCTTGCCGGATCGAGCTGGGAAGGAACGGTAGCCGCTGGCAAGGTCACCCTGTCCTGGGCCGGGGAGACCGGGCGTTTCCTGAGCAACCCCCTGTTCCTCTTCCTGGTTCTGCGCTGGTTTTGGCGCTTCTTCGTGTGGACCGCATTGCTCTACCGCATCTCGCGGCTACGGCTCCAGCTTTCGCCCATGCATCCGGATCATTCGGCGGGACTCGGTTTTCTCGCGATCTATCCCGGCATATTCAGTGGTCTCGCCTTCGCACTGAGCTGCGTGATCGCGTCTTCCATGCTGAAAGATATCGCCCTGACGCACCCTGGTGCCGATATCGTCTGGGTCGCCCTCGCGGCGTGGCTTGTGATTGTCCTGATCGTGTTCATTGGCCCGCTGCTCGTGTTCACCCCCGTCCTTCTGGCGGTACGTGATCAGGCAACGCTCGAATATGGCCGGCTTGCCGACCAGTTTCACCGTTCGTTTCATCACAAGTGGATCGAGGAGGCCAGAAGCGGCGAGGATCTGATCGGGTCTCCCGACTTCTCTCCGGTTTCGGGTCTGTCCGCAAGCCTGCAGACCGCACGCAAGTTGCGGGTGGTTCCTGTCAATGGCGCCGCTGCGGTGCAGCTCGCGATCGCGGCGGGGATTCCTTTGCTGGCAGTGGTCGTAAGGGAGGTACCGCTGGCGGATATTGTGAAATGGATCGTCGGCAAGATCCTGTAATCGGACACGGGCGGCATGGAGCTGTGCGTTGTGTGGTTCCGTATCCGGCTGTGCCGGCCGGGCACGTCGCACTGGGCGCGCAGCATCGCCTTCGGCGGCCGCGTCTGGTTCCCGGCCGGCAGCGCCGGAGAAGATGACACCGCGTCGGATGTTACGCCGCCTGGTTGCCGGGCCCGGCTCAACCCTGCTTCTCGCCTGTGTTCTCGCACCATTTCCGGCCGCGCAGGCCGACGAGGGCGGAGTGTCGTTCTGGCTGCCGGGACAGTACGCGAGCATGGCGGCGGTACCTCCGGCGCCGGGGTGGTCTCTTACGCTGATGCCTTACTACTACAGCGGCCGCATGGAGGAGTCCTGGGTCTTGCCGCAAGACCTGATTCTTTCCACCGGGAGCGAAACGCAGTCGCCCCTGCTGTACGTGCAGCCGGGCTATGCGCCGGCGACGAAAATCCTGGGCGGACAGGCTTTCTTCGGGCTGGGCTTCGGGGTGGGCAGCAACCGCACCCAGGCGGATACGGTCGGTTTCGTTTGCATCCCTGGCCACGCAGTTCGATACCTCCGGTTCGAAGACCGGCGGCACCGATCTGTCGCCGTATGCGAGCATCGCCTGGAATGACGGGGTGCACAACTGGATGACCTATCTCACCGGCAACATTCCGGTGGGCGCCTACAACAGCCAGCGCCTCGCGAACATCGGCATCGGCCATGGCGCGATCGATGCAGGGGGCGGTTACACCTACTTCAATCCGCAGAGCGGACGCGAGTTTTCCGCGGTGCTCGGATTCACCTACAACTTCGAGAACCCCAGCACCGACTATACGAATGGCGTGGATGCCCATCTGGACTGGGATGTGTCGCAGATGCTGTCCGGGAACTGGCAGATCGGGCTGGCGGGTTACGTGTACGACCAGATCGGCGCGGATCGCTATCCGACCGCCGGAGCGCTCGGAGCCTTGCGCGCCCAGGCATTGGGCGACTTCAGGTCGCGCGTTGCCGCCATCGGCCCGGAGCTGGGCTATGCGTTCAAGGTCAACGGCGCGCAGGGGAGCCTGAATGTGCGCGGCTACTGGGAGTTCTGGGCGCAAAATCGCCCCGAAGGCTATGCGCTGTTCGCGACGCTGGGACTTCCCCTGAGCGACTGACGATGCGACCCGTACCCGGACCGGGGCGATGCGCACGCGTCCACTGTCCGAGCCCAACGCGCTGGTGGGCCAGCGCCACCCGGCGATTCTGATCGCCCGTCCGGTGTCCCATGTAGTCGGGGACAGAAGAAAAAGGATTAGACCCTCAATACCGAGTGGATCACCGACCGCCATTTCCGGCAGGATGTGGGCATGCTGCCGGGCTGATTCCAATGCGATTTGGAATATGTCATTTGGCAAATCGATTGGCGATTGATGGATGAATGAGGCAAAATGCTCACGCATTCCGACCTCCCATCCATTTTCAACGTTCACTTCAACTGATTGTGCATTGTCGAAATTGGCCAATGCATTCATTTGAACCCATTGATTTTCATCCGCACCCATGAACAACACCCCTTGTCCTGTCTCCGGCAGGTTCGATCCGGCTGCACCGCCGGCCATCGAGGCGGAGAATCTATGCAAGACCTTCAAGGGCGCGCCGCGCGCGGCGCTGGATTCGGTCACGCTGAAAATTCCGCGTGGCGTCATCTTCGGCATGCTGGGGCCGAACGGCGCCGGCAAGACCACCCTGCTGTCCATTCTGTGCGGCTTGCTGAAGCCGTCTTCCGGCCGGGTCAGGGTGGATGGCAAGGACATCGTCGCGCAAGCTTCGAGCGTCAAGCGCTTGCTGGGTGTGGTGCCCCAGGAGCCGGCGATTTACCCCACGCTCACCGCACGCGAGAACCTCGAGTATTTCGGCCGCATGCAGGGAATCACGGGCGAACGCTTGCAGGCCCGGGTCCGGGAGTGTCTGCGGCTGGGCGAACTGAAAGAAGTGGAAAACCAGCGGGTGGAACATTTTTCGGGGGGATTCAAGCGCCGCCTGAACCTGGTCATCGGGCTCATTCATGAGCCGCAAATTCTCATACTCGACGAACCCACGGTGGCCATCGATCCGCACTCGCGCTTCTTCATCCATCAACGGCTGCGGGAACTGCACGCCAAGGGGGTATCCATCGTCATGTCTACCCATCAGATGGATGAGGCGGAACAGCTCTGTCACCATATCGCGATCATCAACCAGGGCAAGATCGTCACGCAGGGAACGCTGGAAGCATTGCTCGAGTCCCAGCGCAGCGGCAGCATCCAGGTGCAGATGGAACAGCCGCCGCCGCCATCCTTTCAGGGCGTATTGCAGCGCATTCCCGGCGTGCTCGAAGCCTACCTGGACGAGCGGTGTTTTCTGGTCACCACGGATGACCCCGCGCAAACCGCCGCTGCCGTGCTGGACGCGGTCAAGCTCACGGGAATTCCGCTGGTCTCGCTCAATTTCGGTACGGCAAGCCTGGAGCAGGTTTTTCTTTCCCTCACCGAACACGCGCTGGAGCAGTAGATGGTGGCCTTACTGAAGAAGCTCGTCACCAGCGTGGCCAAGGAAAGCCGCATCATTCTGCGCGACCGCCAGGCCATGATCCTGTTTTTCGTGATGCCGGTGTTGTTCGTGCTGATCCTGTCGCTGGCGCTGCGTGACGCTTTCGGCGACCGGCCGGGCGCCACCTTCCCGATGCTGGTGGTAGACGAGGATGGTGGCGAGGTGGGCAGGACGGTGGTTTCCGCTTTCGCGTCCAACCCCCATTTCAGGGTCGATCGGGCGGGGCATCCGGCGCCCGGCCAGACGGCGCTCGAGCGCTCGATCCTGGATGGCCGCTACCGGTTCGTCGTGATTGTTCCGTCAGGCGCCACCGGGCAGGCCAAACGGCGGGTCGAAGAAATCGCCTCCAATGTTCCGCCGGACCTGCTCAAGGATCCAGCGGTGCAGGTTCGCATGCTCGCCGACCCGACGCTGCGAACGGATTACCGGTCCATCGTGGGCACCGCCCTGGCAGGGATACTACGCGGCGAGGAAATGCGGCTGTCCGGTGCGCAGATCAGAAAGAACCTGCGCGCCATGGGCTATGCGCTGGAACTGCCCGCCGACCTTACCCGTAGCCGCATCTTTGCCGAAGTGCTCGACGAACCGCTGCAGGGCGGCAGGCTCCACGCCATACCCTCCGCGGTGCAGCAAAACGCTCCGGCATGGACACTGCTGGCGATGTTTTTTCTGACCGTCCCGCTCTCCGTCTCTTTCATCAAGGAGCGCGAGCAGGGCAGCCTGTCCCGCCTGCAAACCATGTCGGTGCCGGGCTGGGTGGTCCTGGGCGGCAAGACCACGCCTTACTTCGTCATCAACCAGATTCAAATGGTCTCCATCCTTCTCGTCAGCGTTTACGTCCTGCCGCTGCTCGGCGGCGACCGGCTCGATCCGGGACATGCCCCTCTGGCGCTGGCGCTGCTGGGCGCCGCGGCGAGTCTTGCCGCCATCGGATTCGGCATCGCGGTGGCAATGTACTCGCGCACCGCCGAGCAGGCCGCCAGCTTCAGTTCCGCCACCGTCATGATCATGGCTGCGATGGGCGGCATACTCGTGCCCAAGGCGGTCATGCCGCCGCTTATGCAGCACCTGGCAACGCTGTCTCCACTGGCCTGGGGACTGGATGGATTCCTGGATGTCTTCGTGCGCGGCGGAGGCGTGCCCGAAGTCCTGCCCGAGGCCCTCGGCCTGCTGGCCTTCTCCCTCCTTTGCCACGGGATGGCCATCCTGCGTTACCATAACCGGTTGTAATTGACCGTTCCACGGGATGTAAGACCATGCATCGGCCACATACGATCTTTCATGGGCTTTGGCCCATAGAAAGTCGGAGTCCCCTTGTGGGGTTTTCGACGATGCATTTTTGGTGCGGGTAACATGGCCCCCACCGTTTGAAAACTTCATGAATCATAGATGATGAGCTCAGCCAGATTCCCCTCCCTTCCCCGTCATGCTGCGCTGCTGGCTTCCGTCGTGACGGTGCTGGCGCTTTATGGCATGGCGCGGCCGCATGCACCCCCGGCCGACGAGCAGGCCGCGCTGGCCGAGCGCTTCCATTTCACCCGCTTCGATCTGCCCAAGCCGGAGGGGTACTTCGAGCGCGAGACGCGGCCGGTGCACCCCAGCATGCAAAGGATTTCCGCCTGGGTTTCCGCCATGGGTGCCGCCGCCGCGCTCGGCGATGTGGATGGGGACGGTCTGCCCAATGACCTGTGTCATGTCGAGCCCCGCTCGGATCAGGTCAACGTCATTTCCGGTACCGGGCACGGGCAATCGCTATGCCCCTTTTCTCCTCACCGCCGCGCCGCTGTCCTACGACAACACCATGGCGCCCATGGGCTGTCTGATCGCCGACCTCAACGAGGACGGGCACATGGATTTTCTGGTTTACTACTGGGGCCGCCCGCCCATCGCTTTTCTGCGCAAGTCGGACAACGCCGGCCAGCCTCCAAGCCGAGATCAATACGTCGCGGTGGAAGTGGCGCAACAATTCGAGCGCTGGTACAGCAATGCCGCCACGCTGGCCGACCTGGATGGCGACGGTCATCTGGATCTGGTGATCGGCAACACCTATCCGGACGGATCGCGCCTGCTCGATGCCAAGGCGAGCGGGGTGATCGTCATGCCGCAGTCCACCTCCCGCTCCTTCAATGGCGGCCGGAAGCGACTCCTGCTTTGGGCCGGCGCGCAATCCGGAAGCAGTCCCACCGTCCGCTATCGCGACGAATCCGGGGTACTTCCGGAAGAGGTTGCCCGCGGCTGGACGCTGGCGGTGGCAGCAGGCGACCTGGACGGCGATCTCCTGCCGGAGATCTATTTCGCCAACGACTTCGGCCCCGACCGGCTGTTGCACAACCTGTCCACGCCGGGCAGGCTGCATTTCGAGGTACTGCACGGCGAAAGCAGCTTCACCACCCCGAAATCCTTCGTCCTCGGCGAGGATTCGTGCAAGGGCATGGGCGCCGATCTGGCCGATGTCAACGGCGACGGCCTGATGGATATCTACGTGAGCAACATCTCCACCACCTGGGGACTGCAGGAGGGCCACTTCCTCTGGCTTTCCACCGGGAAACCGCAGCGCATGCGCGAAGGAATCGCGCCCTATGTCCAGGGCGCCGAACGTCTCGGCCTATCCCGCAGCGGCTGGGGCTGGGATTCCAAGCTGGACGACTTCGACAACGACGGCGTGCTGGAGGCGATCCAGGCCACCGGTTTCCTCAAGGGCAAAGTCAACCGCTGGCCGGAATTGCAGGCGCTGGGCACGGCCAACGACGCCTTGCTCACCGATCCTCGCCACTGGCCCAAATTCGGACCGGGCGCGGACATCAGCGGCCATGAACACCCGGCCTTCTTCGTGCAGGATTCCGCCGGAATTTACTTCAATGTCGCCAAGAAAATCGGTCTGGGCCAACCCATGGTGACGCGGGGCGTGGCGATCGCCGACGTGGACGGGGACGGCGATCTGGACTTCGTCCTGGCCAACCAGTGGGAGAACTCCTATTTCTACCGCAATGACAATCCACACCGGAACGCATTTCTCGGCCTGCGTCTGCTGATCCCGACCCAGGATCGGTCCACTCCCGGGGTGGAAGACGGTCACCCGGCAACAGAAACAGCAGGCTGGCCCGCGATCGGCGCCCAGGCAAGCGTGTTGCTGCCCGATGGCAAGCGTCTGACCGCCCAGGTGGATGGTGGCAACGGCCAATCCGGCAAGCGTGCCCCGCAGCTCCATTTCGGCCTGGGCAATGTCGCCGCCGATCGGCCCTTGCAGGTGGAAATCCGCTGGCGCGACCATCACGGTCAGGTGCGCTCCCGCAGCCTGACGCTCCGGCCGGGCTGGCACACCGTTTTATTGGGATGAACGAATGCATTGGCCATTTTTTACCATGCATGATTAAACATTCAGGCCAGGAGGACAGACAAATGGCGCAATTCAGCAACGCAACGCTATTGTTGTATCCCAAGGGCGACCAGAAGCGGCGCCTGGTGGCCTTGTGGTACTTCACCACGCTCATGCTGGTCTGGATTCTGGGCTTCGGTCACACCGTCCTGGGCTTCGAGCAGGCCTGGGCGCACCCTGCGGTCGCCGTGGGCACGGCCATCGCCGTGCAGATGCTGCTGGAATGGGTGGACGCCCGCGCCAAGGACAGACCACTGCGCTTCGCTGGTGGCCTGGCCAATTTTCTGAATTTTCTGCCGCCCGCCATCATTCCGGGAATGGCGCTCTCCATGCTCATTTTCCCCGGCGAAAGCGTGATGCCCCTGGCCTTCGCCGCCGCTTTCGCCATCGCCTCCAAAGTTCTGTTCCGGGCTCCGGTGGCGCCCGGCGTGACCCAGCACATTTTCAATCCTTCAAATATTGCTCTGGTTGTCACACTGGTCATCTTTTCCGACATTGTCGGCCTCACCCCGCCCTATCAGTTCACCGAGAACATCAGCGGCCTGTGGGACTGGGGCGTACCGCTGTTTGTGCTGGTCAGCGGCATCATCATGCATGGAATGTTTACCGGACGCCTGCCATTGGTGGGCGCCTGGCTGGTGGGTTTCATCCTGCAGGGGCAGGTCCGTGCCTGGCTGTTCGACATTCCCTGGATGGTGCCCATCCTGCCCATGACCAGCGCCGCCTTCATCATCTTTACCCTGTACATGATTCCCGACCCCGCCACCACGCCGTTAAAGCCGCGCCAGCAAATGTTGTTCGGCCTGGCGGTGGCCGCCGTATATGGCACCTTGCAGGCCCTGCATATCGTGTATGGCTTGTTCTTTGCCCTGGTGCTGGTTTGTGCGGTGCGAGGTCTTCTGCTGTATCTGGCTGCCGCGCAGCGGGAAACCCCGGCGCCCACCGCGGAAGCTCGGGTATGATCAAGACGTCACGCGCAGATGTTTTTTCGGACAATGCATTGGCCATTTTTTTTGCAATGCATAAATCAATTCAACGACAAGGAGCCTCCACATGAAAACGACCCTTCTGCAACTGCTGGCCGGCGCGCTGGCCGCTTCACTGACCCTCTCCGCGTGGGCTAATGGGCCTGCACCCGATGCGGCGGCACAGCCGGCGCGCGACAAGTTCTTCAGCACCTGGGAAGCGCACGGCAACTTTTATTCGGTCGCGCCCCAGAAGCTGCTGTTCCAGGGCAGCTTCGAGGGCATGATGTTTACCGAAGACGGCGGCGGGCTGCTCGACGGCGCGGACATCGTCTGCGCGGTCACCCAGGAATTCGATGTGACGGCAGGCACCACGCAGGCGACCGGGCGCTGCGCGATCGACGTGACCGATGAGGACACGATATACGCCCGCTTCGAATGCGCGGGAGAACCCGGCATGTGCGACGGCGATTTCACCCTGGTGGGCGGGACCGGCCAGTTCGAGAAAATTTCCGGCGGCGGGAATTACCGGAGCCGCACCCAACTGGCCGAGCTGGCCGCCAAGATCGGGGGCAACGCCGTGGTGGGGAGTGCGGAAGGCATCGCGGTGTGGTCTTCGGTCAAATATTGCTTGAAGTAAGCCAGGCAATTTTTCAGCGAGGATGCATGATGCGTAATCTCTATATGGTTTTCTCGGCGCTGGCGCTGGGGCTTTCGGTTCAGGCGGCGCAGGCCCAGCAATACGTTTACCCCAAGGAAGGCCAGTCGCCGCAGCAGCAGCAACAGGACGAATACGCCTGTTACCAGTGGGCCGTGCAGCAGACCGGCTTTGATCCTTCCAAGGCGGCCCCGCCGCCACCGCCTCCGCCACCACCCAGTGGCGGGGCTGCGAGAGGTGTGCTCAGGGGCGCTGCGGGCGGCGCAATCATTGGAGGGATCGCGGGGGATGCGGGCACGGGCGCCGCCGCGGGCGCGGTCTTGGGCGGCATCGGCGGTGCGGTGAAGCAGAACAATGCCCAGCAGCAGCAGGCTGCGGCCCAGGCCAACAGTGCCAACAACGCCGCCGCCGGTTATGCGCGCGCACGGGCCACCTGCCTGCAGGCACGGGGGTATACGGTCAATTGATAATGTCTTGTCGGAAATGGCTATGCCTGGGTTGATCAAGCGTAAGTGATTCTCTCCCAGCGGGTGCGCGCGAGGTGGCAAGGCCGGGCGCCCCCATTCGGGCATGGAAGGAAGAGGAGACACTACGAAGCGGTGCAGCCCTTCTCCCGCCGCTTCTCACTCACCCCTCTGCACGCTAATGTTTCACCCATTACCCCAATAACAGCAGAATAAAACTTGAAGTTACGCTACCTTCATTACCTCTTCCAGGGCCTTCTGTCAGGCCTGCTTTTCTACTCGTCCGCCTCCGTTGCGCAGGCGAAGGTTCCGCTCCTGGTTCCCGAGAAAGCCACGGTTCAGGTGGCTGGCCCCGGTGCGGGCGCTTCGCTGGCGGGCAAGCGGACGACGGGAATCGCACGCACTCAGGCTGAATGGGTGAGGCAGGCTCAAGCGCTGGAAAGACGCAGGGATTGGCAGGGAATGCTGGATTGGGGCCGGCAATGGACGCAGGCTGATGGCGGCAATGCGATTGCCTGGTTTGTGCAGGGACGCGCGTTGACCGAGCTTAAACGCAATCCCGAAGCGATTGCTGCGTATCAGCAGAGTCTGCGCATCGAGCCCGGCGATGTGTATGCCCGCAACAATCTGGGGAATGTATACCGGGATAGCAGGCGTTATCGCGATGCCTTGCACGCCTATCGCGAAGCGGTGCGGATCAATCCGGATTATATTAAATCGTGGCGCAACATCGGGCTGACGTATTACGGCGTGAAAGGTCAGGCGGGTGTGATGGATGCGCTTAAGCAGGCATGGAGCATCAACCCGAAACTTGCAGCAACCTGGTACCGGCTCATGGTTGACTATCCCCGATCCGGAGACGAAGCGACGGCGGTGGAAGCGGTGCGTGCGCTGCGGCGGATGAGGCCGGACGAATTGGATCGCCTGTTCAACATACTGTTAAGCCGTCTTTGAATGTCGCTGTCTGCATTAAGACCATGCATCGGCCATTCTTGACGATGCATTTTTTGGTCATGCATCGTATCAAAGGTGGGCATATCAGGAAGGGAAAATCGTGGGATTTTTCGGGAAACTTCGGTCGATTTTCAAAAGGACCACACCCAAGCCGCCGGTACGCGCGCCCGCGGGGCTGACGCCACAGCCCGCTATCGAGCTCCGGCGCCGGTCACGGCAGGATGCGCGGAGAGGAACGCGGGCGCTCATCATTGATGATTCGCCGACGATCGTCGCGGCGCTCAGGAAGATGTTGCGTTCGGCGGGTTATTACACGCTGGAAGCCCTGGACGCGGAGCAGGGGATCGTTCTTGCGCGCACGGAACGGCCGGATCTGATATTTCTCGACATCGTCTTGCCCGGCATGGACGGCTTCGCGGCGTTGCGGCATATGCGGAAGGATCCGCTTACGCACCTGATTCCAATAATAATGATCAGCGGCAACGAACTCGCCGTGGAGCAGTTCTATGCAAACCGGATCGGCGCAGATAGCTTCATGAAGAAACCGTTTTCACGCTTCGAGCTATTCGCCCGGATTGAGCGCTTGCTCGATGCCAACCATGTCCCGCGCCGAATTGCCGCCAATGGGGATAAGTTGAGACCGGCCCCAACGACGCGTTGAGTTCTGCCCCGGTCCAGCGCCCACGGTAACCGCATTGCGATTGCAGCCCGACAAAGGGATGTGATATGTTGAAATTTCATATTTTTCTCACTTGGGGTAAGTCATGGTAAATCGTATTGTTTCGTATTTGTCCGCGTTCGCGTTCGCGCTCGCCGTGACTGCATGCGCAACGCCTGGGCCGCAACCCGGCGAAATGGAAATCCGCAGCGGTGTGATCGAGCAGATCACCGCAGTGCAGATAGCAAGCAACCATCATACCGGCCTCGGTGCGGTGGCCGGCGGTGCGGTCGGGCTCGGCATCGGCAGTTTGATCGGAGCCGGCACGGGCCGCGATGTTGCGATGGTTCTGGGCACGCTTGGCGGCGCCTATGCGGGCAACGAAATCCAGAAGAAATATGACCAGCCGGTGCCGGGGCAACAGATCATTGTGCGCTTGAAGAATGGCGTTCTGGCCTCGGTAACCCAACCCGTCGACCCGAACCTGCAGCCCGGCCAGCACGTCTACATTGAGGGCAACGGCGAGGGGGCGCGCGTTGTCCTGCAGTAACACGCTTTCGAACGCAAAAAAGCCCGGAACGATTCCGGGCTTTTTTTCGCCTGCTGCCGGCAGCGTCGGGCAGTTG
Source organism: uncultured beta proteobacterium (assembly GCA_963726485.1). Lineage (GTDB taxonomy): Bacteria > Pseudomonadota > Gammaproteobacteria > Burkholderiales > Thiobacillaceae > Thiobacillus. The sequence goes on along the minus strand of CAVSCL010000033.1, from coordinate 235,108 downwards.
CGCGTTGACTCTGCATCATTGACGCGTTCCGGCGGCGGACACGAAACCTTGCGCCTATTTGAGTCCCAGGACATCCCGCATGTCGTACAGACCCGGCGCTTTGCCTTGCAGCCACTTGGCGGCGCGTAACGCACCCTGGGCGAAGGTGGCGCGGCTGCTGGCTTTGTGGGTGAGTTCGACACGCTCGCCGATGCCTGCGAAGAGCAGGGTGTGGTCTCCGACGATGTCGCCACCGCGCACGGTGGCAAAGCCGATGGTGCCGGGCTTGCGCTCGCCGGTGACGCCTTCGCGGCCATAGACGGCGCATTCGGCCAGGTCGCGGTTGACCGCGCGGGCAACCGCTTGCCCCAGTCCCAGAGCAGTGCCGGAGGGCGCATCGACTTTGTGTCGATGATGGGCCTCGATGATTTCGATGTCGTAGCCATCGGCGAGGACTTGCGCCGCGAGTTCGGCAAGTTTCATCAGGAGGTTCACACCGACGCTCATGTTGGGCGCAAAAACGATGGGGATGCGCCTGCCGGCATCAAGGATGCGCGCCTTGCCTTTTTCGTCAAACCCGGTGGTTCCTATAACCAGGGGCACACCGGCCGCGGCGCAGGCATCGAGGTAGCCGAAAGTAGCCTCCGGGCGGGTGAAGTCGATCAGCGCCTGGGCGCCGGCAAGCGCCGACTGCACCTGGTCGCTTACTTTGACACCGGTCACGGCGCCATAAACCACACCGGCATCCTGCCCGACCAGGAGGCTGCCGGGACGGTCGATCGCGGCGGCAAGTGTGCAACCGGGATCCGCTGCGACCGCTTCCAGCAGCGCCCTCCCCATGCGGCCGGATACCCCGCTGATAGCAGTATGCAAAGTCATGGTTTCTTGGGGTGCAGCGTGGATAGCACACGCTCTTCGGTAATCAGCCAGTGGCCGTCGCGCTGTACCATTCTGATCTGTTTGACCACGGCATCGCGATAGCGGTCGGAGCGGTAATACTGGTTGAATGTCACCAGCGCGCTGCCGTCAGGCACAATTTCGACCGAAGGGGAATCGATTTTCAGATCGATGTTCTTGGCCTGACCGATCAACAGCCGGCGGTGTTTCTCCCAGTCGGCACGCGTCACCCCGCCCTGCGCAACGAAGTCCTGTCCATAGGCGGCAAGATAGGCTTCCATGTTGCGCTGCTTCCAGGCTTCAGACCATGATTTTAGCGCCTGCAGCACCCCCTCCTCGGCATTGGGAAGCGCCGCGCTGACGGCAGCGCTGCTGGGTTCGGGGAAAGGCGGAATCACGTCGGGCTGAATCTGGGCCACGTTGGCATCCGTTTGCAAATTCAGTTCGCCTTGCGGTCGGGGGTCGACATAAGCAGGCGCACCTTTGGGGCTGGGAAGGGGCGGCACAAGACTGGTCGCAACCGGGGTACGCGGGGACGACGCGGCCTTGGAGGACTCGGTCCGGGTTGCAGCAACCGGCGCAGGTGCGACATCAACCACAGGTGCAGGCGGCACGGGTTTGGTCTGCGCCATGGCAGCAACGGGAGTGGCAGCAACGGGAGTGGCAACAACGGGGGCCGCGGCGGCGGCTACCGCGGGAGCCGGGAGTGGTTTGGCTGTGGCCGCAGGTTCGGCTTCCGCGGACGGCGGGGTCACGGCCGCTTTCGCAACAGGCGCCGCCCCAACCGCCTCAGGGAGCGGTTCCGGCTTGACCGGAGCCGGTTCGACTTTGACCGCGACTTGCGACGCAGGCCCGGCACCTTGTGCCATCGGCACAGGTTCGACCGGGGTCGGCACGGCCACCGCGGGCGCGGGTTTCGGCGTATCCAGTTTGGCGACAAGCGGCTCGGCAACAGGGAAATCGCCCTCGATATTTTTGAGAATATCGCCCTCGAAAAACAACGTGATATGTTTCTGCTCGGTGAGCCTGCCCGCCTTGTAGTAGACGTAGACGTAATCCCAGCGGTCGTTGCGGAAAGGATCGACGAGCAGCGGCGTTCCCAGCAGGAAGCGCACCTGCGAGCGGTTCAGGCCGGGCTTCAACTTGGCGACGCTTTCCTGGTCGAGCGCGTTGCCCTGCTGCACATCGATCCGGTGCGAGCCAATAATTCCACCGCCGGAACAGGCCGAAAGCAGCCCCATTAGCAATACGGGTATCAAGACATTACGTGACATAACCGGTCAGCCAGAATGGTCAAGGCTTGTTGAAAAAACGTATCATATCGTACTCGCGATACCATCCCGGAGCCTTCATTGAGCAATCCATCCGACCTGAAGAACATCGGGCTCAAGGCAACCCTGCCGCGCCTGAAAATTCTGGACCTGTTCGAGCAGGGCGAGAAACGGCACATGACCGCCGAAGATGTGTATCGCCTGTTGTCCGACGAAGGGCACGATATAGGCCTGGCGACGGTTTACCGTGTGCTCACCCAGTTTGAGCACGCGGGGCTGCTGATACGCCATCATTTCGACAGCGACAAGGCGGTGTTCGAACTCAATCAGGGTGAACATCACGACCACCTGGTATGTCTGCAATGCGGCAAGGTGGAGGAGTTTGTCGACAGCGAAATCGAAAAGCGCCAAACCCGCATCGCCAAGGAGCGCGGCTTCGTCATTCGCGAACACTCGCTGCAAATCTACGCCGAGTGCGTCAGGGAAAACTGCCCCAACCGTAAACCGGCGGAGCGGAACAGCCGTCATCGTTAATCGGTCTGGGCATCACGTTTGCTCCCTCGCCCGCTTGCGGGAGAGGGTTGGGGAGCGGGGGCGAAGCCATCGGTTTGGGCTCAGCGTTCGTTCCCTCGCCCGCTTGCGGGAGAGGGTTGGGGAGAGGATTGATAGCGGCCGATTGCCTGGCACAGCGCTGTCGCCCCATCCAAAAGCCGTGGCGTGGGTCGGTGCAGGGTGTCGGCGTCAATCCGGACCAACGCACCGCGCCGTACCGCCGGCAGCCGGGGGAAACGCTGCCACATCAGCCGGCTATCCGGCCCATCGCTGCCGCTCACGATCACTTCGGGCATACGCGCCAACACGGCTTCGAGCGACACCGTGGGCGATGCGGCATGCAGGTCCGCGAACACGTTGAGTCCGCCACACAAGGCCATCGCATCGCCGATCCAGTGCCGCCCCCCCACCGTCATCAAGGGCCGCTCCCATACCTGATAAAACACCCGTAGCGGCTTGCGGTGAGCGTAGCGTGTCTTGAGGGTACGCAGCCGCTGCTCGAATGCCTGCGCGGCCGCCTCGCCAGACTCGCTGTGCGCGGACGCCCGACCGATCAGTCGCATCAGACGCGCCACGTCGGCAAGCCGATGCGCCTCGGTGACCAATACGGGAATCCCCATCCGGCGCAACGCGTGCAAGTCCGATGCGCGATTGCCGCTGGCCCAGGCAATGATCAAATCCGGTTTCAATGCCGCGATGCGCTCGAAATTCACCCGGCTGTAATCGCCGACACGCGGCAGGGCCTGCGCCGTTTGCGGGTAGTCGCTGGCGCTGTCCGTCGCCACCAGTTGCGCGCCCGCACCCACGGCAAACACCAGTTCCGTCACATGCGGTGCCAGGGAAACAATGCGCTTGGGGGGCAGCGGAAGGTGCAGTTTTTGGCCCGCATCATCCACCAGGTCGATCGCTGCCCAGACCACCGGGGAAACAAGAAAACCCAGAATGACGGTAAGGCGGGCGATCACGGGTCGCGTATCACGCCGCCATGGGACAGCAAACTGGCCCGCCCGTCCTCGAAACGCAGCCGCGTGATCGCGGCACTCGCCACCTCGATACGGTAGACATTCGCCAAGGGGATTTCCAGTGCATATGCCAGCGCCATGCGTATCACTCCGGCGTGGCACACCACCAGCACATGCTCGCCGTCGTGATGCGCCAGAATCTCGCCCAGCCCGGCCGCAACCCTGGCGTAAAAATCCGCGAGCGGTTCCGCCCCATCCGGCCGCGCATGGTGCGGGTCGGCTTTGAAACGGGCCAGCGTGCCCGGCGCTTCCCGTTCGATATCAAGGGCGGTCTTGCCTTCCCACACACCGAAACCGATTTCCTTGAATCGATTTTCCAGGTGGAGCGGCAGACCGCGTTGCGCAGCGAGTTCCTCGGCAAACGCGCGACAGCGCAACAATGGGGAGGTGACGATGCGCGACCACGGGGCGATCAGCCCCAAACGACGTCCGATCCGCCACGTGCTGAAGCGCGTGCGGAATCGTATGCCCAACTGCATCACGCATCTGCGCCCAGCCTTGCTCCGAGAGGGGATCGTCGGTCTGGCCGCGATACCTGCGCCCGCCGACGGGTTCGCCGTGGCGCATGAGGTCAAGCGTGATGGGCATCGGTCAACCCAGCAGCACCAGATTATCCCGATGAATAAGTTCCGGCTCGTCCATATAACCCAGCAAGGACTCGATTTCGCGGCTTGGCTGACCGGCGATGCGACGCGCCTCGCTGGCGTTGTAGTTGGTCAGCCCGCGCGCGATTTCACGGCCCCCGGCGTCCACCACCGCGACGACTTCACCGCGTTCGAATTCGCCGGTGACGGCTTTGACGCCGACCGGAAGCAGGCTTTTTCCATCTTCACGCAAGGCCCTGACCGCACCGTCATCCAGCACGACGCCACCCCGCAACTGCAGGTGGTCGGCGAGCCACTGGCGACGCGCATCCAGCGGCGCCTGACGCGCGATGAGCTGACTGCCGATGGCTTCGCCCGCCGCCAGGCGCAATAAAACCCGGTCCTCGCGCCCGCAGCAAATCACGGTGTGTGCGCCGCTACGCGCCGCGCGTTTGGCGGCAAGGATTTTGGTCAACATGCCTCCGGTGCCGACGCTGCTGCCCGCGCCGCCGGCCATGCGTTCGAGTTCCGGGTCGCCCGCGTGCGCATCGCTCACCAGGGTCGCCGTCACGTCGCGGCGGGGATCGGCGGTGTACAGGCCGGTCTGATCGGTGAGAATGATGAGACAGTCGGCTTCGATCAAATTGGTGACCAGTGCGCCCAGGGTATCGTTGTCGCCGAGGCGGATTTCGTCGGTGGCGACCGTGTCGTTTTCATTGATGATGGGCACGACGCGCAGTTCCAGGAGGGTGCGCAAGGTCGAGCGTGCATTGAGGTAGCGGGTGCGATCGGCGAGGTCTTCGTGGGTCAGCAGCACCTGCGCCGCGTGCAGCTTGTGCGCGCGAAAAATCGACTCATAGGCCTGCACCAGCCCCATCTGCCCCACCGCGGCCGCAGCCTGCAATTCGTTGACGGCATGCGGACGCTTGCTCCAGCCGAGCCGCGCAATGCCTTCGGCAATCGCGCCGCTGGATACCAGCACCACCTGCTTACCCTGACCGGTCAACGCGGCAATCTGCTCCGCCCAGCGCGACAAGGCAGCGTGATCGAGCCCCCGCCCGTCCGCCGTCACCAGACTTGAGCCCACCTTGACGACGATGCGGCGGGCGTTTCTAACCACCGAACGGGCAAGCCCGTTCCCCTCACCCCGGCCCTCTCCCGCTTGCGGGCGAGGGGGACGCAGGGTCGCTCCGCGACGTTCATCATGACGACTCATCGCGCCGCCCGCCTCAGATTGTCCGCGGCCGCTTGTCCGTCCTTGACCATGATCCCGTCCGGGCAGAAATGATCCTCGAACAAGGCCTTGTGATAGGACAGCATGGAACGAAACTTGATGTCCTCCCAGCCGGCATTGCGCGCCCTGGACCAGGTGTTGTCCGGGTGTCCGTAAGCATAGAGACGCCGTTCGCCAGACTCGCAACGCATGCCTTCGAAGGAAACATTCCTTGCTCCACCCGCGGCTTCCACCACCACGGTGTAGCGAATGACCTTATCCTCGCCCACGCTGATCGAAGCTGCATCCACAAAATGCCGGTTGCGGGTGGCGGAAGATACGTTGAACGGGACGAGATTTTCAGGCTTGGGATAAGGCGGCAGTTGCGGCACCAGTTCCACCCAGGGTTTGTCGTGATCGAAATCGAACTCGAATTCTCGCCACTCGGCATGGGCAAGCAGCGGGAACAGACAGAACAGGGCAGACAGAATTTTCATGAGCAATATTTTATCAGCGTCTTAGGTGTGCGCCCTTATTGAGACCAGCACCCCGCCGTCGGTGGCCGGGCATTCAGCGTGTCTCTATATGATTCAAGTAAGCGCCAAGGCTGCCGATTCACAGATATCACCCCCACCCGAACGACCATCATGCTCGTACGCCAAGCCGTTGTTACCGTGATCAGCGATGCCAGTCTTGAATCCCTGGCCGGGATCAAGCCGAATCTGGTGCTCGCGTTTGCCGCGCCGCACTTTTTCAATGATCCCGGCTTTGCCGCCGGACTGAGCCGCGCATTTCCAGATGCCCGGCGGGTAGCGGTCTCCACGGCGGGTGAAATCTCAAGTCAGGGTGTGAGCGACCATAGCGCGGTGATCACTGCGATTCATTTTGACCACATCCCTTTCAAGGTGGCCTCCACCGAAATCGCCGGAGCGGACGATGCCGCGGCAGCTGGCCGGCGACTGGCCGAACAGCTCGTAGCCGTGGACCTGAAGGCAGTGATCCTGCTGTCTCAAGGCGTAGCGGTCAACGGCAGCGCGTTGATTGACGGTGCCGTATCCGTGCTGGGCAAGGATATCCTGCTCACCGGCGGGCTGGCCGGCGATAACGGCGCGTTTACCCGAACCTGGGCGATGCTGGACGACACGGTGTCCGATAAACTCATGCTCGCCATCGGCTTTTACGGCGATGCCGTCGCCTTCTCGCACGGCTCTTTCGGCGGCTGGCAGAGCTTTGGCCCGGCCCGGCGCGCCACCCGGGTGAATGGCAATGTGCTGCATGAACTGGACGGCGAGCCGGCACTGGACATCTACAAGCGCTATCTGGGGGAGTATGCACGGGATCTCCCCGCTTCCGGCCTGCTGTTTCCCTTCTCCATCCTGTCCCATGATCGCGAAGAAACAGGACTGATTCGCACCCTTCTGGCCGTCAGCGAAGCGGATGGCAGCCTGACGCTGGCCGGCGACATTCCACCGGATTGTTATCTCAGGCTGATGCATGCCTCCACCGATGCCCTGGTCGATGGTGCCGAAGCGGCGGCAAAGGCCGCGCGTGACCTCATGCACAACGACAGCGCGGGACTGGGTCTGCTGGTGTCCTGTATCGGACGCAAACTGGTAATGGGAGACCGGGTCGATGAGGAAGTGGAAGCGGTTGGCGCCGTCTTTGGTCGGCATTGTGTACTCACTGGCTTCTACTCCAATGGTGAAATCAGCCCTTTTCTGAAATCGACCGAGTGCAAGCTGCACAACCAGACCATGACCATTACCCACATGAACGAGCGCGTATGCGCATAAGCTGCCTGCATCCGCGGCCCCCGTCTTCCCGTTCAACTTCTGGAATGCGAAAACCGCTTCGTCCAACACTGCGACCGGATCAATAAATGCACCGACTGCTGGAACGCCAGATCAAGCGCATTCTTGACCTCGAGTCCGGGCAGTTCAAGGATTTGCTCCAGAATCACGCCGAACAGATCGCCGGTCAGGAACCGGATCTGGCGCGTGCCCTGTTCGCCCTGCCCGCCCTGCTGGAGCGCGTAACGGCCACCTATGATCAGCAGGAACGCGACCTTGTCTTGATCCGGCGCAGCCTTGACCTGTCCTCACAGGAGCTTTCCGCCAGTAATCAGAAATTGCGTGAAGAAGCACAAGCCACCACGCAGGCGCTGGCCGCCCTGCAGCGTGCCTTTGATATTCTGCGCAAGGACAGCAATCAGGGTGACGGAATCCGCTCCAACGACCTGGTCGTGATGGCCGAGCAAGTCGCCGCCCTCACCCGTGAACGGGAACGTATCCAGGATGCGCGGGTTCAAAGCGAGGAACGCTTTGACCTGGCCATGCGTGGCGCCAACGATGGCCTGTGGGATTACGATGTCGTGCGTGGCGCGGTATATTTTTCACCACGCTGGAAGAGCATGATTGGTTACCATGAAAGCGAGATCGGCGTCTCACTCAATGAATGGACTGATCGCGTTCATCCCGACGATCTGTCGACAGCCAGTGAAGCATTGCAGACACATTTTCACGGCAATACACCCCAATTCGAGGCTACATTCCGCTTCCTGCACAAACAAGGGCATTATCTTTGGATCCTGTCCCGTGCTCAGGCGCTGAAAGACGCATGCGGCATGGTCACGCGCATCGTCGGTACCCACACGGATATCACGCAGCAGAAGCAGGCCGAAGAAGCCTTGTTCAAGGAGAAAGAACTCGCACAGGTAACACTGGCTTCGATCGCCGATAGCGTACTCACTACCGATGCGCTTGCACGCATTACCTTTCTCAATCCCGTGGCTGAGCAACTCACCGGCTGGACGCTGAACGAGGCCAAAGGGCTCCATGTCAGCGAGATCATTCAACTCGTCAACGAAGCCGGGGAGATGCAGGAAAACCCCGCAATGTTGTGCTGTCTGGAGCAACGCGTCGTGGACAAGGAGAGCCAGGCCCTGCTGGTCTCGCGTCATGGGGGAAAACATGCTATCGAGAGTTCCGCCGCACCGATCTGGAGCAGTGAAGGCAAGCTGAGCGGTGTGGTCATGGTATTCCAGGATGTCACTGAAAAACGCGCCCTGACTCAGGACATGGCATGGCAAGTCGCTCACGACAGCCTCACAGGTCTGAATAACCGGCGTGAATTCGAACAGCGGCTGCGGCTACTGCTGTTGAAAAAAAACGAAAAAAACTGTGGCCATGCCATGCTCTACATCGACCTGGACCAATTCAAACTGGTCAACGACACGTGTGGCCATCTGGCCGGGGATGAGTTGCTGAAGAGCCTGGCGCACCAGCTGCAAACTCATGTGCGTAGCTCCGATACCCTGGCGCGCCTGGGCGGCGACGAGTTCGGCCTGCTGCTGGAAAACTGCCCGATCGCCAAGGCGAAAGAAATCGCCGAGAACCTGCGCGGAATCGTGCATGACTTCCGCTTCGCCTGGCAGGACAAGAGTTTCGAAATCGGAGTTTCAATCGGTGTGGCGCCCATCGACCTTACCACCGGCAACATCGAGGAAGTGATGGCAGCCGCCGACATGGCCTGCTACGCCGCCAAGGAACGAGGTCGCAACCGCACTCACGTCTACACTCCCGACGACCAGGAACTGGTACGCCGTCGCGCGGAACTCCATGCCGCCAGCGGCATCCGCGCGGCCCTGGAGCAGAGCCGGCTGACCCTGTACGCGCAGGAAATTCGTCCGATGCGCGGCGGCCTCCCGCCACACTACGAGATATTGCTGCGCATGGTGGGTGAAGACGGACATTTGCAACCCCCTTCCGTATTCATTCCTGCGGCCGAACGCTATGGTCTTATGGCCGCAGTGGACAAATGGGTGATCAAACACGCATTCGCATTTATGGCACGGACCCCGGGACTGGAGCTCGCCATCAACTTATCGGGACTGTCGCTGCAGGACGAGGGCTTCATAAAATACGTGCGCACACAACTGGCGGAAAGCGGCATCGACGCCCTTCAGGTATGCTTCGAAATCACCGAAACGGCGGCCATCTCGAACCTCACCCGGGCTACAAGCTTCATGCAGGAAATGAAGGCTCTGGGCTTCCGTTTCTCTCTTGACGATTTCGGCGCCGGCATGTCGTCCTTCACTTATCTGAAACACCTGCCCGTGGACTACCTCAAGATCGACGGCGCATTTGTGCGTGACATCGTGACCGATCTTACCGACCGCGCCTTCGTTGAAACCATCAATCGCATCAGCCATGTCATGGGCAAACAAACCATCGCGGAATTCGTGGAAAACAGCGCCATCATCCGCGAGTTGTCGGCCATAGGCGTGGACTACATCCAGGGTTACGGCGTGGCCCGGCCCGTACCGCTGGAGAGTCTGGTATTACCGCCAGGTGAGATTAACCGCCACACTCCCGTCAGACTGGCGTTCCCCAAGGTTGCCCATAACCGGCACGGTTGAAAATTACGACCCGCATTTCATCACGCATTGGACATTGTTGGCGATGCATCATTACATGGGTACATGTAAGCACGGTTGAACGGGTAGAGACCAGGCCCCACCCCCTTCCCGGCCAGCACCTGCCACAATTCCATCCAACCATGATCGAAGGCATGGGCGGAGCCTGCCATGTAGATGCGCCAGATACGGTATTTCTGTTCCCCGACCAAACGCCGCGCCTCATCGGCATGGTGTTCCATCCGCGTCACCCAATGCCACAAGGTCTGGCCATAGTGCGGCCGAAGATTTTCCGCGTCCAGACATTCCAGGCCGCTGCCGGAGGCGGCACGCATGACATCGGAAATGTGTACCAGTTCACCGCCTGGAAACACGTAGTCCTCGATGAATTCCGAGATGCCGCTGCCGAGCCCTTGCGAATCCAGGGCGGCCGACGTGATGCCATGATTCAGCACCAGACCGCCAGGTTTGAGCAACTGGTTGATCCTGCTGAAATACGCAGTCAGATTCGCGCGCCCGACATGCTCGAACATGCCGACACTGGCAACTTTGTCGTACACCGCCTCTTCCGGCACATCGCGGTAGTCCATCAGACGAACTTCCACATTTTTTTCCAGCCCGCGCGCCTCGATCTGCTCGTTGACATAGGCGTGCTGCTGTTCCGACAAGGTGATGCCGGTCGCCTGCACGCCGTATTTTCCTGCCGCGTGCATAATCAACCCGCCCCAGCCACAGCCGATATCGAGTAGGCGCTCGCCGGGCCGCAAATTCAGTTTGCGGCAGATGTGATCAAGCTTGGCTTCCTGTGCCGCTTCCAGGCTCATGCCTGAGTCGCGGAAATAGGCGCAGGAATAGACGCGCCGTGCGTCCAGCCACAAGGCATAAAATGCATTGGAAATATCATAGTGGTACTGGATGTTCTTGCGGTCTTTGGCGCGAATGTGCCGCCACCATTTCCAGCCCGTGGAACCGGTATCGGGCTTGCATTCGCCGGCATTACAAAGGGTGTCGCCCAGGCTGAGGATATCGCGTATATCGCCATCGAGGTCGAGGTCGCCCTCGACGTAGGCGTGCGCCAATGCACCCAGGCTGGGACGAGCCAGCGCCTTGAGAGCGGCCAGATTATGGAGGCGGACATGGACTTTGGGGGGGTGGCCGTGTTCGACCCGCACACCATTCCATAACTCGACCGCCAATGGCAGACTCAAAGCCTGCACGCGCTGTCGAACCTGAGTGATCTGCATTTGATCCATCATTGTGGCCTCCCCTGAGAACAGCTTATCCCAAATCGGGCAGGAGGCAAGTGACGGTATGGGCATCAGTGCGTGGATGCGGAATGGTATTCCCTATGCGTGCCGTCTTGATAGTGAGATGCAGGTTTGATTGTGCGAAAATGCAAAGCTTTGTTTTTTTACCGTCGTGGATACCATGAATGCACCACTCGATTTACTGACTGATAACCATTTGCGCGCCCAGGTGCGGCTGCTTGGCACACTGCTGGGGGGCGTGCTGAAGCAGCAGGCTGGGGAAAATGTCTTTAATAAGGTGGAAACGCTGCGACACGGGTTTGCCAGCCTGCATCAGCGTGAGGATGCCGGCCTGCGCGCCAGCCTGATCGCCGATATCGAAAACATGGCGCCGAATGAACTGGAACAGGTCATCCGCGCCTTTTCCGCCTATTTCAGTCTGGTCAATATCGCCGAGGAAACCTTCGCACATCGCAATCGCCGGCGCAAAATGGCGCAGGGTGGTCCGCTCTGGGTGGGCTCTTTCGAGCGCGCGGTAGGGGAGCTCAAGGCGCAAGGCGTGGCCGCTGAAACCTTGCAGCGTCTGGTTGATCGTTTGCATTTTTCGCCCGTGTTTACGGCGCATCCCACCGAAGCCCGCCGCCGCGCGGTAATGGAAGGCCTGCGGCATCTGTTTGTGTTGTCCGAGCGCTTGTACGATCCCTTCCTCGGCGATGCCGAGCGCAAGGACATCATCCGGGATCTGTCCGCGCAGGTTCATGTGTTGTGGCGCACGGATGAACTGCGCACGCACAGGCTCGAAGTCGAGGATGAAGTGCGCAATGGCCTGTACTACGTCCAGGAAAGCCTGTTCGAGGCCGTGCCGCGGGCCTACCGCTTTTTCGAGAAGGCCATCCGCAAGCACTATGGTGCGAACGCCGAAGGCATGCCCCTGGTCAGCGTCCCCAGCTTCATCCGCTTCGGCTCATGGATCGGTGGCGACCGTGACGGCAATCCTTTCGTGACGGCCGGAGTAACGGAATGGGCGGTGCATACCCAGATGGCAGTCGCACTCAGGGAATACGTGCAACAGGTGGAAACACTGAAGCAGACGCTCACCCACTCCCTGCGCTGGTGTCAGCCGTCGCAGGCTTTCATGGACAGCCTTGCCGAAGACGAAACACGCTTTGGCGAACAGGTGTTCCGCGGCACCGCCGTCCAGATGTACACGCGCGAGCCGTATCGCCGCCGCTTTGCTCTGGTCAAGGCGCGGCTGGAAGCCAATCTGGCCTACGTGAATCAGGCTTTGGCCGACGTACCGGCCGTGGCAACGCACCTGGCCTATGCCGATGTGAACGAATTGCTGAATGATCTCAGGCTGACGTTCGACTCTCTGGTGAGCCACGGCGACCGCGGGGTGGCGGAAGGGCGGTTACAGGACTTCATCCGCATGGTGGAAAGTTTCGGCTTTCATCTGCTGCAGCTGGATGTGCGGCAGGAATCGACGGTGCATACGCGCACGACGACCGAAATTCTGTTGCAGCTCGATCCCGATTTCGATTACCCGGATGCTGATGAAGCTGCGAGGCTGGCGCGGCTATCCGGATGGATTGCGCGCATGGACAAGCTTGAATTCGACACGGCTCGCATGAGCGACGAGGCGCGCGAGACGGTGGAAGTGTTCCGCCGCATGGCCAAGCTGCAGGCCGAAGTGGGAAAACAGACTTTTGGCGCTTACGTCATTTCCATGACGCACGCAGCGTCGCATGTCATGGAAGTGCTGTTTCTGGCGAAGCTGACAGGCCTGTGCGGCTATACCGGCAACGACTGGTTCTGCGACCTGCGTGTCGCACCCCTGTTCGAGACCATTGAGGATTTGCGCCATTGCGAAGCGGTGCTGGAGTCGCTGTTCACCAATCAGGTCTATCGCGCCTTGTTGTCCAGTTCCGGAAATTTGCAGGAAGTCATGCTGGGCTATTCCGATTCCTGCAAGGACGGCGGCATCCTCGCTTCCAACTGGAACCTCTATCGCGCCCAGCTCAACATCATCGCCATCACCGGCAAACACGACGTCGAATGCCGTCTGTTCCACGGACGCGGCGGCACGGTCGGGCGCGGCGGCGGCCCCACGCACGAGGCGATTCTGTCGCAACCGCCGGGCACGGTAAACGGCCAGATCAAATTCACCGAGCAGGGTGAGATGCTGTACTACAAATACAGCAATCCGGAGACCGCCACCTATGAAATCAGCATGGGGGCGACGGGGCTTATTAAAGCAAGCTGCGGCTTGCTGGGCAGCCCGCGCGAAGTGAAACCGGATTACCTGGCCATGATGGCGCAGCTTTCGGGCGAAGGGGAGGCAGCGTATCGCACCCTCACCGAAGCCACGCCCGGTTTCATGGATTACTTCTACGAATCCACTCCGGTGACTGAAATCGGCTTGCTGAATATCGGTTCGCGTCCCTCGCACCGCAAGAAGGCCGACCGCTCCATGGGCTCGATTCGCGCCATTCCCTGGGTATTCGGCTGGGCGCAATCGCGCCACACGCTGCCGGCATGGTATGGCATCGGCGCGGCTCTGGAAACCGCGTGCGTCGATGAAAACCGGCTCGCACTGCTGCGTGAAATGTACCGCGACTGGCCCTTCTTTCGTGCCCTTCTGTCCAACGTGCAAATGGCGCTTTCCAAGGCCGACATGGAAATTGCCGGCGAGTATGCCGGGTTGACCGGGCAGGAGAGTGCGCGCCGTATTTTTGCCACCATCGCCGCGGAATATGCACGCACGCTCAAAGGCGTGTTGACCGTGACCGGCCTCAAGGCGCCGCTGGAAGAGAACGAGGCGCTAAGTCTGTCCCTGTCCCGACGCAAGCCCTACCTCGACCCGCTCAGCCACATCCAGGTGTGTCTGCTCAAGCGTTATCGCAACGAATCCCTGTGGGAAGAAGATCGCACGCGCTGGTTGACGGCACTGATGCGGTCGATCAACGCAATTGCCGCGGGCATGAGAAACACCGGTTAGCGATGGAAATGCAGGCAGGGGAAACCTCGAAACCGGCTACGCGCATGTCGCGCGGCATGATGGCTTCCATCGGCTTGAACATTGCGCTGGGTTTGCTGGCTTTCGGCCTGGGTTTGTACGCCTTCATGCTCAACTTCGATCTTGACGACGCCAAACGCCGCCTGGCCAAAGAGGTCGAAACCCGGCAGCAAACCGAGCGTTATCTGGTGGAAACGCGTAACCAGCTCAATCAGAGCCTGCGGGATGTCGAACAGCTCAAGTCGCAGATGGAATACAAGGAATCGGATGGACAGACTGCCGCGGGATCAAAGCCGCAGATGCCGGTGGTGGTCAGCTTCCGCCCATCGCTGCTGGGCAAGGGCATGGTCGCGGTCATCGAGAACAGCAGCGACCGTTATCTCACCCTTGTGCTCACTGCGCGTAACCCAACGCTTGCAACGGCGCACCGTTTCACGCTGGAACTGGGGCCCGGAGCCAGCAAGGATTTCGGCCATCGGGAAGGCTGGCAATTTGCATCGGGCGACGAGCTGTCGCTGTTTCACAATGATTTCCGCGGGTTGAAAGTGAACGTGCCATGACATCAGCGGCAGTTTGTAGCCCGCTGTCGCAGACGTTTTAACCATTGCCCATCTCATGCCAAGACTTGCATCCCTGCTCTTCGACAACAGCTTCGCCCGGCTGCCCGAGTCGTTTTATACCCGTCTCTGCCCGACGCCGGTTCCTTCCCCCTATCTGGTCAGCGTCAGCCCGGCTGCGCTGGAATTGCTCGGGCTGGATGAGACGGAGGCGCAAGGTTCCGAATTCGTCGAAACTTTCGCCGGCAATCATCTGTTGCCCGGCATGGAGCCGCTGGCGGCGATCTACGCCGGCCATCAGTTTGGACATTATGTGTCGCAGTTGGGCGACGGGCGGGCGATTCTGCTGGGCGAAGTGAAAAATTCCGCCGGCGAAGGCTGGGAGGTCCAGCTCAAGGGCAGCGGTCGGACGCCCTACTCCCGCAGCGGTGACGGTCGCGCCGTGCTGCGTTCCAGCATCCGCGAATTTCTCTGCTCCGAAGCCATGCACGCACTCGGCATTCCCACCACGCGGGCCCTGTGCATCGTCGGCAGCGACCTGCCCGTGTATCGCGAGGACGAGGAAACGGCGGCGCTGGTGACGCGGCTGGCGCCGAGCTTCGTGCGCTTCGGCTCCTTCGAGGTGTTCTTCTACCGCAACCAGGTTGAGCCCATCCGCCAGCTGGCCGACTACGTGATAGCGCGTTACTACCCCGAACTGGCGGCGCTGGCCGACCCCTACCCCGAGTTTCTGCGCCAGGTGATGATGCGCACGGCGGAACTGATGGCGCAGTGGCAGGCAGTGGGTTTTTCGCATGGGGTGATGAACACCGACAACATGTCCATCCTCGGCCTCACGCTCGATTACGGCCCCTTCGGTTTCATGGAAGCCTACGACCCCGGCTACATCTGCAACCACTCCGACGAATTCGGCCGCTACGCCTTCGACCAGCAGCCTGATGTCGCTGCGTGGAATCTCACCCGGCTGGCGCAGGCGCTGACACCCTTGATGCCGGTCGAGGCAGCCCACGCCGCGATCGCCGAGTATCCCGCTCTGTACGCGCGCCGTTATATGGAACGCATGGCCGCCAAGCTCGGCCTGACGCCGGATTCGACCAGCGCCCGGCTGGTGCTGGACATGCGGCTGCTGCTCGAACAGAATCATGTCGACTACACGATCTTCCTGCGCCGCCTGTGCGGTTTCGACAGCGCGGAGAATGCATCCAATACACCCTTGCGCGATCTCTTCCCCGACCGTCCGGCGTTTGATGTCTGGGCAGCGCGCTATGCCGCCACGCTGCGACAATGCAACAGCCAGGACGCCGCGCGGGCGCAGGCCATGCGCCAACTCAACCCCAAGTACATTTTGCGCAACCACCTTGCCGAAGTTGCCATCCGCCGCGCGGCCGACCACCGCGACTACAGCGAACTGCAGCGCCTGCATGAACTGCTGTCGCGTCCCTATGACGAGCAGCCGGAATTTGACGAATACGCCAGGGAGCCGCCCGAGTGGGCGCGTCAGATTGAGGTAAGCTGCTCTTCATGAAATCATGGGTCGCCTGTCTGCTTGCCTGCACCCTGCTCGCCGCGTGCAGCGCGCAACCCATCCAGCGCAAGGATGGCAGTTCTTCGGCGCGAAGTTTCAGCGTCAAGGAACTGGCCAAGAGCGACGTCGACAATGTCATCGAAATTCATCAGCGGGAAGTCATTGCCGGACTCAAGACCCTCAGCCTGAAACTCTATCGCCGCAACCCGCAGGAATGGCGCAAAGCCGGCCACGATAGTGCCGAGGCCGCAGCCGCATCCCCTTTCAGACCGCTGGCACGCTGGGATCTCACCACCCTGCAAAAAAAAGACTGGCGGGCCATGCTGCTTGATACCTGGCGCGAGGATTACACGGGCGACCGCGTGCAGGCGCTGATGGACGGGCTGCTGGTGATGATCATGGCTGCCTACAATAACCAGACCGCGTTCTATCTGCTGACTGAACTCGACGCCCAGAAGCTCTACAACAGCGCGAGGAATATCGAAGCCGTGGTGTGGAAGTTATCCAATGCAAAAAATGCGCGTGGCGAGCTGTTTCTGGTCTCCAATGGAATGGACGCGAACGGCGTAAGCAACCTCAGCTTCGAACGCGAATTCGGCAAGCTCATCGGCATTCAGGACACCCTGGCAAAGATCATCGAGGACAAGACCAACCGCGCCATCCGCTTCGGGGTGGTGAATGTGGCGACCATGATGTTTCTGCCGATTTGAGATGCCGGACTGGCGTTCAGCAGACGATTACGCGTTTTGCGCCACCCTCACCCGCGACCAGTGGGCCTGGGAGTTTCTCCGGCGCAATCCGCATTACCAGTCTGACTACCAGCGTTTTATCGCAATCTGGAGGTCACTTGAAGCCGATTATGGCGCCCCGCCCCGGCGTGACTTCCAGCGCTGGAAACAGGACCCGCGCGCCTACGGCCCGCTGCCGGGTGAAACGTCGGGCGAGCCCGACACGGCAACAGGCGATCTCTGCATCGGAGAAGACGATCGCGTGTTCATCGAATGCTGGATGGGGGCGAAATGGGGCTTCCACAAAT
Organism: uncultured beta proteobacterium; assembly: GCA_963726485.1. Classification (GTDB taxonomy): domain Bacteria; phylum Pseudomonadota; class Gammaproteobacteria; order Burkholderiales; family Thiobacillaceae; genus Thiobacillus. The sequence continues at coordinate 217,795 of CAVSCL010000033.1, read as the reverse complement.
TTCCGCTCGACCCGGCGCAGCTCACCCCGCCCGGCCCCGACGAATTGAGCTGGCGACCGCCTCCCGCGACAGCAGTTCGGGCGGTCGATGATGTCTATCGTCTGGATATTCCCTTCGACCTCTCACTTCCCCTTCCGCCACAACTCGAAGCCGCGAAATTTCGCCTCGCCAGCCGCGTGTCCGGGCTGCGCCACGCCGGGATCAAAGCCCCGCTGAGCGTTGCCAATCAGCGCGCGGGGTGGACTCTGCTGCTGCGCGTTCTGGATGCACACCGCGCCGGCGCCCGCCCCGACATCCTGCAGGCAGCCGGTTTGTGTGAGGACGACACACAGTGCAATCAGCGATTATCCGAAGCACTGGCCATGGCGCAGGCGCGGTATTTGAATATATTGAGGCTGTGATGCATTGTTTGCTTGAGTAATTCGGGAACGAGCGGCGCATCCGACCCAAGACGACCCAGAGCCATCGACTTGCCGCTTCAGCAGCTTGGTCGAGTGGCTATGCAAAGCCAGTGTGGTAGATTGGCGATTAAGACGATAGCGTGACCCACAAGAATGGCTGAAGGGATTTCACTTAGGGAAGCCCTGAACAAGTACCGATCCTTGTCATAGCGAGCAATGCGTGGCGTACGATCTATAGGCTTTAGCCCATAGCAAGTCGGAGTCCCCTCGTGGCGCAATCCGGCGCATTGATTGATCAGGCATTTCTGGATTGCTACGTCGCTACGCTCCGCGCAATGACCACTTGTTCAGAGCCTCCTTAAACCGTTGTTTTATATTTGGGGTTCATTCATCCCCTGGTACCAAGAACGCATGGGATTGGCGAAAAAACCCGCAGAAGAAGCGTCTCTGCTAAAGACGATTCTGCATGAATCGAATACCGAAGTATTCGCGATTGATGCCGAATCCCTGCGAATCGACCAGGCCAACCCCGCCGCCCTGTCAAATCTGCAATACACCCTTAGGGAACTTCGTCAACTCACCCCGATGGTTTTTCTCCATGGGGATCATGAAGCAAGGTTCAAGGCGCTGTGTGGACTATTGCAGAGCGGAAAGAAACGGCGGGTGAGTCTGGACACTTCCTTTCGCCGGAAAGATGGTTCGAGCTATCCGGTCGAGATGCGACTGTTCCTCTCCATCCACAAGAGCAAACCCCACTTTATTGCCATCGCCAATGATGTCAGTGCACGGGAAGCATCCCGCCGTGCGCTGGCTTATTCCGAATCCGATCTGCGCGCCATCGTTTCGAACATTCCCGGCATGGCTTATCAGGTGTTCCGCAAACACGACGGCGGCACGTCGCTCCGCTATGTCAGCGAGCAATCCTCGATGCTGCTCGGGATCAAGGCGAAAACGCTGCGCGCCAAACCCGATCTGTTTTTTGACTTGATTCTGCCGGAAGACCGGCCTTCCTATCTCGCCACCCTGGCAAAGACCGGGGGAAGCCATATGACCTTCAACTGGGAAGGCCGGATCTGGGTCGAGGCCTGGAAAGATGTGAAATGGGTCAACATCCGCGTCAGCCAGCGTGAAGTCCCTGAAGGCATCATGTGGGATGGCATCATGCTCAATGTCACCCGCAGCAAACAGTATGAGGAGGAAATCAAACGCTCCCGCGCGCAATTGAGCGCCCTCGCCTCGCATGTCGAATCCGTGAAAGAGCAGGAGCGGCTGAATATCGCCCGTGAAATACACGACGATCTCGGCGGCAACCTGACCGCGGTCAAGATCGGACTATCGTGGCTGGCGCGCCACACGCCGCCGGGCCAGTCCGAACTGCGGGAAAAAGCCGAATATCTCGATAGCGTAATCGATCAAACGCTTGATGCCGCCCATCGCATTGCATCCAATATGCGGCCGGCAATTGTGGATTTCGGCATCGTCTCGGCCATCGAATGGCAACTCAAGCGCTTTACTCTGAACCTCGATATCCCTTTCGAATTTTCTTCGACGCACAGGCAGATTCCACTGGATTCCGACGCCTCGATTGCCGTGTTCCGCATTGTTCAGGAAGCGCTTACCAATATCGCCAAGCACGCGCGGGCGTCCAGGGTGGGCGTCCGGCTGGAAAAACTCAAGGACGAGCTTCATCTTGAAATTGTCGACGATGGCGTCGGTCCCTTGGCAGTACGCTCCAGAAACCATAAAAAATCCTTCGGGATTCTTGGCATGACTGAACGGGCTGCGGCATTGGGCGGGAAGCTCGACGTATCGGCTGCCCCAGGAAGCGGAACCGTCGTCAGCCTTCAATTGCCCCTCGCAATACCCACCCCGTATGTCGCACACAAGCATGAGAAGAAAACAAAATAGCCAGGCCGCTGTCATGGTGCATCACATCACGCGGCGTGCAAACGGAATGGACAAACCATAAAATGACGCCGAACCGGAATCTCCGCATCCTTATCGTCGACGACCATGCCATCGTGCGCGCGGGACTCAAGCAGATTCTCGCCGATGAGGGTGACATGGCCGTGGAGGGTGAAGCAGACACCTCAAGCCAGGCGCTGCAACTCGCCCGCCAAGGCGCGTGGGATGTGGTTCTGCTCGACATATCGATGCCGGACCGGAACGGGATCGAAACCTTGCAGCTTATGAAAAAAGAGCATCCCAAGCTCAAGGTGCTCATGCTCTCCATGTACCGCGAAACGCAATATGCCGTACGCGCCCTGAAATCCGGTGCGGCAGGGTATCTCAACAAGCAAAGCGCCCCGGCGGAGCTTGTCACCGCCATACGCCTGGTCGCCTCGGGAAAGAAATACATCAGCCCGGAAGTCGCTCAGGAACTGGCCTCCGAAGTGAGCAGCGAACGGGAGGGACTGCCCCATGAAACGCTCTCCAACCGGGAATTTCAGACGCTGTGCATGATCGCTTCCGGTAAGACCGTGTCCGCCATTGCCAATACCCTGTCCCTTTCGGTCAAAACGGTCAGCATGTATCGGGCCCGCCTGCTCGAAAAAATGCAGCTCAAGAACAATGCCGAACTGACCCACTACGCGATCAAACATGGGCTGGTTGAATAATCCTTGATCCCGCTGCAGACCGCTTCATCGGCAAGTTAAGCGCATGATTTCAATGCCTATTCTGGAACGGTGCGATTCCCCATCGTTGCGCCTTGCCCCGCATTCAGCACGCCTCGCTCCATCGCGCCCAAAACCGTGGTAAGGATGAAATAAGCGGCTTTTTACCGCTTTCTCTGCCGTTTGCTCTACCCAGGATTGCTTACCATGCAATACACAGCAAGCACCCGGGGAGCAATGGAAAATCATGACTGAACTCGTAAACAGCCCTAAATTGGCAAATCCGATCGAAATCGCGCGAGAAACCCTGCGCCGCCTTGCCATGCAACGGATTGCGCCCACGCCCGACAATTACCGCAATCTCTATCACGAAATCTCCGGTTCCACTGCGGGCGCTTCGGCGGCCTCGGTGCTTGAAGACCTGGCGGGTGATCTGAATGCCCAGTATCCGGATCTTGCCGGCCCCGTGGCCGATCTGGAAATGGCCATCAGGCAGGGAAACTGGGCGCAGTGCAAAAAACTGCTCAACGACATCACCGTCCGCCTGCGCGAGCAGGCCGAGGTATCGGCGCATGGAAGCAATCGCCTGCAGGGAGAAAGTGTCGTCCTGCTTAGAGATTTGCTCGCCAAGACGCTGGAATATGGGGTCGTCACCCAACTTGCCAACGACCCGGTGCTGTCGGCGGACGTACAACGCCTGACCGCGGACATACGCAGTGCGGACAACTCTGCCGCGCTGAAAAAGGTCTCGGATGGGCTGAAAAACCTGTGGACCGATATCGAGTTGCGCTCCTCCCATTCAGCGGACCAGCAGGAAATATTGAAACGTATCCTGTTGCTGCTGGTTGAAAACATCGGCGAGTTGCTGGACGACGACACCTGGCTGCGCGGCCAGCTCGATCTGGTGCAAACAACCATCGCCGGGCCGGTGCAGCCCCACGCATTGCAGGAAGCCGAGCGGCGTCTCAAGGAAGTGATTTACAAACAGGGCATGGTCAAGCACGGTCTCAAGGAAGCGACCGCAACCCTCAAGAAGACGATGAAAACCTTCGTCAGCCGTCTGGGAACGGCGGTCGAAGAATCGGTTGGCTACCAGGAAAAGATCTCAGGCTATGCCGAACAGATCAGCGGCACGGAAGATGTTCTGGAACTTAACAAGATCATCGACAATATTTTGCAGGAAACCCGTTCCGCCCAGGCCAATACACAGCGGACGCATGACGATTTGATGCGCGAACGCGATGCCGCCGAACTGGCGGACGGACGCATCCGTGATCTGGAAAGCAAACTGTCCCAGATGAGTGCACTGGTTCGCGAAGATCCGATGACGCACAGCCTGAACCGGCGCGGCATGGACGACGAATTTTCGCGCGAGGCCTCACGCGCAGACCGTCATAACACGGCATTCTGCGTGGCCGTGATCGATATCGACAACTTCAAGAAGCTGAATGACACACATGGACACCAGACCGGGGATGAGGCACTCATCCATCTGGTGCGCATTGCCAAGGAGGAGTTGCGCGTGACGGATCATGTCGCGCGCATGGGCGGCGAGGAATTCCTGCTCATGCTGCCCAATACCCAGGTGGATGAAGCCGTCAAGGTGGTGGAGCGCCTGCAGCGCGCCCTCACCAAGAAATTCTTCATGAACAACAACGACCGCATATTGATCACATTCAGCGCGGGTGTCGCCCTGCGCGGCCCCGATGAAGCCCAGGATGCCGTTATCGCGCGCGCCGATGGCGCGATGTATGAAGCCAAGCAGACCGGGAAAAACCGGGTTTGCATCGCCAAATAATTGTTCCTGAATCCAGGCAATCAACCATCTCCATGAGCCCTGCACGCGTATATTCATCCAGACCAGGCACATGGAGTCCCGCTTTCACCGATACTTTTTTAACTGCAAGCCTTAACTTTCTCCAACCCCCGACGATTCCTCACACAACGGCGGTTCATGTAGCCCAAGCGGGCAAACCAAAGTTGACGGCACCCACCCACTCGGGGTTAAAGGCCGAATCAATCGACCCACTTTAAGGAGAAATACCATGGCACAAGTTATCAACACCAACGTAGGCGCCCTGTTTGCTGGCGCGGCACTGAACAAGTCGGCCATCGGCCTGCAAACCGCCCAGGAACGCCTGTCTTCCGGCCTGCGCATCAACAGCTCCAAGGACGATGCGACCGGCCTGGCCATTGCCACCGGTTATCGATAGCCAGGATTCGCGGCACGAACATTGCCATTCGCAACGCCAATGACGCGATTTCCAAGGCGCAAACCAATGACGGTTACCTGGGGCTCAAATCACTGAGAACCTGCAACGCCTGCATGAAATCGCTGTGCAGACTGGGTGGCACCGCCACTGGCGCTGAAACCACCGCGCTTCTCGCAGAAAATACACGTATTGCCGGTTTGACTACTGCCAGCACTGCCGTGACGGTAGATGCGGTCGGCGGAACGGCCGGCGGCACGGGTGTCAGCGTTGCGACTTCGGTCGCCAACCGGTGCGACCATTGCCGCATATCGACACCGAACTATCCTGCCGTAACCGCCTCACGTGCCAACTACGGTGCCGACATGATGCGTTTGGCTCCGCCGTGGCCACGTATGCAGACCGCTTCAGTGAACCTGTCGGCCTCCTACAGCCGCATCATGGATACCGACTACGCCGCTGAAACCGCAGCCCAGGCCAAGAACAACATCCTGCAACAGGCAGGCACGGCGGTGCTGGCGCAGGCCAACCAGACGCCGAACACCGTTCTGACACTGCTGCGTTAAGCGGTTAATTGATAGAACCAATCCCTGACCGGCGTGGCCGGTTGGGGATTCAGCATGAAGGATATCGACATGATCATCCAGAACACTCCCACCATGAATCAGGCCATGCAGCCTGATGTTCGCGCCAATGGCACCGCGCCTGCCAGGGCTGTCGCCGTTACCCCGGCCCAGCATGCCCCCCTGCAAGCTTCCGGTGAAGAGTTGAAGAGCGCAGTGGCCGCGATCAATAAAGTCATGCAACAGTCGAACCGTAACCTGGAATTCAGCGTGGACACCGACAGCCACCGAACCGTGGTCAGGATGGTGGACACCAGCACGGGCGAATTGATTCGCCAATATCCATCCGAAACAACCCTGGCAATTTCACGCGGAATCGAGCAATTCCAGCAGGGTTTGTTGCTCAAACAAAAGGCTTGAGCCGGGAGGCTAATCATGGCAATCACGGCTTCAAGCACGACCGCACTTGATGTTCCCACGCTCGTCTCGCAGCTGATGGCGGTCGAGCGCCGACCCATCGACAATCTCAACGCCAAAATTACCAGCTGCGAGACCAAGATTTCTTCCTTCGGCACGCTCAGCAGTCTGGTATCGAGCTTTCAAACCGCATCGAAAACCCTGAACACCAGCCTGCAGAAACTCGCCGCCGCGCCGTCCGATCCCGGCGTGCTTTCCGCCACCGTCGGCAGCAGCGCGGTGCCCGGCAGTTACGCCGTGAACGTGAGCAAATTGGCGCAATCGCAAAACCTGATTGCCGCTGGACAGGCCAGCAGCACCGCTGCCATCGGCAACGGGACGGCCACCACGGTCACGTTCGACCTGGGCACCATCAGCGGCGGCACGCTGACCAACGGAAAATACAGCGGCGCGACCTTCACGTCCAACGGCAGCGGTACCGCAAGCATCGTCATCGACAGCAGCAACAACACCCTGGAAGGCATACGGGACGCAATCAACGCCGCCGCGCTGGGCGTCACCGCGACAGTAGTCAACGACGGCAGCAGCGCACCCTACCGCCTCGCGCTGACCTCGACCAGTTCCGGCGTCAGCAACAGCCTTAAAATCACCACCAGCGGTGGGGACGGCTCTATCAACAACTTGCTTGCCTATAATCCTGCCGGTACGCAAAAACTGACCCAGACCCTGGCCGCCCAAAATGCCCAGCTCACGGTGAACGGCATCGCGATCACCAGCGCGTCCAACACCGTCAGCGAGGCCATCCAGGGCGTCACGCTGACGCTCAAGAACACCACCGCCACGCCGGCCAGCCTGGCTGTCGCGCGCGACACCACGGCAATCAACACCGCAGCATCCGGTTTTGTCGACGCTTATAACGCCCTGGCCAGCCAGATCAAGTCCCGCTCCGCCTATGGCACCGGCGCCACGGGGGCGGGCGCGTTGGCAGGCGACGGCACCCTGCGCCTCATGCAGGACCAGTTGCGCGGCATTTTCAATACGCCTGCAACTGGCGGCACGCTGACCTCGCTTGGCCAGGTCGGCATTGCATTCCAGAGAGATGGCTCACTGCTGCTGGACAGCAGCAAACTTGACAGCGCAATAGCGGCCAACTTCAGCGATGTGACCCATTTGTTCTCGTCATCGACGGGTTACGCCACCCGGCTGGAAGCGTGGGCCAATTCCGCGCTTGAGGCCGGCGGCCTGATCGACACGCGCACTCAAAGCCTCAACCAATACGTCAAAGACCAGAATGAGGCAGTCGATAGACTGGAAAACCGGATGACGGCCCTGCAGAAGAAATACACCGCCGAATACACCAATCTGAACCTCCTGCTGAGCAGCATGAACTCCACCAGCACATTTCTGACCCAGCAACTGGCCAGCCAGTCCAGCAGCCAGAACAACTAATCCAGAGGCAAAGACGTGTACACACTATCCAGAATAGCCGCCAATGCCTATGCCAACGTCGGCCTGGAAACCGGCGTGGTGGCAGCCAGTCCGCACCAACTCATCGTCATGCTGTTCGAGGGCGCGCAGCTTGCGGTCAAAATGGCCGCCAAACATATGGCTGACGACAACATCCCGGCCAAATCACAAGCCATATCCAGGGCCATCAATATCATCGGCAGCGGACTGCAATCTTCGCTGGATGTAAAAAATGGCGGCGAAATGGCGGAGCGGTTGAATGCCCTGTACGACTATATGTGCAGAAGACTGCTTCTCGCCAACCTCAGAAACCAGAATGACATTCTGGAAGAAGTCAGCCGCCTGCTGGAAGAACTTCACCAGGCCTGGAAACAAATTGGGAATTTCCCGCCGCAACGCAATCCCAATTCGAATCATCAGGACACCATTACCATCGCTGCCTAAATACGGGATATCGACATCATGACCGGCACAGAAATCATTTCAACTTATGAAACCCTTTCCTCACTTACCGGGAACATGCTGAGCGCCGCCCGGAAAAACGACTGGGATGGGCTGGCATCGCTTGAGCAGGTTTGCCAGGTGCATATTCAGAAACTGACCGAGTTTTCTACCCTGGGCGCATTAAGCGCTCCGCAACAGCAGCGCAAAATTGAAGTCATTCGCAAAATACTGGCGGACGATGCCCAAATCCGGAATTTGACGGAACCCAGACTCGCCGAGTTGCAGAAAATTCTGCACGGTAACAGCCAAAGAAAATCGGCGGCGGCGGCCTACGGCCACGGCCTGGGGATGTGACCGTCAAGGCGCGTTCCTGAAGACGGCAATTCATTCATCACAGAACTCTTGAATTATTTTCTGGCCACCTCGATAAGATGATGCCCGTGGTCAACTCCATCGCCCGCATTGTCGCGGTTCAGCCTGTAGCCGGATTGGCTCAGCGCTGGGCGTCTTCCCCGGAGACGTTGCCCGGGCTGGATGCGCTTTCGGTCGGGCAGCCCATACTGGGCCGGGTGTTAAGCAACTCACAGACCGAAGCCACGGTTCTGATCGGCGCCCAGCCCGTCCGCATGGAATTGCCAGTCAAGGTATCGGTTGGAGATACGCTGCAACTCGTCTTCAGCGGGAGAAACCCGCACCCGGTATTTCTTCTTGCAGCGGTCGACCGCCCACCCCATGTCGCGGCACATTTCAGCGGGGCCGCGCTGCTGCTGGGTGAGCTCATGGCGCTGACCCGCGACAAACAAGCCCCGGCAGCCGTGCATGGCCAGAATCCCCTGCTGGATGAAGCGCCCCTCTATCCCGCCATCCTGGCTATAGGCCTGAGGTCGGCCCTGAGCAAGAGCGGGCTCTTCTATGAGTCACACCTTGGCGACTGGATGAACGGCAATTACCCGCTTGCCGGCTTATTGCAGGAACCCCAGGGCCGGATTTCCTTTTCCACCCTCGCCCGGCGCGAGGGCGCGCCTGACCTGAATGACCGCATCACCACGGCAGGCGCAAACGTTTTGGCAAGCCCGGTGGACAGTCCCGCCGATAGCGAATCCGTCGTCGCACCCGAAATGCACAATCTGATCGCCCAGCAACTTCAGCTTCTCGAGAACCACAGCTTGATCTGGCGCGGCGAGGCATGGCCCGGACAGGCCATGGAATGGGAAGTAGCGCGTGACTATGTCGAGGACGCGTCTCGCGACGGCGGAACCACCGCAACGTCCGCTGTCTGGGCGACAGAAATCAAGCTCGATCTGCCCAGACTAGGCATGGTCACCCTGAATATCCGCCTGGATGCCCAGAGCCATTTCGACGTGCACCTCGCGGCAGACGATGGAACAGCCGGTTCCATCATGGAACTGGCACGACCTGAAATCATGCAAAAGCTGCTGGCGGCGGGTTGCAATGTGCAAAGTCTATCGGTCGAAAAAGATGGCCTATCCTGAAGAACGAACGGCAGCCGCGGTTCTTGCCTACCGCGATGGCGATATCGCTCCGCGCGTTGTCGCCAAAGGGAGGGGCGCCATCGCGGAAGCCATCATGGAGCGGGCTCGTGACTCCGGTTTGTACGTGCATAAATCAAAGGAATTGCTCGCGTTGCTGATGCAGGTCGACCTTGACAGCCACATCCCGCCGCACCTCTATATCGCGATTGCCGAATTGCTGGCCTGGCTATACCATCTTGACAATGCTCAAAATCAGGTCGTCCCGAATAATCCATTCCAGAAATGACGTGCATCCGCCACATCGTATGGCAAAGCAGGGCTGATCCAGAACACATTCAAGACGATGTCGCAATCCACCCGCAATGATTACTCAAACCCGGATAGCGACGATCCGCAAAAGCGATATGCCATCCATTCTCCCAAGGAAATACTGTTCCTGCTGCGCGCAATCCAGCAACGTAATCTGCTGGTCAATCTTGGCATTCCGGACGGCGGAAACTTCATCATCACGTCGATTCTCGCCCTCGACGAAATCAGCAACACGCTGACTTTTGACTGCGCACAGAATGACGCACTCAACCGTCGCCTGACGTCCGGTAACGGCGCGGATTTCACGGCGATCCTGGAAGGCGTGCATATTTTCTTTTCCACCGGCAAGATTGAATCATGTGAATTCGAATACCGCCCGGCGCTGCGAACCACCGTTCCCAGACTTCTTACCAGGCTGCAGCGCCGGGAAAATTTCCGGATCATGATGCCTGTGGTACACCCGGTTACCTGCATCATTCCCCCGGCGCCGGACACAGGCGATAAACCGGTGACGGCCAATGTCATCGATCTGGGGTGCGGCGGCATGTCGATCACCGAGACCGGGGGGCGGCTCAGCACGGAAATTGGCAATGTCATGGCGGACTGCCGCCTCCTGCTGCCCGAAGCGGGAACAATCATCACCACGCTGGAAGTGCGCAATGCAACTCAAATCCGGCTGCGCAACGGGACCACAAAAACCCGTCTTGGCTGCCGCTTCGTTGATTTGCCCAACGCCATGGCCAACCTGTTGCAGCGTTACATCATGCACCTGGAACGCGAACGGCGAAGCCGCTGAATCCTCGATAAGGTCAGGAGGCTGAATGTGACAAGCGAAAATGGCTTGTTATTGATTAGGCACGATTGGGGCCGAATGGGCGACCTGGATGAGCACTTGCTGTTGCCAGCCGGACGCGTCAAATCTGCATGTTCATGATGTCGTGATAAGCCGACACCAGCTTGTTGCGCACCTGTAGCGCGCCCTGGAACGAGATGCTGGCCTTTTGCATTGAAATCATGACATCGCTCAGATTGACATTCGCGGCGCCCATCTCGAAGTCGCGCCCCAGTTGCGTTGCGGTCTGCTGCATCTGATTGACCTGATCGAGTGAAGTCTTCAGGACCGAGCTGAATCCCGGACCGCCATCCTGCCGGGCGACCGGCTCAGCGCTCTTACCCGCCGCCAAATCGGCATGGGAGCGCAAAAGCGCGACCATCCGGTCAATTTTCGCTGTATCCACTCGCTTCTCCTGGAGCCATTACATAGCAGGAACGATAGCACTCCGGCCCGCGACATCGCCGCGGAATAAGGGTCGAAAACCCTGCCTTCTCCGCCTATAGAAAGTTGTCCCGGTATCGATAATCAGTTCACCGGAAGCGCTTCTTCCGTCAGTAATCACTGAAAAGAGATGCCTTTATGACCCAGTCACCCCTTCAGAATCCGCCACTGCCTGCCGATTCCTCAAGCAGAGGGACTGTGTAATGAGCCAAGCCACCCAGACTGCCCTGGCGCCCCGATTGAATGTCCTGTCCCTGTTCGACGGACAGAAAAAACTCGTGGCGCTCATCACCGTTGCCGCCGCGATCGCGCTGCTGGGCAGCGTTTGGATGTGGGGCAAAAGCCCGGAATACAAGGTTCTGTACAGCAATGTCTCCGACCGCGATGGCGGCGCCATCATCGGCGCGCTGGCGCAGATGAACGTGCCCTACAAGTTCACGGAAGGCGGCGGCGCCATTCTGGTTCCAGCCGAGCAGGTTCACGAAGCCCGCCTGCGTCTGGCAGCGTTGGGTCTGCCCAAGGGTGGAACGGTGGGTTTCGAGTTGATGGAGAACCAGAAACTCGGCGTCAGCCAGTTCGTGGAACAGGTCAATTATCAGCGCGCACTGGAAGGGGAACTGGCGCGTTCGATGCAGTCGCTTTCCTCCGTGCAGAGCGCACGCGTCCACATTGCCTTTGCCAAGCAGTCTGTTTTTGTGCGCGAACAGCAAAAACCATCGGCATCGGTTCTGCTTAATCTCTACCCCGGCCGCACCCTCGATCCGTCTCAGGTGAGCGCCATCATTCATCTGGTCTCCAGCAGCATCCCGGATCTTCCAACCAAAAATATCACCATCCTGGACCAGAGCGGCGAACTGCTTTCCAAAGCCAGTGGCGACGGCCCGGACAACCAGCTCGATCCCGGCCAGCTCAAATACATTCAGGAATACGAGCAGAATGTCGCCAAACGCATCGAGTCGATACTCCAGCCCATACTCGGTGCAAACAATGTGCGGGCTGAAGTCACGGCCGAGATCGATTTCTCCCACATCGAGCAGGCCGCGGAAACCTACAAACCCAATCAGAATCCCGCCGACACCGCCATACGCAGCCAGCAGACCAGCGAGTCCAGCAACAATGGCGGCGCCAGCGCCGGAGGCGTGCCAGGTGCGCTCAGCAACCAGCCGCCCTCGCCTTCCACCGCTCCTGTCAACGCCAATGCCCAGACAGGCGGCAATCATCCGGGGGCCGCGATAACGTCCACCACGCGCAAGGATGCCACCACCAACTACGAAGTGGACAAGACCATCCGTTATTCGCAGCAGCCCATGGGCGGAGTGAAACGCGTATCGGCCGCCGTGGTCGTGAATTATCGCAAGGTGGTCGATCAATCCGGCAAAGCCAGCTACAAGCCCCTGAGTGCCACTGAAAAAACCCAGATCGAGGCGCTGGTCAAGGAAGCGATGGGCTACTCCCAGGCGCGCGGCGATACCTTGAATGTGGTGAACAGCCAGTTCACCGCGCCCGAGATCGAGAAAGTCCCGGATGTTCCGCTTTGGAAGCAGCCGGAGAACGTCGAACTTGCCCAATCCGGGTTCAAATACCTGCTGCTCGGGCTGGCTTCACTGTATCTGTTCCTCAAAGTCATCCGCCCCTCGATGAACAAACTCACTTTGGCGGCCGCGGCGACAGGTGAATCCGGCGCGGATGAAATCCGGCTCAATGAGGACGGCACGCCCATGCTCACCCACAAGTCCGCGCCCGCGCTGACTCACGAGGACAAGTTGCAGACGGCAAGAACCCTGGCCAGGCAGGATCCCAAAGCCGTCGCCACGGTCGTCAAGACCTGGGTGTCCGGCAATGAGTGATGCCGGTCTCGACAAAAGCGCGATTCTGCTGCTTTCGCTCGGTGAAGATGAGGCCGCCGAAGTGCTGAAATATCTGGGTCCGCGCGAGGTGCAGAAAATCGGCACCGCAATGGCCCGGCTCAAGAACGTGACGCGTGAGCAGATTGAAGAAACGCTGAATCAGTTCCACACGCTCACCGAGAATCCGGGCGGTTTCATCATGGATTCCGAGGAATATCTAAGAAGCGTTTTAACCAAGGCGCTTGGCGACGACCGGGCCAGCCACGTCATCCGTCGCATCCTCAAGGACGGCGATGTCTCGGGCATCGACAATTTGAAATGGATGGATTCCGATCAGGTAGCCGAGCTGATCCAGCACGAACACCCGCAAATCATCGCCACCATTCTGGTTTACCTCGAATCGGAACAGGCTTCGGAAGTCCTGGACACATTTTCCGACGATTTGCGCAACGACGTTCTCCTGCGTATTGCCACGCTGGACGGCGTACAGCCGGATGCCTTGCAGGAATTGAACGACGTGCTGGGCAAGCTGCTTACCGGAAACAGAAGTCCGGTCCCCAATCTGCTGGGCGGCGTCAATGCGGTCGCGGACATTCTCAACTTCATGAACAGCAGCCATGAAGAGGCGGCGCTGGAGAACCTGCGTAACTACGACGCCGAGCTGGCACAGCGGATCCAGGACGAGATGTTCGTATTCGACAACCTGCTCGAAATCGACGATCGCGGCATCCAGCTCATGCTGCGCGAGATTCAGTCCGAATCCCTGATTCTGGCGCTCAAGGGCGCGTCAGCGGATCTCAGTGAAAAGATCTTCAAGAACATGTCGCAACGCGCTGCCGAGATGCTGCGTGAAGACCTGGATGCAAAAGGCCCGGTCCGTCTCTCGGAAGTGGAGGCCGAGCAGAAGCAGATTCTGCAGACTGTCCGCCGCCTTGCGGATGAAGGGCAGATAGTCATGGGCGGCAAAGGAGACGATGTCTATGTCTAGCGTCATTATTCCCAAAGAGCATCTCACCGCGTTTCAGCGCTGGGAAATGGCCTCGTTCGATGCCGATGAAGAGGCGGTGGAAACGCGCCTTGCAGGCGCCGAAGAAGCGCTGGCGAAAATACATGAAACCGCCCGGGTCTCCGGTTATGCCGAGGGTTACTCGGCCGGGCTGTCGGAGAGTCGTGCCGCCATGGATAGCCAGCGACAGGCGATGAACGATCTGATGCGCGGCATCACCGACGAGTTGACCAACGCCGGACATGCGTTTGCCTCCGATGTGCTGGATCTGGCGCTGGATCTGGCCAAAGCCATGCTGCGTCAGGCGCTGGTGGTGAATCCCGAACGCATCCTGCCGGTGGTCCGGGAAACGCTTGCCAGTTTGCCAGGCGTCAACCCGCCGGCCCTGCTTTTCTTGCACCCGGACGATGCCGAGCTGGTCAGCCGCATCATGGGAACCGATCTCACCGCCTCGGGATGGAGCGTGCGCAGGGATGGAAAACTTGACCGCGGGGGATGCCGAATCGAAACCGCCACCAGCGAGGTGGATGCAAGCAACCCGCAACGCTGGCAGAAAATAACCCGGGCGCTGGGCAAGGATTCGGAGTGGCTGGCATGAACCTGACGGACCTGGCGAGAAGTGCCGTCCCGAATCATGAACCTGACCTCTCGCCGTGTCCGTTCCCTCACCCCAACCCTCTACCCCAGCGGGGCACCGAGGTCCCAGCGGGCGAGGGGGACGCAGCGTCGCTAAGCGACACTCACGTTACGTCCGGATCGATGACCCGGTATGTTCGCAACTATCTGAACGACTGTGGCCAGCTTGCCTCGATTGCCGAGCCCATCCAGGTCACGGGCAAAGTCAGCCGGGTTGCCGGACTGGTACTGGAAAGCACCGGGTTGAAGCTGGCCGTAGGCAGTGGCTGCACCGTGATGCTCAACGACGGGGGGCAGGTTGAAGCCGAGGTCGTGGGATTTGCCAACGACAGGCTGTTCCTCATGCCGCATGGCCATATCGCCGGCGTGGCCCCGGGCGCCCGGGTAATCCCGGAGGATGTTGTCAGCAGCCTGCCCAAACCCGGAACCATCAGTCACCCGCGCCTGCGCGCATCCGATCGCACCAAACACTATCCGGTCGGTTCCGAGCTCCTGGGACGGGTCGTGGACGGCATGGGCCGGCCGCTCGACGAACTGGGCGAGCTCAACACGCGCTACAGCAAACCCCTGTATGGCCGCCCCTACAATCCGCTGGCCCGCGCCCCGATTGATGCGGTGCTCGACGTCGGCATCCGCGCGATCAACGCCTTGCTGACTATAGGCCGGGGCCAGCGCATCGGCCTGTTCGCCGGCAGCGGGGTAGGGAAAAGCGTGCTGCTCGGCATGATGGCGCGCTACACCAGCGCGGACGTCATCGTCGTCGGGCTGATCGGCGAGCGCGGGCGCGAAGTGAAGGAATTCATCGAGCATACTCTGGGCCCGGAAGGACTTGCCCGCTCGGTCGTCGTGGCGGCGCCCGCCGACACCTCGCCCTTGATGCGCCTGCAGGGCGCAGCCTATGCCACCACCATTGCGGAACACTTCCGGGACGAAGGCAGGAATGTGCTCCTGATCATGGATTCGCTCACCCGCTATGCCATGGCGCAGCGCGAGATTGCCCTGGCTGTCGGCGAACCGCCCGCCTCCAAGGGTTACCCGCCTTCGGTTTTCGCCAAATTGCCGCAACTTGTCGAACGCGCCGGCAACGGCAAACCGGGCGGCGGTTCCATCACCGCTTTCTATACCGTCCTCTCCGAAGGCGACGATCCGCAGGACCCGATTGCCGACGCCGCGCGCGCGATTCTGGATGGCCACATTGTGCTTTCCCGCAGCCTCGCGGATTCGGGCCACTACCCCGCAATCGATATCGAGGCCTCGATCAGTCGCGCCATGACCAGCCTGGTCACACCCGTACATCTGGCTGCGGTTCGCCGTTTCAAACAGCTCTATTCACGCTATCAGCGCAGTCGCGACCTGATTACCGTGGGCGCCTATGCGGCGGGCAGCGATGCCGTGCTGGACAAGGCCATCGAGGCCTATCCCAGACTGGAGGCTTTTCTGCAGCAGGACATACACGAACATGCCGCCGCCGCGGAATGCCTTGCCCAACTCGGCACGCTGTTTCAGTGAGCCGATCCCGTTACCCCTTCCAGGCTGATGACCGATGACGCATGAACTCCCCTGGCAGACCCTGATCGGGATTGCGCAGAAAGACACCGACACCGCGGCGCAGACGCTGGGCCAAGCAGTGGCCAAACACATGGAAGCCCAGGCCCAGCTCGATATGCTGCTCAAATACCGTGACGAATATCAGGGCACTCTGGGTACGCATACCCAGAACGGACTGTCTATCGGCAGTCTGAATAATCATCGCGGCTTTATCGAGCGGCTCGAATCCATCATTCATCAACAGCGCGAAAACGTTTCCAGGGCAAAACAGCAGATCGCCCGTTGCCAGAAGGAATGGCAGCAACGGTTCTGCAAACTGAAATCGTTCGATACCCTGGCGCAGCGCCAGACCCGAATCGACATGCAGCACCTGGCAAAACGTGAACAACGCCAGCTTGACGAACACTCCGCATTGCATTTCAGGCGCCACCGCCATGAATAGTTTCACCAAGAATTCCTCTGGAGAAGACCATGCCTGACATCGCCATCAATCCCTTGCCTGCGACGGCCGCGGCGAAGGGAAATGTTGCCGCGCAAAATAATGAAGCCGCCCATGACGGGGATACCCAGGAGTCGTTCGGCGCCACGCTGGCCCGTGAAATACAGGACCAGCGCGACGCGAAAAGCGCGGAGGCCCCGAAAGCCACGGACACGAAAAAGCGCGACCCGGTTCCGGAAGCATCCTCCTCTGATGCTTCCGTTCAGGCCATCGTCCCGCCGGACAATCCGTCGCCTGCCATGGTGCCTGCCCCACCTCCCGATCAAGGCACATCCGCGTCGACGAGCGCTGCCCTGAAAGACGCCGACTCCGATTCCAGCCCGTCATCGCCAGTCACGGACCTGATTCCCGTCATGCTGGCCATGGAGCGCACCGGCATCGCCCCCGTGACTCAGGCGCCTTCGGCCGGGCCGGCCGGGTCGACCGGATCGCATGAAGGCAACGGCCCGCGGCTTGAGGCGCTCACGCTCGCTGCACGATCTGCCAGCGTGCAGCCTGAGTCCGGCAGCAACCCGCCTTCAGCCGGGTCGTCCCTGTCGACCGGATCACCTGAAGTCAATGGCCCGCGGCTTGAGGCGCCCAGGCTCGCTGCGCTATCTGCCAGCGCCCAGCCTGAGTCCGGCAGCAAGCCGCTTCCGGCAACCGCAACGGACCCTGACCGGACTATCGGCATGGCTGGATACACTGCACCGGCCGGAATGCCGGGGGCGGCTCCGCCAAGGACAGACGGGCTCTTGTCACGTCAGGATCTTCCCCACACTGACAAGCTTTTCTCCACCCAGGTCAATTCAAATATCGAGGCCGCACAGCCGCAGGCCGCCGCCATGCTGGAGTCGTTTCGGCTGATCGCCAACGCGCCGCCTCCGCCCCAGGTCAGCGCAGTGATCACGCCCGAGCTGGGTTCAGCCGGATGGGGCAAGTCGCTGGGACAACATATCTCCTGGATGGTCGCGGGTGGACACCAGACCGCCGAACTCCACCTCCATCCGGCGGACCTGGGGCCCTTGCAGGTCGTTCTTTCGGTCGAGAACAACAAGGCCGAGCTGATGTTTGTCTCGGGCGAGCCGGCTGTCCGCGAAGCCATCGAGGCCGCCATGCCTCAGCTCAAGCAGATGCTGTCCGAAGCCGGCATCAGTCTGGGGCAGACCAGCGTCAGCGCGAACACGCACAAGGATCAACCCGAATCCGGCAATCAGGAACAACGCGGCATGAGCAGGAATGAGCAGCGGCTTGCGGGCAATGAGAACGAATTCGTTCCCGCTGCCGGAAGCCAGGCCCGGCGCGGCATGGGACTTGTGGATACCTTCGCCTGAGCGCGTGTGAATAGATCTACTGCGCGTGCCGGAGCGCGGTTGTTGCCGCTTTATCCGTCGGTGTGTCCCTTGGGGCAGCGGCTGTAGTGCATGAATGTTGCTGCTTTAGCAGCTTTACAATCATGGCCTCCCCCTTGCGGTGACACCCCCCGCCTGCCCCTTGCGGGTGCTGGCCACGATTTCTTCACAAGCCCTGAGACGTCCGACCCGCTCAAAACCGGGAGATAAAGGGTCTTCTTCCCCTTTATCAGGGAATCACGGAACCGTGCGCTCGCCAATAATTCAGTTCATCGCAACTCTGTGAGAACCAAGAATGGCCAAAGCTCCCGCCCAGCCTGCCGCCGCACCCGCCGAAGCCGAGGCGCCCAAGTCGAAGAAGAAACGCTTCATCATGATCGGCCTGGCCGTCGTGTTGCTGGGCACGGGGGGCGCGGCCGCCTGGCATTTCATGGCGCCGGGACATGACCCCAAGGGAGCCCGGCATGAACCCGCGGCGCCCCCCGTGTTTGTCAATCTCGACCCATTCACTGTCAACCTGCAGCCGGATGGCAGCGAGCAATATCTTCAGACCGGAATCGTGGTGCAGGTCAAGGACCAGGAAGCCGTTGACCTGATCAAGCTGCACATGCCGCAAGTACGCAGCCGTCTCCTGTTGCTGCTTTCCAGCAAACAGGCCGGAGACATCTCCACGCTCGAAGGCAAGAAGAAACTGACTGACGAAATTCTGGCACAGCTCAAGCTGCCCTTTGTTGAAAAGGAAAAGCCCCAGGAAGTCAGCAGCGTCTTCTTCACCGACTTTGTCATACAGTGATGGATAACGAATTCCTGTCGCAGGACGAGGTTGATGCCCTGCTGGTTGGCATCGGCGACGATGCGGTCGAAGCCACGGCCCAGGCTGTAGCGGCGGATGTTACGCCCTACAACCTGGCGACGCAGGAGCACATCATTCATGGACGGCTCGCCACGCTCGAAGCCATCAATGAACGCTTTGTGCGCCAGTTCCGCATCGCGCTGCGCGATTTTCTCAAGCGCGGCATCGAGATCATGATGGGCCCGATCCGCATCATTACCTTCACCGAATTTTCAAATCTGGTTGCGGCTCCAGCCAGCCTGAATCTGGTGAACATCAATCCGCTGCATGGCACGGGATTGGTCACGATTGACGCCAATTTCATTTTTCTGATTGTCGACAATCTGTTCGGCAGCGACGGACGCTTTCACAAGCCGGTGGCCGGACGTGAATTCACCCAAACCGAGCAGCGTATCGTTCAGCGTTTGCTGGCGATCTTCTTCAGGACTTACGAGCAGTCCTGGAACAGCGTCTATCCCATCAGTTTCGCGCACATCCGCTCCGAACAGCACATGCAATACGCGAATGTCGCGACTCCGGAAGAACTGGTCGTGACAAGCTCCCTGCGCATCAAACTGGGTTCAACCGGCGGCGAAATGCATATCTGCATGCCCTATTTCATGATCGAGCCGATACGCGACTTGTTGAAAAACGGATCCGCGATCGCGTCCATCAAGGTGGATCGCAAGTGGACGCACATGATGTCGCAACAGGTGCAAGCGGCCGAGATCGAATTGAGCGCCGACCTTGGCAGCACCTCCATCCCCTTGCGCCAGATTCTTGCCATGCAGGCGGGCGATTTTATTCCTCTGGAAGTACCCAGTACGGTTCATGCCGTGGCGGATGGCGTGCCGGTGATGGATTGCCATTTTGGCGTATCAAACGGGCAATACGCATTGCGTGTGGAGCGAATTCTTTCCATGACGCAAGGCGAATCCGCCCATGGAGACAATGATGAGTGAAACTACAGTTGAACTGCAGGACCGTGCCGGAAACGCCACCAGCCTGATGAACGAGATGTCCGCGCCCAGGACGGGGGGCGATGCCGGCGCGCTGGCTCAGCCGCTTTTCAAGCAGTTTTCCGGGGGAACCCAAAGCGAGGCCAGGAACGATATCGACATGATCCTGGATATCCCGGTCAAGCTGACCGTTGAAATCGGCCGCACCAAGATCGCCATCAAGAACCTGCTGCAACTGGCCCAGGGTTCGGTGCTGGAACTGGACAGCCTGGCCGGCGAGCCGCTGGACATTCTGGTCAATGGCTGCCTGATCGCGCAAGGCGAGGCGGTGATCGTCAATGACAAGCTCGGCATACGCCTGACCGATGTCATCACCCCCTCGGAGCGTATCCGGAAGCTCAACAAGTAATGCATTGGCCACTTTCGACTATGCATAATCAAACAATGCATTGGCCATTTTTGACAATGCATAATCAAACGACGCGCCGCCTCGCAGCGCTGCTTTGGCTGTCGATCGTCTCCGCATACGCCCATGCGGCTGACAGCCCGGCCTATGCCGCCGCGCCCGGAAGCTCCGCCGCGGGCAGCCTGTTCCAGGTATTTCTCGGTCTCATTGCCGTACTGATACTGATCGCGGGCAGCGCATGGGTGGCCAAACGATTCGGCGTCACACGGGGCGGCGCCTCCAGCATTCTGCAAGTCGTCAGCAGCGCCTCGGTCGGTGCGCGCGAGCGTGTGGTCGTGGTTGAAGTGGGCGAATCCTGGCTGGTCGTCGGGGTGGCGCCTGGCAGTGTCAATGCGCTCCTGACGCTGCCCAAGGGCGAAAGGACGGCGCCGGGCAACAGCCTCGCGGCCAATTCCAGCTTTGCCGCGCGCTTCCAGCAGATGATCGAAAAACGCAATGGCAGATAAGACAACCCGTCGTCTGGCCGGGCTCGCCCTGATGGCGCTCGCCCTGGCGCTGCCGGCTCTGGCGCTCGCCGCGCCCGCGGGTCTGCCCGCGCTCACCAGCGCACCGGCCGCGGGCGGCGGCCAGACCTATACCCTGAGCCTGCAAACCCTGCTGCTGCTGACGGCCCTGTCTTTCCTGCCGGCCGCGATGCTGATGATGACCAGCTTTACCCGCATCATCATCGTGCTGTCGCTGCTGCGTCACGCGCTGGGCACCCAGTCCTCCCCGCCCAACCAGGTGCTGATCGGACTTTCGCTGTTCCTGACGCTGTTCGTGATGGGGCCCACGCTGGACAAGATTTATGTCGAGGCCTACCAGCCGCTGTCCGAAAACCGCATCACCATGACCGAGGCGATGGATAAAGGCGCCACGCCCCTGCGCGCTTTCATGCTGCGGCAGACGCGCGAGACCGACCTCGCCCTCTTCGTCAGGATTTCGGGTTCAGCCGAATTGAAATCACCCGCGGATATACCGATGCGCGTCCTGATTCCCGCCTACATCACCAGCGAACTCAAAACCGCCTTCCAGATCGGCTTTGCCGTCTTCATCCCGTTTCTCATCATCGACATGGTGGTGGCGAGCGTGCTGATGTCCATGGGCATGATGATGGTCTCACCCGCCATCGTCGCCCTGCCGTTCAAGATCATCCTGTTCGTTCTGGTGGACGGCTGGAATCTTCTGATCGGTTCGCTGGCCCAGAGCTTTTTCTAGAATGCATCGGCCATTTTCGACGATGCATCGTTTGTAACCATACAAGGCAACCAACCCATGAATCCGGAAAGCGTCATGACCCTTGGCCGCAGCGCAATGGAAATCACCCTGCTGCTTTCCGCGCCGCTGCTGCTCGTCACCCTGGCGGTCGGCCTGATCGTCAGCATCTTTCAGGCGGCCACCCAGATCAACGATGCCAGCCTGTCCTTCATCCCCAAGCTGGTCGCCGTCCTGGCCACGTTTGCCATCGCAGGCCCGTGGATGATCACCATCATGACCGACTACATGCGCCGCCTCCTCACCGAACTTCCCGGTCTGATCGGCTAGCCCGCCCGCCGGAATCACCCGGGCACGCTGATTCGAACTGCAAAAACAATGATCAGCCTCACCGACGCCCAGATCAACACCTGGCTGATCACCCTGATCTGGCCCCTGACCCGCGTCCTGGGATTGATCACGGTGGCGCCGCTGTTTGGACATGAAAGTGTTCCCGTCCGCGTGAAAATCGGGCTGGGAATTTTTGCCACCCTGATTTTCGCCCCCACCCTGCCACCCATGCCCAATGTCGAACTGGCGTCCCTGGGCGGATTGTTCATTCTGCTGCAGCAACTCCTGATCGGCCTGGCGATCGGCTTCGTCATGCGCATCTGCTTTGCCGCCATCGAAGCCGCCGGTGAAATCATGGGCCTGCAAATGGGGCTGGGTTTCGCCACGTTCTTCGACCCGCAGAGCGCCGGCCAGACCCTGGTCATTGGCCAGTTCCTCAACCTGCTGGCCGTGCTCATCTTTCTGGCTGTCAACGCCCACCTGCTCATGCTGGCCGCCCTGGTCGAAAGTTTCACCCTGCTGCCCGTCAGCACGCTGCCCCTGTCGGGCGCCGGCATCTTCAACGTCGCCACATTCGGCTCGACCGTTTTCTCGGTCGGGCTGCAACTGGCCATGCCCGTCGTGGCGGTATTGCTGATGACCAACCTGGCGCTCGGCATCCTCACCCGTTCGGCACCGCAGCTCAACATTTTCGCCATCGGCTTTCCCATCACCCTGGGGGTCGGACTGATCACGCTCGACCTCGCCCTCCCCTACCTCGCCCCGCAATTCGAGCACCTGTTTCAAAACGGCGCCCGGGCCGCCCTGGAAGTGGTCAATGCCCTGAAAGCGGGTACCGGGAAATAGCGCCCCCTCCTCTTCTCATCCAAATCCTTGGCGTGACGCTTGCCGTGAAAGATGATGTATCGTTTCACCCAAGGCACATACGCCTGCTCGGTGCGCAGGCTGTAATGCTTGAGACGGATGCGTTCGCGCACCTGGTCGAGCAGCTTCGGCGGCGGGGTGGTGGCAGGTGAGCTCAAAGGCTTATCGGACATGGCCGGTGCGTTATTGGACAACGCGGTTATTTGAATCAAAGGGTTAACCCATGACAAATGATTACCGGACATGTCCAATAAGACTTTTACGCCGACAGATGTCGGCTAATTAACAGTTGAGGCTGTAGAAAAACTTTTCTTGAAGAAGCAGAACCGCGCTCGTGCGATCGATGCTGAACTTGTCTTCGCGGATTCTTGTGAAGAACATTTACAGACTGTGACAAAGTTCCACTGCGCAAGTCGATGCAGCGAATCCACTCGTCGAACGGCTCATTGGACAGTATCCACGGGTGCTCTACGCGATACTGTTTGCGTTGTCGTCGGGCGGACTTGCCGAGTTCGCGGACAATCCGCGCTGGCTGGGCGGGAGTTGCCAACCGGGTAGCGTCCCTCGATCTTCTTGTAGCGGCCATGCGTCAGTGCCATGATGCATTGGGTTCGCCCACGCAGACGGCCCAGACGCTCTTCGCCTTCTGCAGCCGGATCTTGGCCAATCTATTGAGCTGGTCTCAAAACGCGAAAGCAGGTATTGCCCGGACAGACTGCAACTAAGAAACGACCCTTGCAGAACTCTCCGTATTCAACAATCCCAGAATTGGGAGGGATTAGGTCACCCCGGAAAATTCGTTTGCTCGACCCCTCAAGGGGTTTTTCTACAGCTTCGTTAGGCGCTTCATGCAACTCCGCAAAGGCTCGCTACTGTTTGCACTCCTCGTTGCCGTTCCTGCGGCGTTTGTGTGGCTCACCAGCATCGGCTTGCCTGCCTTGGTTGCTTCGCATTTCGGAAGCTCAGGTGCTGCCAACGGATTCATGCCGCATGCGTTCTACGTTCGCTTCATGCTCGTGTTCGTCATTGGGCTCCCGACTCTGCTGGTCGCCCTCACATGGCTTGCCATTGGTAGCCCAAAGGCCCGCGTCAATCTTCCAAACAAAGACTACTGGTTGGCACCGGAGCGATGCGCCGAGACCATGGCGTATTTGCGCTCTGGCATCCTTTGGTTTGGCACCATGCTTCTGGCGTTCATTTGCTACACGCACTGGCTTGTTGTCCTGGCTAACGAGTCGCAACCGGCTCGCCTAGCCAATTCATGGTTCATCGGCGGTTTGGTAGTCTTCTTCGCTGCCTTGCTCGTCTGGTTAAAGGTGTTCCTTGGTCACTTTCGCCAAAGCGCCTAACCCTTCCATCGAGGGGACGTCCCCACAAGTCAAGAAACCTTATCTAGTTGTGGATGTGCGGAGTCGCGTGCAGTCGTATATCCGCATCTCCTGTGGGTTCGGAGTGACCCGTGCCGACATCGAATCTGCTCACGTCGCGCCAATCGTTACATTCGCACATTCGGGGTCATACATTCGCGACAACATTCGGGGTCAGGTCTTGCAATATCACACATTCGCACACATTCGGGGTCACGCACACATTCAGCACATTCGGGGTCAGGTCTTGCAATATCACATTTGCTGAATCTCATGACCCAATGTCTGGACTTACAATCCCCTTAGCCGCCGCAATGTCCGCCTGTGCCCTCCCCGTTCGACTTCAGCGGCGGATAGACGCTATTCGTCATGCCCCATCGAGGAATCGTTCATGAAGCCACGAGTAACTGTTATCACGCTCGGCGTCGATGATCTGGAAAGGTCGCTCAGGTTCTACCGGGACGGTCTCGGGTTCAAGACCGAAGGCATCGTCGGAAAGGAATTCGAGCAGGGTGCGGTTGCCTTTTTTGACCTGCAAGCCGGACTCAAGCTCGCTATCTGGCCACGCAAAAGCCTTGCTCATGATTCCGGTCTCGCCCTGGGTGCGCCGAGTGCCACCGAGTTATCACTTGGGCATAACGTTGTCTTCCAGGACCGAGGTCGATGCGGTCATGGAGCAGGCACGGAATGCCGGTGCGGTGATCGTGAAACCCGCCCAGGAAACCTTTTGGGGCGGTTACGCCGGCTACTTCCAGGATCCCGATCAGCATCTGTGGGAGGTGGTATGGAATCCGCAGTGGGAAATCCAGGATTGAGGCAGGACATTTCATTCCGGCCGACCGCCAACCGCTTCTACCCACCTGCTCGACCATGTGGAAATACCTGACAGCCTGGTTCGTGATGCTGCTGGTTGCCGTGGCGAATGGTGCGGTTCGGGATTTCACGTATGGCAGACACATGGAAGAACTGACGGCTCATCAGCTCTCTACGGCCACGGGTGTCCTGTTGCTGGGTATCGTGATCCGGGGATTTGTGCGGCTTTATCCGCCCTCTTCCGGCCGGGAAGCCATTTCGATGGGTCTGCTGTGGATGGCGCTTACCGTCGCATTCGAGTTTCTGTTTTTCCATTATGTCGGTGGCCATTCATGGTCAGAGTTACTCGGCAACTACAATGTGTTGAAGGGCCGGGTCTGGGTTGTCGTGTTGGCCTGGATTGCCATCGCCCCGTATGTATTCTTCCGCCTTGACCGCCTGGACTGAGCGGCCGTATGGCGTATCCGCGGAACGGGTTGCCGTGGCTACGGTCGAAAATTGAACAACCCCCATTAACAAGGAGTCCGCGATGATGAAACGATCGTTAAAGGTGTCTGTCCTGGCAACTGCCCTGTCTCTGTCCACCGGGTTCGCGTTGGCGGCTGACCCGGCGCCCGCCCAGGAAAAGGCCAAAACACAAAAGCAGGAACAAGTCTATGGCAGCCAGCTGATGACCAAACAGGAGCGCAGCCAATATCACGCCAAAATGCATGCCGCGAAAACCGACGCGGAGCGGGAGCAAATCCGCAAAAAGCATCACGAGCAGATGCAGGAGCGCGCCAAGGCGCGTGGTGTGACGCTGCCCGACGAGCCGCCCGCCAAAGGGGCGGGCATGGGGCCCGCTGGAGGGGCCGGAATGGGTCCGGGGGGCGGGGGTATGGGGCCCGGAGGCGGCGGCATGGGGCCGGGCGGGGGTCGCTGATCCCGGCTTCGCCTGACATTGCGCTCCACACGGGCGCAATGTTCAAGCCCAACCCACATGACCCGGAACCCTGGGACAGAATCTCAAACCAGAAGGAGTGACCACGATGCGATTCATGATGCTGATGATCCCCAGGGGGTATGAGAACGCAACGCCGGGCACCATGCCGGATGCCAAGGCCGTTGAAGCCATGATGAAATACAACGAGTCCCTGCAGAAGGCGGGCGTGCTGCTCGCACTCGATGGACTCCATCCGCCCTCGATGGGCGCGCGCGTCACGTTCTCGGGTGGCAAGCCTAAGGTGACCGACGGACCGTTTTCCGAGGCGAAAGAGGTGCTCGGCGGCTACTGGATGATAGAGGTGAAATCGAGAGACGAAGCGATCGAGTGGGCGTCGCGCTGCCCCGCTTCGGACAACGAAATCATCGAGGTTCGTCAAGTGCAGGAGTTCTCGGATTTCCCCGCCGATGTTCAGGCTGCTGCGGCCGGCTTTCCCGAGATGCAGGCCCGGTCCGGGCAGCGCCGGGAGAATTAGAGAGGCTCCTATATTCCAGGTTGCCGCAAGAATCGGGTGGGAGCGGCCATCCCCCGGTGGCAGAATGGGGCACATGAACGATTACCAACGCATCGCTCTCGTCATCCGCTATCTGGATGAGCGCCACACCGGGCAACCCGACCTGGCTGCGCTGGCGGAATACGTGGGATTGAGCCCGTTCCACTTTCACCGCCTGTTCTCCGCCTGGGCGGCGATCACGCCCAAGGATTTTCTGCAGTGCCTCACGCTTGCTCATGTGAAGGAATTGCTCGGGAAGGGAAATAGCGTTCTGGATACCGCCCTGATTTCCGGGCTGTCCGGCCCGGGCCGATTGCATGATCTGTGCGTCAGCCTGGAGGCGGCCTCGCCCGGCGAACTGAAGTCCGGGGGTGCGGGCTGGACGATCTCTGCCGGCTTCGCCGACTCGCCATTTGGCCGGTGTCTGCTGGGCGAGGGTCCCCGTGGCATTTGCCATCTCGCATTCGTCGAGTCTGAAGACGGCGTGGCGGAGCTGGCCGGGCTCCAGGGAAACTGGCCGGGAGCAAGGCTGCATCGTGATGACTCCGCCGCTTCGCGGCTGGCCGATCGGATTTTCGAACGGCCTGCCCGCTCCCATTCGCGACCGGCCTTGCGGGCGTTTGTTCGGGGCACGGCGTTTCAGGTGCGGGTATGGCGGGCGCTATTGCAGGTTCAGCCGGGCACCCTGGTCAGCTACGGGCAACTGGCTGCGGCACTGGACCAGCCCGCCGCCGCCCGCGCCGTTGGGTCGGCGGTGGGGCAGAACCCGCTGGCCTACCTGATTCCCTGTCATCGCGTGATTCGCGAGACGGGCGTGATTGGCGATTATCGGTGGGGACAGGTTCGCAAACGCGCGATCGTGGCCTGGGAGAGTTCTCCGCGTTCCGGCGCCGGGCCGGCAAGCGGAATTACAGATAGTTGAACAGCGACAGCCCCATGACCTTGACGAAGGACTTCTGCGCCGCTTCGAGGCTGGTCTGTTGCTGGGCAAGCGTTGAGAGCGCCGTGTTGTAATCGGTGTCCTGCAGTTCGGAGAGGGTTTTCTGATACTGTATGTGCAGATCGTCGCCCACCACACCCAGGGCATCCAGCTCATTCAGGCGCGACCCGACCGCTGCACGCACGGTCGATACATTGTCGAGCGCATTATCGAGGTTGCTGTTCGCCGCGGTCAGGCCGTTGTTCAGGCTGGCGGCGCCTGCCGCGCCGACTACCGGTGTACTCAGCAGATCGATGAGATCGCCAATGGTCTGGAAGATGCTCTGATTCGGGCTGGGGGCCACGCTGAACTGATCCCCATTCGCCGGGCTGCCGGAAACCTCGAATTGCAGACCGTCGAAAGCAATGGCGTTGCCGCTGGTGTAAGGATTGCCGGATGACAGGGTGCTACCCGCTGTCGTATCCACCACGGAGTAGGTCGTTACGCCCGCTACTACGCTGAAATTGATCTGATAGTCATGCCGGGTCAGGCTTGCTGGATCGAGAACGGAGCCGGTGCTGACCAGACCGCTGCCGGTGTTGCCTGCCGCAGCGGCGGTGGTAAAACTGCCATTACCGGCACGGATGTTCTGGAACACGTCCAGCCCGGAGTCGTTCACGGCGAGCTGGCGGCCCGAGGCCACCTGAAGCTGGCGGTTGCCGGCATCTCCGGCATAAGCAGCCGAGGTTCCACTTGCGGAAAATGGAACGGTGCCGGATTGATAGCCGGAAAACAGATAATTGCCCGTGCCATCCGTGCTATTGGCGTATCCGAGCAATTGCTCAAAGCGGGCGCGCAGCTCCGTCGCCATGAAACCCCGTTCTGTATCTCCCACCATCGGGTTGCCCACGGCGATCACCGAGGTCTTCACATCCTGAATCAGCTCGGTCACCCCCTGCAGGATGCCATCTTCCAGCGCCAGCGAACTTATAGCGCTGGAACGATTGACCGAAAACTGGCTGTTTTGCGCGTCCGAGCCGCTGACATTCATCGCGCTGGAGGCGCCGATCGGATCATCAGAAGGCGTGACGATACGCCGTCCGGTGGCGACTTCCTGCTGCGTTCTGGCCAGCGCGCTCTGCTGCTCGCCGATCCGGGCGATGCCCATGTCGTACATCATGCTGGTGCTGATACGCATGGCCTAATGTCCTATCGAGAGAAGGGTGTCGAACATCTCGCTGGCGATCTGCATGACCTTGCCCGCGGCCTGATACGCCTGCTGGTAGCGCAGGAGACTGGAAGCCTCCTCGTCCAGGTTCACCCCCGACACCGCCTGCTGCGAAGCATTCGCCTGCTCCAGCAATTTGCCCTGGGTCTGGCTGCCGACTTCGACGTCACGGGTCTTGTTGCCCACCTGGCTGATGAGCTGGGCATAGGCGCTCTGGTAACTGGCGGTTCCGCCACCCAGGGTGTTCCCGATTTGCAGTGCCGCCAGCGACAAGGCATTGCGGTTATCGCCCGTGCCGCCGGTATTGCGCTGTATGCTGAATTGATCGCCGTCCGCGGGATTGCCGGAGAGCGTGAAATTCATGCCATTCACGCTGATGGCGGCGCCGGCGACGAAGTTCACGGGCACACCCGGCGCGTAGGTGGTGACGACGCCGCCATTGTTGACCGTGACGGTGGCGGACGGGAAACCGCTGAGACTGTTCGAGCCGGCACTGTAAGTCAGCGTCACCGGTGCGCCCAGGGGCGTCGCCAGATAGCCCGCATCGACACTCCCCGCGCTGATCGTTCCGGTCCCGAGATTGCTGCCCGGGGCGCGGGTGCTAATGGGCGCCGCGGCTGCAATCCTGCGGGTATCGGAAATGGCCACGCCGATCGAGCCCGCGCCATTCAGGGTGGGGCGAACCAGAAAGGAATCGCCTGCCGCGGGCGCACCGGAGCTCAGGCTGAAATCCAGCCCGTCCATGGAGGCCGGAAGCGCGCTCGCCGTTTGCACCGTGCCATCGGACAGACGCGTGATCGAGTAATTGCTGCCGTCGAATTGCAGCCGATAGTCGCTGCTGGTCAGCGCGCCGTAATCCGAGATCGCCACCGTCATGGCCGCGCTCCCGGTGTTGGCCGAATGAGGGATCACAGCGGGGCTGGCGATGCTGAAAAAATCTCCCCCGGCATTGCCGCTCAGATCGACGCCCAGCCGGTGCTGCGCATTGAACGTGCCGGCCAGTCCCAGGGCGATGCGTCCGAGCGCGCTCTGGGCCGAATCAAGCGACGTGTCCCGGAAACCGAGCAATCCGCCCAGCGTTCCGCCCGTCAGGGTGTCGCTCTTCTGCAGCATCGTTACGCTGCCGCTCTGGAAGCCGATTTCGAGCCGCGATGGGTCGGCGGGTGAAGCCATGGTCACCAGCGCGGCAGCCTGATTGCCCATCACCAGCGGCTGACCGTTGCCGATAAAGACGTTGTAGGCGCCGTCGTCCTGAGTCACGACCGTGGCCTTGATCTCCTTGTTGAGATCGGTGATCAGCAGGTCGCGCTGATCGCGCAAGTCGTTGGCGATATGGCCGCCGCCACTGGTTTCGGCCTTGGCGATGGCATCGTTGATCTGGGCAATCTGGGCGGCGTAACCGTTGATCGATACCACGCTTGCATTCATCTGTGCCGCGACACCGTTGCGAACATCGTCAAAGTGTCCCTGCAACGACTGCAAGCGCGACACCAGCGCGCTCCCGGAAGACAGCATGGCCTGACGAGAAGCGATGTCGGCCGGGTTGTTGGCCAGGGCATTCACGCCGCTGAAAAAATCCTGCAACGCGGGGGAAAGCCCCGCGGCCGGATCGGCCAGCATATTGTCCAGCTGTGCGATCTGGGCGTGATAGCTGTCGAGCTGACTGACCGAGGTCTGGGCATCGCTGACCTGCCGCGCCAGAAAATCACTGTAAATGCGCCTGACCGTGGTGACGTGCACGCCCTGTCCCATAAAGCCGGCGCCTGTCGCCAGGGGGATGTTGTTTCCCTGGATGATTTCCTGGCGGCTGAATCCGGGCGTCGCGGCATTGCTGATGTTATGCGCGGCCGTGGACAGCCCCGCCTGCGCGGCGGACAGTGCGCTGCTTCCAATGCTGAGTATGCTTGCGCCCATGAGCCGTTTAACCTAGAAACCGCAGTTGGACGTGCCCGATGGTGCGTCTGGGCGCGTGGCTGCCACGAAGCGAGGAGGCGGCAGACCGGGGTCTGCAACGACGAGCGACAAAGGCAGGCGCGCGACCAGGCGTGCCAGCGGGTGCGTAGCGGACTCACCCTGCCAGTGAATTCGATCGAAGGCGAATAAGCCAATGTTCATGCAAAATTCCGTGAGGTTATGAGCGGTCAACGGCGGTTTCTAGGTTTAATCCAGTGAAACGCCGGGGTTCGTCCATTCGTCGATCCCTGTCGGATGAATCGGCGCCGATATCTGAAACTTGAACTGACATGTGTTCAGCCTTAGGCGGCGGCCGATGTCTGCCGAATCACGCTCATCAGCTTCCGGGCATAATCCGGGTCGGTCGCGTAGCCTGCGCGTTGCAACCCCTGGGCAAACCCTGCGGCATCCTGCGCCTGTGCGATGACATTCCGGTAACGCGGGTTGGCGCGCAGCAGATTGGCGTAGTCGCGGAAGGCGTCAGCGTAGGAATCGTAGGCACGGAACGCGGCGACGACCCGCTGCGGTTTGCCGTCCACGTATTCGGTGGTGGCGACATCCACGCTGCGCCCTTTCCAGCCGTCGCCTGCCTTGATGCCAAACAGGTTGAAGCTCTGCCGGCCGTCGGCGCCGCGTATCTCGGACTTGCCCCAGCCGCTTTCAAGCGCAGCCTGTCCCAGCATGAACTGGGCGGGAATGCCGGTCGCGGCGCTGGCCTCGGCGGCATGGGGCATCAGGCGCTGGGTAAAATCCTGTACCTGCTTCGCCACCTCGCCCGAAACCGGCGCCGGGGACGCAGCGCCAGCCGGCTCCGTACCGGGAGTCGCGGCCTGCGTTTCGGGAACCGGATTTCCGGCGCCCAGGGTCGAACTCAACTGGCGCACCAGCACATCGGCCAGCCCGACACCGCGGCTTGCCAGTTTCTGCGACAACTGCTGATCCAGCATCGAGGTATAGGTGCGGGTTTGTTCGCTGTCGAACATGCCATCCTGCGGGCTCGCCTCACGCATGCTCTTCAGCATCATGTTCATGAACAAGGCCTCGAACTGCTGCGCCGCTTTTTTCAGGGCTTCGGGCGTGGCCTGCTTCGATTCCAGCTTGAGCGCGTTCACCCCCTGCACGTCGAGGGCGAACTGGGAAGTCAGATCGGAGGACTGGATCATGATCGCATCCCGAATCAGATAATTTCCAGTTCCGCGTGCAGCGCACCCGATGACTTGAGCGCCTGCATGATGGCCAGCAGGTCCTGGGGCTTGGCCCCGATCGTATTGAGCGCCTTGACCACATCGGCCAGCGACGCCCCGCCTTTCACCAGCATGACCTCGCCCGGTTCCTGATGAATCTGGACATCCGACTGGCTGGCGGAGACGGTTCGTCCCGAGGAAAACGGGCCTGGCTGGCTGATCACCGGATCGGTATTGATGACGATGGACAGGTTGCCGTGGGATACCGCGCAGGCATCCAGCATCACCGCCTGGTTCATGACCACCGAGCCGGTGCGCGCATTCATGATCACTTTGGCCATGCCCTGCGCCGGGCTGACATTCAGGTTTTCTACCGCCGCCAGAAAGGTCACGCGCTCATCGCCGTTCACCGGGGCGCGGACACGAATCACGCGTCCATTCATGGCGCTCGCCATGTCGTTTCCAAACCGCCCGTTGATCACTTCCACGACCCGCCGGGCGGTCGTAAAGTCGGTCTGTCAGGAGTTCAAGGTTGATCGAATCGCTCTCGCCCAGGCTTGCCGCCACCTGACGCTCCACGGTGGCGCCGGCCGGAATCAGCCCCACGCTCAGTTGATTGATCTTGACTCCGCTGCCATTGGCAGCCGCGCCGGCGCCGCTGACCAGAACATTGCCCTGGGCCATGGCGTAGATCTGCCCGTCGACGCCCTTCATCGGTGTCATGAGCAGCGTTCCGCCGCGCAGGCCCTTGGCATTGCCCAGCGACGATACCGTGACGTCGATGGTCTGGCCGGCCTGGGCAAAGGACGGCATCGTCGCCGTCACCATGACTGCGGCCACGTTCTTCAACTGCATGCTCGTTCCCTGCGGCAGATTGACACCCATCTGCGCCAGCATGCTGCTGACACTCTGCACCGTGAACGGCGTCTGGGTAGTCTGGTCGCCGTATCCATCCAGCCCCACCACCAGGCCATAGCCGATCAGCTGGTTCGAGCGCACGCCCTGTATCGACGCAATATCCTTGATGCGCTCGGCCCGCGCCGGAGCCGCGCTCAACACAATGGCGGCGGCGAGGCCGAAGACCATCCTTGCAATGCACATCAATTTGGCGTTCATGTTCATCGCTACCCTCGCTTACAGGGGAAGAAAACTGAGGAAGAATCGCGCCATCCAGCTTGCGACTTCAGCCGAATCGACCTTGGCTGCTGGTACGGTATTCGATTCTGGCGTCGGCCACCTGGGACGAAGCGACACCGTGTTGCCGGCGGTGATGGAATCGGGTCTTACCACGCCGGACAGGCGCACATATTCCGTCACCTTGTCGAGCCCCACCTGTTTTTCTCCGCTCACCACCAGATTGCCATTGGCGAGTACGTCAGTCACCGTGACCGTAATGCTGCCGGTGAAGTTGTTGCCGGAATTGACCTTCGATTCGTCTTCATAATCGACCTTGGAACTGGCCGCGACGTCGAGCCCCTGAAGCCAATTGAACGGAAACTTCGTTATCGTCGGGATGGATGAATTCACCGAACCTTTCTTGGCGGCATTGCTCGATGCCTGCTTGCCCGCATTGGTCTTTTCCAGGATGTCGATGGTCAGCACATCGCCCACATGGCGGGCGATGCGGTCTTCGAACAGGGGACGATAGCTGGCCGCCTGGAAAATCGCGCCAGTTGGCGGCCGGAACGGCGCACTCGCGACCGGAACGGCGCTGGTGGGCTGCTGCACGATGCTGGATGGCGTGACACACCCGGCCAATGCCAGCGCCGCCAGAGCAGAAACCATCCGCGTTCCGGCTTGCGCATATTTATTCGATTTCATGTCTATCCTCGCCATACCAAAGGGCATACCGAATCATCAAAGCTGGGTCAGCCGCTGCAACATCTGATCGGATGTCTGGATCGCCTTGCTGTTGATTTCATAGGCGCGCTGGGTCTGGATCATGTTGACCAGTTCCTCCACCACATTCACGTTGGAGGTTTCCACATAGCCCTGATTGAGCAGCCCGACGCCGTTGCTGCCCGGCGCGTTGACGCTGGGGGTGCCGGAAGCGGCGGTTTCAGCGTAAAGGTTTTCCCCCATGCTCTGCAGTCCCGCCGGATTGATGAAGCTTGCCAATTGCAGGATTCCCACCTGTGACCGGCGCGGTGGAACTCGGCTGGATCACCGAAACCGTGCCATCGCGCGCAATGGTGATGGTTTGCGCATCGGCGGGAATGGTGATGGCCGGCTGCACCGGGTAGCCGCTGGAAGTGACCAGCTGCCCCTGCGCATCGGTCTGAAACGAGCCGTCGCGGGTATAGGAGGTCGTGCCATCCGGCATCAGCACCTGAAAGAAACCGCTGCCCTGGATGGCGACGTCCTTTGAATTGCCGGTCTGCTGCAGATTGCCCTGGGTAAAGATGCGCTCGGTCGCGACCGGCTTCACCCCGGTGCCGATCTGCAATCCGGAAGGCAGCTGGGTCTGCTCCGACGACTGCGCGCCGGGTTGGCGCAGCGTCTGGTAAAGCAGATCCTCGAACACCGCGCGGGAACGCTTGAAACCGCTGGTACCGACGTTGGCCAGGTTGTTGGTGATGACATCCATCTGGGTCTGCTGCGCATCCAGCCCGGTTTTTGCAATCCACAGTGAGCGAATCATGTCGGCTCCTTAAATTTGAATCAAAATAATCAAGCGTTCAACGCGAGCAGCTGCCCCGCCTTGTTGGCATTGTTCTCGGCGTTTTGCAGCAATTTCATGTGCATCTCGAACTGCGCGCGCCAGCGTGATCATGTTGACCATCTCGTTGACCACGTTGACATTGCTTGACTCGATGGCGCCGCTTACCAGACTGACCGTGCCGTCCGCTTCCGCCGTGGCGCCGCCCTGCTGGCGAAACAGGCCATCATCGCCGCGAACCAGACTCGCCTCGGGCGGATTGACCAGCTTGATCCGTCCCACCGAGGTCACGCCGGTGGCCTTGGAACCATCCGGAATCAGCGAGATGGTTCCATCCTTGGCGATCGTGATATTGCTGCCCGGCGGAATCGAGATCGTCCCGCCGTCACCCACCACATTCAGCCCGTCGCGGGTTTGCAACAGACCGTTTTCGTTCATCTGCAGGCTGCCGTTGCGGGTGTAGGCTTCGCTGCCGTCCGCCGCTTCAACCGCGATCCACCCGCTGCCGGCAACCGCCACATCCAGATCGCGTCCGGTCTGCTGAATGGCGCCCGGCCTGAAATCGCTTCCGGTTGTGGAATCGACTACAAACGCCCGGGTCGGCGCGCCCTCGCCCAGCACCGGCACCGCCCGGAACTGGTCGATCTGGGCGCGAAACCCGCTGGTCGTCGGCATTGGCCAGGTTG
Organism: uncultured beta proteobacterium; assembly: GCA_963726485.1. Taxonomy (GTDB): domain Bacteria; phylum Pseudomonadota; class Gammaproteobacteria; order Burkholderiales; family Thiobacillaceae; genus Thiobacillus. The sequence continues at coordinate 182,804 of CAVSCL010000033.1, read as the reverse complement.
TGCGACGTGGTCGCCTGCTGCTCCAGCGCGTGCTTGGCGCCGGTCATGGCGGTGTAAATGAGACGGTCCATGGATGCTCCTCAGCCGCGAATCATGCTCTAGCGCAGGTTGACCAGGGTCTGCAACACGGCATCCTGTGCCTTGATGGTCTGGGCGTTGGCCTGATACACGCGCTGGGCGGTGATCATGTTGACCAGTTCGGCGGTGAGATCCACGTTGGAGTCCTCCACTGCGGACGATTGCAAAACGCCCAGGCTGCCTGTACTCGGCGCGCCTACCAGAGGCTGGCCCGAGGCGGACGACTCGGCGAAGGCATTGTCTCCGAGCGCCTCCAGTCCCTGGGGATTGGAGAAATTGGCCAGCACCACCTGACCGAGAACCGAGGAGCGGCCATTGGTATAGCGCCCCTGGATGGTGCCATCCGGCCCGATATTGAATCCCGCCAGACGACCCGAGGCAAAGCCGTCCTGATCCAGTGCGTTGACGCTGAAGTTCGAGCCGAACTGCGTCGTGCCCGAGAAATTGAGATCGAACACCAGCGGACTGGCCGCGCCGGTGGTCACCGGAACCGAAAGTGAAAGCGGCAGGGTCGTGGTGGCGGTATCAATCGCGCCGCTGGCGGTGAAATTGAGCGCACCCACCGCACCCGCGCCTACCTGGGTTCCATCGACGGCCGCGAACACATCCCAGCTTCCCGCCGCCGTCTTCAGGTAATAGGTGGACAGCACATGCGGATTACCCAGGGAGTCATAGATCGATGCCGAAGTTGAATGATTGAACGTGCTCGGGTCGGTCAGATCGAAGGCGGCCGATGGAAGATTCGCCTGCCGTGAATCCAGATTGAGCAGCGCATTGGCACTGGTCGTCGCTTGAGGCGCCAGATCCGACGTGGAGATGTGAATATCGGCCGGCGCCGAGGTGTCGAGCACGCCCGCCGGCATTGGCGGTAAAGCCGGTCAGACGGGCGCCGGTTGAATTGACGACATAGCCTGTGCTGTCCAGATGGAACTGGCCATTGCGCGAATAGGTGATGGTGCCGCCGTTATCGCTGAGACGGAAGAAACCCGCCCCGTTGATGGCCACGTCCAGCGGATTCTCGGTTGCCGTGACATTGCCCTGCGAAAACTGCTGCACCACGGCCGCCACCTTGGTGCCGATCCCGACCTGCGAACCGCCCGATCCGGTGAGTGAATTGGCGTACACGTCGGCGAATTGCGCTTCCGCCTGCTTGAAACCCACCGTATTCGAGTTGGCGACGTTGTTGCCGATGATGTCCAGATTCTTCGCCGCGGCATTCAAGCCGCTCAATCCCTGCTGAAAACTCATGTCCTGCTCCTCGTAATGATTGCTACCCGTTCAAACCGACAACTCAGTTCATTAACCTGCTCAGAAAATTTGCCGGATGTCGGTATATCCCGCACTTCCACTGTTCCCCAGGTTCAGCTGCACGCCCTGGCCACCCTGTGAAACACTGCTCACCATGCCCATATTCAAAGCCGTTGCGTCCACTGTCTGGCCACCCTGCAGCGCACTGACCGTGAAACTGTACTGTCCGGATGGCGCAGCGGTTCCGCTATCAGTCAAACCATCCCAGGCCAGGACATTCACGCCGGACTGTTTCGATCCCAGGTCGATATTGCGTATGGGCCGCCCCGCTGCGTCGGTGATGCCTACAGTCACCTTGTCGGCGGGGAGCGCCAGTTCGAAACCGAATGCATTCTCACCCTCGGCCGGACTCACCTTGTCTCCCGGAACCAGGACGCCGTGCCCGATCAGGCTGGCTGCCTGCGCCACCTGATTCGCGCCCATGCCGGCGGACAGCGCCTGCAGGCTGGCGTTCATTTTCTCGATCCCCTGCACCGTGCTCAGTTGCGCCATCTGGCTGGTCACCTGGGCGTTATCCAGGGGGTTCAGCGGATCCTGATTTTTCATCTGCGCAACCAGCAGATTCAGGAAACGGTCTTGCGTTTCCTCGGATCCCGTCTTGGCGGCATTGGCAGCACCTGAATTGAAAATCGTGCTGGCGGAGGTCGTGTCTTGTACGGTAGTCATTACGTATCCTTTTGTTGGGTAACGGTCTTGTCGATCTGGCCTAATCGGGCCTGTACTTCATTGAACCCATGATTCATTGGCCCAGGGTCAGCGTCTTGAGCAGCAGGGTTTTGGTGGTGTTCATCATTTCCACATTGGACTGATACGAACGCGAGGCGGAAATCATGTTGACCATTTCCTCGACGACATTCACATTCGGCATGGTCACGTAGCCTTTCTCGTCAGCCAGGGGATTCTTCGGGTCGTACACCGACTTCATCGGCGAAGGGTCTTCGATGACCCCGGCCACGCTGACACCCGTGGACTCGTCCCCGTTCACCGGCGCGGCATTGAACACCACCTGCTTCGCCCGGTAGGGTCCGCCCGTGGAACTCACCGCGCTGTCGGCATTGGCCAGATTGCTGGCAACGACATTCAGCCGCTGCGACTGGGCATTCATGGCCGATCCGGCCACATTGAAAATATCAAAAAGCGACATGCTGCTGTCTCCTTAGCCCTGAAGCGCCGCCATCATGGTCTTGATCTGATGGTTAAGCAGGGTCAGATTGGCTTCGTAATGAATGGCGTTATCGGCGAAAGCGGCGCGCTCCGTGTCCATGTCGACCGTATTGCCGTCCACGCTTCCCTGCTGCTGGGTGCGATAAAGCAGGGCGACATCGTTGGGCGCGACTCCGCCAGCGGCAGCGCCCGTCAGATGGTTGGGTGCGGTGGTCGCGAGCACCGATGCCTGCGGAGTCTCGGCGGTCGCATTGTCGCGTGCAAGCACGCCCTGCAATGCGCTCTTGAAATCGAAATCACGCGCCTTGTAGTTGGGCGTATCCGCATTGGCGATATTGGATGCCAGCAATTGTTGCCGGGTTCCACGCACACCCAGCGCCTGCTGGTGAAACTGAAGCATGTCATCTAGCCTGCTAAGCATTTCCGGCGCCTCCTGTCGACTTTCACTTTTACGATGGACTGAATCGTAGAAGCTCACCTGGCAAGTCAATCGTCCGATTAGCGGCAACAATCCCGCTTATTTCGCGCCTTCAATTCAGGCTTGCCTTTCTAGAATGGCATTCATACCAGTCCGACCATTGAACGGAGCACGACATGAACAGGCAAATAACGCATCACTTGCAGGCGCTGCTGCTGTTGACCTCGATCCACGGCGGATACGCGCTGGCCGCGGAACGTCAGGACCTAGCCCAGATACAGCAGACGGGCGAGAGTTTTCTGCGAGCACAGGCGGCAGGATTGCCCGGGAAGGTGACGGTGCATGTGAACAAGCCGGATGCGCGCACGAACCTGGCTCCCTGCGCGGCACTTGAAGCATTCATGCCGGGCGGCAGCCTGAGCTGGGGCAAGACGACGGTAGGCGTGCGCTGTCTCGCGCCTTCGAACTGGACGGTCTATCTCCCGGCCAGGGTCCATGTCATCGGAGACTACGTGGCGACGGCCGTTGCGCTCAAACCGGGAGAAGCCATCGACGCCGGGAATCTGCTGCTACGGTCCGGCGATCTCGGCGAGCTACCGGGCGACGTGGTGACCGACCCGGCACAGGCAGTCGGCCGCAGCGTGATCAACGGACTGGCGCCAGGCGCGCCCGTGAGACGGGAGCTGCTGCGCGCGCCTCAGGTTGTGCAACAGGGACAAACCACCCGGCTGGTTGTGAGCGGGACCGGATTTGTGATCCATTCGGAAGGCAGGGCGCTGGCCAATGCCAATGTCGGGCAGATGGTTCAGGTCAGAACCGAAACTGGACAACTGGTCAGCGGCATCGCCCGTGCCGACCATGTTGTGGACGTTCCCTTCTAGGCTGAATACAATCAGGATGCCGTGTATTCCTACACCACCGAGACAGCAAGAGCCATGAAAATCGACCCTTCAATCAAGCCCATCGGCAGCATGCCCGTCAATGAAAACCGTCCCGACAAAGTCGGGAACAAAGCCGCCGGTGAGGTCGCTCAAGGCGGGGTCACGCTGAGCGAGTTTGCAACCCGGCTTCGGGCGTTGGAAACACAGCTTGCAGACATACCCACGGTCGATCGTGCGCGTGTAGAGGAAATCAAGCAGGCGATTGCTTCGGGACAGTACACGATCAACCCGGAAAATATCGCGGACGGCCTGATCGATTCCGCGAACGCAGTGCCCGGGATCTTCAAGTAAGATGGCCGCCCAACACGTTGCCTTCGTCCACGCGCTGGCCAGGGAACAGAACGCCTGGCTGGCGCTGATTGAATTGCTTCTGCAGGAAGAAACAGCGCTCATCCAGGGTGACAGCGAGACACTGACCCGCCTTAACGAGCCGAAGCTGGATCAGCTTCAGACGCTGGGCAAACACATCCGGGCCCGCAACACCTCACTGGCAGCCCTGGGCTTCGAGTCCAACCACAGGGGCATGTCTGCGTGGGTCAGGCAATGCGCCGAAGATCAGGTCGCAGCGCTGTGGCGCCGCTTATGTGACTCCGAGCTGGAAGCACAGAATCTGAACAAGCGTATCGGCACGCTCATCGATATGCGCCTGACCTCGACCCGCCAGGCGCTGAATGTCCTGCTCACCTGCGCCACGGACCGGGGCGGACTCTATGGCCGCAATGGCATGGCAACGGGCCCCGCCGGGGGAAGGCCGCTTTCTGCTGCATAAACCAGGCTGGATTCGTAAACTGACCGAACCAGACCGGGGTACCCGCTTTTTCCAGGGAATCGCCGAACAAATTTGGTTTCGACATTGCCACCGCGAGCGCAGCGTGGCGGGAAGCAATCCGGAGCCGATAATTCAACACCCTAGGAGCCCCTGGTCACTCCCGACCAAAGGCGCGGCAGAACGCGGCATAACGTGGCGAGATGGCGTCCAGGTTGCGCTCGCATTGCGCGCGCGCCAGCGACCAGGCTTCGTCACGACAGTGGCGCAGGAGAAACTCCAGGTTCTGCCCGCTATAGGCCCTGCCGCACTGGCGTGCGCGCAGCACCTCGAAGTCCAGGCCGCAGGCCGCGAGCCGGTCCCTGTCCGTCACGCCGCCGGCCCGGCGTTCCGCGTCCAGGCGTTCCGCCATGCGCGAGAACGCGTCCGGCCCCTGGCTTGCCAGCTCGGCACAGGTAGCCCGGTCGGGAACACCACCGTCTGCCCGCGCCATCCCCGACATCACACCCAGCACGAGATACAGCGCAATTCGTTTTCCCATCCTGCCAGCTCCTTTCATATCTAAAGTGCCCGTCTCGATGCGCCTCGATCGCAACCACCCTCGCTCTTGTGATAGAAGCGCGAAGTCTTACGGCCCGAACGTTTAACATCGGTGTTGGTCGATGACTGGATGGTCGCGGCCATCCACGGACCGTCTGAACCGGCCGAATCGGGGCTGTTGTGGCCGGCAAAATCCAAAATCCGTATCTGCGGTTCGAAATCTCCGGGAGACACCCAACGCCGGCAATAAGCCGCCGGCCGCCTGCTATAAGATCACCAGCAGCACGCATTTGCCGACCATCTGACATCATGGGCTGACAGCATGACTCACGAAAATACAACGGGGATGCAAGCCATTGCAATGACACTTGCCAGTCTAATGCTGATCACGGCCTGCGTTCCCTCCCGGCCATCCTGGCCTTGCTCGGATTGCGAGCTGGCTCCCCCGGTGCCGCTTCAAACCATGATCACCATCCCGGTTATCCGGCAGCTGCAAGGCCACACCCTGCACCTGCGGGCAACTTATGACGTTACCGCCCTGGTTCGGCATGTGCAAGGCTATGACCACTGGTGGTACCTCGATTCGATGGGCAGTCTGGTTCCCTATGATGCGGTACTGGCCTGGGGGCCTTCGAGCAATCCAAGACAGGTGCGCAACTTCACCGTCCGCCAGTTCGGACGGTATTACACCTGGCACACCGATGAGCCCATCACCCCGGATCGGGCCCGAATGTTCTCGGAAAACATGGCCAATACCCACTTGATCCCGGCAAATGAAGAACTTCGAGGCAAGCTGGACTTGCTCGATCCTGGCCAGGTGGTTCGCCTTCAAGGCTATCTGGTGGACGTAGAAGGCCCGGACATGCCCAGGATGTTACGCACGTCGCTTACCCGTCAGGACCAGGGGACCGGAGCCTGTGAAGTGATGCTGGTTGAGGGCGTGACTATCCTGTCACATGGCGATTTGTAAGCGCAAAAGCTGCCGCATGGCAGCGCACCTAAACCACCGCAAACCCCACCAGCGCGATCTCATCGCCGTCCTTGATCGGCGCGGACTTTTCGGCAAACTGCTTGTTCACCGTGATATTCAGCTTGGGATTGCCGAGCAGCATTTTTTTCCACATTTCCCCTCGCCTGGAAAGATGGAACACCAGGCGCTCGACATCGGTAATATCCGGGGGGAGGGTGATTTCATCCGATGCCATGCCCAAAGTTTCCACAAGATCACCAAAAAACAGAATTTTCACCATACCCACCGCCTTATAATCGAGAACACGTCTGACTGATTTTACCCCGGTATGTCCTCCCCCCTGCTTGACTCCCTGAATCCCGAACAGCGCGCCGCGGTGACGCTGCCGCACGAATCCGCGCTGATTCTGGCGGGCGCGGGATCGGGCAAGACGCGGGTGCTGACCACGCGCATGGTGTGGCTGATTCAATCCGGGCAGGTGTCGCCGCTGGGCATGATGGCGGTGACCTTCACCAACAAGGCGGCGAAGGAAATGCTGACACGCATCTCGTCCATGCTGCCGATCAATACACGCGGCATGTGGGTGGGCACCTTCCACGGACTGGCCAACCGTCTGCTGCGCACGCACCACCGCGAAGCCGGGTTGCCGCAGTCGTTCCAGATTCTGGATACGCAGGATCAGCTCTCGGCGATCAAGCGGCTGATGAAGTCGCTGAACGTGGATACGGAGAAATTCGAACCGAAGAAGGTGCAATGGTTCATCAACAGCCACAAGGAGGCCGGGCGGCGTGCGCGCGACGCCGAGGCCTTCGACGCGTATTCGACGCGGCTGGCGGAATTGTTCGAAGCCTACGATGCGCAATGCCAGCGCGAGGGGGTGGCGGACTTCCCCGAGCTGCTGCTGCGTTCCTACGAACTGCTGTATCGCAACGAACCGTTGCGCGAACATTACCGCGACCGTTTCAAGCACATACTCATCGACGAATTCCAGGACACCAACACGCTGCAATACCGCTGGCTCAAGCTCTTCGCCGGGCCGGATACGGCGCTGTTCGCGGTGGGCGACGACGACCAGTCGATCTACGCCTTTCGCGGCGCGAACACCGCCAACATGGCCGAATTCGAGCGCGAGTTCGCGCGTGGCAATGTGATCAAGCTGGAGCAGAACTACCGCAGCCATGGCCATATCCTGACCGCCGCCAACACGCTGATTGCGCAGAACGCGCATCGGCTGGGAAAAAACCTGTGGACGGCGGAAGGCTCGGGCGAGCCGATCCGCGTGTTCGAAGCCTATTCCGATCAGGACGAAGCCAGCTTCGTGGTGGACGAAGTGAAGACGCTCAACCGCGAAGGCATCCAGCTATCCGATATGGCGCTGCTGTATCGCTCCAATGCGCAGTCGCGGGTGCTTGAGCACGCGCTGTTTTCCGCCAGCGTGCCGTACCGCGTCCATGGCGGCCTGCGCTTTTTCGAGCGCCAGGAAATCAAGCATGCGCTCGCTTACCTGCGCCTGCTGACCAACCCGGAAGACGACGGTGCGTTTTTACGCGTGGTGAATTTTCCGGCACGCGGCATCGGCGCGCGCACCCTGGAACAGTTATCCGAAATCGCTGCCCGCTCGGGCGCGAGTCTGTGGCAGACCGCCTGCGCCGGCGGCGGCAAGGTGGCCGGGTTTGCCAAGCTGGTCGAAGCGCTTAAACAGGCGACCACCCACCTGCCGCTACCGGAAGCCATCGACCATATCGTCGAGGCGTCCGGTTTGGCGGACTACTACCGTGCCGACAAGGAGGGCGCCGACCGGCTGGAGAACCTCAACGAACTGGTCAATGCCGCCGCCCTGTTTTCCGAGGAAGCCGAAGACCGGACGCTCGACGCCTTCCTCGCCCATGCCGCGCTGGAAGCGGGCGAGCACCAGGCGACCGCCGGACACGATGCGTTGCAACTGATGACGGTACACGCCGCCAAGGGACTGGAGTTTCACGCCGTCTTCATCACCGGTTTGGAACAAGGACTGTTTCCGCACGAGCAAAGCGCGAATGAAGCGGACGGGCTGGAGGAAGAACGGCGGCTGATGTATGTGGCGATTACCCGCGCCCGACGCCGCCTGTATCTCTCCCACGCGCAATCCAGAATGCTGCACGGCCAGGTACGCTATGCCCTGCCGTCGCGCTTTATGGATGAACTGCCCGAGCAGGTATTGTTGAACCTGAATCGCCGCGCGGACACCCATTACAGCGCGTCCGCAACCGCACCGGTTCAACGCGGCAACGATACCGGCTACAAGGTCGGGCAAAGCGTCGCCCACGCCAAATTCGGCACCGGCATCATCATCGATTTCGAAGGACGCGGCGCCGACGCACGGGTGCAGGTGAAGTTTCGCGATGCCGGAGTGAAGTGGCTGGCGCTGGCTTATGCGAAGTTGGAGGGGGTGTAGTTGTATGCGCTTGGGAATGTGACAGATCGTAAATGGATGCCGTGTTTTTCGCTTTCAGCCAACCGGCTCGGGCGTCTCCTCCGCCCACACGGCAAAAATCCCCTGATACGCTGCATAGAGCGACCCGAACAGCACCGGCATCGCAACCAGCAGCCCAAGCAGGAAGGGAATCAGCGCCGACACGAACAACACCATTCCCAGTGCCAGACCGTTGACGGTGATGGACAGCCAGTTCCTTGCCACGGCGCGCAGGCTGATGATGAGCGCCTGCATCGGGCGGGCGTTGCCGAACAGAATCAGCGCGGGCGCAAACCAGGTTGCCATCGCCAGCGGAGTAAACAACAGCAGACCGACCATCACCGCGGGCGGGGACTGATTCATCGCACTTTGAAAAACCAGCGAATCGCCTTTTTGCGCGGCCTCCATCGCCGCCTGTACATCAAAGCCCATGAGCAGCATGAGTTGGGAAATCAGCAAGGTCCCAATCAATTGCACTGCGCCCACGCTAGCAAGTGAAATCACGGGGCCGCTGACCCCGGCGAGAAAGTGCGGCAATTCCAGTTCGCTGTCTTGATCGAGTGCGCGGAACGCCGCCATGAAGCCCGCCACCATGAGGGGCGAGGCCAGCTCGGACAAGCCTTCGCCCACCACGGGAATCAGGTTGAGCGCCATGACCAGTCCAAACAGCAGACCGAAAGCCGCGGATAGCAGCAAGGGATTCTTGCGGTAAAGACGGAAGCCTTCAACGACCCATTGCAGCCCTTGACTGGCTGCGACCTTACGGGGGATTTCCTGATTGTTCGAAGCCATGTTCTCCGTCACCATCCAAATTCATGCCAGGCCGCATTCGAAGGAAGACCAGGCGGTGGGACACAGAACATGCTCATGTACGGCAATATCCGGCAACGCAGTATTCCTGAATGCAACTCGATTCAGAACTCCTTGATCACCCACATCGGCGGCCGAAAACCCTCATCCAGCGAGCCTCTGTAGATAAACTGGCCGTCACCTTTCGTATCGATGAAGTAATACGGCTTGCCGACCCTGGGCGTGATCTTGAGCATGTAAATCCGCCCGTTGACACGATATTCCTCGACACTCCCCCTGGCCGAGGGCCTGATGGTCACGCCGGGCCCCTCATCCGCACCCGGCGCGCCATCCGGCACGGGCTTTAGATCAGGGGGAGGGCCGGGAGGCGAGGCGGCCTGCGCCGAACCCGAAACAAGCAAGACAAGCAGTGCAAAAGCTGGGCCCATGATAATTCTCCCCAATGTCCTGTATTCAGGATAGTTCACAGATTGAGCTGGATTTCACGTTCCGCCAGCGACGGCATGAACCCGCGTTTTTCATAATGGCTGAAGATCGCTTCAACGACTTCTTCCGGTTTGTCGATGATGCGCATGAGTTCAATGTCTTCCGGCGAAATCATGCCCTCACCGACCATGACTTCCTGCATCCATTCAGCCAGCCCGCGCCAGAAATTCGAGCCCACGAGAATGATGGGGATGCGCGCAATCTTGCCGGTCTGCACCAGGGTCAATGCCTCGGAGAGCTCGTCCAGCGTGCCGTAACCGCCGGGCATGACCACATAGGCCGCGGCGAACTTGACGAACATGACCTTGCGCGCAAAGAAATGCTGGAAGGTCTGGCTGATGTCCTGATAGGCGTTGCTGCTCTGTTCGTGCGGGAGCTGAATATTCAGCCCCACGCTCGGCGATTTGCCGAAATACGCGCCCTTGTTGGCCGCTTCCATGATGCCGGGCCCGCCGCCGGAGACGACCGAGAAACCGGCATCGGACAGCTTGCGCGCAATCTCTTCGGTCAGCATGTAATTGGGATGGTCAGGCGGGGTGCGCGCGCTGCCGAAAATCGACACGGCAGGGCGAATGAAAGCGAGCCGTTCGGTGGCCTCGACGAACTCTGCCATAATTCCGAGCATGCGCCACGACTCGCGGGCGGAATAATCGATTTCCGCCGAGCGGCGCGGATCGGCCGTAGCGGGCAACTTTTCCAGATGCATTATGAACGACTCCCCTAAGACACTTTTACTGGTGGACGGCTCGTCCTATCTCTACCGCGCCTTCCACGCCCTGCCCGACCTGCGCAACAGGATGGGCGAGCCCACCAGCGCGATTTATGGCGTGCTCAACATGCTGCGCCGTCTGCAGAAGGACCATGCAGCGGATTATATCGCCTGTGTGTTCGACCCCAAGGGTAAAACCTTTCGCGACGACCTCTATTCCGAATACAAGGCGCATCGTCCGTCCATGCCGGAAGACCTTGCCTGCCAGATTGCGCCGCTGTTCGACGCCATCCGCGCCGAGGGCTGGCCGCTGGTGGTGGTCGACGGGGTCGAGGCCGACGACGTGATCGGCACGCTGGTGAAGGAGGCCGAGCGTCACGGCATACGCAGCATCGTCTCCACCGGCGACAAGGACATGGCGCAACTGGTGAATGCGCAGGTCACCCTCATCAACACCATGAGCAACGAAAAGCTGGATGCGGCAGGGGTCGCCGCAAAGTTTGGCGTGCCGCCGGAGCGTATTGTCGATTACCTTACGCTGATGGGCGATGCGGTGGACAACGTGCCGGGCGTGGCCAAGGTCGGGCCGAAGACGGCGGTGAAATGGCTGACCGAATACGAATCGCTCGACAATCTCATCGCCCACGCTTCCGACATCAAGGGCGTGGTCGGCGAAAACCTGCGCGCCGCACTCGACTGGCTGCCGCAAGCGCGCGTGCTGGTGACGATCAAAACCGATGTGGCGCTGCCGTTTGAACTTGCCAGCCTCACGCGTCAACCCGCCGATCGCGAAACGCTGCGGAAACTGTTTGATCGTTTCGATTTCCGCACCTGGTTGCGCGACCTTGACAGCGCAAATGACAGTGAAGCAGCGCCGGCACCCGATGTCTCGGGCGCGCATCGCAGCCAGTACGAGACCATCCTCAGCCACGCGCAACTCGATATCTGGATGGGAAGACTGGAAAACTCGCCGATCTTCGCGCTTGATACCGAAACCACCGAACTCGCACCCATGCGCGCCCAGCTCGTCGGCATGTCGTTTGCCCTGACCCCGGGCGAAGCGGCCTACCTGCCGCTCGCGCACCGGTATGCGGGCGTACCCGTGCAGCTTGAACGCGACGCCGCACTGGCAAGACTCAAGCCGCTGCTGGAAAACGCAGCCCTGAAAAAAGTCGGCCAGCACCTCAAATACGACATGCATGTCTTTGCCAATCACGGCATCGCCCTGGCCGGCATCAGCGACGACACGCTGTTGCAATCCTACGTTCTGGAAGCGCACCAGCAGCACGAACTCGGTAGTCTGGCGGCGCGGCATCTGGGACTCTCGACCATCAGCTATGACGACGTCACCGGCAAGGGCGCCGCGCGTATCGGCTTTGAACAGGTCGCGATCGAACGCGCCAGCGAATACGCCGCCGAGGATGCCGACGTGACCCTGCGCGTATTCGAGGCACTGGCGCCGCAGATTGCCGCCTCAAGCAAACTTGAATTCGTTTACCGGAATATCGAAGTGCCGGTTGCACGCATCCTGTTCCGCATGGAACGCAACGGCGTGCTGATCGACCGCAATGCCCTGGTGCTGCAAAGCGGTGAACTCGGCAAGAAAATGCTCGAGCTGGAACAGCGTGCGTATCAGGAGGCAGGGCAGCCTTTCAACCTCGGCTCTCCCAAACAGATCGGCGAGATCCTGTTTCAGCAAAAAGGCTTGCCCGTCATCAGGAAAACGCCGGGCGGCGCGCCCTCCACCGACGAAGACACGCTGGAACAACTCGCGCTCGACCACCCGATCGCACGCGCCATTCTCGACTACCGGGGCATGGCCAAACTCAAATCGACCTACACCGACAAGCTGCCGCAGATGATCCACCCGGCGACAGGCCGCGTCCACACCAGTTATTCCCAAACCACCGCCGTCACCGGACGACTGGCCAGCAGCGAACCCAATCTGCAGAACATCCCGGCGCGCACGGCGGAGGGCCGCCGCATCCGGGAAGCCTTTATCGCCCCGCCCGGTCATAGGCTGATTTCAGCAGACTATTCCCAAATTGAGCTGCGCATCATGGCGCATCTGTCCGACGATGCCGGCCTGCTCACGGCCTTTGCCGAAGACCGCGACATTCACACCGCCACCGCGGCTGAAGTCTTCGGCGTTCCGCTGGATGCCATCACACCGGAGCAGCGGCGCATGGCCAAGGTCATCAACTTCGGGCTGATCTATGGCATGTCCGCATTCGGTCTCGCTTCCCAGCTGAATCTGGAGCGCAGCGCGGCACAGGCCTACATTGACCGCTACTTCGCCCGCTATCCAGGCGTGGCCGATTACATGCAGCGCACCCGCGAGACCGCGCACCAGCAGGGCTATGTGGAAACCGTGTTTGGCCGCCGCCTGTACCTGCCCGAGATCAATTCGAAGAATCCGCAGCGGCGTCAGGGCGCCGAGCGCGCCGCGATCAATGCACCCATGCAGGGCACGGCGGCCGACCTCATCAAGCTCGCCATGATTGCGGTACAGGGTTGGCTGGACGAAGAAGGACTGGCCAGCCGTCTCATCCTGCAGGTACACGATGAACTGGTCCTGGAAATCCTGGAAACCGAATTCGATACCGTGCGCGCCAACTTGCCAGGCCTCATGTGTGAGGTGGCGCAACTCAAAGTCCCGCTCCGCGTTGGTGTGGGAAGCGGCCCCAACTGGGAGGCTGCGCACTAACCACCGTTCCGCAATTGCAGCAGTTGTCCCTGCTGCTGTATCGACAGGACAAAAGAAAAGGGGCCGAAGCCCCTTTTCTCACGCCAGGTCAGTCGTGCCTTACTTCATCGGCACCAGTTCAACACGGCGGTTCTGGAAACGACCCTCGGGGGTCGCGTTATCGGCAATCGGATTGGCCTTGCCGTAACCCTTGGCCGTCAGCCGGTCAGCCGCAATACCCTTGCTGATGAGGTAGTCGCGAACCGCATTGGCGCGGCGCTCGGAGAGTTTCAGGTTGAACTCATCCGTTCCGAGGTAGTCGCAATATCCCCCCACTTCCACTTTCACGTTCTGCCACGCCGGGCTGTTCAGAGCGGCTGCCGCCTTGTCCAGAACGGGGTCGAACTGGGTCGTGATCTTGTCGCTTTCCGAGTCAAAATTGATGCCCTGGAGCACCAGTTTCTCGACAACCACTTCTTCGACTACCGTCGCTTTCTCAGCTACGGGCGGGCAACCCTGCGCATTGACTTTCACACCCGCAGGAGTACCCGGGCACTGATCGAGGTTATCAGTCACACCGTCACCGTCGGAATCCAGCGGGCAACCCTTGCTGTCCACTTGCACACCCGCCGGAGTACCCGGGCATTTGTCCAGTCCGTCGACTACGCCGTCGCCGTCGCTATCGAGTTCACAGCCTTGGGCATTGACCTTGCGGCCGGCCGGTGTGTTGGGGCACTTGTCCAAACCGTCGACTACGCCGTCGCCGTCGCTATCCAGTTCGCAGCCTTGAGCATTGACCTTGCGCCCGGGCGGCGTGTTGGGGCATTTGTCCAAACCGTCGACTACGCCGTCGCCGTCACCATCCAGTTCACAGCCTTGGGCATTGACCTTGCGCCCGGCCGGCGTGTCGGGGCACTTGTCCATGTTGTCGAATACGCCGTCGCCGTCGCTGTCAGGTACCTTGCAAGGTGAACCCAGCAAGGGCTGACCCGGACAGCCGATCGTCCTGAACGCCTCATAATCGGTTGTAAATCCAGACGGGCTGGCCTTATTGGTGGGATTGTAATAAGGGTCGTCGGCCGCATGAACCACGACAGTCCCGGCGGAAATCAGGGTTGCGCCAAGGACGCTGAAAAGGAAATGGGTTGCTCGCACGTTTAGGCTCCTTTTATGAATTTATGAAAAGAAAACAGAAAACAACTTATGGCTCTGAAGAATTATATTTTTGCCAAGCACAGCCATCCCGGAATGCACTGTTTTGTTTGATGATCAGCAAGAGCCTGATTCATCAACAGAAGAAATTCCGCCCCCTTTATTTATTGGCCGATTATATACGCTGAAAAGCACCAATATACAAGATGGTTCAGCGTGCCGGAGTGACGCGTTTACTGACACGCTTACAGGCAAGCTGCCTATTTGTAACGCGCGAGAGGTATTTTCTACCGCCCTGTTTTCAGGCTGTCGCGAATCTCCCGCAACAGCAGCACATCCTCGGGCGGGGCAGCCGGCGCCGCGGTTGGCGCCTCCTTTTTGAGACGGTTAATTTGCCTGACCATAAGGAAAATGATCAGTGCCAGTATCAGGAAATTGATCAGGATGCCTATGAAGTTGCCGTAGGCAAAAACCGGCACTCCCGCCTTCTTGACCTCGGCCAGGGTCATGGCGACGCCGGGCGGGACTTGTTTCAGTGCAATAAACATATTGGAAAAATCAAGCCCGCCAAACAGCGCCCCTGCCACGGGCATGATCAGATCATTGACGACCGAATCAACGATTTTTCCAAAGGCCGCGCCGATGATGACGCCGACAGCCAGGTCCACCGCGTTGCCCTTAACTGCGAATGCCTTGAATTCAGTCATGAAACTCATGGGATTCCTCCTGATGCGTTGAAGATTAGGGTTGTTTCGGCGTGATAATACTGGAACTGCGGCGCTTCCAGGCGACGCAAGGTAAATTCTCTCGACCGTTTGGTGGCCTGCTCCGGCAGGAGTAAAATTCGCCCTCCTATGCGTATCGGCCCCCACCTCCTCAAGAACCGCCTGATCGTCGCCCCCATGGCCGGAGTGACGGATCGTCCATTCCGCCAGCTTTGCAAGAAGCTGGGCGCCGGCATGGCCGTATCCGAGATGGTGACCTCGAACTCGCTGCTGTATGGCTCGGCCAAGACGCAGCGCCGCGCCGATCATGAAGGTGAGGTTGACCCCATCAGCGTACAAATCGCCGGCGCCGACCCGGCAATGATGGCTGAAGCGGCCCGCCACAACGTGGACCGTGGCGCGCAGATCATTGACATCAACATGGGCTGCCCGGCCAAGAAGATATGCAACGTGATGGCGGGATCAGCATTGCTCAGGGATGAGTCGCTGGTCGGGCGCATACTCGACGCCGTGGTCAGGGCCGTGCCGGAAGTGCCGGTCACACTCAAGATTCGCACCGGCTGGGACCGCGAACATCGCAACGCGCTATCCGTGCTGAAAATTGCTGAAGATTCCGGCATTCAGGCACTGGCCATGCATGGCCGCACCCGCGCCTGCGGCTATTCTGGCGAAGCCGAGTACGACACCATCAAGGCGGTAAAAGCTGTCGCGAGCATTCCGGTCATCGCCAATGGCGACATTACCACGCCGGAAAAAGCCCGGGCGGTACTCGAATATACCGGCGCCGATGCCGTGATGATCGGCCGCGCCGCACAGGGCCGGCCGTGGATCTTCCGCGAGATCGAATACTACCTTCGGACCGGGCGGCATTTGCCGTTGCCGGATGTGGCCGAGATACGCACCATCCTGCTGGAACACATCCACGATCTGTACCATTTTTACGGCGCGCACACCGGCGTGCGCGTGGCGCGCAAGCACATCTCCTGGTACACGCGAGGTCTGGTCGGCGCCAGCGCCTTCCGTTATGAGATGAACCGGATTGACACGCCCGAACAACAGCAAAACGCAGTCAACGAGTACTTCGCACAGGCTGCGCGCGCAGACAAGCGACTGCGCTACTACGAAGAAGAAGACGCACCGGAACAATCCAGAATTGCAGCCTGAGATAAATGCACTGGCTATTTTTGCCAATGCATGATCGATTAGATCAGAAGGCGCATCGGACTTTCCTGTTGATGGTGCATCATTAAGATTCAAAGATTTATGCCTCCGAACCATTGTCATGCAAGGCGGCATGGGTGCTCCTCCCTCTCCAAGGGGAGGAAGTTTTGCAGCAACTGAAAATGGTTCATAGGCAAATTGATTCGCGAACTTTTTGCAAGAGAGGGAGACCCCGAAGTTCCAACAAGCAGATTTGTTTGAGTGTCGGGAATTCTTACAGTCTTGCTTGGCCATCTCTCATGCCGGCCATCATCTGGAGCATAGATATTGGTTAACTCACAGTAATAACAGAGGATTAAGTTTTCTATGTTTTCTGTTGGCATGGGCGCTGCTTTATGAAAAGCGTGATCAACGCGATTGTGCTTGAGGTGTAGGCCAATGGTGTTTGGCTTCAGATATATAACGATATAACGACTCTCAAAGAGCATCTGGCCTTGAGGAATTTATATCATCTCAACATTACCCGTCTAATTTGCCGGGTTGAGTTCATCCCCCTGGCGCATCGCTTGATGCGACCGTCGTACTGCTTCCCGCGGCGCGGCGCTCCCGGAGGGAATCACGACCGATCGCCGCAGAATCTCAAGTCTCAGCGCAGAAGACCGAAAAACTGCCCATCTAAGAATCGGGTTAATGGGGTGAATAGCCAATATGCCTCTGAACCATTCTCAGGCAAGGTGGCATGAGTGCTCCTCCCCCTTGGAGGGGAGGAAATTTCGCTGCAACTGAAAATGGTTCACAGGCATAATAAGACTTGGGGAGTTATTTTGATCGAAGAAAACGAAATCGCCTCCTGCGTTCGGCGGTCACTCAACCGCTATTTCAAGGATCTCGACGGCGAAGAGCCGAGCGAGGTTTACGATATGGTGCTGAGCGCGGTGGAAAGACCGCTACTCATCTTCATCCTTGACCGCGCCGAGGGCAACCAGACGCGGGCTGCTGAAATGCTTGGCATCAACCGCAATACGCTGCGCAAAAAACTGCGCGAGCACGGCCTTTCCGACTGATACACCTCACCATGAAAATTCAACGCGCTCTGCTAAGCGTGTCGGACAAGTCCGGCCTGCTCGATTTCGCCCGCTCGCTGTCACAGGCAGGCGTGCAACTCCTCTCCACCGGGGGGACCGCCAAAGCCATTCGCGATGCGGGTTTGCCGGTGATGGACGTGGCGGATTACACAGGTTTCCCGGAAATGCTCGATGGCCGGGTCAAGACGCTGCACCCGAAAGTTCATGCCGGCATCCTTGCCCGCCGCGATCTGCCGGAACATGTCGCCACCATGACCCAGCACGGTCTGCCCTATATCGATCTGGTCTGCGTGAATCTGTATCCCTTCGCCGCCACCGTGTCCAAACCGCACACGCTGGAGCAGGCGATTGAAAACATCGACATCGGTGGCCCGGCGATGGTGCGGTCTTCGGCCAAGAACTACAAACACGTTGCCATTGTCACCGACCCTGCCGACTATTCCAGCCTGATCACGGAGATGAACGCCAACGGTGGCGCCCTCTCGGACGCCACCCGTTTCAACCTGGCGAAAAAAGCCTTTACCCACACCGCGCAATACGACGGCCACATCAGCAATTATCTGACCGCATTGAACGATGATGGCGGCAGGGATGCCTTCCCCGCTCGTCTCACCCTGCAATTCGAGCGCGCCCAGACCTGTCGTTACGGCGAAAATCCGCACCAGCAGGGCGCGTTCTACGTCGAACATGCAGCCCCCGCCGGCACCATTGCCACCGCCCGCCAGCTGCAGGGCAAGGAACTGTCCTACAACAACATCGCCGACACCGACGCTGCGCTGGAATGCGTCAAGCAATTCGATGCCGCCCCCGCCTGTGTCATCGTCAAGCATGCCAACCCCTGCGGCGTGGCCTACGGCGCGAACCTGCTGGAGGCCTACAACCGCGCCTACCAGACCGACCCCGAATCCGCGTTCGGCGGCATCATCGCCTTCAACCGGCGGCTCGATGGCGAGACCGCGCAAACCATCGTCGATCGCCAGTTTGTCGAAGTCATCATCGCACCCGGGGTGAGCCCTGAAGCGATCGCCGCGGTTGCTGCCAAGAAGAACGTGCGCCTGCTCGAATGCGGTGCCTGGTCGGGCATGGTGGCGCAAATGGACATGAAGCGCGTGGCCGGAGGGCTGCTGGTGCAGGATGCGGACGTCAAGCTGCTGGACAGCACCACGGTCGTTACAAAGCGCACCCCGACCCCGAAAGAAATGGAAGACCTGCTGTTCGCCTGGCGCGTCGCCAAGTTCGTCAAGTCCAACGCCATCGTCTACGCGAAAGATCGCATGACCGTCGGCGTCGGCGCCGGCCAGATGAGCCGCATCAACTCCGCCCGTATCGCCGCCATCAAGGCCGATCAGGCCGGTCTCGCGGTTCCCGGTTCAGTCATGGCCAGCGATGCCTTCTTTCCCTTCCGCGATGGCATCGACCAGGCCGCCGCCGCCGGCATCCGTGCGGTAATCCAGCCTGGCGGGAGCCTGCGCGACGAAGAGGTGATCGCGGCGGCGGATGAGCATGGCTTGGCGATGGTGTTTACCGGAGTGCGGCATTTCAGACACTAAAGGGGCTAGGAGTTAGGGGCTGGGGACCAGGGGAAAAAACGCTGCGAAGCAGCACCTCCCCTAACTCCTAGTTCCTAATCCCTGCCCTACAACTCCTGACCCCAAACCCATTACTCCCCCAATCCTGATCCCACTATGAAGCTACTCGTCATCGGTTCCGGCGGACGTGAACATGCCCTGGCATGGAAACTCGCGCAATCGCCCAAGGTTTCCAAGGTCTATGTCGCGCCCGGCAACGGCGGCACGGCGGCTGAAGAAGGCCTGATCAATGTTCCGCAGACCCAATATTCCATCGTTGCTGGAATTCGCCCTGCGGGAAGACGTGGACTTGACCGTGGTCGGCCCCGAAGCTCCGCTCGCTGCCGGCGTGGTTGATGCCTTCCGCACGGCAGGTCTGAAAATTTTCGGCCCCAGCCAGGCTGCCGCGCAGCTCGAAAGCTCCAAGGATTTCGCCAAACGGTTCATGGCGCGGCACGGCATTCCCACCGCGGCATTTGGCGCCTTCACCGACACCGCCGCGGCTCACGCTTACATCAACCAGCATGGCGCGCCCATCGTGGTCAAAGCCGACGGACTGGCCGCAGGCAAAGGCGTGGTCGTCGCGACCACGCCGGATGAAGCTCACGCCGCAGTCGACAGCATGCTGTCCGGAAACTCCATGGGCGAAGCCGGACATCGCGTGGTCATCGAAGAATGTCTGCAGGGCGAGGAAGCCAGCTTCATGGTCATGGTCGATGGCGAGCATGTGCTCGCGCTGGCCTCCAGCCAGGATCACAAACGCCTGCAAGACGGCGATCAGGGTCCCAACACCGGCGGCATGGGCGCCTATTCGCCCGCGCCCGTGGTCACGCCGGAACTGCATGCCCGCATCATGCGCGAAGTCATCTACCCCACGGTCGAAGGCATGGCGGCGGACGGCATCCGCTACACGGGTTTTCTCTATGCCGGAATCATGGTCGCCGCGGACGGCTCGCCCCGCGTGCTGGAATTCAACTGCCGCATGGGCGACCCCGAAACCCAGCCCATCATGATGCGGCTGAAAACCGACCTGGTGTTGCTGCTCGAGGCCGCGGTCACCGGCAGGCTTGACCAGATCCAGGCCGAATGGGACAGGCGTACCGCGCTTGCCGTGGTCATGGCGGCCGCCGGTTATCCGGACGCACCGCGCAAAGGCGACACGCTCACCGGCCTGCCAAAGAACAGCGACGACGTCCATGTGTTCCACGCCGGCACCGTGCAACAGAACGGTCAGCTCGTCGTCAGCGGCGGGCGGGTCCTCGCTGTCACCGCGCTCGGCGACAGCGTGCGCATGGCGCAGGCACGCGCCTACGAAGTCGCCGCGCAGATTCATTTCGACGGCAGCCAGATGCGGCGCGACATCGGCTATCGCGCGCTGGAACGGCGCAGCCGCTGAAACCGAATGGCCCGACAAGCCGCAAACCTTGCGCGCGGTCACCCGCTGCCGAACCGCCAGCGCCTGCTGGCGCACCTGCGCGCCGGGGGATTAATCGCCTACGCAACCGAATCCTGCTTCGGCCTGGGCTGTGACCCCCGGAATCCCCGCGCGGTACTTGGTCTGCTGGCATTGAAACGGAGGCCGCGTGACAAGGGCCTGATTCTGGTCAGCGACCGCCTGCATCGGCTTGAGCGCTTCCTGCAACCGCTCGATGCCGCCGCTCGCACCGGTATACAGCGCCATTGGCCAGGTCCGGTCACCCTGCTTCTGCCCGCGCGCGCGCCGCACTGGCTGACGGGGCGCCACGCCAAACTCGCGGTGCGCGTCACCGCCCACCCGGACACGGCACGCTTGTGCCGCTGGCTGGGCATGGCGCTGGTTTCGACCAGCGCGAATGTCAGTGGCCGCAAACCACTCAAAACTGAGGCACAATGCCGCAAGCTGTTCGGAGCGCGGGTGCGGGTACTGCCGGGAAAAATCGGCGCGCGGCGCCGCCCTTCAACACTCGTTGATTATTCGAGCGGACAAGTTCTGAGAGATTGATGTGGAAGACCTTTTACCGGGAAGACGCATGCGAGAAGTTATCAGGCCGGGGTTTCGGACCAGCAAGGAATCGGGATGAATTCTGAAGCCATCAAGACCTATTTGCTCGATTTGCAGTCGCGCATCGTCGCCGCGCTGGAAGCGGTGGACGGCAAGCCTTTCCGTACCGATGCATGGGTGCGTCCCGAAGGCGGCGGCGGGGTTTCGCGTCTGATCGAGCAGGGCAACGTCTTGGAGCGCGGCGGGGTGAATTTCTCGCACGTTACCGGCGACAAACTACCGCCTTCCGCCTCGGCGCACCGCCCGGAACTGGCAGGACGGCACTGGGAAGCGATGGGCGTGTCACTGGTGTTCCATCCGCACAATCCCTACGCACCGACGGTGCATATGAATGTGCGCTGCTTCATCGCGCGCAAGGAGGGCGATGAACCGGTGTGGTGGTTCGGCGGCGGCATGGATCTCACACCGTATTACGGCTTTGAAGAGGATGCGCGGCACTTCCACATCGCCTGCAAGGACGCGCTGGACCCGTTCGGCGCCGGACTGCATCCGCGCTTCAAGGAATGGTGCGACCGCTATTTCTTCCTCAAGCATCGCAGCGAGCCGCGCGGCATTGGCGGCGTATTTTTCGACGATTTTTCCGAAGGCGGATTCGATCATGCTTTCGCCATGACAAAAGGCGTGGGCGACGCCTTCCTCGCCGCCTATCTGCCCATCCTCAAACGCCGCAAGGACATCGAGTTTGGCGAGCGCGAACGTGATTTCCAGGCGTATCGCCGGGGGCGTTATGTGGAATTCAATCTGGTGTACGATCGCGGCACACTGTTCGGTCTGCAGTCCGGCGGACGCACCGAGTCCATTCTGATGTCGCTGCCGCCGATCGTGAAATGGCGTTATGACTGGCATCCTGAAGCCGGTTCCCCCGAGGCAACGTTATACAGCGATTTCCTGATTGCGAAAGACTGGGTTTATTGAAGACGGCGCACCTGGGAAATCAATTCCCTGCTCATAATCGTTGGCACGGTGGCGCTGCAAACTTCATCGCGCCGAAACGGCAAATCCGATGCATAGAATTCCACGCCGCATCCTGATCGGCTTCGGCCTGCTGTTACTCCTGCTGACGATCATCGGTCTGATCGCGTGGGAGTTGCTGTCGTCCGCGCTGGAAGCGCGTTATCTGGCCAAGACCGCGCAGAACATGACCTGGCGCATGGAGCGTGGCGAATCGAAACGCATTCGTTTTCCGGCTGATGGGCCTTATGACTTGCGCCTGGGTTACAGCAAATTGCCTGCCTATACCCGGCGCCTGCAGCAAAGCGGCTGGCAGGTCGCGGAGCAGGCCAAGATCAGCATTCAGATGGAACGTGCCGCCGACCTGGGCCTGTTTCTGCCCTACAAGGAAAAAGATCAGGCCGGGCTCCTGCTGCTCGACAGCGCCGGGCAACCGCTGTACCGCGCTCGCTACCCGGCGTTCACCTACACCCGTTTCGAGGAGATCCCCAAAGTACTGGTCGATACGCTGCTGTACATTGAAAACCGCGAGCTGTTGGCCGAAGAATTTCCGACTCGCAACCCGGCAGTGGAATGGGATCGGCTGGGACAGGCGCTGGTGGAAAAGGCGGTCAGCTTGGTCGATCGCAACCGCAACGTGCCGGGGGGCAGCACGCTGCCCACGCAGATCGAGAAATACCGTCACTCGCCCAATGGTCTCACGCAGAGCATGGGCGACAAGCTGCGCCAGATGGGTACGGCCAGCGTGCGCGCCTATCTCGACGGCGTGCAGACCCTGCCCGGCCGCCGCCGCACCGTCATGGCCTATCTCAACACCGTGCCGCTCGCCGCCGCGCCGCGCTTTGGCGAGGTGCATGGCGTGGGCGACGGCTTGTGGGCCTGGTACGGACTCGAATTCGCCGAGGTCAACCGCATCCTGTCGCGCGCTCCCAAAGAGCACGACCGCGAATACGCCTCGGCGCTGAAACATGTGCTCTCGCTGATTGTGGCGGAGCGCCGCCCCTCCTATTATCTGGCCGCCAACCGCAAGGCGCTCGATGCCTACACCGACGATCATCTGGACCTGCTCGCCAGCGCGGGAATCATTCCGCGCGATATCGCCCAGCTTGCCAAGGAGGTCGAACTGCGCAGCATGAAACAGCGGATCGACCCGCCCCCGCCGCGTTTTGTCGATCAGAAGGCGGCCAACTCGCAGCGCATCCGGGTGGCCGCCCTGCTCGGAGAGCCGCGTCTGTACGATGTGGATCGCCTCGACTTGCAGGCCCGGACCACGCTCAACCAGCCCGCGCAGAAAGTGGTGAGCGCCTATCTGCAAAGCCTTGCCCAGGCCGAGGCCGTGGCGGCTTCCGGACTGATAGGCCATCGCCTGCTCAAGCCGGACAACGACTTCTCCAAGATCATCTACAGTTTCACGCTGTATGAGAAATCGCCCGCCGGCATGCTGCTGCGCGTACAGGCCGACAATCTCAACCAGCCTTTCGACATCAACCAGCAAACCAAGCTCGATCTCGGCTCCACCGCCAAGCTGCGCACCCTGGTGACGTATCTGGAAATCATCGCGCACCTGCACGCGGACTACGCCGGACTCGAACCCGACGCCCTCCGCCGGATCAACATTCCGCCGCGCGACGTGCTGGCCAACTGGGTCGCCGAGTACCTGCTCACCGCACCGGACAAGAGTCTCGCCGCAACGCTGGAAGCGGCCATGGCGCGGACCTATTCCGCCACCCCCGAAATCTTCTTCACCGGCGGCGGCCAGCATGTGTTCGCCAACTTCGACCCGAACGACAACGGGCGCGTCATGGACGTGTGGCAGGCCACACGCAATTCGGTCAACCTGGTATACATCCGCTTGATGCGCGATATCGTTCGACATTACGCCAGCCGGACGCCGGGTGCCGCGGCGCGCATTCTCGACGATGCCAGCAATCCCGTACGCCAGACTTATCTGATGCGTTTTGTCGACAAGGAAGGCCGGGTTTTCCTCAACCGTTTTTACCAGCGCCACAAGGGGAAAACCGCGGTGCAGATGGCGGACGATCTGTACGCCCGTACCCGGTACAACCCGCGCCGTTTCACCTCGGTGTTCCGTTATCTGGAACCCCAGGCGAGCTACCCGCAATACGTGCTGTCCCTGCACCAGCATATTCCAGAAAGCGCCAGCCTGAGCGCCGAGACCCTGGCCGCGATGTACAAGACCCATGCACCCGAAGCCTACAACCTGGCTGACCGGGGCTATGTCTCGCAAATCCACCCGCTGGAACTGTGGCTGGTCAGCTATCTGCGCACCCACCCCAAGGCCGGCGCCAGTGAATTGTATGCCGCGAGTTCGCGCGAGCGCGTGGAAGTCTATAACTGGCTGTTCAAGACCAGCCGCAAGAATGCGCAGGACATCCGCATCCTGTCACTGCTCGAAGTGGAATCCTTCGATATTCTGCTGAACGACTGGAAGCGGCTGGGCTACCCCTTCGACAGCATCACGCCTTCCTACGCCACGGCCATCGGCAGCTCCGGCGATCGCCCGGCTGCGCTGGCCGAGTTGATGGGCATCCTGGTCAACGACGGGGTGCGTCTGCCGGTAGTAAGCCTCACGGAATTGCGCTTTGCGGTGGACACACCCTACGAGACCTGGTTTACGCGCACCGCGCCCAAGGGCGAGCGACTGCTGCCCCCGGAAGTCACCCGCATCGTGCGCCGGGCCCTGGGTCTGGTCGTGGAAAGCGGGACCGCCGCCCGCCTCGCCGGCGTGCTCAAGGACGATGCCGGCCAGCCCATTGCCATCGGTGGCAAAACCGGTACCGGCGATCACCGCTATCAGCGTTTCGGCCGCGGCGGCCAGTTGCTCGAATCGCGCGTGGTCAACCGCACCGCCACCTTCGTGTTCTATCTCGGCGACCGCTATTTCGGCACGTTGACCGCACTGGTGCCCGGTCCGCAGGCCGCGCAGTATGAATTCACCAGTTCGCTCACCGCGCAAATGCTCAAGACCCTGCTGCCCAGCCTCAGGCCCATGCTGTTCCCGCCGGCGCCTGCCGCAGCCGGCGCCGCGGAACCCGCCGCGGTGCCGGTAGCTGTCGTGCCCGCCGAGCCCGCGGAGGCCGCCAAGCATGAAAAGGCCGAAGGTCCGGCCAGCCAGGCCGACACCTCGCTACCGGAAACCGCCACCCCGCCAGGCGGCTTCCCTGAAGATCTCAATCCCGGCGTTGCGGTTCCCGCCCCGGCTCCGGCCCCGGTCGCACCGGAAGCCCCGCCACCGGCCCCGGCGCCCGCACCTGCTCCCGCGCCGGCGCCGCCACCGGCTGCGCCCAACCCCGCCCCGCCGCCTGCCCCCGCGCCAACGGGGCCCGGCGGCCAGGCTTCACCCGCTGCGGCATCACCGCAGGCGCCTGCGCCGGCTCGACCGGCGACTCCGTACCGGTACTTTCCTCAGATGTTCGTGCCCACGCCCTATTTTGTCCCCCGGACTATTCCTCCAACCTACCCGCCTGCGCCGGCCGCCCCCAGGCCGCAATCCCCGCCGCCGCCCGCGCCCGTCCCGACTCCAGCGCCGGCACCGGCCCCTGGCGGGCCGGCAGGGGCCGGTGGAGGGGCACCGCAGTAGCCCTGCACCTGAAATGTCCGCAAGACCCTGAGACGGCGCACCGTTGCCGCAAAGTCTCCGTGCACCGTCAATACGGCCGGTGCATCCAGACTCTCCTTGCACCGTCAAAAATGGCCGGTGCATCCAGTGGGCCCAAAATGCAGTTTACGTGCGACACTTCCCGATACTTTGCTTGTCCGAATCAATACGCTTTAATCGCACCCGATGGCCAACATGAAAGAAGTCCACCGCCTGGTTGAGCACAGGCCAACCGAATCCGGCAACGTCAGCATCCCGGCGCTCAAGGTGCTGTCGGAAATCACCACCAGCCTCAGCTCCGACTCCAATGTCGAGCAATTGCTGGGGCGGTTTCTCGCCACCATGATCCGGCTGGCGGGCGCGCAGGCAGGCGCGGTACGCGTCATCACCGACGACCGCACCCACTTGCGGCTCATCAGCTCGGTGGGGCTGCCCGCGGATCTGGTCGAACATGAGCAAGTCATGGGACTGGATTGCGGCGTCTGCGGCAAAGCCGCACGCGAGGTCACGGTCAGCAGCTGGAATAATGTCGCCTTCTGCCGCAAACAGGCCAACACCGCGTATTTCAGCGATGCATGCAGCACCGTGGTCGCCGTGCCGCTGATGCACAAGAACAAGGTCATGGGCGTGTACAACCTGTTCCTTGAAGAAGGCAAGACCGTCCCCGAAGATATCCGCCTGCTGTTTCGCACGATCAGCGAGCACCTCGGCATCGCACTGGAAAACGCGCGACTGACCCGCGAGAACATGCGTATCTCGCTGATGAACGAGCGCCAGATGCTGGCCAACCAGATTCACGATTCGCTCGCGCAAACGCTGGCCTACGCCAAGATGCGCCTGACGGTGCTGTCCGATGCCATGCAGCACGAGGACTATCCCAAAGCCAACCGCTACCTGGGCGACGTGGAAGAAGCCGTCGATCTCGCGTACGCCGACCTGCGCGACCTCATCACCCAATATCGCGACCGCATCAACCCGCGCGGTCTGGTGCCGGCGATTCAGGAACTCGCCAAGAGCTTTCGCAAGAAAGCCAACGCCGATGTGGATTTCCTCAATCTGGTGCAGGACGTGTCGCTCTCGCCCGACGAGGAAATCCAGGTCTTCCACATCATCCAGGAATCGCTGTACAACATCGCCAAACACGCCCGTGCGCGCCATGTCGTCATCACCTTCGATCTGGAAAACGGGCAATACATCGTCAACGTCGCCGACGACGGCGTGGGGATACACAAGAACGACAAGTCCTCCACCATGGGCAAAAGCTTCGGCCTCACCATCATGCGCGAACGCGCCGCCCGGCTGGACGGCAAGCTCAGCGTGGAAAGCCGCCCCGCGGGCGGAACGGTCATCCGCCTGGTTTTCCCGCAGCAAAAACCGGAACACGCGGCATGAGCAGCAAAACCCGCATCGTCCTGGTCGACGATCACACCCTGTTCCGCAAGGGTCTCGCCGAACTGCTCGAACAGAGCGGCAGCATCGAAGTCGCCGCATTCACCGGCAAGCCCGAAGAAGTGGCCATGCTGCTGGCCGCGCATCGCCCGGATGTGCTGCTGCTCGACCTCAACATGCCCGGCACCGACGGCATCACCCTCATGCAACAGCTCCGGGCCGAAGGTTTCAAGCTGCCGGTGCTCATCCTCACCCTGAGCGAGGCCGAAGACGACCTCGCCCGCGCATTGCGCGCAGGGGCGAATGGCTACCTGTTGAAAAGCATGGAGCCCGACGAAGTGGTGGACGCCATCCAGCGCGCCCAGCGCGGCGAAACCGTCGTCGCGCTGGCCATGACCGCCAAACTCGTCAAGCTCTACGACCAGAAGGGGCAGGATGCCGGCTCCCTGCTGGATTCGCTCACCCAGCGCGAACGCGAAATTCTCACCCACCTCTCGCGCGGCGAAAGCAACAAGGCCATCGCCCGCACCCTCGACATCAGCCACGACACCGTCAAACTTCATGTGCGCCATATCCTCGCCAAGCTGAATATGTCCTCGCGCGTGGAAGCCGCGGTGTTTGCGGTGGAGCATCGGGTGGCGCCGGGTAGCCGCAAACAGTAAGCCGGGAAGGCATGGTGTGCGTTAATGCAAGACCCCGGTGTTGTGTTGCGTAGAAAAATTAAGTGAGCCTTTTGATTCCAAAGATACCGATGTGTCGCTGCCCGGACGTGCCTGCAATCTGACGGTCCGATGCATCAATTCGGCTGATGATGCCTGGCGGCTGACCGGTAAACAGTCTGTCACACGCTGAACGTCAGGTGACCGCTGAGAGGCGGCAACAGTCACTCCGCACTAGCCTGGAAACTGGAGCTATCGGCCATCGGCGGAAATTCGAAGGCGCCCATCGCGACTGGCGGCCCGGGCGCTCGTGAGGGCGCATTGTCCCGCGCCAGGGGCGTATCTGCGGTAGGTGTTTGCGTGTAGACTTTCCCGTGACGGGACTGACCGGGCTACGCTCCAGCCAATCCCGTCTCTTTGGACAATCTGACAACGACTAGGAGAATGACATGCAAATACGTTGCACAGGCATCTCGACCTCGGTCCTTGCCGCCGTTTTGTTTGCGGCGCCGGCCCTGGCGACCGATGAAGTATTCATTAATGAAGCCGACATCAAGTGGGGTGCCACACCGCCTTCATTTCCTAAGGGCGCGAAGCTGTCGGTGCTTTACGGTGACCCTGGCAAACCCGGCCCCTTCACCCTCAGGCTGCTGACCCCATCGGGTTATAAGATCCCGCCCCACTTCCACTCCCAGGCGGAGAACCTGACCATCGTGTCGGGCACGCTCTATGTGGGGATGGGGGATACATGGGACCAATCGCATGCGCACGCGCTTGGCGCCGGCGGTTATCACTATCTGCCGGCAAAAGCACATCACTATGCATTCACAAAAGAAGCGACGGTCGTCCAGGTAAATGGGGAAGGCCCGTTCGACATTGTTTATCTCAACCCGGCCGACAATCCTGAAAATAATGCCCAAAAGTAATCTCGACATCGGCTCAGACTGCAAGCGCGGCCAGCCTTGTGCTTCCAAGCTTTGGCCTCGCCAGACTCGGACCGAGAGGGCGCAAGCAGGTTGGGGTCACGCACAGTTACGCAGGTTGGGGTCAAGCAGGTTGCAGGGGTCAGACAGGTTGGGGTCAGGTCTTTCATTATCACATTCTCTTTCTTCGCTGAATCTTCATACTCCCTCACCAGCCTGCTCACCGTCGTATAGTGAACACCGAAATGTCCGGCTATCGCCGCCATCGTATGCTGACCCGACAGATAGGCACGCGCAATCGCCTCGTTGCGGTCGTAGCGCCGCTCAAAATCCGCCAGCGGCTGAACCAGCACCCGCCGCTGGGCACGCGGAATCTCGTCCAGCGCCGGTTTCTTCTCAATCTGCGTCTGCATTTTTTTCACGAAGGCCTCCGAACCCAGAAAAATCTGCCCCTGCAATTGCGTCCACACACTCGGTAAGCGCGCACCTTCATGCACGAACTGAACGTATTTGCGCATCGCGCTGGCGCGTTGCCGCCCGAATTGCGCCAGTAGCCAATCGGTCTGCAACCATTCGGGTGCGGCTGTCTGGCCGCAGGTAGCAAGGTAACTGCTCCACGGCCAGGTTTCCAGCCGCTTCACCATCCCGGCGCGCAGCGGGTTCAGCACAACATACCGCGCCAGCTCCAGCAGGTAGCTGTCGCGCTCAACCAGGATGGCCTTGTATCGCCCCTGAAACACGTGCCCCACGCGTCCATGTAGTGGCGTGTGGACGTGCGTGACCCCGTGTGGATATGTGACCCCCAAGACGGTATCTGACCCCAGTGTGTGGTGACCCCGTGTGTGTGCGGACGCGAGTTGCGAGTGCATAGTCGGATGCAAGACCTCACCGGGATGCTTGCTTGTTTGCGAGCTTACTTTGGCGTGCAACATGCGCCTGCCATGGTATGAGTACCGGAACGAGCAACTCTATGGCCGTTACTGCCATGACAGGAACCGCTGGCGCTCCGGTGAAGTACCAGGCGGCGACGCGCCCGAGACCGCCAAGGAAGACCGCGAGGCACACAATTCTGAACAGAGTCGTTTCCTTCTCGATGCGCGGCACGATCCACCAGACGATGATGGTCAGGCCAACGTCCCAACCTGACATGAAACGAAACTGACTATCGAGATTTGGATCGGCTGCCGATGCCGGAATGTAGAACTCGACACCCAGAAGCAGCCCGAGCGTGCCGACGATGAGTGGCAGCAGACTGAGGATCAAGACGACCGACTGAAGAGCTCGCCGCATCTGACGCCTAATCGGGATAGGGGATGACCTCACGATCTTACCCCTCCCACACCACCGTGCGTACGGGGCCGTACACGGCGGTTCAATGAACAGACTCCGGTCATCGGGCGAGGGATGGCAGACCTGAACTGCTGAAGAACCTCGCTGGCAAAGCCAGCGACAGCGCCGGGGTTTTGGACAGGCGCCACGGGCCATGTGCGCTTTTGCTAATGTTCCATGCTTCTCGCACAGATACACCGCATTTGCGCAGTTCCCGGTAGCCTGACCTGCCCCATTGCCTCCAGATGTAGCAGCGTAACTTGCGCCGCAGCCATTTGTCGATGTCGCGCAGAGGACTCGGCACTTCGGCAATGCCGAAGTACGCTTTCCAACCAAGCAGGGTGTCTCTCAGATCTGCCACGATGTCGGCCAAACGGTGGCCTCGGGTGCGGCGGGTCAGTTCCCGGATTCGGTCTTTGAGTTTGTCGATGGCTCTGTCCGCAACCTTACGGGATTTCGCCGGACGTCTTCCTTCCTTCTCTTATCGCACCCCGAGGCGGAAGCGGTAACCCTTGTAGCTGAGAATCACGCCCTCGCGCGTGATCTGTTCCACCCCGAGACCCGGCTGCAGGACCTCGCCCTGACGCAGCATCACGTTGTTGATCATGATCCGTCGCTCCGCGGGGTTGGCCGCATAGTAGTGAAACGAGATCGTCAGGCTGGATATCTCCTGCCGGATCGAGGGCGGGAGTTCGCTCATGGCCGGCAGCGTGTTCTCCTGGCCGGCATTGCCCGGACCCGCACCGGCGGGTTTTTCGGGCGTCGCGGGCGCCGTTTCCGGCGGGGCGATGGTCACGGCCCCCGGCGGGATGGGAGGCGCCTCGATCCTGGCGGGCGCGCTGGCCTGTCCAATCGCGGCACCCGCCGGCCTGGTCGCGGATGCCGCATCCGGCGCCGGAAGCTGCGCCGGCGGGGACTGACGGTTCTTCCCGGCGGTTTCAGGCAGCGCCTGAGCCGGGGTTGGCGCGGGAGGTAATGCCGGTTCGGAAGACGGAGCCGGCGCGGCGGGAAGTGAGCCTGGAGCGCTCCGCTGAGCGGCTGAGGGTTCCGCCGCGGGAACCTGCGGCTCCGACTGCCAGGGCCGCAGCCAGCCGATCACGATGCCGGCCACGACCAGGGCTGCCGCGAGCCAGGTGTTCAGGGATAGCGCGGGCTTGCCGGGCGCCGCCGCCGTGGTCTGCGCCGTCAGCAGGGTCGGCGCCGCGCCGCGCTGGCGCTGCTGATCGGCCTTTCTCAGGGCATCGAGGATATAGGACATGGCTAGGGCGTATTCACACTAATTTCGCAACTGCGACGAGGGCGATTTGGGATGCCGCACGCGAAGCAAGACGCGCCGTGGTGCGAGCTACCACAAGCGGCTTGCGACAAAGGGAGGCGCCCAAATCGCCCCGTCCCGAAGGGTTGTCGCGAGAAAAGCGCGTCTGCGGCGTTGCAAGGCTTGCGAATGGAACAACCATTCGCCGCACCTTGCGCCTTGCATCCATCGCTTTTTCGCGGCAACGCAGATGTGAAATTAGTGTGAACACGCCCTAGATTTTCACTTCCTGCTCAGGCGGCGTCGCAACCAGTTTCGGTGCCGCCTTGTCCGTCTCGCCGACCAGACGGATCAACGTCCTGGCGCCCACGGTGCCGTCGGGGACCAGGCCCCGGTCGAGCTGAAACCGCTTGACCTCGCGCATCAAGGCCTCGTCGAACACCGGTTCCCGGTCGGCCTCCGGCGCGACGCCCCGCATCCGGGCGAGTTGCCCGATCAGCCAGGCCACGGCCGGCCCGCGATCACCCATCCGGAGCTTACCCTGCACCGCCGCCGGCGGACGCCACAACAGAGTGTAGTCCCCCGACCACTGGGCCGCCAGGGCGCCGAGGGCGACCGTGCGGGTTTCTCCGCCGACGGCGAAGGTGGCGGTGTCGGGCCCGAGGCCGATCAGTGTGGCGTGGAACAGGCGGCCCTGGTCGTCGCGCATGGGCAGCGCCGCCGGCTGGTTCAGCTCGCGCAGCTCGTCCAGCCCGCCCCGCGCCGTCCAGCAGCGCAAGCCCAGTTCCTCGGCCTTCCGGCAAGCGTCGCCCCCCTGATAGTCCGCGTCCCAGGCCCGGAACAGGGCAGCGTAGGCCATCGCCTCGCTGCGCGAGAGCGGTGCGCCGGACGGCCATTCCAGGGTGGCCGCCGCGCCCGCGCTGGCGACCCGACCTTTGGCGGTCTTCCCGGTTGCGGGCAGGGCGGTGGCGACCTCGCGCTTCGGTTGATCGCGCTGATACAGCGCCACCGCCACCGCGCCGCCGGCCAGCAGGATCAGGCCCGCCGCGAAAGCGCCCCACAGCACGCGGCGCCGCGTTGCCGGCAGGGGCAGGACCTCCCGCGCCGCCTGATCGAGCGTCGCTGCGGTCGACCCGCTCCTTGCCCTGCACGAAGGCTGCCCAGCAGCGCCCGGTCGCACAGCACGTTGATGATCCGGGGCACGCCGCCGCTCAGACGGTGCAGGCGGCCCATGAGCGAGGCGGCGAACAGCGGCCGCTGCGTCCCCGCCACCTCGAGCCGGTGCCGGACGTAGGCCGCGACTTCCTGCCTGGTCAGCGGCCCCAGGTGATAGCGCGCGACGATGCGCTGCGCCAGTTGCCGCAGCTCCGGACGCGCCAGCATCTCCGCCAGCTCGGGCTGGCCGATCAGGATGATCTGCAACAGCTTGCGCTCGTTGGTCTCCAGGTTCGTCAGCAGCCGCATCTGCTCCAGCACGTCGGCGGAGAGGTTCTGCGCCTCGTCGATGATCAGCACCGCGTGCCGGCCCCGGGCGTGGGCGTCGAGCAGGTATGCGTTGATGCAGTCGACGAACACCTTGATGCTGGGGTTGCCGGGCGGACAGTCGATGCCGAATTCCACGCAGATGGTGGAGAGCAGCTCCTCCACCGTCAGCCTGGGATTGAAGATGTAGGCCACGTCGCAGGTCTCGGGAATCTGTTCCAGCAGGCAGCGGCACACCGTGGTCTTGCCCGTCCCCACCTCGCCCGTCAGCAGCACGAACCCGCCCTCGCCGCTCACGCCGTAGAGCAGATGCGCCAGCGCCTCCTGGTGGCGCTGGCTCATGTAGAGATAGCGCGGCGCGGGCGCGATGGAGAAAGGCGCTTCGGTGAGGCCGAAGTAACTCTGGTACATGGGACTCCGGATTGGCGGCGTGTTGCGCCATTATAACGGCGGTGTTGCCGGGGACCTGGCGACGCTGTCCACGAACCCGAGCTTCGGCGCATCGCCCAGGGTTCGCTGCTTGCGCCCTATTCCATCAAGGTTTGGTCGTTGCGTTCCACACCCATGATCAGGAGACGGTCAAGCGTCAAAGGCGCCCGTGGGTGCCATGTTCTGTGCGTCCAGCATGGGCGCGATTATGGAGGTGGACGTCCTCCCACAAGCGGGCCATGGCGAATGAAGCAAAGCGCAACAGCACGTGGCGCCCGGGTGTGGGGAGGAAGCGTGGAGCGAAACCGCGAGCCTGGGGCAGGAACCGGATACGAGGCGTGACCGAAGCAGCTTGCGCGTTGTTCGGAGTCGTTGTGCCGCGCTATCGCGCCGGATCAAAGATGCAGGGTATCGATTTCGCTGTAGCTATTCTTCAGCCACATCCTGACGCGTTGCCGTTCCAGTATGCCCAGCGCGTGCGCATCGGTGCTCTGCGTGGCGGACCAGAAGCTGCTGCTGTGGCTGTCGATCTTGATCATCGCGGCTTCCTGCAGGCGCTTGATGTTGATGATGCGGGCGTGCAATTCCAGCGCCCGTTTCTTTTCTCCGGAGGCGTCGAGCAGGTCGAAGTTGTCGCCACGGATGTGGTTTTGCACCAGCACGTAATTCAGACGCGAGCCGAAACGATCCAGCAGCTTTTTCAGCAGATCGACCGAGTCGCGGCCCGAATCCATCACATGCCAGTAAGTCAGCGCCAGTCCCATCTCGCTCGACAGTTCAAGCAGGCCGGAGTCGTCCATCCATTGCGTCAGCGCGTCCTGCGTTTGCGCGGCGAGATCGACCAGGATGCTGCGGCCGGGTTCGGCGGCGGCGGCTTCGACGATGGCGTCGAGGCTTTCATATTGATCCACGACGATGGGCGAGGCGTAACCGGCGTAAAAGCGCATCAGCGCGCCGTGGGATTTATCGGTGTCGAAGCCGATAAACGGACGTTCGTGGTCGATCAGGTATTGCGCGACGATGCGCGCGACCAGCGATTTGCCGACCCCGCCTTTTTCGCCGCCGATGAAGTGGATCTGGGCCATGGTTTTCTTCCTTTGAAATGAAGGGGTGGAGGACGGGGCTAGGATTTAGGGGCTAGAGGCCAGGGGTGGTGCGGCCTGTGGCCGCTCCAAATTTGGGTCGCGCTGCGACAAAACCCCTAATCCCTGGTTCCTGGCTCCTAGTCACTAAAGCGCCCTCCGGCGCAGATCGAGCGTGTGCGGGTATTCGCCGGCAGGTTCTTCGGCGGGTGGAGCCATTGGCCCGGGTGGCGTGCCGCCGGGGAAGAAGCGGGCGAGCGGGGCGATCCACGGCGGCGGCGTGAAGCTGCCGGCGGTGTGGCCCCAGTCCTGAAAACGGGTGTGGCGGCGCGACTCGGCTTCCATCGCGTTGACCGGGAAGCTGTCGTAGCTGCGCCCGCCGGGGTGGACGACGCGGTAGGTGCAGCCGCCGATGGCGCGGCCGTTCCAGGTGTCGATCAGATCGAACACCAGGGGCGAGTGGATGCCGATCGTGGGGTGCAGCGCCGACGGCGGCTGCCACGCGCGGTAACGCACACCGGCGACGGATTCGCCATGCACGCCGGTCGGCATGAGCGGAACGCGGCGGCCATTGCAGGCGAGCACGTAGCGGCCGTTGGTGAGGCCACTGGCTTTCACTTGCAGGCGCTCGACCGAGGAATCGACGTAGCGCGCGGTGCCGAGGCTGGTCGATTCCTCGCCGAGTACGTGCCAGGGCTCGATCGCGGTG
Organism: uncultured beta proteobacterium; assembly: GCA_963726485.1. Classification (GTDB taxonomy): domain Bacteria; phylum Pseudomonadota; class Gammaproteobacteria; order Burkholderiales; family Thiobacillaceae; genus Thiobacillus. The sequence continues at coordinate 147,917 of CAVSCL010000033.1, read as the reverse complement.
CGCAGTTCGATCTGGATGTCGTCGAGTTGCAGGGTGCCGTATCTGGGGAAACGAAATTCGAGGAAGGGCTTGTACCAGTCGATCTGGAACGGGAAACCGGTGGCGTTGAGGTCGTCGATCACGTCCTTCAGATCGGCCCACAGGTAGTGCGGCAGCATGTGACGATCGTGCAGCAGGGTGCCCCAGCGCACCAGCGGCTTGCGATACGGCTGGGCCCAGAAACGCGCGACCAGCGCGCGCAGCAACAGCATTTGCGCCAGACTCATGCGCGCGTGCGGCGGCATTTCGAAGGCGCGGAATTCGAGCAGACCGAGCCGGCCCGACGACGAATCGGGCGAATACATTTTGTCGATGCAGAACTCCGCGCGGTGCGTGTTGCCGGTGAGATCGGTGAGCAGGTTGCGCAGCAGGCGATCGACCAGCCAGGGCTGCGGCGTGTCGCCCTGCGGCATTTGCTGGAAGGCGATTTCGAGTTCGTACAGGCGCTCGGCGCGGCCTTCGTCGACACGCGGCGCCTGGCTGGTGGGGCCGATGAAGAGGCCGGAAAACAGGTAGGACAGCGCCGGATGGTGCTGCCAGTAGGTGATAAGACTGGCCAGCACATCCGGCCGCCGCAGGAAAGGGCTGTCGGCCGGCGTCGCACCGCCGAGGGTGACGTGGTTGCCGCCGCCGGTTCCGGCGTGGCGGCCGTCGAGCATGAACTTCTCGGCGGCCAGGCGGCTCAATCGCGCTTCCTCGTAGATGAGCGTGGTGGTGTCGACCAGTTGTTCCCAGGTATGCGCGGGGTGGATGTTGACCTCGATCACGCCGGGGTCGGGGGTGACCAGCAGCTTTTCGATGCGGGCGTCGGACGGCGGCGTATACCCCTCGATCGCCACCGGCAGCTTGAGCGCGGTGGCGGTCGTCTCGATCGCCGCCGAGATGTCGAGGTATTGCTCCAGCGTTTTGACCGGCGGCATGAACACGAACAGGCAGCCGCCGCGCGCCTCGACCGTCAGCGCGGTGCGCGGCACCTCGACGACGGCGGTGTGCGGTGTGTGCTGCGGCTGGATTTTCGGTGGCGGGTGCGGCGGTTCCACGCTCGAAAACCGCGCGGCGATTTCGCCGTGAAAATCGGCCAGCGGCGGTTGTACGGCGAAGGGATCGACCTCGACCGAGGGTTCGCGTTCGTCTTCCGCCACCCAGGGCAGGCTGGATAAAGGCAGCCTGAGGCCCATCGGCGAATCGCCGGGCAGCAGATACAGGCGGTCGCGCCGCGTCTCCCACGGCGCGCTTATCCAGTTATGGGTGGTCCAGCTCCAGGCCAGCGGCAGGATATAGCCGGTCGGCGTGTTGAGCCCGCGCGACAGCTTGTTCGCGAGCGCACCGCGCAGGTTGATGCTGTCGAGTTCGGCGTGGCCGGGTTCGACCTGGGCCGGATCGATATTGCGCGGCAGTTCCGCTTCCTGCAGCAGCGCGGCAAGCGCGTCTTCGTAAGCCGGCTGGGCGTAGCGCGCGGCCAGCCCCAGGTGCTGCGCCAGGGTTTCGGCGAAGCGCTGGGCGTCGAGATAGGTATGGCCGTAGTCCCAGTTGGCCTCGGCGAGCAGCGCCGGATTTTTCCACACCGGCACGCCGTCGCGCCGCCAGTAAATTCCCAGCGCCCAGCGCGGCAGCGGTTCGCCCGGATACCACTTGCCCTGCCCGGTATGCAGCAGCGCGCCGGGCGCCATGCGGTCCTTCAGGCGGCGCACCAGCACCTCGGCACGCTCCCTTTTGTGGCTTCCCAGCGCTGCCGTGTTCCATTCTGGTGCCTCCATGTCGTCGATGGAGACAAAAGTGGGCTCGCCGCCGTGGGTGAGACGCACGTCCTGGTGCGCGAGTTTTTCGTCGACCGCATGACCCAGCGCCAGAATCGCCGCCCAGTCTTCCTCCGCGTACGGCAGGGTCACGCGCGGGTCTTCCTTGATACGGGTGACGGTGTTGCTGAAGCTGAATTCGACTTCGCACTTGTCGGTAAAGCCTTCGATCGGCGCGGCGGAGGACGGCTGCGGCGTTGCCGCGAGCGGAATGTGGCCTTCATCGGCAAACAGGCCCGAAGTCGGGTCGAGGCCGACCCAGCCAGCGCCGGGTAGATACACCTCGGCCCAGGCGTGCAGGTCGGTGAAGTCGTGCTCGGGGCCGGAGGGGCCGTCGAGAGATTTCACATCGGGAGTCAGCTGCACCAGATAACCGGAGACGAAGCGTGCTGCCAGCCCCAACTGGCGCAGGATTTGCACCAGCAGCCAGGCCGTGTCGCGGCACGAGCCCATCGCTTTCTCCAGCGTTTCCTCGGGACTCTGGATACCGGGCTCCATGCGTATGGTGTAGGCAATGTCGTGTTGCAGGCGCTGGTTGAGCGCCACCAGAAAATCATTGGTGTGCACACGTTTGCGCGGCACCTCGGCCACCCACGCGGCGAGTCGCTTGCCCGCAGGCTCGGTTTCAAGATAGGGGCCGAGCTCGCGCTTCAGCGCCGCATCGTAGTCGAACGGCCAGTGTTCCGCACTGTCTTCGACGAAGTAATCGAAGGGATTGATCACCGTCATATCGGCAATCACCTCGACATCCACCGAGAATTCGCGTGTCGCCTCGGGGAACACCAGCCGCGCCAGGTAATTGCCGAACGGATCCTGCTGCCAGTTGATGAAATGCTTCTCCGGCGTGATCTTCAGCGTGTAGGCGAGGATGGGGGTACGCGAGTGCGGCGCCGGACGCAGCCGCACCACGTGCGGGCTCAAGGTGACGCGGCGGTCGAATGTGTAATGTGTGGAGTGACGGATGGCGACGTGGGTGCTCATGGCGACAGACAGTATGCGAACAGTCTGTTACAAGCAAGGGTTGAGCCAGTGCTTTAGGAATTAGGGGCTAGGAGATAGGGGATAGGAATATCAATTCGCGGCCGACAGCCGCCCATCCTCTGAATCCTAGTTCCTGGCTCCTGGCTCCTGTCCCCCCGGCCTATCCCTGCATCTGTCCGCCGCTATTGGACGCCACCACCTGAAGTGGCTGCGGCTGATTTTCCCATTCGAAGGGGGGCAGGCTATTCAGTGCCTGGCGCAGACCCTCGTTCCAGGCGTCTCCGAGTGCGCGATAGTAGGGATGGTCTTCAGCCAGCAACATGCGGCGGCCACCGTCCAGTGCATTGGTGTTGTAGATCAGCAGTTCCACCGGCGGGCCGACGGTGAGGTTGGAGCGTATGGTGGAGTTGATCGAAACCAGCGCGCAGCGCGCTGCCTGCTCCAGCGGTGTATCGGAGCGGACGACGCGGTCGAGTATGGGTTTGCCGTACTTGGTTTCGCCGATCTGCAGGAAGGGATGCGCACTCGATTCGTGGATGTAGTTGCCCTGTGCGTAAACCATGTAAATCTCGGGCGGCTGATCCGCGATCTGCCCGCCGAAGATGAAGGTCGCCTCGAAATTGGTGTTGGCGGTGTCACGTGCAGCCTGGACGCGTTGCACTTCGGCGGAAATGCCGCCGACATAATCCACCGCCTCGCTCATGGAATTCACGCTGGACAGACACGGGCTGACGGCGTTGTTGCAGTCGTCGCGCAGATGTTTGACCACGCCCTGGGTGGTGGCCAGATTACCCGCCGACAACAGGACGAAACTGCGCTTCCCGGGCTGCACAAACGTGTGCATCTTGGAATAGGTGCTCACGTGATCGATTCCTGCATTGGTCAGGGAATCGGATGCGAACACCAGACCGCTGTCGGTTTTGATGGCTACACAATAAGTCATGGCAGTGAGTACGGTTCAATCGTCCTTCATCCTGCCCGGAATTGCCGTTTGACTCAAGCGGTTTGACGTTTACTTGCCAAACCAGCGGGCGCTGGGTGCGTCCAGAAATTCATGGGCGGAAAGATAGTGGCTGCCGTCGCACGAGAAATTCAGTCCCACCATGCCGTTGATGAGATTGAGCGAGCCGGCGCGCAGGTAAAGTTGCTCATCGGCGTAGCGCAGGGTGCGAAACCCCTCCAGCACCGCCGGGATGAGACCGGACTCGACCACCGCCTCCACCGGATAGTGGGTCAGGGGGCAATCGTGGCAGGGGGTGGCGTTCAACAGTTCATCCACGGACAGCACGCGGTAGCGATAAGGATCGGTGTACAACCATAGCGTGGCCCGGCTGCTGGAGAAATGCAGCTTGGCGTGGAATACGCCGTGATGGCACATCAGTTTTTCCACCTGGACGAAAGTCTCGTCCAGGCGCTGGTCCATCACCGAATGGGTCCGGCATTGCTCGAACAAGCCGCCCCGTATGGCGGGGTCGCCGCGATATTGCTTCCAGTGCGGATCAGGGTCGGGCGGCATGACTGTCGGGTTACGCAGCCTCCTTCGGCCGCATCTGACGGCTGTAGAGGAACTCCAGCACATTGCTGCGCAGGTCATGGTAGCGCGGATCGTGCGCCAGTTGCAGGCGCTCGCGCGGGCGCGGCAGATCGACTTCGAGAATTTCACCGATGGTTGCGGCCGGACCGTTGGTCATCATCACGATGCGGTCGGACAGCAGCACGGCTTCATCGACATCGTGCGTCACCATGATGACCGTGCTCTTCGTCGCCGCGACGATCTTCATCAGTTCGTCCTGCAGGTTCGCACGGGTGAGTGCGTCGAGCGCCCCGAACGGCTCGTCCAGCAGCAGCACCTTCGGCTCCATCGCCAGCGCGCGGGCTATGCCGACGCGCTGTTTCATGCCGCCGGATATTTCCCCCGGCAGCTTGTTGGCGGCGTGCGTGAGCCCTACCAGTTCCAGAGCGGCGCGGGTGCGTTTTTTGAGCTGGGTTTTGCTCTCGCTGTTACCGAATACTTTCTCGACGGCAAGATGGACATTCTCGAACGCGGTCAGCCAGGGCAGCAGCGAGTGGTTCTGAAACACCACACCGCGTTCCGGCCCGGGCCCCCTGATTTCCTTGTTGGCGAGCAGGAGCACGCCGTCGGTGGCATCGAGCAGCCCCGCCACCAGATTCAGCAGGGTGGACTTGCCGCAGCCGGAGTGGCCGATCAGGGCGATGAATTCGCCCTGATGCACGTTGAGATTGATATTCGTCAGTGCGGTGAACTTGCCTTTTTTGGTGTTGAAGACCATGCCGGCATTTTCGATCTGGACGTAGCTTTGCATCGTGTTCTCCTTGAATATCTAGGGGCTAGGATTTAGTGGCCAGGGAATGCGGCGCGGCGACGCGCGGTTTGGGCATCCCGAATGAGGAACCCGCCCTGCGGTCCCGAGGGACCCCGCTGCGGAACACCCTGAACGGCCGCACCAGGTTGGCCATTTCCACCGCGGTTGCAGCCGCCCTTGAACCGTATCGCGATGCAAGCGCCACCGGGTTTGAGTCGGTGATGAGTACGCCGTTGGCGATGGGGACGCCGCTATCCAGTTGCACCCGGGTAATTCCGGCGGCGCATTCGTTGCAGACGACTTCGAAGCGATAGGTCATGTCGCCGCGCACTACCGCGCCCAGCGCGATCAGCGCATCGTAGTTCCCGGTCTCCGCCAGTTCCTTCAGCATGAGAGGAATTTCCAGCACGCCGGGCACGGTGGCCAGGGTGAGGTTCCCCAGCTTGACGCCGTGCTTGGCCAGGGAGATGGTGCAGGCGCCCAGCAGGTCTTCGCCGACGAGGCGGTTACAGCGGCTCATGACGATGCCGATGCGCAGGTTCATCCCGTCGAGTTCGGGCTCAAGTTCCAGCATGTTGTCGTGGTGACCCATTGCGCAGCTCCGTTTCAGGCGTAGTTGAACCGTTTCGCGATCAGCATCAGCCCCTGTTCCAGAAGCAGGCCGACGATGCCGACGACGAAGATGGCGATGATGATGTGGGCGACGTTGAGGTTGTTCCATTCGTCCCACACCCAGAAGCCGATGCCGACGCCGCCGGTGAGCATTTCCGCGGCAACGATCACCAGCCAGGCCACGCCGATCGACAGGCGCACCCCGGTCAGTACGTAGGGCAGCACCGCCGGGAACAGGATCTTGGTGAAGACCTTGAACTCGGACAGGTTGAGCACGCGCGCGACGTTCATGTAGTCCTGCGGAATGCGCTGCACGCCTGCCGCGGTGTTCAGCACCATCGGCCAGATGCTGGAAATGAAGATCACCCAGATCGAGGCCGGCTCGGCCTTTTGCAGCACCAGCAGCCCGATCGGCAGCCAGGCCAGCGGCGAGACCGGGCGCAGGATGCTGATGATCGGCGACATCATGCGGTTGAGAAAATCAAAACGGCCGAGCATGAAGCCGAGCGGAATCCCGATCGCCGCCGCCGCGCCGAATCCGAGTCCGACGCGATACAGCGAGTTGAGGATGTTCCAGCCTATGCCCTTGTCGTTGGGACCCTTGTCATAGAAGGGGTCGGAAAACAGTTGCACGGCCGAGCCCCAGGTTTCAACCGGGCCGGGAATGGATTTGTTGGTGTTGGCGATCAGCGCCCACACGGCGACGAAGAGCAGCATCCCGAGCAGGGGCGGCACGGCCGTGCGCAGCAGATTGCCGGTGAATTCAATAAACGCGGCCTGCCGCTGCGGTTTCGATCAGCGGCGTGCGGCGTGCCGCCGGGAACGAATCGTTGCTCGCCACAAGCGGTGTGGTTTCGGGCGCATTCATGACCACTTTCAGACTTCGTTCATTCAGGGTGACTGCATTCATGGTGTCTCTCCTTGTGCCCCCTCCCTGGGGAGGGGGACTTCCAGTTGCCTAATCTTGATTTTGGCTAGACCTTGATCTTGAAACCGTCGGCATAGGCCTTGGGATTCTTGCCGTCCCACACCACGCCATCGATGAGTCTCGATGTGCGGAAATCGGATTTGGGCAAGGGGGTCTTGGTCATCGCCGCCGCGTCCTTGTACACGTCGATGCGGTTGACCTTTTTCGCCACCGCCAGATAGTCCGGGTGCTCCTTCAACAGGCCCCAGCGCTTGTGCTGGGTCAGGAACCACATGCCGTCGGACAGGTAGGGGTAATTGACCTTGCCGTCGTTGTAGAACTTCATGTAGTTGGGGTCCTGCCACTTCTTGCCGATGCCGTTGTTGTACTGGCCCAGCATGCGGTCCTCGATGGAGTCGAAGTCGGTGTTGACGTAGCTCTTGTCGGCAATGATCTTCGCCACTTCGGAGCGGTTGCTCATGGTGTCGATGTACTTCGACGCGTCCAGAATCGCCGCCACCATGGCACGCGCGGTGTTCGGATACTGCTCGACGAAGGCGGCGGTCGTGCCCAGCACCTTTTCCGGATGATCGACCCAGATGTCCTGGCTGGTGACGGCGGTGAAGCCGATGTTGTCGCGGATGGCGCGGGCGTTCCACGGCTCGCCCACGCAGAAGCCATCCATGTTGTCCACCCGCATGTTGGCAATCATTTGCGGGGGCGGCACGGTAATCACCTTGGCCTGGGTAAAGGGATTGATGCCGTATGCTGCGAGCCAGTAATACAGCCACATGGCATGGGTGCCTGTGGGGAAGGTCTGGGCGAAGGTGTATTCCTTGGGCTCGGCCGCGATCAGTTTGGCGAGGCTCGCGCCGTCGGTCACGCCCTTGGCCTTCAACTGGTTGGAGAGCGTGATGGCCTGGCCGTTGTTGTTGATGGCGGCCAATACGGCCATGTCCTTCTTCGGTCCGCCGATGCCCAACTGCACGCCGTAGATCAGGCCATACAGCACATGGGCGGCATCCAGTTCGCCGTTCACCAGCTTGTCGCGCACCGCGGCCCAGGAGGCCTCCTTGCTGGGGGTGATGGTGAGGCCGTGCTTCTTGTCGAAGCCCTTGACCGAGGAGATGACGACCGAAGCGCAATCCGTCAGCGGAATGAAGCCGATCTTGATGTCTGTCTTTTCCGGGGCATCCGAGCCCGCCGCCCACGCGCCCGAGCGCACGCCTGGCGGGACCATGGCCATCAGGGCAGCCGCGACAGACATCCCGCTGGATTGCTTGATGAAATTGCGTTTGCTCATATCCTGTGGCGTGTCCTGAATAAGGGTGGAATTGCCCTGCTCGTCCATAACCGGTCTCTCCAAAAATAAAAGGCGTCTCCCTGACGGGAAGGACGCCTTTGTCCGTACGATGAAAATTTCATGCCTTTACGAAAGCCACATCATTGCGGCCCTTCAGTCTTTTACAAGCAACCGCCATGCCAGGAACAAAATATCCATACAGCTCGCGGGGTTCGGGCAGATCGGACGAATAGTCGGCGGGCGAGCGGTGCGGCTGCGCGCACTGAGCGGGTGCGCCATGAAGCGGGTATGCACCATTTCACGCCTGGCGCTAGGTCTTTTGCAGAATCTGCCGCGCGATCTCCACCAGGCGCAATCCACGATCCATCGCCGCACGGCGCATTTCACGATAAACCTCGGGTTCGCCGGCACCGGTTTGACGGATGAGCCGCGCCTTGGCCTGATCGACCAGCTTGCGCTCCTCCAGTGCCATGCGCGTTTGTTCCAGTTCGTCATGCAGGGCCTGGTAGGCCTGGAAACGCGACACGGCGACATCCAGAATCGGGCGGATACGGGCGGCGTCCATGCCGTCCACCACGTAGGAGGTCACCCCGGCCTGCGTGGCCGCACGGATGGATTCGGGGCTGCCATCGTCGGTGAACATGACGATCGGGCGCGGGCAGTCGCGGTTGGCCACGCAGATATGCTCCAGCGTATCGCGGTCGGGGGCGTCCTGCGCGATGATGACGATATCGGGGCGGAGTGCCGCGACCTGGACTTCCAGCGCCGCGCGCGGAGTTGAGCGTGGCCATCACCTCGCAGTCCGCGGCTTCCAGTGCCGGAATCAGCATGGCCAGCCGCTCGGGCTGATTTTCAACAATCAATACACGCATCTTCGTTTCGCGTTGCCTACCTGGAAAAAAAAGCGGCCCCCGAAGAGGCCGCAATATCGGAGGAGACTGCCTGAGCAACCTGGCCTTTCGGTTAGGATACTCAATCAGGATAAAGCAGGCACCGTGCCAAGACGTGGAATGTTGATTTATCAAATGCTTAGGATGGTTTTGGGCTGGGCGAAAGCGCGCCCGACTGAACGATTGTGGTGCATGGGGCAGGGAAATGGAATCAAAGCGGGGCACAACATGAACTCCGTCTTCCATTGCGAGCGCAGCGAAGCAATCCTGCCCGTTGTCCGGCAGATTGAGTGCTTGTGTGACTCACGGCGCAACGCCCTTTGCTTATTGCCTGCGCGGACTGAAATTATCTTTGAGCATGTGCTTGGGTCCCTGATCGTACTCGCTCGGCGACGCGGTTCCCGCACATCCATTCGCCGTCATCATAGATACCGTTAAACGTTTCGATTCTCTGGTGACACCATCCACATTCAGGAAGGTTGGCTTGCACCCTCTCGGCTTGCATGGTGTCTGCGAAGTGCCTGGATCGTTGTGTGTCCTGAAAACCTGGGTGGTTGGAAGGAAACTGGGCTGGGTCAGGTGAACCGGCGAAGGTTCCGCAGTGGGTACACCCTCGTCCTCCGCAGCGCTCAATCGTGATTGCTTTCTTGCGTCGCGGACGAACAACGTCTTCGGGGTCAGTCACGCTGTCGACCGGCTCTGGTAGAAGCCCTTCCACGCTGTTGACCCTGCGACACTTCAACCCGTTGTTGTCGAGGTGGGCTAGCAACGCCGCTGGCGAATACGCCGAAGGTGTGAAACCTCAATAGCTCGCGCAATCGTTATTGCGCCGAATGGAAAACATCCGGTGCAATGCGCTTGGTTTATTGCACCCTTGTTTGCTGCGAACAGGGCCGATGCATTCTAGATCCGGCTCGCCGTCTTGCGCATCACATCCGCGGCAAAGCGCATTGCCAGCTTCACCGGCATGGGCAGCGGCGCGCCGCCGTGATCAAGCGCGGTCTGCGCGTGTTTCGCCTCGTCCACTTTCATCTGTTCGACGATAGCCCGGCTTCTCGCATCCTGCTCCGGCAACTGCTGCAAGTGCCCGTCCAGGTGCGCTTCCACCTGACGCTCGGTTTCGGCCAGAAAGCCCAGATTCCACTTGTCGCCCAGAGCGCCGGCCACCGCGCCCAGCGCGAACGCGCCGCCGTACCAGAGCGGATTCAACAGGCTCTTGCGCCCGCCCAGTTCGTTCAGGCGCTGCTCGCACCAGGCCAGATGGTCGGTCTCTTCCTTCGCCGCCAGTTCCAGTTCGGCGCGCACGGACTCGTTGCGCGCCGTGAGCGATTGTCCGGAATACAAAGCCTGCGCGCACACCTCTCCGACGTGGTTGACGCGCATCAGTTCCACCGAATGCGCGCGCGCCTGCTCCGCGAGTTCCGCTTCCGGTTGCGTGGCCGGGTAGGGCCGCGCCGCATGCTGGCTGGCAAACACCGTGCGCAGACCGCCATCGAATGCGACAATAAATTGATCAAGCCTGGACATGGACTTCCTCCCTTTTCAAATCAGACCGTCCCAATATCAGTGCTCCACAACAAAATCCGAGTTCATGCTAGCCGAACAGCGCCAGGCTGACAACGCGGCGACCCGGGTTTGCCCGTCACGAACATTCACGCTGCCGCTCAGGCGAAACACACTCAAATTTGCATGGCCAAAAAAAACGGGCAGCCTGGGCTGCCCGTTTTCAAGCTTCAAACCAGCCGGCTTATGCGCCAGCGGGTAATTAGAAGCTGTGCTTCATGCCCAGCGCCCAGCCGTCGACATTCTTCAACTTTATCGTTGTCGGAGGCAACGTAGGTCAGATAGGCGAAGGTGCGCTTGGAGAAGTTGTAGTCAGCACCGGCAACCCACTGGGTACCATCGCCGATATCGGTATTGACCGCACCATACTGGCCCTTGAACACGATGTTGCCCATCTTGAAGGTGGCGTTGGCCAGCCAGGAATCACGATCGTTCAAGCCATCGAAATTGGTCACATTTTCGTAGATGCCGCCGACGGTGAAGTCGCCGAAGGAAAAACCGGCGGCCAGTTTGTAGGCCTCGCTGGAGTCACAATTGTTACAGAGTTTACCGAACACTTGCACGGACTGATAGGCTCCGGACAGGAACAGCGGGCCGTTGTTATACATGCCCATGACGGACCACGCATCGATGCCGTCGCCGCTGTTCACGTTACCATTAGCGGAGTTGGCGCTGGCAATCAGCGCTCCCGCGAAGCTGAAGCCGCTCCAGGTCGGGGAGATGTAGGCAATGGCCTGCGGGCTCCGGTAATCCTGGGTGGCGTCGATCAGCGCAACGGCGCTGGTGCCGCCGCTGGCGAAGGTGTTGTTGTAATCGGCGATGCTGTCGACAAAGATATCCTTGGTGGCGAGTTTGTAGGGCGTGTCATGACGACCCATCAGCACGGTACCCCACTCGGAGCTGGACAGACCGATGAAGGTGTTGCGCAGGTTGCTGCCGCCGAAAGCGGTGTTGTTGTTTTGCGGGTTGGTCGAAGTGGCATTGATCTGCTGCTCGATCTGCCAGATGGCTTTCAGGCCGCCGCCCAGGTCTTCGGAACCCTTGAAGCCGATGCGCGATACGCGGTCGACCACGGCAAGATCATCGTTGATACCGGGATTAAATGCGCTGCCCAGAGGGTAATCATTACTGGTGCTTTCCAATGCGAAGCTGACCTGACCGTAGATATCCACGTTGCTGGTGGCGGCAAACGCGGGGGAAGAGATGGCGCCGGCAACAGCCAGCGCGATAAGGGATTTTTTCATTTCTATCTCCTAAAGATAAAGGTTAAGCAAAAATTAACAACGGTTTCCAAAGCTGCATTACCCAAACGGCAACACACTTGTAAGCTCTGCAGAACTGTCCGTGTTGGGACATAAGCAATTATCCAGACATAGCCCGGCAGGACAAGCAAAAACGTTGTTTATTTGTGTGTAGACTGTTGTTTTGTTGCACATGAGCAACACTACAAGCCGCAATATTATTTTGATAATTGTATATCAATGGCTTACGATTTTACCTTAATTGATTGTCTCGGGGCTGCAAACAGTCGCGCCAGTTCGGCGCCGGGGTCGGCTGCGCGCATGAAGGCTTCGCCGACGAGGAAGCCATGGACGCCGTGGCTACGCATTAGGGCGACATCTTCGTGGACGAGGATGCCGGATTCGGTGATGACGATTCTTTCACCCTCACCCCTCAAGGGAGAGGTGGAATGTATTCTGGGCAGCAAGCCCAGGGTTGTTTCCAGGCTGACTTCAAACGTGCGCAGATTGCGGTTGTTGATCCCCTGAAGCGGCGTTTTCAGTTGCAGGGCTGCGTCCAGTTCCTCCGCGTTGTGGGATTCGACCAGCACGGCCATGCCCAACTCGTGCGCGAGGGCCTCAAGTTCACGCATGGCGGAAATGTCGAATATTTCACCCCCACCCCTTCCCCCTTCCCTGAGCGAGGGGGATGAGCCTGGTGCAAACGCGCCGACTATCAACAGGATGCAATCCGCCCCCATGGCACGGGCTTCATGGACCTGATACGGGTCGATCATGAAGTCCTTGCGCAGCACGGGGAGCGCGCAGGCGGCGCGGGCGGCTTGCAGGTATTCCGGCGCGCCCTGGAAATACTCGCGGTCGGTGAGTACCGACAAGCATGCGGCGCCGCCCGCTTCGTAGCTGGCGGCAATTTCGGCGGGCTTGAAGTCGGGCCGGATCACGCCTTTGGACGGGCTGGCCTTCTTGATTTCGGCGATGACGGCGGGCTGGCCCGCGGCGATTTTGGCGCGCAAGGCGCCGATAAAATCCCGCGGAGGCGCCGCATCCCGGGCTTGCGCCTTGACTTCGGCCATAGGCAACCGGTTCCGGGAGGCGGCCACCTCTTCCTTCTTTGTGGCCAGGATTTTATTGAGGATGTCGGACATGCTTTTGAACCAGGGGGACAGCAGGTCTTAACACATAAATGGCACATGAACCGCGAAGGACGCCAAGTCTCATTTGTTGTTGTTCTTCCTCTGTGCCTCAGTGTCTTCTGTGGCTCTGTGGTTCCAGCGCTTTTTTTGGTTGCCTCACGCTGAAGCGTGTGTAGTCGTCGAGTTTGTCGCGGGCAGCGCCGGAAGCGATCGCCTGCTTCGCCTGTTCGACCCCGTCCTGCAGGCTGTCGGCTTTGCCCGCGACATAAACCGCCGCGCCGGCGTTGAGGGCGACGATGGCGCTGGCGGCAGGGTAGCTGTTTTCCAGTGCGGCCAGCAGTAATGCCTGGGCTTCGGCAACGCCGTTGACGACGAGTTCGCTGGCGGGGACACGGGGCAGGCCGAACAGGCCGGGTTCGAGCAGGTATTCGGAAACGTGGCCGTCTTTCAGTTCGGCCACATAAGTGGGTGAGGCCAGGCTCAGCTCATCCAGCCCTTCTTCCGCATACACCGCCAGTACATGGCGGCTGCCTAGGGTATGCAGGACGCGCGCGAGTTTGCCGGTGAGTTCCTTGTTGAATACGCCCAGCACCTGGTTGGGCGCGCCCGCCGGGTTGGTGAGCGGGCCCAGCATATTGAACAGGGTGCGCACGCCCAATACACCTCGTACCGGCGCGGCATGCTTCATGGCGGCATGATGATTGGGCGCGAACATGAAGCCGACGCCGATATCGCTTACCGCCCGGGCCACCTGGCGAGGGGACAGGTTGACGTTGACGCCCAGCGCTTCCAGCACATCGGCGCTGCCCGAGGTGGAGGACACGGAACGCCCGCCATGCTTGGCGACTTTGGCGCCGCACGCTGCCGCGACGAAAGCCGCCGCGGTGGAAATATTGAAGGTGTGCGCGCCATCGCCGCCGGTGCCGCAGGTATCGACCAGATGGTCCACGCCCGCCAGCGGCACCTTGGTGGACAGTTCGCGCATGACTTCCGCCGCCGCCGCGATTTCGGTAATGGTCTCGCCCTTCATCCGCAGCGCCACCAGAAAACCGGCGATCTGAGCCGGCGTCCATTCGCCCCCCATCAGCGCGTGCATGGCGGCCAGCATGGCCTCGCGCGGGAGATCCTGGCGGTCGAGCAGGACGCTGAGAATGTCTTTGTAGGTCATGACAGGGTGGCCTCCCCCCACGATAAGGAAGGGGATTTTTCCTTGAGAAAATTCGCCAGCATGGCATGGCCGTGTTCGGTGAGGATGGACTCGGGGTGGAACTGCACGCCTTCGACCGCCAGGGTCTTGTGATGCACGCCCATGATCTCGCCGTCGTCGGTCCACGCGGTGATTTCCAGACAATCCGGCAGCGATTCGCGTTCGATCACCAGCGAATGGTAGCGGGTGGCGCGAAAGGGATTGGGCAGACCCCTGAACACGCCGCTATCCACATGATGAATCATCGAGGTCTTGCCGTGCATGAGTTCCTTCGCGCGCACGATCTTGCCGCCGAAGGCCTGGCCGATACTTTGATGGCCCAGGCATACACCGAGAATCGGCACCTTGCCCGAAAACTCCCTGATCAGCGGCACGGATACGCCCGCTTCGTTGGGCGTGCAGGGGCCGGGCGAGACGACGATGTGATCCGGCTTCATGGCCGCAATTCCGGCAAGATCAATCTCGTCGTTGCGCACCACCTTCACGTCCTCGCCCAGCTCGCCGAAATACTGTACGAGGTTGTAGGTGAAGCTGTCGTAGTTATCGATCATCAGCAGCATGATTAATCCAGAAAATTGAATGCAGAGGCGCAGTAAGCGCAGCGTGGAGAGGCCGCAGGCGGGTGCGTGGTTGTTGCCGCATTCATTTCGGCATTATTGCTCAAGATATTCTCCGCGTCTTTGCGCTTCCGCGTCAGGTTCTATCGGCCATTTGGACCATCTCCGCTGCACGGATGACGGCGCGTGCCTTATTCAGTGTTTCCATCCATTCATTGTCCGGCACGGAGTCGGCGACGATGCCTGCCCCGGCCTGGGCGTACAACATGCCGTCCTTGACCACAGCGGTGCGGATGGCGATGGCCAGGTCCATGTCGCCATTGAAGCCAAGATAGCCGACCGCGCCGGCGTAGATGCCGCGTTTGGACGGCTCCAGTTCGTCGATGATTTCCATCGCCCGCACTTTGGGCGCGCCGGACACGGTGCCCGCGGGGAAGCTTGCTTTGAGCACATCCAGCGCGGTCAGTCCGGGTTTGAGCTTGCCCTCGACGTTGGAGACGATGTGCATGACATGGGAGTAGCGCTCGATCAGCATGTTTTCGGTGACGCGCACGCTGCCTGTGACCGCGACGCGGCCCGTGTCGTTGCGGCCCAGATCCAGCAACTGCAGGTGCTCGGCGCATTCCTTGGGGTCGGCCAGCAATTCTTCAGCCAGCCGCTGATCGTCTTCGCGCGTGAGTCCGCGCGGGCGCGTACCGGCGATGGGGCGCAGGGTGACGGTGTCGCCTTCGAGCCGCACCAGGATTTCGGGCGAGGAGCCGACGACATGAAAGCCGCCCAGGTCGTAATAGAACATGTAAGGCGAAGGATTGAGGCTGCGCAGCGCACGATACAGCGACAAGGGCGACGCGGCGAACGGTCGCGACATGCGCTGCGACAGCACCACCTGCATGATGTCGCCGGCGGCGATATATTCCTTGGCGCGGGCGACGGCGGCCTTGAATTCGGCTTCGCCGAATTCGGAACCGGGTTCGTCATGCGACATCGCCGCTTCCGCGGGCGGATTGACCGGCGTGCGCAAAGCTTCGGCCAGCGCAGTCAAACGCAGATGTCCTTCCGCATAGGCGTCACGCTGCATCGGGTCGGCGTGGGTGATGAGATAGAGCTTGCCCGCAAGATTATCGAACACGGCCAGTTCTTCGGTCAGCATGAGCAGGATATCCGGCGTGCGCAGGACATCCTGCTTGCGCGTGGCGGACAGGCGCTTTTCGATATAGCGAATCGTGTCGTAGCCGAAATACCCGGCCAGTCCGCCGGTGAAGCGCGGCAGCCCCGCCAGCGGAGCCGCATGGTAGCGCGACTGGAATTCGGCAATGAAAGCCAGCGGGTCGGCAAGGTTGTGTTCCTCGACCTTCCTGCCGTCGACTTCCACGATCACCAGGTAGCCGCGCACGCGCAATACCGTGCGAGCAGGCAAGCCGATAAAGGAATAGCGGCCAAAGCGCTCGCCGCCGACGACCGATTCCAGCAGATACGAATAAGGCGCCTGGGCAAGTTTGAGATACACCGACAGCGGCGTTTCGAGATCGGCGGGAAGTTCCCGCACCAGCGGGATGCGGTTATAGCCCTGGCGGGCAAGGTCGAAAAATTCTTGTTCAGTCATTTTGGTAGGGGCCAGGAACCAGGAGTTAGGGGTAGGGGCGGCGTGCGGGCATCACCATCGGGCACGTGGGTTGCCACGCGCCCTAGCTCCCAGTTCCCAGTTCCTAGCCCCTACACTCATGCCTTCACCACCAGCTTCGCCGCTTCCGCCAGCGTGGGCACCACCGCATCCAAATCCAACTCGGCCACCGGGCGGCCGCGATTGTAGCCGTAGGGCACGCAGAACACCGGGCAGCCCGCGGCGCGCGCGGCCTGGGTGTCGTTAAGCGAATCGCCGATCAGCAGCAGCTGGGCGGGCGCCACGCCAAACACGCCACAGGCATGCAGGAGCGGAAGCGGATCGGGCTTGCGCCTGGGGAGCGTGTCGCCGGACAGGATCAGTTCAAAATAGCCGAACAGGCCGGTGTCCTTCAGCAGCGGCACGGTGAACCGTGCGGCCTTGTTGGTGATGCAGGCCACATGCAGGCCCATCGCCTTGAAGGATTCCAGCCCTTCCGGCACGCCGGGAAAGGGGTGTGAATGCAGGGAAACATGCGCACCGTAATGTTTCTGGTAAATGGGCAAGGCCCTTTCGAACAGGGCGGCCTCCGGCTCGGCGTCCATTTCGCCGGTCAGCACGCGCTTGACCAGCCGTGACACGCCATTGCCGATATAGGTCTGGATGGTTTCCAGCTTCGGACAAGGCCTGCCCAGCTCGGCCATCATCAGTTCGGCCGCGTGCGCCAGATCCGGTGCGGTGTCCAGCAGGGTGCCGTCGAGGTCGATGACGACGGCTTTAATCGGAAGGGGGAAATTCATTTTTTAAGGGGTCGGGATTCAGGGGTCGGGATTCAGGGATTGTGCGGCATACGGCCGCGCATATTTCAAAGGCGCGAAGCACAAACTCCCTGGCCCCTGAATCCTGATCCCTGCTTGTTCAAACCTTCGCCAGTTCGGCGCGCATCGCGGCAATCACGCTGTTGTAACGCTGCGGATCGCTGTCCTTGGCCGCGCCGAATACGGCGGAGCCGGCGACGAAGGTATCCACGCCAGCGCTGGCCACTTCGAAAATGTTGCCGGGGCCGACGCCGCCGTCGATCTCCAGACTGATGTCGCGGCCCGTGGCTGTGATCATCTGGCGTACCTTGCGGGCTTTATCCAGCACGTAGGGGATGAACTTCTGGCCGCCGAAGCCGGGGTTCACGCTCATCAGCAGCACCATGTCCAGTTTGTCCAGCGTGTATTCCAGCACCTCCAGCGGAGTGGCCGGGTTGAACACCAGTCCGGGCTTGCAGCCGCATTCGCGAATCAGGCCGATGGTGCGGTCGATGTGCTCGGAGGCTTCCGGGTGGAAAGTAATGTAGGTCGCGCCCGCCTTGGCGAAGTCGGGAACGATGCGATCCACCGGTTTGACCATCAGGTGTACGTCGATAGGGGCGGTTACGCCGTGCTTGCGCAGCGCCTCGCAGATCAGCGGGCCGATGGTCAGGTTGGGCACATAGTGGTTGTCCATCACGTCGAAGTGGACAACGTCCGCGCCTGCGGCGAGAACATTGTCCACTTCCTCGCCAAGCCGGGCGAAGTTGGCGGAAAGAATGGACGGGGCGATGCGAAAAGTCATGACGGACTCCAGAAATTTTCAGTAACGTGACATTTTACCAGCTAAGCGCGGTCGACCTTGCGTTAGAATCGCGCAACCCCATCCCGCGAGCACAACCGTGGCCGAAGGCAAAAAATACAACATCAGCATCAGCGTCAATACCGCATACATTGCCGAGCAAAGCGACCCGGCGGTCGACCGCTATGTGTTCGCCTACACCATTACGATCGCCAACATCGGCACCGAAGCCGCGCAGTTGATCTCGCGCCACTGGATCATCACCGACGCGGATAACGTGAGCCAGGAAGTAAAGGGACTGGGCGTGGTGGGCGAGCAGCCCCTGCTGCGTCCCGGCGAAAGCTTCGAATACACCAGCGGCACCGCCATGGCGACCCCGGTCGGCACCATGCGTGGCAGCTATCAGATGGTGGCGGAAGACGGCAACAAGTTCGACGCGGAAATCCCGGCGTTTACCCTGTCCATGCCTAGAGTGCTGCACTAGGCTTAAAAAGCGCTCCAGAAGACCGATCTGCCGTGAGCCACGAAACGCGCTCACGCCGAATCGTTTACAGCGGGTTACCGCCTATACCTCAGCCGCCCCTGCTGCCGCCGCCATCAGCCGCTTCATCTCCGACACCGCTTCTTTCCACCCCACAAATAACGCCTGCGCGACGATGGCGTGGCCGATGTTGAGTTCGTTGACGCCGGGAAGCGCCGCGATGGCCCGGACGTTGTGATAAGTGAGGCCGTGGCCGGCATTGACCGTAAGGCCAAGGCCGCGGCCATAGGCGACGGCCCTGCGGATGCGTTCGAGTTCGGCGCTGCGTTCGATCCCGGTCGTCGCATCGGCGTAGTGCCCGGTGTGGATTTCGACCGCCGGCGCGCCGGCGGTCCTGGCCGCGTCGAGTTGCACAAAGTCGGCATCGATGAAGAGCGAAACGCGGCTGCCTGCATCTCGCAAGCGCGAGCAGGCCGCGGTGATTTTCGGCAATTGCGCAACCACGTCCAGCCCGCCTTCGGTGGTGAGTTCCTCGCGCTTCTCCGGCACCAGACACACGTCCTGCGGCCGGATTTTGCAGGCAATTGCGATCATATCCCCGGTCACGGCCATTTCCAGATTCATGCGGGTTTTCAGCACCTGGCGGAGAATTTCCACGTCGTCATCCTGGATGTGGCGGCGGTCTTCGCGCAAATGCAGGGTGATGGAATCGGCCCCCGCCGTTTCGGCCTGCAAGGCCGCTTCCACCGGGCTGGGGTAGCGGGTCTTGCGCGCCTGGCGCAGGGTGGCGATATGGTCGATGTTGACCCCGAGATAGATGCTCATGGTTTCCAGGTTAATTCAGTTCAGTCAGATCACGCAGCAGCTGGCGAGTATAGAGCGGCTTATCGCCCAGGTAATGGTTGATGAGGGCGCGCATGAGGGGTTTGGCCTCGGCAAGTGTGGCGCTGTCATCAAAATTGCCGGCGGCCAAATCAATCAGGGTCTTGCCGGATACGCTGATTCCCTCCCGCCCGCCTCCATTTGCCAGCCAGGGACCGTGTTCTGGTTGATAGATATAGCGTCTACCCATTTCAACAGGCCGTCCGCTATCTGCCTCGACATTGAAGGTTGCGGCATAGCCGATTTCGCTCAGCAGTGCTTTTTCAAAGCGTCTCAGAATATGCTCGAAATCCGTGGACCGGGTCGCGCCTGACAGCGCATCCAGCGTGTGCTGATAGGTGTCGTACAAGGCTTCGTGGGCATCGCCCCGCGCCAGCAGGCGCAGCAGGAGTTCATTGAGATAGAAGCCGCACATCAGCGCGCGGCCTTGCGGCGCAACCAGTCCGCCCTGCCACTCCGCGCCATGCAGGGTCTTCAGTTCGGATTTTCCGAACCATGAAAGCAGCAAAGGAGTGAAGGGCTGCATCAGGCCGCGCAGCGCGGAGGCAGGCCGGCGCGCCCCGCGCGCAATCAGCGCTACCCGACCATGGCCTCGGGTAAGCAACTCTGCCACCACGCTCGTCTCCTTGAACGGATAGGTGTGGAGGATGAAGCCGGGTTCGTTGTTGATGCGATGATCGGCAGACATAAGGGGCGGGAAACTATTCGTAGCCGAGCGACCGCAGCATGCGGATATCGTCGGCCCAGCCGCCTTTCACCTTGACCCACACTTCGAGATACACCTTGCTGTCAAATGCACGCTCCATGTCGATCCGCGCCTGGGTGGAAATCTCCTTGAGCTTTGCGCCGCCTTTGCCGATGACGATGGCTTTGTGACCGTCGCGATCGACCATGATGGTGGCGAATATGCGGCGCAAGTTGCCGGCTTCCTCGAACTTTTCGATGGTAACGGCAACCGCATAGGGGATTTCTTCTCCGCACAGGCGAAAAACCTTTTCGCGAATCAGTTCCGCCGCCATTTGCCGTTCGGTCTGGTCGGTCACGTCGTCTTCGCCATACATCGGCATGCCTTCCGGCAAATGCGACTCGATGCATTTCAGCAATTCGTCGAGGTTCTTGCCCTGCTTGGCCGAGACCGGGACGATCTCGGCGAAGTTGCGCACCGCCGCGACTTCCTGCAAATACGCCATCAGTTCAGCACGATCCTTCAGGTGGTCGATCTTGTTGACCACCAGCAACACCGGGCGCTTATCGGGCAAGATCTGCATGACCTGCTTGTCTTCCGGGGTGAGCCGTCCGGCCTCGACCAGCATCAGCACCACGTCGGTATCGGCCAGGGTTTCGCGCACGCGCTTGTTCATGGAACGATTGAGTGCGCTGGCGTGTTTCGTCTGAAAGCCCGGAGTATCGATGAACACAAACTGAGCCTGGTCCGTCGTATGTATGCCCATCACCCGGTGACGCGTAGTTTGTGCCTTGCGCGAAGTGATGCTGACTTTTTGACCGACGACGCGATTCAGCAGCGTGGACTTGCCGACGTTGGGGCGTCCCACGATGGCAATGAAACCGGTACGGAAGGGGTGGGTCATGAAGCGGTCATTGCTGCAACAATACGCACGCCTGACGCGCGGCCTCCTGCTCCGCGGCGCGGCGATTCTTACCCTGTCCGCGCGTGGTCATCTTCGGGTTACCCATCACACAATCCACGATGAAATCCTGGTCGTGCGCTTCGCCCTGGGTGCCCACCAGCCGGTATTCGGGCAGCGGCATGCGCCTCGCCTGAAGAATTTCCTGCAATTCGGTTTTCGGGTCTTTACCCGATGCCTTGGGGTCGATAGCCGCAATCAGGGGAGCGAACATGCCGCGCACAACCGCTTGCGCGGCGTCGAAGCCCCCATCGAGAAACACCGCACCCAAAATCGATTCCAGCGCATCGGCCAGAATGGAAGGACGGCGGAATCCACCGCTCTTCAGTTCACCCTCGCCCAGGCGCAGTACGTCGCCCAATTTCAGCTTGATTGCAATCTCTGCCAGTGTCTCCTGCCGTACCAGATTGGCACGCAGTCGCGACAGACTCCCCTCGGGCAGGCCGGGAAAAGCATCGTAGAGGGCCTGGGCAACCGAGCAATTCAGCACGGAATCGCCCAGGAACTCGAGCCGCTCGTTGTTGGGTGCGCCGTAACTGCGATGCGTAAGTGCCTGCATCAGCAGTTCAGGATTTCTGAAGGCGTATCCCAGGGCGGCGTCAAGCTTTAATGTGCTTCGGGCGTCATTGAGTTTGATTCGGATCATTCTTTACGGCTGAAGAAGCGCTAAAGTCAACCACAAGGCTGATGTTGGCAATTAACGGGGTGCGAAATACATAATTTGTCGATATGACCGTTTCCCTACCCGAACGGTCGATAGACAGATCTTCGGGTTTGACCACGGTTACATAGCCCACGTTGGCACGCCTCAAAAAGGAATTGCGGATTTCGGTATTAGTCATGGATCTTGTCGCCGGATCCTGCCCCATGGTGGCCAGAATTTGCTTGACCGAGAAGAACTCGATATAGGCAGGCACCAATTTCATTGCCAGCATGGCAACAAAAAACAGAACCACCGCCACGAACAGAAACCCGATCATGGATAAGCCACGTTGTTTGTGATACATGCCCGTCTCCTATTTTTGCCCTTACCCGCAAACCGCCCTCACTCCATGCCCTCTTCCACCCGCGGGAGAGGGGACTCTTGTGTCGCTAACGCGATGTTCGCGTTAAACAGAAGCGAACGCCAAATCCAGAACGATCAACGAATAAGCGTTCCGATACGTCTGAATCCGTCAAAATTCATCCAGATGAAGAAAGCCTTGCCGACAATGTTCTCATCCGGGACAAAGCCCCAATAGCGGCTGTCATTGCTGGCGTCGCGATTGTCGCCCATCATGAAATAATGCCCCGCCGGCACCTTGCAGGTAAAACCACTCCCGCTCTCATTGTATGAACAGTTTTCCCGGTAAGGGAAATTATCGCCAACCTGCCCCGGGATGACGGATGGAAACCCCTGCTGCACCATGAGTTTATGGTCTGCTTCCCCCAGGTGCTCCATATATACCATGGCGGTGATGTAGTTCAGCCCGCCACCCATATAACTATAGGTCCCGTCCGGCCGCCACGGCACTTCCTGGCCGTTGATAATCAGCCTCTTGTCACGATACTCCACGGTATCCCCGGGTATTCCGATCACGCGCTTGATGTAATCGAGCGCGGGATCCTGCGGATAGCGAAACACCATCACGTCGCCCCGCCGAGGGTCATTGAACTGCACGACTTTCTTGTTGATGACGGGCAGGCGAATGCCATAGGTGAATTTGTTGACCAGGATGAAATCGCCGACCAGCAGTGTCGGCATCATCGACCCCGAAGGAATTTTGAATGGCTCGACCAGAAACGAACGCAAGCCGAAGACAACGAGAATGACCGGAAAAAAGCTTCTCGCATATTCAACCAGCAGCGGTTCCTTGGCATCCTCGGCGCGCCGCCTTCTTAGCAGCAACGCGTCCAGCAGCCATATGCTGCCGGTGATGACCAGTGCAACGAAAAGAATCAGGGCGAAGTTCATATCATTTGAGCCGTGTTAGTTATGCATTGTCGAAAATGGCCAATGCGCACATTTATTTGTCGGTGACCTGCAGGATGGCCAGAAAGGCTTCCTGCGGAATTTCCACGTTACCGACCTGCTTCATGCGGCGCTTGCCGGCCTTCTGTTTTTCCAGCAGTTTCTTCTTGCGCGTGATGTCGCCGCCATAACACTTGGCCAGCACGTTCTTGCGCATGGCCTTGACGTTCTCGCGCGCTATGATGTTGGAGCCAATCGCCGCCTGTACCGCCACGTCGAACATCTGGCGCGGAATCAGTTCGCGCATTTTTGCCGCCAGTTCGCGCCCACGATATACGCTGGATGCGCGATGCACGATGAGCGAGAGTGCATCGACCTTTTCGCCATTCACCAGAATGTCGAGCTTGACCAGGTCGGAGGCGCGAAACTCCTTGAACTCGTAATCCAGCGACGCATAACCGCGACTGGTCGATTTGAGCTTGTCAAAGAAATCCATCACCACTTCGTTCATCGGCATGTCATAAGCCAGCATCACCTGCCGCCCGTGATACTGCATATTTCTCTGCATACCGCGCTTCAGATTGCACAGGGTAATGACATTGCCGACAAATTCTTCCGGCACAAAAATCGTCGCCGCGATGATCGGCTCGCGGATTTCTTCAATCTTCGACAAATCCGGCAGCCGCGAAGGATTCTCCACGTTGAGCAGCGTGCCGTCGCGCATCAGCACTTCATAGATCACCGTCGGCGCGGTGGTGATCAACTCCATGCCGTATTCGCGTTCCAGCCGCTCCTGCACGATGTCCATGTGCAACAGCCCAAGGAAGCCGCAGCGGAAACCAAAGCCTAATGCCTGGCTCACCTCCGGTTCAAACTGCAGGGCCGCATCGTTCAATTGCAGCTTGGTCAACGCGTCGCGCAAGGCTTCGAAGTCGTGCGATTCGATCGGATAGAGCCCGGCGAACACCTGCGACTGCACTTTTTTGAAGCCGGGCAGCGCCTCGGCGGCGGGCCGGTCAAGCAGCGTAATGGTGTCGCCCACCTGTGCCGCTTTCAGTTCCTTGATGCCCGCGATAACGAAGCCCACCTCGCCTGCCGACAGGCTTGGCCTGTCCACCGACTTGGGGGTGAACACGCCGACGTGCTCGGTCAGATGCTGCGCGCCGCTCGCCATGAAGCGTATCTTGTCCTTGGGACGCAGCACGCCATCGACCACGCGCACCAGCATCACCACACCGACATAATTGTCGAACCACGAGTCGATGATGAGCGCCTTCAGCGGCGCGGCTTCGTCACCGCGCGGTGCGGGGACCTGCTTCACCACGACCTCAAGAATTTCTGCGATTCCGATCCCGGTCTTGGCCGAGGCGCGCACCGCATCGGTCGCATCCAGCCCCACAATGTCTTCGATCTCCTCACTCACCCGATCCGGGTCGGCGGCGGGGAGATCGATCTTGTTCAACACCGGGATGACCTCGACGCCGAGATCTATCGCGGTGTAACAGTTCGCCACCGTCTGCGCCTCCACGCCCTGCGACGCATCCACCACCAGCAGCGCGCCTTCGCAGGCCGACAGCGAACGCGATACTTCGTAGGAAAAATCCACATGCCCCGGCGTATCGATCAGGTTCAGGCGATAAGTCTGGCCGTCCTGCGCCTGGTAAGTCAGCGCCGCCGTCTGCGCCTTGATGGTAATGCCGCGCTCTTTCTCCAGGTCCATGGAATCGAGCACCTGCTCCTCCATCTCGCGCTCGGACAAGCCGCCGCAAAACTGGATCAGACGATCCGCCAGCGTGGACTTGCCGTGGTCAATGTGGGCGATGATGGAAAAGTTACGGATCAGGTTTTGCGGCACAACAAAACGGGCACGCTTCCGTGCCCGGTCAGGGATGAGATAACTGTGCGGATTTTAACGGATTTCAGGGATTGCCGGTGATCCATGACAGAACGGCCGCATGGTCCAGAAAATGGCGGCATAATTCGACGCCACCACTGCAAAGCACTGGAACATCCAGGTTATACCGGGCCTGCAAGGCAGCATCCGCGTCGATATCGACAATATCGAGCACCCAGTCCGCGGACGCGAGATGCGGCCGGACCGCCTCTGCCATCTCTTCGCATAGATGGCAGCCGGGACGACCGTAAAGTGTCAGTATTCGCTCACTCACCCGTAATCTTGAGGGGAATGTAGATCGACCCGTCACCCCTCCTAACCAGAATCGCCGCGCTTTTGCCTACCGGCACGGCGGCGATGGCCTTGCGAAACGCCTCGACCGTGCGCACTTCGGCGTTGTTTACCGCAAGCAGGATGTCGCCGACCCGGATACCGGAACGCGCGGCATCCCCCGTCGATTCCGCAACCAGCAGTCCGTATCCGAGTTTGAGTTCGCGCTGCTGATCAGAGGTCAACTCGGCAAGAACCAAGCCCCCACGGGTATAGGCTTTGCTGCCTTTTCCCTTTCCGTATTCCTGGCCGTCGTCTCCAGGCAACTCGCCCAAAACCACGTTCAGTTCCTTGGCCGCGCCCTTGCGCCAGACTTGAACCGGCACCTTCACGCCCGGTTTGGAAGCCCCCACCATGCGCGGCAAGTCGCGGGCGTTTTCAATCGGTTTGCCATCGAACTTCAGGATGACGTCCGAAGCCTGCAGGCCGTATTTCTCCCCAGGGCCACCTTCCTGCACCTCGGCAACCAGCGCGCCGCGCGGACGATCAAGACCAAAGGACTCTGCCAGATCCGCCGTCACTTCCTGAATGACCACACCCAGCCAGCCACGCGAAACCTTGCCTCCCGTCCTGAGTTGATCGGCCACCTCCATGGCCACATCGATGGGGATGGCAAAAGACACCCCCTGATACCCGCCGTTCTTGCTGTATATCTGCGAGTTCATGGCGACCACTTCGCCCTGCATGTTGAACAGCGGTCCACCGGAGTTGCCGGGATTGATCGGTACGTCGGTCTGGATGAATGGCACATAGTTTTCCGCTGGCAGCGAACGCCCCTTGGCGGAAACAATGCCGGCCGTGACCGAGTTCTCGAACCCGAAGGGTGAGCCGATTGCCACCACTGCTTCCCCCACCCTCAACTTGTTGGGGTCACCCAGTCTGACCATGGGCAAGTTGCTGCCGGTGATCTTGATCACGGCGACATCCGTGTTCGCATCCGTCCCCACCACCTTGGCGGTGAACTTGCGCTTGTCTATTAGTTTTACGATCACTTCATCCGCGCCATCGACCACGTGCGCATTGGTCAGAATGTAGCCATCCTCACTGACGATAAAGCCGCTGCCCGCGCCGCGTTCCGGGACTTCCTGCATCGGCCCGCCCCGCCCGCCGTGCGGCGAGCCATGCGGGAAAAAATGACGGAAAAACTCCTGCATATCCGCTTCGTCAGGCATAACGAAAGGGAAATTTTCAGCGCTCCGTTTCACCAGTTTGGTGGTGCTGATATTGACCACTGCCGGGCCCTGCTTTTCCACCAGATCCGCCACATCGATCACGCCTTTTGCCGAGGCCGGTGTTGCGAGTGCAAACACCATGGCCGTCATTGCCAGGAAAGTCTTCATTTCAGTTTCCTTTTGTTAAGGTAAATAAATTGGCATCATCCCGCCGCATAACAACAGGCCGCAGCGACGGCCCGCCTCGATTCCACAGCCACGCCAGCACCGCACCGGCCAATGCACCGAGTACGGCGACGCCATCACCCGGCGCCAGACGATGTGCAAACAGCGCACCCGCCAGAATCATGAGCCAAGGCAAGCCGTACATGCGAAATGCAATTTTTAATACGCTTCCATCCGGCACTCCCACAACCACGCGTTCGCCTGGTTTCAGGTCAAACGCACTGTCAACTCGAAAATGCCGTGGCCCGCGCTGGAACAGCTCGGCTATTTGCCGTGTTGAACATCCACTGCCGCCACAGGTTCCACAGCCTGACGGTTCAATCGCCTCGACCCAGACTGCGTCTTGCGATGTTGCTACGACACGGGCGTGCTGTTCCAGCACGATTTACTTTTTCCGCCTCATTTTTTCTTCACCGAATTGCCGGTCTCGATCAGTGCACTGTTTGGAACTTCACCCAGGGTAGTGATCTTGTAGCCATCGACCTGTCGCGCATAGACACCCATCGCACCTTCCGCGGACAAGCCGTGCAGGCTTTCGACCCGGTCATTGTCAGGTTCGATGAAGAGCGAGAGCACACTCAGGCCGTCAGAGTAGATCAGGTGCGTGACCGGAACACTGTTTCCCGGCATGGGACGAACCGCTTCCAGAACCCTGGTGTAACCTGGCGGAGGCGCAATTTCCCAGGCTGCTGCGGCGGCAGGCTGGCTGAGACTGGCCATCTGGACTTTTTTGCCTGCCATGTCGCGGCGGAACAATTGTGCGTCAGGCGCACGGCCAATCTGCACCTCGGAAAATACGAACATGGAAACCACGCCACCGTTGGCATTCAGCATACGGGACTTGAGCGGCAGCCCGGTACGCTTGTCCAGCCAAAGATCGTAGCCATAACGATAGCCATCACGCGGCTCCAGTGTCACGGCCTGACAGGGCAGGCCGGCAACACGTTCGCTGCCGGCCAGCCTGACCGTGTAAAAACGCAGCAGATCCTCCGGCTTCTCCGGCAGCAGGGCCGGAAAGAAACGGCGAGCAGTATTTTTTTCCATGCGTACCGTCTTGCCGTCGGACAGATGGCAGTACACATCGTTATTGATCCGCAGGAACAGTCGCGGCGCATCGTCGAGCACCTCGATCTTCTCCTGATCACCCGAAGCGTCGGTGCGATGCGCGACCCGGATAACCTCCACGTACTCGCCATGATGATAGACATAGACACCGCTGTAGTTGAGCTGCTTCGCAGCGATCGCTGCGCGATTCAGCCATCCCAGCGCTTCTTCGGAATGGGCGGCGCCGGCCGGCAGGGCCAGCAGGGCAAACAGAATCCATAAAAGCCTGCGCACCCAACCCATATTCCTTAAGGCCTTGCCCACTCCGAGGTGCCGCATCAAGGCTGATCCAATGCCGCCACGACTGCACGCTGATAGGGCGACGCCACCGCCATCGGCGAAAATTCCTGATGCGCCACCAGATAGGGGGCAAGCCGCGTCTCATCCGGTTCCGGTGCGGCTGCGGCCGGCTGGATATCAGGCCCGGAGCGGGCCGCCAGCGTATTGACCGCAACGGGCTCCCGCATCACCCCTGTCAGCGCCACCACTCCGAATACGGCAAACACCGCGGCCGAGGCGGCGGCTACCCGGGGCGCCCAGGATCGCGAAGGCGGGGCCAGCACCGTGGGCTCGGCCGCCAGACTGTCACTGAAACGCGTAACGAAATCCTTACGCATCGGTTCCATACCTCGCATGACGTCGCCGATCAGGTGATATTCCGACCAGCGTTGGCCGGCCTCGAAATCCCGCTTTAACTGCGCCAGACAGGACGCGGTCTCATCGCGCGTCGCCTCCGCGTCGATCAAGGCGGAAAGGCTCTGCCACCGGTTGTCATCATGGCTCTGGATATTGACTTGTTTGTGTGCTGACATCACTACCACCTCTTGTCTTTTTGGACACCCAGCATGGGACGTATTCTTTCTGCAATGGCTTCACGCGCGCGGAAAATCCGCGAACGTACGGTTCCGATCGGGCAATTCATGAACTGCGCGATTTCTTCGTAACTCATGCCTTCGATCTCGCGCAGGGTAATCGCGGTACGCAACTCCTCAGGCAATGCATCCACCGCGGCGTTCACTGCTTGGGCGATCTGCTTGGTCTGAAGTTCCGCATCGGGCGTGGCTACATCACGCAATATGTCGCCCTCTTCGTAATTCTCGGCATCCTCGGCCAGCACATCGCTGGAAACCGGCTGCCGCTTGCGCGCCACCAGATAATTCTTCGCGGTATTCACGCCTATCCGGTAAAGCCAGGTGTAAAAAGCGCTCTCGCCGCGAAACTGCGGCAAAGCCCGATACGCCTTGATGAAGGTTTCCTGGGTAATGTCTTCCACCTCCGCCGCGTCGCGCACCATGCGCGACAGCAGTCGCCCAAGCTTGCGGTGATATTTGATCACCAGCAACTCGAAAGCGCGCTTGTCGCCCCGCTGGGCGCGCTCGACCAAAACCTGATCCAATTCGCGGTCCGACATATCTCCCTGCAGCTTGTTTGTTTCACCGGAAGTATACGTGACCGCCGCTTTCTGGACTTACGATTACCGCGGGACGGAAAAGTTCACGGGCAGAGGGTAGGGTTATTCAGCCCTGGCCCCTGGGCTGTTATCATCGGCGGCCAATCATGCACAATTTCGACGTCCTCATCATCGGCAGCGGGCTCGCCGCGCTGACCACGGCGCTGCATCTGGCGGACCAGCGCCGGATCGCTATCATCACCAAACGCAAGCTGACGGACAGCGCCAGCGACTGGGCACAGGGCGGTATCGCCGCAGCACTGAACGAGCAGGACTCGATCGAGGCCCATGTGCACGATACCCTGGTTGCCGGCGCCGGCCTGTGCGATGAAGCCGTCACCCGCTTTGTTGCCCGCCAGGGACGTGAAATGATAGCCTGGCTGGTGTCGAACGGCGTTTTCTTCACCGCGGATGTCGACGGCGGCTTTCATCTCACCCGCGAGGGCGGCCACTCCCGTCGCCGCGTGGTGCATACGGCTGACGCCACCGGCCATGCCGTGCAAACCACCCTGACCGACCGGGTGCGCGCTCACCCCAACATCAACCTGTTCGAGCAGCACGTTGCCATCGACCTGATTTCGGGCCGCCGCGCGGGGGGGCAGGAGGGTAAAATTCACGGCGCCTATGCGTTGAACAAGGCAACCGGCCAGGTGGATACCTTTGCCGCCGGACATACCGTGCTGGCCACTGGGGGAGCGGGCAAGGTCTATCTTTACACCACCAATCCGGACACGGCTACCGGTGACGGCATCGCGATGGCCTGGCGCGCGGGTTGCCGCGTGGCCAATCTGGAGTTCGTGCAGTTTCATCCGACCTGTCTGTATCACCCGCACGCCAAGTCCTTTCTCATCACCGAGGCGGTGCGCGGCGAGGGAGGGCGGCTGTTGCTGCCTGACGGTTCACGCTTCATGCAGTTTCACGACGAGCGTGCGGAACTCGCACCGCGCGACGTGGTGGCGCGTGCCATTGACTTCGAGATGAAAAAGCGCGGTATCGACTGTGTCTATCTCGATATCTCGCACAAGCCCGCCGCTTTCATCCAGGAACATTTCCCGACCATATACCAGCGCTGCCTGGAATTGGGCATCGACATCACCCGCCAGCCGATCCCGGTAGTGCCTGCCGCGCACTACACCTGCGGCGGTGTGATCACCGACATGCGCGCGCGCACCGACCTGTACAACCTGCATGCGGTGGGTGAAGTCACCTTTACCGGCCTGCATGGCGCCAACCGGCTGGCTTCCAATTCCCTGCTCGAATGTCTGGTATTTGGCCGCGCGGCGGCGCACGACATTCTTGCCACTCCGCCCGCGCCGACACTGCCGCTGCCTGGATGGGACGCCTCCCGCGTGTCCGATGCCGACGAGGAGATCGTGATCTCGCACAACTGGGATGAGTTGCGCCGCTTCATGTGGGACTACGTCGGCATCGTGCGTACCAACAAGCGGCTGACCCGCGCAGCCCACCGCATCCGTCTCTTGCACGAGGAAATCGACGAGTTCTATCGCAACTTCCGCGTCAGCAACGATCTCATCGAACTGCGCAACCTGGTGCTAAGCGCCGATCTCATCGTGCGCTCCGCCCAGTTAAGGCAGGAAAGCCGCGGCCTGCACTTCAGCCGCGATTACCCGGAACTCATGTCGATTGCCGGCAACACCGTGCTCAATCCGCGGCCGGGGACGCTGTGTCCAAGCGTGGGCGCCGCGCCCAGTGCAGCGACACCCTGAGGCGCCGCAAATCATCCGCCTCACCACTGTCCGGCAACAGTACCAGATAGGGATATCGCCGCTCCGCCTGCTCGATCCGCACTACACACAAAGCGGGCGAAACAAAGCTCCCCGCAAGACCAGGCGCTGACTGCCAGTCGCCGTCCCGCGCGCGAATCCCAAGTCCACCATCCGCATCCAGCCGCAAGCGCGGCAACGCGCGGCGGCTGTTCCTGAATGCCCATAGCGCACCCCCTGACGCGATGACCGCCAGCATGGTCTTTACCATCATCGGCATACTCGCCAGGGCAATCGACACCAGCGCCAACCCGCCCATCGTCAGCACGAGCAACCCCAATATGCGTGAGGGCTTGAGTTCAATCTCTGTCGTCAGCATGTAAACTTCTCGCTATCCATCCAAGCGCGCACTGAATCATGATCGAATCCTGGAACACTTTTCTGCAATCCCGCGGCGCGACGATTGACGGCGGAACGGTGCTGCATTTCGGCGATCCCGCAGCCGAACGCGCTGCCGCAGCTAACGGTACTATCGTCGCAGATCTTTCCCAACTTGCCATCGTGGCGTTTTCGGGCGTTGACGCCGCCACCTTCCTGCAAGGCCAACTCACCAATGACATACGTCGGCTGCACGCCGATAGCGCGCAGTGGAACGGCTATTGCAGCCCCAAGGGACGGCTGCTCGGAAACTTCCTGATGTGGCGGCAGGGCGACGATTATCTGCTGCAAATGTCCGGCGATATCCGCGAA
Organism: uncultured beta proteobacterium; assembly: GCA_963726485.1. Classification (GTDB taxonomy): domain Bacteria; phylum Pseudomonadota; class Gammaproteobacteria; order Burkholderiales; family Thiobacillaceae; genus Thiobacillus. Next base: position 116,556 of record CAVSCL010000033.1, on the reverse strand, counting down.
TCGGTGCAAAAGCGCCTGTCCATGTTCATCATGCGATCCCAGGTACGCGCCCGCGATGCCAGCGACGAAACGGTGCGTCTGGTCGTCGCCGGGGTGGATGCGGGCAATGCCGTGACCCAGGCATTCGGCACGCTGCCCGACGCCCCGATGAAATCCGTACAGACTGAATCAGGCTGCGTCGTTCGCGTCGGCGCAGACAAATTCGTCCTGAGCATTCAACCCGATGCGGCGGTTCGTGTCTGGCAAACCCTTACCCAAACCGCCACCCCGGCCGGCGCACCGGTCTGGGACGGGCTACGCTTGAATGCCGGAATTCCCATGATTACCGCCGCCACGCAAGACCTGTTCGTACCGCAGATGGTGAATCTTGAAGTGATTGGCGGTGTGAGCTTTCAAAAAGGCTGCTACCCCGGTCAGGAAATTGTCGCCCGCAGCCAGTATCTGGGCAAACTCAAGCGCCGCATGTTCCTGGCTCACGTCGATGCGCCCGCCGCCCCGGGCGACAATTTGTATAGCGCCGATATCGAGGGGCAGGCCACCGGCACCGTGGTCAATGCGGCGCCGGCGCCAGCCGGCGGCTTCGACGTGCTGGCCGTCGCCCAGGTCGAGAGCGCGAACACACGGACCCTGCACCTTAAAGCCGCCGACGGCGCCGCGCTGAGCCTTAAACCGCTGCCCTATGCGCTGCCCGAATAGGTGACGTGCGCCTTTGTCTATTACCGCATCGACCCGGCGCAGGCGGGCCTCGCCGCCGCCCGGATCGATGCGCTGCTGCACACGATGGCCGGACATTGCAGCCAGCCGCCGCATCGGCTGAAACGCTGCGACGACCCGGCGACGTGGATGGAAATTTACCAGGGGATTGCCGACTTCGCGATCTTTACCACAGCCTTGAACTCGGCGGTACGGGCTTTCGACTGTGCGACGTTCGTGCAGGGTGAACGCCATCTGGAATGTTTTTCCGAGCCCGTCACGGCGCCATAACAAACTGGGCGAACCCGGTTTTTTTCGTGCAGGCCGTACGGTTTACTTCTTCACCATCACCTTTTCCACCCAGCCTTCGCCATCCTGGCCCTGGACGGAAATAAATCCACCCTGATCCTTGCCCGTATAGATGACCTCTTCGCCGTGTGCGATCTTGGCGACCACCTTGGAGGATTTGTTTGGCTGGGCATAAATTTTCAGTCCGGCGATCTTGCCGGTGACCGCGTCGCCTTCCTCGAACACGACACCCGCCTTGGTCGGCTGACCCGACTTGCCTTTGAGATTGATGTCCTGACGCGCCATTTCCGGATTGTCGCGGATGGAGTGCACGATGTTGTTCCAGTTGTCCAGAAAACTCGCGGCGACGACCTTGCCTTCCGGCGTACTGGTGTAAGCGCCCAGCCCGCCCGCAGCGCCACTGCCGACCAGCAGCCCGCCCACGCTCCAGTCGGTTTTCTCGGCGTTGCCGGTGGCCGAGGCGATTTGCAGCGAGGTGCGCGAATCCGAAAGGATCATGGTGGTCTGCGCCGATTTGAACTTGAGGCCGGCCGCGACCAACCCTGCCGCTGCGCCGAACACCCCCAGGCCGCCCAGGGCGCCGCCGATGCCTCCCGAATCCTTGCTGGAAAACACCGCGTCCGGGGTCAGCACATAATCCGCAGTTACCATCTGGCCCTTGCCCATGTTGGAACCCGTGCGCAGTTCGCCGGATTCGCCCAGTTGACGCTCCTGCATCAGGTTCTGCATGGCGCGGCCGCGCTCCACCAGCACGAAGCAGTTGGATTGCTGCACCATCATGCGAATCAGGCCGACCGGCGATTGCAGGCCGTATTGCAGCAGATGCGCGATCACCACGTCCTGCGGCTCCACCACAGCCAGCGTGCCGTAAGGTTTGTCGCACTTTTCAAGTTCCTTGGCCTCCCCCTTCGCCCCTTCGGGCCCGGCCGAGCCGGAAGGCTGACCTTCCTCCTTTTTATTGCCGCCTAGTACGAAGTCGAACATGCCCGCGTATACAGGATTGATCGCCTGCGTCAGAAACAGACCCATGACCAAGGTGCGCGCAATGGCTTTCATGTTTATCTCCCGGCTGATTTTGAAAGGATTATAGAGAAAGGATTACAGACTTTTCAATCGCATGCCATGGCGGTGCCTGACGCCCTGGCTTTTTGCCTGCACGGCAATGAAAAACAATCACCCTTCACCGCAGGAAATCATCATGCCGGACATCAACCATTGGGGGCGCGGAACACGCGCCACACCTGCCTGCTGATGCCGCCCGGCACCGGCGAGTTCTGGTTCGGCAGCACGCACTCTGACCTGGAATTACCTGATTTCCTCAATCGGCACGCGCGGCGCCAGCGCACACAGCAACTCATAGCTGATCGTGCCCGCCGCCGCCGCCACATCTTCCACCGGCAACCCCGTTCCCCATAGCACGACCGGGCTGCCCACGTCAGTTTCCGGGATATCGTTCAGGTCGGCGTAGAGCATGTCCATGGACACCCGGCCCAGGACGCGGGTGCGTTGGCCGTTGACGAGGATGGGGGTGCCGGTGGATGCGTGGCGGGGGTAGCCGTCGGCATATCCACAGGCGACGACCCCGACGCGCATGTCGCGCTCCGCCCGGTACAGGAGACCATAGCCTATGCCCTCGCCTGCTCGAATCCGTTGCACGGCGATGATTTCGGAGTGCAGGGTCATGGCGGGTTTGAGACCGAGTTGTGCTGCGCGGGTATCGGCGAAGGGCGAGGCGCCGTAGAGCATGATGCCAGGCCGCGCCCATGCCCCCAGCGCTTCCGGGAAGCGCAGCAATGTCGCGGAGTTGGCGGTCGTCCAGGCGAGCCCGGTGTGGGCGGCCTGGGACAGAAAAGCGCGCAGGGGCTGCTCGATGCCCGCGGCTTCGTCGGCCTGGGCGAAATGCGTCATCAGGGTGATCCCTGCGACGGCCGGCAAGCGCTTGACCCGATGCAGAACGGTTTCAAATTCGCTCAGCGCAAAACCGAGTCGGTGCATGCCGCTGTCGAACTTGAGAAAGACCTGCAATGGCTTGGCAAGCGGATTCCGTTCCAGCCAGTCGAGTTGCTGGCTATTGTGAAGCACGAGCCAAAGATCAAGTTCGGCGCAGGTCGCCAGTTCACCCGGGTCAAATACGCCTTCGAGCAGGAGGATGGGTTTGTCCACCGCCATCAGGCGCAGGTCGGCGGCCTCTTCGAGTGTCAACACGGCAAAGCCGTCTGCCGCCGACAGCGCACGCATGGCCCGCGCCAAGCCGTGGCCGTAAGCGTTGGCCTTGACTACGGCCATCAATCTTGCCGCGCCCGCGTGGCGGCGCGCCACGCGCAGATTGTGCGCCATGGCGTCGAGACAAACGCTAGCCTTGATAGGGCGCATCAGGGCCGGTTAGTAAGCGCCGGGCTGCGCCAGGCTTTCAAATCGTGTGAATTCGCCGAGCCAGGCCAGGCGCACGGTGCCGATGGGGCCGTTGCGCTGTTTGCTGATGATTATTTCGGCGGTGCCCTTGTCTTGCGTATCGGAGTTATAAACTTCGTCGCGGTAGATAAACAGGATGACATCGGCATCCTGTTCGATTGCGCCGGATTCGCGCAGGTCGGACATCACCGGGCGTTTGTTGGGGCGCTGTTCCAGGCCGCGATTCAATTGCGACAGGGCGACCACCGGAACTTGCAGTTCTTTGGCCAGGCCTTTCAGGGCGCGTGAGATTTCCGAGATTTCGGTCGCACGGTTTTCCCCGGTACTGCTCGCCGACATGAGCTGGATGTAGTCGATTACGATCAGCCCCAGCTTGCCGCACTGGCGCATCAAACGCCGTGCGCGAGCGCGCAGTTCCAGCACGTTCAGACCCGGGGTTTCGTCAATGAACACCGGGGCTTCGTTGAGTTTACCCAGGGCGTAGGTCAGGCGCTGCCAGTCGTCTTCGCCCAGTTTGCCGGTGCGCAGCCGGTGTTGGTCGAGCTTGCCGACCGAGCCGATCATGCGCATGACCAGTTGCTGACCGCCCATTTCCATTGAGAACACGGCAACGGGCAAGCCGGTTTCGAGCGCGACGTGCTCGCCGATATTGAGCGCGAACGCGGTCTTACCCATGGACGGACGACCCGCCACGATAATGAGATCGCCGGGTTGCAGGCCGGATGTCTTCTGGTCGAGATCGTGAAATCCGGTCGGCACGCCGGTCACGCCGGAATCATTATCGCTGTGGTAGAGCTCGTCGATGCGCTCGACAACTTGTTTCAACAGCGGCTTGATCTCGGAGAACCCGGCCTGGCCGCGACTGCCGGATTCGGCAATCTCGAAGACACGGGCCTCGGCTTCGTCCAGCAATTGCGAAGCGCTGCGGCCGGCGGGCGCGTAGGCCGTATCGGCAATACCGGTGGCCACTTCTGCGAGACGGCGCATGACGGAGCGCTCGCGCACGATCTCTGCATAGCGGCGGATATTGGCGGCAGAGGGCGTATTGCTGGCGAGCGCAACAATATAGGACAGTCCGCCCACGGCTTCGAGTTCGCCCATGGATTGCAGCGATTCGGATACGGTCACGGCATCGGCTGGCCGGTTTTCGCCAATCTGCCGGATGATTGCGCGCAGAATCTGGCGATGATCCTGACGATAGAAATCTTTTTCAGAAACCACGTCACCGATGCGATCCCAGGCGCCGTTTTCCAGCAACAAACCGCCCAGCACCGCCTGTTCGGCTTCGAGTGAATGCGGGGGCAAACGCATTTGCGCCAGTTGCGGGTCGCCCCCGGCCGGGGAAAATGGATGCACGGTTGCCATGTCGGAATTCTAATCCCCACACGCTTCCCGACAAAGGGATAAGGCTGTGGATAAACGGTGCAAAGAACGGGATAACAAAAAGGAGCCATAAAGGCTCCTTTTCATCAGACCAGGCGGAGCCATAAAGGCTCCTTTTCATCAATCCAGGCTGGGCCATAAAGGCCCCTTCATCATCCCGGACGGCGTGTGAGGTTCCGGTTCCCAACCCGGCAACAAGCGATCAATGTTCGCCCAGCACCGACACCGTGATGCTTGCGGTCACATCGTGATGCATCGCAATGACCACCACGTAATCGCCCACGGCCTTGAACGGACCATCGGGCAAACGCACTTCGGCTTTGGCGACGTCGAACCCGGAAGCGGTCAAGGCTTCAGCAATGTCAGCATTGGTCACGGAACCAAACAGGCGGCCATCAACACCGGCAGCCTGCTTGATTTGAATCAAATAACCTTCGAGCTTGGCGGCACGCGCTTGAGCGTCGGCCAGCCTTGCTGCCGAGACCCGCTCCAGCTCGGCTTTTTGCACCGTGAAAGCTTCAATATTGGCTTGCGTAGCACGGCGCGCACGGCCTGTCGGAATCAGAAAGTTACGCGCATAGCCGTCTTTCACTTTCACCACATCGCCCAGGTTACCCAGGTTGACGACTTTATCCATCAGAATGATTTGCATGGCCGTCTCCTTAATGCAGGTCGGTGTAGGGCATCAGCGCCAGGAAGCGGGCGCGCTTGATGGCGGTGGTAAGCTGACGCTGGTATCGGGCCTTGGTGCCGGTGATACGGGCAGGAATGATGCGCGCATTTTCAGCGATAAATTCCTTCAGCACCTCGATGTCCTTGTAATCGACTTCAACCACTTTATCAACGGTGAAGCGACAGAACTTGCGACGTTTGAAGAGGCCTCGGTTGGCGCCTTCGCGTTTTTTGTTGCCAAACTTGCCGCCGGCTTTGCCGCCAGCTTTTCCACCCATGGGACGGGCCATGATTTATTCCTTTTCCAGTTTATCCAGTATCAATATCAATTGTCGGCTATTCACACTGCGTCGATTCAGCACACCGGCGAGTTTCACTCGCGCACCCAAGTCCTGCCTGCCAAGTTGACCTGCCAGTTCTGCACTGGCTTGCACGGTCAATTCGCATTCCACCTGCCGTTCGGTCTGTCCGACTCTTTGTTTTGAGCGGTGCAGCAACACCGCCTCGACAATGGGGACTCCGGCCGGGGTATAACGCAGGGGTTCGAGGTGGGTGAGTTCTCCGCTAATGGACAGCCAATTCACTCAGGCAAGAGCTCAAGCCGCCGGCTGTTCGGCCACGGCATCAGCCGGCTTGGCCACATCAGCTTTGGGCGCAGCGCCTTCCATCATGTCGCGTGACTTCTCTTCCTTCATCATTGGCGAAGGCGCTGTCACCGCGTCGTCGCGCTTGATGGTCAGGTGACGCAGCACGGCATCGTTGAACTTGAAGCCATGTTCGAGTTCGTTCAGTGTTTCCTGGTCGCACTCGATGTTCATCAGCACATAATGCGCCTTGTGAACTTTCTCGATAGGATAAGCCATCTGACGGCGACCCCAGTCTTCCAGGCGATGGATTTTGCCGCCGCGCGCGGCAATGTTGGCGCGGTAGCGCTCGATCATCGCGGGCACCTGTTCGCTCTGATCGGGATGGACGATAAAAACCATTTCGTAATGCCGCATAGTGTCTCCTTACGGTTAAAGCCCCCCGCAGCGGCGCGGTGGAGCAAGGGCAATCCTGCCAAAATAACAATCCCCGGGAACACCGGGGAGTGCGGATTATACGCTTTTATGCTTAGAAATCAAACAATAAGCTCACCGGCCTTCAGGCCGTGAGGGAAGCGGATGACTATATGACGCAGTCGACGTAGTACCGGGGTTTCCCTTCCACCACATCATCCACCAGGCCGTGTACATCGGTCTCGAAGCCGGGAAATTTCTCATTGAACTCGCGGGTGAATTGCAGGTAGCGCACGATGGTGGCGTTGAAACGCTCGCCTGGAATCAACAGTGGAATACCCGGCGGATAGGGTGTGACCAGCATGGCAGTGATGCGGCCTTCAAGATGGTCGATTTCGACCCGCTCGATTTCGCGGTGCGCCATTCTGGCAAACGCGTCGGCAGGCTTCATGGCCGGCGCCATTTCCGATAAATACATTTCGGTGGTCAGCCGCGCCACGTCGTTGGCTTTGTAGATGGTGTGGATCTGGTCGCACAGGTCTTTCAGGCCAACCTTTTCGTAGCGCGAGTGTTTTTCAACAAACTCAGGCAGCACGCGCCACAGCGGCTGGTTCTGGTCATAGTCGGACTTGAACTGCTGTAGCGCGGTCACCAGCGTATTCCAGCGGCCTTTGGTAATGCCGATAGTGAACATGATGAAGAAGGAATAGAGCCCGGTCTTCTCGACGATGACACCGTGTTCGGCCAGGTATTTGGTGACAATCGCCGCCGGGATACCCCAGTCGGCAAACGCGCCATCGACATCCAGCCCCGGGGTGATGAGCGTGGCCTTGATCGGGTCGAGCATGTTGAAGCCGGGGGCGACATTGCCGAATTCGTGCCAGCGGTCGTCGGCAGTGAGCACCCAGTCTTCACGATCACCGACATCTTCTGCGGAAAATTTTTCCGGGCCCCAGACGTGGAACCACCAGGAGTCGCCGAATTCGGCATCGACCTTGCGCATGGCACGGCGGAAATCCAGGGCTTCCTTGATGGACTCTTCCACCAGCGCGGGGCCGCCGGGCGGCTCCATCATCGCCGCCGCCACATCGCACGAGGCGATGATGGCGTATTGTGGGCTGGTGGACATGTGCATCAGGTAGGCCTCGTTGAAGCGATGGAAATCGAGCTTGCGCGTCTCTGCATCCTGCACCAGGATTTGCGAAGCCTGGCTCAAACCCGCCAGCAATTTATGCGTGGACTGGGTGGCAAACACCAGCGCATCCTTGGCACGCGGACGATCCTTGCCGATGGCGTGCATGCCGCGATAAAAGTCGTGGAAAGTGGCATGCGGCAGCCAGGCCTCGTCGAAATGCAGGGTGTCGATATAGTCGCCGAGCAGTTCCTTGATCATGTCGACGTTATACAAAATGCCATCGTAGGTGGACTGGGTGATAGTGAGGATGCGCGGTTTGCCTTTAACCTCTCTGGCGAAAGGATGCGCGGCGATTTTCTTCTCGATGTTTTCGGGGCGGAATTCATCCATCGGGATCGGTCCGATGATGCCGTAGTGATTGCGCGTCGGCGTGAGGAATATCGGAATCGCGCCGCACATGATGATGGCGTGGAGTATCGACTTGTGGCAGTTGCGGTCCACCACCACGATGTCGCCCGACGCCACATTGGCATGCCACACCATTTTGTTCGACGATGAGGTGCCGTTGGTGACGAAGAACAAATGGTCGCAGTTGAAAATACGAGCTGCGTTGCGCTCGGAGGCGGCAACCGGCCCGGTGTGGTCGAGCAATTGGCCCAGTTCGTCCACCGCATTACACACGTCGGCGCGCAGCAGATTCTCGCCGAAGAATTGATGGAACATCTGGCCAATGGGTGACTTCAAGAACGCCACGCCGCCGGAGTGACCGGGACAGTGCCAGGAGTATGAACCGTCTGCCGCGTAGTGCGTCAACGCACGGAAAAATGGCGGTACCAGCGAATCGAGGTATGCGCGCGCTTCGCGCAAGATATAGCGGGCGAGAAACTCCGGCGTATCTTCGAGCATGTGGATGAAGCCGTTGAGTTCGCGCAGGATGTCGTTGGGGATGTGACGCGCGGTGCGGGTTTCGCCATGCAGGAAAATCGGGATCTCGGCGTTGCGGAAGCGTACTTCTTCGACGAAAGCGCGCAGCTTTTGCAAGGCGTTTTGCGCATCCTCGGCGGTTCCCGCGAGTTCTTCGTCGTCGATCGACAGCACAAAAGCCGAAGCCCGCGCCTGCTGCTGGGCAAACGAGGTCAGGTCGCCGTAGTTGGTGACGCCCAGCACCTCCATGCCCTCTTTTTCAATGGCGTCGGCCAAGGCGCGAATACCCAGGCCCGAAGCATTCTCGGAGCGGAAATCTTCGTCAATGATGACAACGGGAAAGCGAAAGCGCATGGCCTGCTCCAGATGGAAACCCAAGAAAAACGCGGATTATACGAAGCTGGCGCGTCAGCGGGATTAAATTTTGGGGAGGGTCACGCCGACCTGTCCCTGATACTTGCCGCCGCGATCACGGTAGGAGGTTTCACATACTTCGTCGGATTCCAGAAACAGCATTTGCGCCACACCCTCGTTGGCGTAAATGCGCGCGGGCAGGGGCGTGGTGTTGGAGAACTCCAGCGTGACATGGCCTTCCCATTCCGGCTCCAGCGGGGTGACATTGACGATGATGCCGCAACGCGCGTAGGTGCTCTTACCGAGGCAGATGGTCAGCACATTGCGCGGAATGCGGAAATATTCGACCGTACGCGCCAGCGCAAAGGAATTGGGCGGGATGATGCAGGAATCGCCCTTCACCTCCACAAACGAATTCGGGTCGAAATTCTTGGGATCGACGATGGTGCTGTTGAGGTTGGTAAACAGCTTGAATTCATTGGCGCAGCGCACATCATAGCCATAGCTGGAGGTGCCGTAAGACACGATGGAGTGGCCGTTGACGTTCTTGACCTGCCCCGCTTCGAAAGGCTCGATCATGCCGTGCGCCGCGGCCATACGGCGTATCCACTTGTCGGGTTTGATGGACATAGGGGGTCTCAGGGATCAGGGGAAGGCGTCAGGCCCTGAATCCTGAATCCCGACCCCTGAATCTTCCATCAGGTATTGGAAACAACAATGCTGGGGAACTTGGCTGAATGATCTTCGGTGGTTTCACCGACCTTGACGGCCACGCGACGCGCGATTTCTTTATAGATTTCGGTCACGCGGCTCTCCGGCGCCGCCACCACGGACGGGTTTCCGGAGTCGGTATCGGAACGGATGCTGCCATCCAGCGGCAGGGAGCCGAGGAATTCCACGCTGTAATCCTTGCACATGCGCTCGCCGCCACCCTCGCCGAAAATGCGTTCTTCATGGCCGCAGTTGGAGCAGATGTGCAGACTCATGTTCTCGACCACGCCAATGATGGGGATGCCGACTTTCTCGAACATCTTGAGGCCCTTGCGCGCGTCGATCAGCGCGATATCCTGCGGCGTGGTAACAATGACCGCTCCGGTGACCGGCACACGCTGCGCCAGCGTCAACTGTATGTCGCCGGTACCGGGCGGCAGATCGACGACCAGATAGTCGAGGTCTTTCCAGTTGGTGTTGTTAAGGAGTTGTTCCAGCGCCTGCGTAACCATCGGGCCGCGCCACACCATCGGCGTTTCCACGTCGATCAGAAAGCCGATCGACATGGCCTGAATGCCGTGACCGATCAGCGGATCGAGATTCTTGCCATCCGCCGACTCGGGACGGCCGTGTATGCCCAGCATGGTGGGCTGAGACGGGCCATAAATGTCCGCGTCCAGCATCCCTACGTTTGCGCCTTCGGCGGCCAGCGCCAGCGCCAGGTTGACCGCAGTGGTGGACTTGCCCACGCCGCCCTTGCCGGAAGCCACGGCGATGATGTTTTTCACCCCCGGAATCAGTTTCACGCCACGCTGCACACTATGCGTTACGACCTTGAACGTGACATTCGCCTCAACAACCGCCACACCCGGAATGGATTTCAGCTTGTCCTCGACCTGTTGCTTGATGGCAGCCAACTGGCTCTGCGCAGGGTAGGCCAGCACAACATCCAGCGACACCTTGTCACCCTCGACCTTGATGTTGCGCACAGACTTGGTCGCAACGAAATCCTTGCGAGTATTGGGATCAACCAACTCCTTCAGTGCCGTTTGCACTTGAAGCTCGGAAACAGACATGTGTTGCTCCAGACAATAAATATTAGAGAAAACTGCGATTCTAGCCAATTTTCGTGCCGAATGTCAGGCTAAAACGCAGTCAGGGCGCGGGGTTCACCTTGTTTTCATCATGGAATTGGCTGGTTGCGCCGCCTGAGCAGGGTGTCACCTTGCCGTTACTCCAGCACATCCGATTTTTCTTTGGCGCAACCTGGGTCTTGCCGGACTTGGGTTTACGGGCCTTCTTTTGGGCCGGCTTGCCATCCGCGGCTTTCGACTGGCTGGCCGACTCCGCCTCAATAGGAGGCAAGACGACGACCGGGGATGGCGAAATCGGCCCATAGTCGACCGGCGCGGCAGGCGCCACCGGCAGTACCGGTTCGGTGACTTCGGCATCCGACCGGGTTTGCTGGGTAATGGACTCCCCTGCCTGGCCAGGTGGGGCGGCAGGCTGGGCGGCCGCGCCGGTTTCCGCGGGGCCAGACACGCTGGCTGGGGTGGCTTGTGCCGGCATCACGCCTTGCGCCGGTGATGCGGACACGGGCGCTGTCGTCGCGGGTGCTGCGCCAAGACCGCCCGAAGGACGAGCGTCTGGCGGCGTACCCCTTGCGGGTGCCGCCAGCCAGTTCATCGGTGTGGGTATGGGCACCCATATTGGATAAGGCATGGCTGGCCACCCCGGGAATACCGGTGGCATCATCCCCCTTGTCGTTCCCGGAACCATCATTTGTGGCGCTAGCATGATGGGCATTGCGGGCGTCCAGGTCATGGGCGGCATGACTACAGGCGCATAGCCGAGGGGCACCCCTGCCCGACCCGGGTAAACCAACGGCAGGGGGAACATCGGCGCGGCTGCTGGATAAGACATGGCCGGAGCGGCAACCGGGGCGGGTGCCGCATCCACAGGGACCAGAACCGGCGGGGATACGCCAGCCTCCGTGCCATGGGCATAGACCGGTAGCAGGCTGCCCATGCCCAACATCAGCCATGGCAGCGACGCCAGTTTTGCTAAAGATCGTCTTGTAAGCATGAATGACCCTGTCAGATTAATGCGGTTGCGAGTAGTGGGCGACGAGCACCGCCGCCGGAACGAAAACACGAATTGCCGACGCAATTTCTGCAATCGCGCCCAATCGCGGACGCAGGGACACCCACAGAATATTGAGCGGCAAATTAAGATCGGCAAACACGACTTCGCGATGCAATGCCAGCACGCTGCGAATATGCTCGGAAGTTTGCTCAATTTCTCGCGACGGTTTTTCCCTGAGGCGCGGTATCAGCATCATGAAGTCCGTGAGCGAATGTCCTTGCTCATCCCGGGTGGGCACCACGCGCCATAACGGTACACCCGGCCGGCAGCGATCGGCCATGGAAAGATCATTAGCGGCATAAACACGAATCTTCATGTGCCCGACCCAGTTGTCTGGGCTGGCGCCCAAAAACTCTGCCCTGCCCTACCCCGCTCCATCATCCCGATTCCTCGCTGCTCCAGTACAAGCGCAGCAATGCATACTGGAGGCCCGTTCAAACCCTTGGCTTCAACTGCGCCCTGAACGGGCTTCTGGCTATTTCATGTCCCCTGGAAGGGCGATGTCTAAGGAAGTGCGCATCCTTGAGCAGGAAATGCTCCAACTCCCGCAAAGCCTGTTTATACACCTCGCGCTTGAACTCGACCACCGTGTCCATGGCAATCCAGTAATCATTCCAGCGCCAGGCGTCGAACTCGGGATGAGCGTTCGCACGCAAACAAACATCGCAGTCACGCCCGGTCAAACGCAACAGGAACCAGATCTGCTTCTGGCCACGGTAAACGCCGCGATTGTCGCGCCGCACCCAATGACTCGGAACGTCGTAACGCAGCCACTCGCGCGTGCGCCCCAGAATGCGCACATGACTGGGCTGCAAGCCCACTTCTTCTTCCAGTTCCCGTAACATGGCTTGTTCAGGCGTTTCCCCGGCATTGATACCGCCCTGGGGAAACTGCCAGGCGTGCTGCTTGATGCGCTTTCCCCAGAATACCTGGTTGTTCGCATTGCACAATATAATGCCTACGTTCGGGCGGTAACCTTCTCGGTCGATCATGGCCGCCACCAAATACAAGTTTTAATTAATTACATTCTTTCACAGCCGCCAAAAATTGCAAATTCCCCCATGTCTGGAAAACTATTATTAGGCATTGTTTTTCTTCAGTTTTTAGCTGGTTGTTCAAACATGATGAAGGCAGACAAACCGGACGTAGTGCTGCCTGGCGCGCATGAGTTCGGCACCACCGCTGTCGCTTTCAACCAGGATGGCAAGACGCTGCTGAGCGGCGGTCATCTGGGCGATATCCGGCTGTGGGATGTCGCTACGCGCAAGCAAATCAGCGAAAACCGGCGGCATGAAGCCTCGGTACGCGCCATTCTGCCCATCTCGCCTGGACTGTATGCCAGCGGCGGCGACGACGGCCGCATCATTTTGTGGCAAAACAATCAGGTGAAGGCGGAAGTCCAGGGGGCAAGGGTAACGTCGCTGGCGCTGTTTCAGGACAGGCTGGTAAGTGGGCATAGCGACAAATTGCTGCGCCTGTGGTCGCCCACCGATCTCACGCTGCTGGCCGAAATTCCGCTGGATGACGATGTGGTGGCGCTCGCAGTGCGACAGGACCGGCTTGCCGTGGGCCTGGACAGCAGTATTGTCCTGCTGGACAAGGCGTTCAAGCCGATCAAAACCCTGGAAGCCGGGGGCAGTCCGCATGACCTGCAATTCAGCCCGGATGGCAGGACACTGGCCGCCGGAAGCTGGTTTCGCCTGCACGTGTGGGATCTGGACACAGGCGAAATGCGCTCGATCCCGACCGAACACAATGGCCTGCTGACCTCGGTTTCCTTCAGCCCGGACGGCAAACAAATCGTGACCCTGGGACGGCATTCCGATTCCGCCATTCGTATTATGGAAACCCGCAACTTCGCCGTCCTGCAGCGCTATCAGGCGCATGAACTATGCGGTGCAATGATCCGTTACAGTCCTGACGGGCGCATGATGGCTTCGGGATCGGATGACGAAAGCGTGCGGCTCTACGATCTAACCAGCAAAGCGCTAACCAAGTAGCGGCGCGACTCCATCCGCCCACTGGAAATCCCGCGCAAAGCCCTGAAAATCCAGCCCGTAACGCCTGGCCAGGTGCGCCAGATGCGGGCGCACCTCCTCCAGTTCCGCCCTTGCCCCGGGGGCGGCAAACGCAAAAACGATGACATTGGTCTTGCCTTGCACCGACAGCCAGCCCACATTGCCGTCAAAGGCGTGAAGCAGGCGGGTGAAGTATTCGGTGAAATCACGGTCACGCCCCCACAGATTCACCACCAGAACGCCGCGCGGCTTCAATACCCGGCGACAGGCGGCATAAAAGGTTTCGGTGGCCAGCGCCTCGACCTGATTGCCGGCATCAAACCCATCGAGCAGGATGACGTCGGCGCTTGCCGGATGCTGCCTCACATACAAGGCACCATCGGCTTCGACAACCTGCAAGGTGTCATCATCAGGCGGCACTTCGAAATGCGCCCGCGACGCTGCAATCACGCGCGCGTCGATTTCCACAGCGGTAATGCGCGTATCAGGCCGATGCCTGCGAATAAACTTGGCTAACGAACCCCCGCCCAGACCGATCATCAAAACGTCTTCCGGACTCTGCCGGAACAGCAGACACGCCATCATCGCGCGGGTGTAGGCGAGCTCCAGATCCCACGGACGAGAGATTCGCATGGCACTCTGAATGGCGCACGTACCCAAGTGCAGCGAGCGCGTGCCGCGCGCTTCCGTGACTTCGATTTGATCTTCGCCTGTGACTTCGCGCCACAGGCGTTTGCGGGGGGTGAAACGAATAATGAACTCCTTACATCATGTCATGCGCCAGGTGCCATCGCCTGCGCGGCAGGCCGTGCCCTTGAGCTTTTTTCTCTTGCCGCCAGTCAGCACATTGGCATTGTAATCACGGCATGGCGCACCCTTAGCGCAAAATCGCGCGCCGGCGTCAGCACAAACTGCACACTGGCGGCATCCGTCCCGCACACGCTGCTTCCGGTTTTCTTCCAACTCCAGCGTGTGTCCCCAGCATGCCCGGTCTTCACGATCCACATTTTCGCCGATTTCGTGGCCAATGACGGCGCCCAGTACACCACCGATGAGCATCGCCACGGGCGTGCCCGCTCAACTTTGACGACCAGTGAGCCGATCATCGCCCCAGCCCAGCACCGCGCCGACGGCGTCGCGGTTGCAACGCCCGTCGCTCACCCGTCATTGCTCGGCCACTTGCGGCCGCTGTAAGCCTCGTAATACGGTTCATGTTTCTTGCGCCAGCCATGGGCGGGCGCGTGTGACAGCGAATCGGCCTGCACCGGCCAGGCCTGAACCAGACCTGCCATTGCCAGCATCAAACGGCTGCGGCGCTTCATTTCGGTCGCCATTGAATAGTAATTGCTTTCATCTGATGCAGAAACCATCAGCATACGGAAGCGGTAAAATCATGGTTTCCTTTAGCCTACCCGATCATGCGCGTCTCCCGGTTCTTTCTCTCCACCACCAAGGAAGCCCCGTCCGAGGCCGAACTCGTCAGCCACAAACTCATGCTGCGCGCCGGACTCATCAAACGTCTGGGTTCCGGACTCTACACCTGGATGCCACTGGGCCTGAAAGTACTGCGCCGGGTCGAAGCTGTGGTGCGCGAGGAAATGAACCGCGCTGGCGCCATCGAACTCCTGATGCCTGCGGTGCAGCCTGCGGAATTGTGGCAGGAAACCGGGCGCTGGGCGGTATTCGGCCCGCAGATGCTGAAAATCCGTGACCGCCATGAGCGCGATTTCTGCTTTGGCCCCACCCACGAGGAAGTCATCACCGATGTGGCGCGCCGCGAGATCAAAAGCTATCGCCAACTGCCGGTCAACTTCTACCAGATCCAGATGAAATTCCGCGACGAAATCCGCCCGCGCTTCGGCGTGATGCGCGCACGCGAATTCCTGATGAAGGACGCCTATTCCTTTCACGCAGGACGTGACAGCCTCGCCGCCACCTACCAGACCATGTATGACGCTTACAGCCGGATTTTCACCCGGCTCGGTCTCAAATTCCGTGCCGTGGCGGCGGACACGGGTGCGATCGGGGGCTCGGCCTCGCACGAGTTTCATGTATTGGCCGATTCCGGCGAAGACCTCATCGCCTATTGCACCGACTCCGATTACGCCGCCAACATCGAGCTGGCGGAAGCCGTTGCGCCCGCCACACCGCGTCCGGCGGCGGGTGCAGCGATGCAAAAGGTGGCGACTCCCGGCGTGAAAAGCATTGAGGACGTGGCTGCCTTCCTCAAGATCGCGACCAATCGCACCGTTAAAACGCTGATAGTGGAAGGTGAAACCGGCCCAGTGGCGATGCTGCTCCGTGGCGATCATTCGCTGAACGAGATCAAGGCGGAAAAGATCGCGGGCGTGAAATCACCCCTCGGGTTTGCCTCGGAAGCGGCCGTCCGTGCCGCCACGGGGGCTGCGCCCGGCTCGGTCGGCCCGGTAGGTTTGACGCATCCCGGTCATCGCCGATCGCTCCGTCAGCGTCATGGGCGACTTCGTCTGCGGCGCGAACGAAGACGGCATGCACCTGACCGGGACAAACTTCGGCCGCGATCTGCCGGAACCGCGTGTTGCCGACTTGCGCAACGTCCAGTCCGGCGATGCCAGCCCGGACGGGAAGGGTACTTTGGAGTTGTGCCGGGGAATCGAGGTCGGACACGTGTTCCAGCTCGGCAACAAGTATTCCAGCGCCATGAACGCGACCTATCTGGACGAACAGGGCAAGGCGCAAGCCATGGAAATGGGCTGCTACGGCATAGGCGTGTCGCGCATCGTCGCCGCCGCCATCGAACAGAACCACGACGACCGCGGCATCATCTGGCCCCCAGCCATGGCACCTTTCTTGCTTGGTATTGTGGCGATCGGTTATGCTAAATATGATAGCGTGAAACAGGCGGCCGACACCCTGTATAGTGAGCTGACGGCTGCCGGTTTCGAGGTGCTTCTGGATGACCGTGACGAGCGGCCTGGTGTCATGTTTGCCGATGCCGAGTTGATCGGAATTCCGCACCGCATTACCGTGGGTGAGCGGGGCTTGAAGGACGGCATGGTCGAATACCAGCCCCGTCAGGGCGGCGAGATGCGGAAAGTGGCGCTGGCTGAAACCGTGGGGTTTTTGTCACAACTGTTGAGAAACTGAGCAGCAAGGAGTTGGGATGAACATCAGGCATCTGCGAATCGGTTTTCTGTCCGCGATACTCTCGGCTGCGGCGTGCGTGGCGCACGCCGGCGCGCAGCGCGAAGAGGTGCTTTCCGCCAGCGCGCGCGCCTCGCTGCAAAGGGGGCTGGCCGATACCGCCGTCACCCGCACCGCATTTCGCAACCCAGCTGATGAACAAGCCTGGCTCAATGAAATGTCCAGTCGCCTGGCTCGCCGCATACCCGACGAGTCGGAGCGCATGGAATTTCTCACCACCCTGCATTGGGAAGCGTCCCGCGCCGGGGTGGATCCCCAGTTGATGCTGGGACTGATCCAGGTGGAAAGCAACTTCCGCAAATACGCCGTTTCTCCCGTGGGGGCACGTGGCTTCACCCAGGTCATGCCATTCTGGATCAAGTACATCGGCACCCCGGACCAAAATCTGTTCCAGCTTCGCACCAATCTGAGATATGGCGCGTTGATCCTGCGCCACTACATCGACATGGAGAAAGGTGATCTCTACCGCGCGCTCGGCCGTTACAACGGCAGCCTAGGCCGGCCTGAATATCCTACCCTGGTGGTCGACGCATGGAAGCGCCACTGGGATTACACCCCAGGCACCAAATCAGCCGCAAACAGCGGCGTCAGTCGCCGCAGCTGAACAACGCCCTCCGATCGTTCGACTGGCTCACGACTCCGGGCGAACGCCGTTGACAATTCAGCGTCTCCGGCTCAACACCACCAGCGTGCGCGGCTGACACTCGGCAGTGACCACCACGCCCGGTGCGGCTGGAACCGCGCTGACCACACCGGCGAATGGCGCCCTGAGTTCCGTGTCCGCAAGACTTTTGTTCGCGACAATCAGACGCGCCTCAGCCACCCTCAAGGCAGATTGGGCCCGGACATGGCGCAACTTGGCGGCATCCAGTTCGGTCGTGGAGGAAACGGTGCGGCTGAACAATTCCTGCGCACGGTCCAGTTCGCGCCGGGCTTCGGCTTCGTCGGCCCGTAAACCATCCAGTTCGGCGGTCGCCTCATCGACCCGCGCCTTGAAAATCTCCTTATTGAGGCGCAGCAACACCTCGTCTTTTTTGACTTTCTGTCCGGGGCTGACCAGTACGTTCTCCACCACACCTGAAACCCGGGTGGTGAGTTCAACCTTGTCCGCAGCCTTATCCGCGGCCTGTGCCGAACCCAGCATCAAAAAAAACGAAATAAGTACCATCCGGCGCATCCGCAACCCCCCTTCACTTTTTCTGTCCAGTCGGCGGCAATTCGCTGCCCAGCAGCGCATCCAGGCGCGCCAAAGCCAGTGCCAGCCGATAATCAACCCGTTTGCGGCGCAATTTGGCGGCCTGGGTTTCGGCCATGCTGGTCCCAAGAGTGGTTTTGAGTTCAAGTTCATATTCGGCGCGGGAGCGTTCCAGTACCCAGTCGCGATACTCAATCTGCTTGTCGGCGGCAGCGCGCGCGCTGTCGCGCAGCCAGTCAATTTCCTGAAGCGTATCGAGCAGGGCTTCGGATAGATCGATCTTGAGCTTTTCCAGTTGCGCGGCAAGCCTGTCTTTTTGCCCAAGTTCGCGCGCGATGCGCGCATCGACGCCCCGGCCCTGATAAAGCGGAATCAGGAACACGAGGCCGGCGCTGAGATTGTCACGGGTATTGGATACGCGGCTGTAACCTGCGCCAATAACTTCCGCATCCAGCGTGGGATTGTTATCGGCACGAACCATGGCGATCCGGGCATCCACCGCGGACAGTTGGGCACGCAGCGCACGCACGCGCGGATTATGTTCGGTCATCCGGGACAATAGGGTTTCGTAGTCGGCTAATGCCTGATCGTTCCCGGTCAAACTTGGGTCTTCCAGTTCGCTGGGCAGTCTGCCTGGCCGATTCATGGCATTGGCCAGTTTTTGACGCGCGCCGCGCATGCGCTGCAAACTGGCGTTGCGACGTTCGCGGATGTCCTGATAACGTGTTTCCAGATCGAGTAGCTGGGGCAGGCTAATCTGTCCCGTTTCACGGCGGACTTTCGCGTTATCCCACTCCACATAGGCTACAGCCATGAATTCATTGTCAGTCGCATATTGCATGTCGGCCAGCAGAACGTCGAAATAGCGCGCCATCAGGTCGACACGACGGGCGCTTTTCACATCCAGCAGCGCGGCGCGGCGCGCAAGAATTTCCTGATCGGCCGCGGCGATTGCCTGCTCAGTCCGGCCAAAATCAAGCAAGGGTTTGAGTGCGACCAGCCGCCCAATGTTGTTGGCTCGCCAGTCATTGCCGGATTGTTCCCCGGTACTCAAGGTGCCATCGAGATACAGGTAGAAATCCTGACGGCTGGAAGCCTGTTCGCGCGCGGCGATTGACACGGCCAGATCCCCCTCCGCCAGCGCAAGATCCGGGTGGTCCGCGTCGGCATAAGCCAGCGCTTCAGCAAGCGTCAGGGGGGGATCTGCGGCGGCGGCCGCGAAGGACAACAGACAGGCCAGCAAGGCGGCACTGCCGCATCGCATCATGGGACAAGCGCTGCGCCGCCGTTGCCGGCCGCCTGCTTGTATTTGATGAAGGGCATCCGGGCGTAGGCGCCTTCCACAACGTAACGCCCCAGGGCCATGAATTCGGTCGTGTCCCGAGCCGGACCGGTGTAGCGTGTGGCCGGTTTGCCGTCGAGGTCAAAGAAAATCATGGCGGGCGTGGCTCGCACGCGGTGCTCCAATGCAAACGCCTTTTCCGTGGTGTCCTTGCCCTGAAAATCCTTCATCGGACTATCGCCGTTGACATCAACGCTGTAAATCAAAAAATGCTTGCGAAAATAATCCTGCACCTCGGACTGATTGAGGATGGTCGATTTCATCCGCGCGCAAAACGGGCAATCGTCCATCTCGAAAAACAGGAACACGCCCTTCTTGCCCTCGTCTTTGGCGGTCTTCAATTCGGCCTGGAAATCCCCCATCTGGGGCTGAAAAAAGTAGCTCTCGACATCGCGCGTCCCGGCCCACGCCGGGGCAGCCATGGCCAGCAACAATCCGATCAGCAAGCTATGCATGGCGCCGACTCCTTCACCTGTGGGCCCGCACCGACTTGCTGGCAATATAAGCCTCCACCGACTCGCGGGTGATCGCTCCGACCTGCTGCGCCACCATCTTGCCTTCCGGGTTGTAGAGATAGGTCGTGGGCAATCCTTGCACCGGCCCCACCTGGTCGATAATTTTGGGTGTTCCAAGCACGATGGGATAGGACACCATCAAGCTTTCCGCAAAATCCGTCACCTGCTTCGGGTTGAGGAAATCGACTGCGATGCCAATGACGACCAGATTGTTCTTCTTGTTTTCGTGCAGGGCAATCAGGTCGGGGATCTCCACTTGGCAGGGTGGGCACCAGGTCGCCCAGAAGTTCACCAGCACCCACTTCCCCTTGTAGCCGGCGAGGGTGTGCGTCTTGCCCCCGGAGTCGGTCATGCTGAATCCCGCTGCCTGCGCAAAGGGTAATGCAAGCGCCATCATCAGCCCAATCAGCCACATCGGATAAAATCGGCGGACATCGAATAACGCTGTCATAGGTCTTCCCATCATGAATGAATATCGCATCGAGACTGACTCGCTGGGCGAGGTCCGGGTTCCCGCAAACGCCTGGTACGGTGCACAAACTGCGCGTGCAATTGTCAATTTTCCCATTTCCGGGCGGTTTCCGGATAGGGATTTCGTACTGGCCCATGTCCGCATCAAACTCGCCGCCGCCCGCGCCAACTGCCAGCCCGGCTGGCTGCCAACGGACAAGCGCGACGCCATCGTCGCCGCCTGCGAAAAAATCCTTGGCGGCGAGCATCTCGACCAGTTCGTGGTGGATCGCTTCCAGGCGGGCGCCGGCACCAGCCACAACATGAACAGCAACGAAGTAATCGCCAACCTCGCCAACGTCTCGCTGGGTTTTGACAAAGGCGCATACAAGCCGGTCAACCCCAACGACGACGTCAACATGGGGCAGAGTACCAACGACACCATCCCCACCGCCATCCGCCTCACCGTGCTGGCCAAGCTGCCCCGATTGTCACACGCCGTTCGCGCCATGGCAGCCGAATTCACACGCCTGGCGGAACGCGAGCGCGACACGGTGAAAAGCGGCCGCACCCATTTGCAGGACGCCGTGCCGACCACGCTGGGGCAGGAATTCGCGGCCTACGCCTGGACGCTCATCCGCTGCGCTGTCAGCATCGAGGCCGTGCGCCCTGCCCTGTGTGAAACCGGCCTCGGCGGTTCCGCCGCAGGCACCGGCCTGAACACCTCGCCCGGATACCCCGCACGTGTCGCCGCCGAATTGTCCAGCCTCACCGGCGAGCCGATCCGGGTCGGCAGCCTCGTCGCCCAAATGCAGTCGATGAACGATCTGGCCCGGCTCTCGGGTGAAATCCGCAATCTGGCGCTGGAACTCACCCGCATCTCCAACGACCTGCGCCTCCTGGCAAGCGGACCGCGCACCGGCCTCGGAGAAATCCAGCTGCCCCCCGTGCAGCCCGGCTCCAGCATCATGCCTGGCAAGGTCAACCCGGTGATGTTCGAAATGCTGAACCAGGTCTGCTTCCAGGTACTGGGGCAGGATGCCGCCGTGTCCTACATGGTGCAGGCCGGGCAGATGGAACTCAACGTGATGATGCCGGCCCTCGGCTCCGCGCTATTCGACGCCATGGACTGGCTCACCCACGCCATGAACGCCGCCACCGAGAAGAACCTCAAAGGCATCCGCGTCAACCGCGAACGCTGCGCCTGGTTCATCCACCAGAGCGTCGCGCTCGCCACCCTGCTCAACCCCCGAATCGGCTACATGCAGGCCGCGGAAGTCGCCAAGGAATCCGAGAAATCAGGCCGTCCCGTGCGCGACATCGTCGCCGAGCGGGGACTCATGAGCGCGGCCGATTTCGACGCACTGGTACTCCAGGCTGCCCACGGAATAGGCAGTGGCGGCGGCGGTTGATTGGCAGGATCGATTGAACAAAGAGGACAAGAGGGGGAACAAGGCAAACCCCCTGCTTTCTCTACTCCTGTCCTCTTGTCCTCTCTGTAAATTCTTTAGTTCAGCGCACTCGCCAGCATCCGCCGGTAGCGACTCACCAACTCGCCGCCGCCAAGCAGGTTGAACACGGACAGCAGGGTTTTACGGCCAATGTCGTCCTGAAAGCCGCGGTCGCGGCGGACTATTTCCAGCAATTGTTCCATGGCGGATTCGTATTGCGCCGTCGCCACCCACAGACTGGCGAGCTTGAGCCGGGCGTCCAGGTCATTTTCATTCGCAGCCACGCGCGCTTGCAGAGCGGCTTCGTCTTCACCCGCCGCACTCATGAATTGCAGCCGCGCCCGGAGTTGTGCCACACGCGGGTCGGCGTCGCCGGATACACTTTCGAGCAGGCGCCCGGCTTCTTCGGCCTCGTTCAGATCCAGCATGATTTCCGCCGTGTCCAGCCGTACGCCGACATGCGCGGGGTCGAGCCGGGAGGCATCGGCCAGTAACTGCAGCGCCCCTGAAATGTCACCCGCGATGCGCGCATCGTCGGCCTGCGCGCGCAAACCTTCGGCTGGGCTGGGAATCAGGCGATCGAGAAACGCGCGCACTTCACCCTCGGGCAGCGCGCCGGAAAACTCGTCGACCGGCTGTCCGTCGACGAAGGCCTTGACCGCCGGGATGCCGCGCACGCCGTAGCGGCTGGCAAGTTCCTGGTTGTCGTCGGAATTGATCTTGGCGAGCAGGAACTTGCCGCCATATTCCGCCGCGAGTTTCTCCAGAACCGGCTTGAGCGACTTGCAGGGGCCGCACCACGGGGCCCAGAAATCAACGACGACGGGTCGGCGGTGCGATTCGTCGAGGACGCGCTGCTGGAAATCCGCAAGGGTGACATCTAGGTCGTGGTCGCTCATGAAACACACTCAGGGCAAAAAATTACAGGCGGTTCAACAAGCATAGGCCGTTATCCGCCGCATGATTCTGCATTGCCGAAAATGGCCAATGCGTTGAACATCGTGTGTGCATACGACGGTGCGTGGTTGTTGCCGATTTATCGGCTTTACAGCCACGGCCTGCCCGTTCCGGGCGGAAGGCGGCATAGTCCTTGCCGGTGCCAAACATTTCCGCCCCGCCATTCAAATCTGCTTAGCCAGTTCCGCCGCCCTGCCGGTATAACTGGCTGGAGTCATCTGCTTCAGACGCGCCTTGTCAGTATCGGGGATCGCCAGGCCGTCGATGAAAACGTGCAGCGTGTCGCGCGTGATACCACCCTTCCCGCGCGTGAGTTCCTTCAGTTGCTCGTAGGGGTTCGCCACGCCGTAGCGCCGCATCACGGTCTGGATGGGTTCGGCCAGCACTTCCCAATTGGCGTCGAGATCGGCGGCGAGCGCCGCAGGATTGGCTTCGAGTTTGCCCAAACCGCGCAGGCAGGATTCGTAGGCCAAGAGGCTGTAGCCGAAGCCGACACCCATATTTCTGAGCACGGTGGAATCCGTGAGGTCGCGCTGCCAGCGCGAGATCGGCAGCTTTTCGGCGAGATGTCGCAGCATCGCGTTGGCCAGACCGAGGTTGCCCTCGCTGTTTTCAAAGTCGATGGGATTGACCTTGTGCGGCATGGTGGATGAGCCTACCTCGCCTGCCATGACCTTCTGCTTGAAATAACCGACCGAGATATAAGCCCATACGTCGCGATTGAAATCGATGAGAATGGTGTTGACGCGGGCGATCGCATCAAACAGCTCGGCCATGGCGTCGTGCGGTTCGACCTGTATGGTGTAGGGGTTGAAGCTCAGCCCCAGTTCCATGACGAAGCCACGCGCAAAGCCTTCCCAGTCGAAGTCCGGATAGGCCGACAGATGCGCGTTGTAATTGCCCACGGCGCCATTGATCTTGCCCAGCACTTCCACATCGGCGGTGGCAATGTAGGCGCGACGCAGGCGGTAGACGACATTGGCGAGCTCCTTGCCGACGGTGGTGGGGGAGGCTGGCTGGCCGTGGGTGCGCGAGAGCATGGGCAGGTCGGCGAACTCGTGCGCCAGATCGGTGAGGCGCGCAATGACGTTTTCCAGCGCCGGAAGCAGTACCGCATCGCGCGCGGCTTTCAGCATCAAGCCATGCGACAGGTTGTTGATATCCTCGGAGGTGCAGGCGAAGTGGATGAACTCGGAAACCGCCGCGATTTCGGCGTGGGCTTTCGTGCGCTCCTTGAGGAAATATTCAACCGCCTTGACGTCGTGGTTGGTGGTGGCCTCGATGGTCTTGACGCGCTCGGCGTCGGCCACGGAAAAGTGGTCGGCGATGTCGTCGAGCAGCGCGATGGCATCGTTCGAAAATGCCGGTACTTCGGCGATGGCAGGTTCGCCCGCCAGCGCTTTCAGCCATTCGATTTCCACGATGACGCGATATTTGATCAGCGCGTATTCGCTGAAAAAGCCGCGCAGCGGCGCGGTCTTGCTGCCGTACCGGCCATCGAGCGGGGATAAGGCGGTGAGTGCGGTCAGTTCCATCATGTCATCCAGGTTAATTACTTTACGCGCCGCTCCGGTCGCACCCCATCACACGATGCGTCGGTCGCGCACGGCCTGCGCCAGCGTGCCGCTGTCCACGTATTCCAGTTCGCCGCCCACCGGCACGCCACGCGCCAGGCGGCTGACTTTCAGCCCCCGCGCTTTCAGCAATTCGCCTATGGTGTGGGCGGTGGCTTCGCCCTCGGGGGTGAAGTTGGTCGCCAGCACGACTTCTTCCACCACGCCGTCCAGCGCCCGGCTGATCAGCCGGTCGAGATGAATTTCGCGCGGGCCGATGCCGTCGAGCGGCGACAGTCGGCCCATCAACACAAAGTACAGACCGTTGTAGCTTTGCGTGGTCTCCATCATGTTGAGGTCGGCGGGCATCTCAACCACCGCAAGCTGGTGTTTGTTGCGACGCGGATGAACGCACACCTCGCACACTTCCGCCTCGGAAAAGTTGTTGCACAGGCGGCAGTGATGCAAGTGCGTGAGCGCGTGACCCAAGGCGGCCGCCAGGCGCTCTGCCCCGCCGCGATCCCGTTGCAGCAGGTGATATGCCATGCGCGCGGCCGACTTGGGGCCGGCTCCGGGCAGCGCGCGCAGCGCGGTGATCAGGTTTTCTAAAGCCGACGGATGCAAGAGATGCCCAGTATCAGAACGGCAGCTTCATCCCCGGTGGAATCGGCAGACCTGCGGTCACGCTACCCATCTTTTCCTGCACCGTTGCTTCAACCTTGCGCACAGCGTCGTTCACCGCGGCCGCCACCAGGTCTTCGAGCATTTCCTTGTCGTCGGACATGAGACCGGGGTCGATGGTGACGCGGCGCACGTCGTATTTGCAGGTCATGGTGACTTTCACCATGCCGGCGCCGCTCTCTCCCTCGATTTCCATCTCGGCGAGCTTTTCCTGCATTTTCGCCATATTGCCCTGTACTTGCTGCACCTGTTTCATCAGGTTGCCAATGCCGCCTTTCATCATTGCGATTCTCCTAAGGGTCGTATCGTTGATTCGTCGATGCGCGCATCGAATTGCTCCACCAGTTCACGGATAAATGGATCGGATTCAATCGCCGCCACCGCCTCGGCCTGGCGCGCATCACGTTCGCGGGTGCGCACTTGCTGCGGCGTCTGCCCGGCCGCCGCGCCAATTTCAAATTTTACCTGCAGCGCCGCGCCATGCCGGTCGCGCAGCGTGTTCACCAGTTTGTCCTGATAGGCGCGATCAAGCAGATGTTTGTGCGCTTCGCCTACGCGCAGCAAGACCTGGTCACCTTCATGCGAGACCAACTCGCAATGGTCAGCCAGCATTTTCGCCATGCCGCCCAGTTTCAGATCGGCAACGATTTTGAGCCAGTCCCAGGCGGAGGCAGCGGCAGACTCCTGCGCCGCCAGTGGGGGGGCCGGGTGGACATCTGCCGCAACCGGCGCGGCGGTCATCGGGCGCGGCAGTGCTTGGGGCTCGGGCTGCCGCGTTACCGGCGCGGAACGCGCGGTCTGGACCGGTGCAGACCCCGGCGTAAACGCCAGCATCCGCAACAAGGTCATGCTGAAGCCCGACAAATCATCCGGAGCAAACGGCAGGTCGCGGCGGCCATTCAAGGCAATCTGGTAATACAACTGCACCGTCTCGGCGTCGAGGGTCGCCGCGAGTTGCCGCAGCCGCGACAAGTCAGGCGTATCGGACGCCAGTGCGGCGGGCGCCCCCTGCAGCAGCGCCAATTGTGTGAGCACCCCTCCCAAGTCCTGGAGGACCGCATCCAGCGCGATGCCACGCTCGGCAGTCTGGCGCGCCTGGTCAAGCAGTTTGTCGCCAGACTGCGCGGCCAGCGCATCGAGCAGATCGAACAGATAATCGCGCCTTACCGTGCCAAGCATGGCCTCGACGCCCGCCGCATCCACCTTGCCGCCGCCGTAGGCGATGGCCTGATCGGTCAGCGACAGCGCATCGCGCATGCTGCCGGCGGCGGCCCGCGCCAACTGATTCAGCGCGGCCGGCTCGCAGGCCACCTTTTCCTGTGCCAGCACTTCACTCAGGTGCTGCGCCACCAGCGCCGGCGGCATGGGTTTGAGATTGAATTGCAGGCAACGGCTCAACACCGTGACCGGGATCTTCTGCGGATCGGTAGTGGCGAGGATGAATTTCACATGCGCAGGCGGCTCTTCCAGGGTTTTCAGCATGGAATTGAACGCCGGCTTCGACAGCATGTGCACCTCGTCGATGATGTAGATCTTGTAGCGCCCTACCGTCGGCGCGTACTGGGCGTTGTCGAGGACCTCGCGCATGTTGTCGACGCCGGTGTTCGACGCCGCGTCCAGTTCCAGCAAATCGACGAAGCGCCCGCCATCGATCTGCGAGCAGGCCGAACAGACGCCGCACGGCGTGGCGGTCACCCCGGTTTCACAATTGAGGCACTTGGCCAGTATCCGAGCCAACGTGGTCTTGCCGACCCCGCGTGTGCCGGTGAGGAGATACGCATGATGCAGACGGCCCTGGGTGAGCGCGTTGGACAGCGCCCGCACCACATGCTCCTGGCCTTTGAGATCGGCAAACACGCGCGGCCGCCACTTGCGCGCAAGCGCCAGTGCGGGAGATGCGGTGTCACCGAAAAGGTCAGTCATAGGTTGAGGCTAGGATATAGGAGCCAGGAACTAGGGGAGGAGTGTTGCGCACTTTTGTACGCAAGGCTAGCAGCACGACGCCACACAGCCTAGCCCCGAGATCCTAATTCCTAACCCCTGGAAACAATGGCGAGCCTGAACCCCGGCACTGGCATCGATCGCTGTGGCTGCTTCCTTCCGGACCTGACCCGATTCACGATTTAGCCATGCGGGGGGGCCCGCCACGTGCATTTTAACCCGGAAGCGCGCTTATTCCTCATCCTCCGGAACGGTCAGCCGGCGTTTATTCACCGCGTCGGCCAGCATGCGCAACAGGGGCTCGGTGGCATCCCAGCCGATGCAGGCGTCGGTAATCGAGGTAGCATAGGCCAGCGGCTGCCCTGCAACCAGATCCTGCCGACCCGGATTGAGATGGCTTTCGATCATGGCGCCGATGATGCGCGTGTCACCCGCGGCCACCTGCGCCGCCACATCCTGGCCCACATCGAGCTGACGCTGGTACTGCTTGCTGGAATTGGCGTGCGAGAAGTCGATCATGACCTGCTGGCGCAGGCCGGTTGCCGCCAGTTCGCCACAGGCGATATTGACGTTCGCCGCATCGTAATTGGGCGTCTTGCCGCCGCGCAGGATGACGTGGGTGTCCTCGTTGCCCGAGGTGCTGAACACGCCCACATGACCCGACTTGGTAATGGAAATGAAATGGTGGCGCGCGCTGGCGGCCTTGATGGCGTCGACCGCAATTCTGAGGCTGCCGTCGGTGCCGTTCTTGAAGCCGACCGGGCAGGACAGCCCGGAAGCCAGCTGGCGGTGCGATTGGGACTCCGTCGTGCGCGCGCCGATGGCGCCCCACGCCACCAGGTCGGCAATGTATTGCGGCGAAATCAGGTCGAGAAACTCGGTCGCACAGGGCAGGCCGATTTCATTGACATCCAGCAATAGCTTGCGCGCCAGGCGCAGACCTTCGTTGATGTCGTAACTCTCGTTCAGATGCGGATCGTTGATCAGCCCCTTCCAGCCCACCGTGGTACGCGGCTTTTCGAAATACACCCGCATCACGATGATGAGATCGTGCGCCAGTTCTTCGGCCAGCGGCTTCAGCCGTTGCGCATAATCCAGCGCCGCTGAGGGGTCATGGATGGAGCACGGGCCGACGACGACAAACATGCGATCGTCTGCTCCGCGCAATACATCATGAATTTTGCTGCGCGCATGGGAAACCACACCGAGGGCATGCTCGCTGGCACGCAATTCGCGCATGATCTGCATTGGCGCCAGCAGTTCTCCGCTTTGCTCGATGCGGGTATCGTCGGTGCGGTAAGTCGTCATGACATCCTCCTGTCGCCCCAACAAAAAACCGCCAGGGGGCTGGCGGTTTCAAGTGGGCTTGTTTGTCCTGTCCGCGCTATACCCTCTCCACCGCAAAAAGCATGAAGTGGAAATAAATCTGCGGATAAGAAGCACGAGCGGAAACCATGCATTGGATACTAACAAAAGGCCCTGAATGTCACAAGAGCATCGGACCTTTTCGACAATGCATCAATCAAGACAGCAAGCGCACCCGGGTATTCCGCATGGAGAATGTCGAGGCTTTCCAAATGGCTTGTTGCTTTGGGCAGCGCTTCAGGCCGTCTCGACCAGCTGCTGTTTTGCTTGACTGGAATTCTGTACGGTTTCCCATCCCGGATGGCTATAATGTTCGCAATCTGATTGGCAGGTAGATATTCTATATGGCCACCGATGCCGGAAACATCCAGAAGGAATTGCGCCGGGACAGGCGATTCGAAGTCGTCCAGGCGGCGATGATCGTGTCGAGCGGACGCCATGAAATCACCTGTGAAATACGCGATTTCTGTCTCGGCGGCCTGTTCCTCAAGTTTACCAACCCGGATCAAGGCTTCCGTTTGCTGTCAGAGCTTGACGGCACGCAGGTTGAAGTCATTTTTACTCCCGCTACTCCTGGGAACGCACAAACCCACCACATCATTGCCCAACTCAAACGCCTGAGCGCCCTGGGTGTCGGCGTCGCTTTCGGCAAACAGCCGGTTGAGGCTTTGCGCGCCCTGCAAAAACTGCGCATGTTGAATCATCGGCTGCGTTTCGCAGCCAGCCACCCGGTCGCATCCAGCCAGAGCATGCGGGAAAATTGCGAGACCTTGTTGCGCGAAACACTGGGCCAGGCACAGGATCAGCTGTCTTATTTCATCGACGGGAAACTGTCCTACGCTGCGGCGCACGCTGCCAGCATAAGCGAACACAGCGGCCTGCTTGCGGCAAGTGAGGAATTCCGCAGAAACCCCTCCTTGATCCGGGAAAAATTCATCCGCGCCGTGATGGAAAGTTTTGACCGCCGCCGTCTCGTTACAGAAGTAAATCAGCCCAGCGCCGAAGGCGGACTCGCCCTGGTGGATGAAGTCGATTTCGAGGACTGGCTAGGCGCCACGAGCGAGGCTACCAAACTCGAAGAAAGTTTCAGGGAACAACTGGCGGAGATTGAGCCCCGAATAGGACAGGTCTACGCGTTTGGCTTTGACCACACCACCAATCCCTACGGTCCCGTGGTCATATGCCACGCCTATCGAACCGCAATCCAGGACTTGCCTATACCAACGAAGGCACGGCTGGTGGCCTACAACACGCTGCGGGAAATTCTGGCCGAACAACTCGAACCGATGTATGGCGAGTTGCTCGAACTCCTTCCCACTGGTGGCTCGGACACTCGAACAGCGGATCGTTCGCCGCCCCTTTCCACCCCCGAACACCCCGAACTGCCGGCCTCGGACGGCAGTCCTGAGTTGGCCCCAGCAACCGGCACAACCGGCCCGAAAGCCGCGCCCGGCGC
This sequence comes from uncultured beta proteobacterium, assembly GCA_963726485.1. GTDB lineage: Bacteria > Pseudomonadota > Gammaproteobacteria > Burkholderiales > Thiobacillaceae > Thiobacillus. Next base: position 86,713 of record CAVSCL010000033.1, on the reverse strand, counting down.
CAGTGCTCCCACGCCTGGCACACTGGGCCGCATCACCGGAGCCTTGATGGACTGGCTCGGCCGCGGCCGGCCGAGTGGTGTCGCGGCGGCCCCACAGGCAGGCCAATCCTATTCCCCCGCCGCCTATCCCACCAGCACTGGCGCTGGAATGGCCGGCGCTGGAATGGCCGGCGCTGGAATGGCCGGCGCGGGAATGGCCGGCGCGGGAATGGCCGGCGCGGGAATGGCCGGCGCTGGAATGGCTGGCGCTGGAATGGCCGGTGGAATGGCCGGCGGGGGAATGGCCGGCGGGGGAATGGCCGGCGGGGGAATGGCCGGCGGGGGAATGGCCGGCGGGGGAATGGCCGGCGGCGCCATGCCACCGTCGCCGGTTCTGCAGCGGCTTTCTGCTGCGGGCGCTCTTCCGCAGAACCTCGCGCCGGAAATGCAGCGGACCGTCGACCTGTTTGGCGCCCTGTTCGACACCATGCACGACGAGAAGTCCATCAGCGAGGGCATCCGTCCATTCTTTCAGCGCATGGAAACGAGTTTGATACAACTCGCCATTGCCGATCCGGCCTTCCTCAATTCGCCGAATCATCCTGCGCACAAGGTACTCAACACGCTTGATCGCATCAGCATGGTGGCGGAAGATGACGGCGAAATCACCGACGAGCGCCTGTTGAAACTGATGAAGCGCTGGACCGACCGGATCAGTACCGAAGCCGAGAAAAATCCGGGGGTCTACGAAGAAGCGCGCACGCAACTCGAACGCGTCGTCAAACCCCTGATGAATGAGCGCGCGGCAAGAATTTCCAGACTGCAGGATGTCCTTGAAGGGCGGCAGCGCGCCGAAAACGCCAAGCGGCGCATACTCGGTGAACTGGCCGAACGGCTGGGCTCGCAGACCGTCGCCAATGTCGTGATCGAGCTCATCAACAGCGGCTGGCGCAATTATTTGCTGCGGCAAGAACTCCGCCACGGAGCGGAAAGCGAACCAGCGAATCAGACATGGAAAACCCTGGAGACCCTGTCCGCCTGGCTCGCACAGGAACGAACCAGCCAGCCCACTGTGGAAGCCGCACAACAACTGCTGCAACACATCGATACCGGATTGAGTCTGGTATGCCATGACAAGCACGAACAGGATCGTATTCTGGATCGGCTTGCCGACCTGTTGCTAGACGCGGATAACACCACGCAGGTGCACTACAGCGCCGTTTCCACAAAACTGCAGCGCCCGGAAAGCACTGAGGCCGTCAGCGCAGAACAGTGCAGTTTGCTGGAACATTTCCGGGTGGGAGACTGGATCCAGTTCGCCAAACTCAAAGCTCCGCTCAACCTGATATGGGTTGGCGATGACCCGCCGGTTTATGTCTTTTCAAACTACCGCGGGATCAAGAAGCTTGATCTCAGGCGCAGGGAATTCCTGCAGGCTCTGGAAAATAGCGAAGCGCAGTTAACCGAGGACATGGAGCTTCCGCTGATGGACCGCACCTACAGCGCCATGATCCAGAAAATGCAGCGTGATCTGCTCTGGTATGCCTCGCATGATCCTGTCACAGGGCTGGTTAACCGCAGGGAATTCTTCCGCTCCATCCGCCGCAACTGGCTGCGCTCGGGTACCAAGGACACGGGTTATGTATTCGGGATTCTGAATCTGGATATTTCACACAGCCCCTACAGCCCGGCCAAGACCGAAACCCGGAACCAGTTTCTGTGCAGTCTGGCCATTAAGGTTCAGGGCAGGCTGCCCGAGAACAGTCTGCTGGCCCGTGCCGGTGAACAGGCTTTTGCATTCTGGTCAACCAGCCCTGATCCCGAAAGCGCGAAAACGATGGTTTCATCTTTGGTCCGGGAACTTGGCCAGAACAAACAGCATATCGAAGACCGGGATTACAGTGTCGCGGTCTGCGCCGGCTTGATGTGGACGCCTGATTGTATTGAGCCCGAAACCTATTATGACAACGCCAATGCGGCGTGCGCTGCTGCCAAACAAAGCGGGCCTGATGAAATCGTCCTGTTCAGCGACGAGGCTTCAGCGCACCGCACGACTGTCACGGAACTTGCCGATTGGGCACACAAACTGGGCCGCATCCTTGCGGAGGATCGTCTGGAGTTGAATTGCCAGGCCGTGGTTGCCATCGGCGGTCAGGCACACACACCGGTCCATCATGAGATCCTGTTGCGGTCTCTGGGCGGCCCGGATGACAGAATCAATACCGGTGAACTGATCGCGGCGGCGGAACGGCTGCAACGCATCACGGAAGTCGACCGCTGGGTGGTTCGGCATGTTTTTCAATGGATACGCGAGCACGCTGCCGATTTCGAATTGATCGGCGGTTTTTCCATCAACCTGTCCGGCCAGTCCATCTTTAATCCCCTGTTCCTGAATTTCCTTCTGGCCGAGCTCGGCAAGGGAGACATCCCCGGGCACAAGATCATTTTCGAGATTGCCGAAACAGCCGCCATAGAGGGTTTCTCGCAAGCCCAGCATTTCATCCGTCAGGTGCGGCGCTTTGGCTGCAAGTTTACACTCGACGATTTTGGCGTTGGCTATTGCTCTTTCACTTATCTGAAGAACCTCAAGGTTGATTACCTCAAGATCGACGGCTCGTTCGTGAAGGAGATTGCCGCCAGCGGCATCGACGAGTCCCTGGTCAGATCGATGCGGGAAACCAGCAGTTTCCTCGGGATCAAGACCATTGCCGAGTTCGTGGAGAATGCAGAAACGCTGGCCAAACTCGATGAAATCGGGGTCGATTACGCCCAGGGATATTTCTTTGGCCAGCCCATACCCCTGGAGGAAATTTCTCTTCACCGTATCAAGTCGCAGGCAGCCTGATCCGTCCTGCCGACGGGGCAGAAATGTCCCGATCAATCTGGGAAATGGGAAACGCGATGTCCGTTTATACTTGCGCCATTCTCAGCATCCGGGACACCGACCCCATGAAAACCCGCGCTTCCCCACTGGTCGCAGTCCTGCTCTCAGTTGCCCCGGTCACCGCACCGGGGGCGGTCTTTGCCGCCGACACCTCAATGCTGAATGGCATCGAGCTTTACCAGCAGCGATTCAAGGCGGCCGACCTGAACGGAGATGGCGCCTTAAGCCTCAAGGAGGCGCAAGGGAAAATGCCCATGGTGGCCAGGAGCTTTGACGAAATCGATGCCAACCATGATGGCCTGGTCACGCACAGCGAAATCGAGACTGCCTACGCGCGTCGGGTCGAGGCCGCCTACAAGGGGGAGGCCAGCCAGGCCATTACCATCGACGCAATCCCTGCCGATATAGCCGGTATCTCGGCGACCCCCGACAAACCGGATGCGCCGCCCAAAGCGCTCACATCCCGCCAGCAGCGGGAACAATACTACGAGGAGTTGCTCAGCCAGGAACCCAGCCTGAAACCACAAAACGACAACCGGAAGTACCTTGAGGCGGTACCGATGTTCGATAAAAGTTTTTAGCAACCCCGCCTCATGCCCGTGCGCGATACCACAATGAAGCGGCTGTCATTGCTATTGGACGCTGCGCTGACGACACCCGATACGCCGCCAATTCCGCCGAAGTCGCGCACCGGATGCCGAAGCACAATGCGGGCGCTGCGCTGACGGCGGGCAGGCGCGAGGAGCGATCAGGAAACGGGTCGAAGCCGCAAGCTGGCGCTTTGAGGAGAAGCGATAAGGCCGCCGGCCTTCAGGCAGGGGGCTCAAACCAGAATGGAATTGGGATAAGATTTGCGGGAATGGATGAGTCATCAACCCTACCCGAGGAAACATGCATGAAATCCACATTTAAAGTGATTGCCGTAACTTCCCTTGTTGCTGTTCTGACTGCCTGCAGCAGTACCAATGTCAGCAGCAAGGACGCCACGTTCTCGAAGGAACAGCAACTCGCCAACCTGAAGCAGTCCTATGACGCGGGCGCCATGTCCAAGCAGGAATATGACGCCCAGCGCCAAAAACTCGTGGACAAAGAGACTACTCAAAGTTTGATCTGGGTGGATAACAGTCGCGACGGATATCAGTGACGGGCACGGACAGCTCGCTGGCCGCGGGTTTCGGCAATTATAGATTCACATTGCGGCCAGCCTCGATAGGGTACAGACAAAAAGACGGCCCCTCCATGACAGAGGGACCGTCCGTTCACGATTCGGCGCGCGATTTCATGCAGCCCTGAATCCGTCCCCTGAATCCGTCCTCAGCGACGTTTGGGCCACATCCCGGAACTGCCGGACTCAGAATGCGGGTTGAGCGGCATATTCCGGGCCACGCGTTATTTCTCAGCCTTGGACGTTACCGCCTTGATCAGGGAAGCCGCCTGGTGATTCGTGACATCCCCCTTGACCAGGATGTCCACAGGCGTCACCGGCTTGCCGTAATAAGCGTGGTTGAGGCTGTCACGCACGGCTATGACCGAGCCTTCCAGGCTCAACCCGCCAAATACACCCTTGCTGCGGGTAAACTGGAGAATGTCGGTCGTCGCGGCCTGGGCGCCCGCGCCCACTGGTCCCGCGGCCACGCTCGCATCCGCTCCCGCCTGGAACTTGTTGCTGAGCAGCGCATCCTTGCCCCTGTCGGTCATGGCCATCATGACCACCTGAGCATCCGAAGCGCCGGCCTGAAGCCCCCAACTCACCGAGCCCGCGGTCGCGAAGGAGGGGCCGCGCCAGACCAGGTTATCACGCGCCAGCACCACACCGGTTCCGCCTGACCCCCCGAAGATGAATCCCGCCTTGACCAGGGACGGCACGATCATCATGGCCTTAGCATTCTTGACATTATCGCGGAACCAGCCCATGTTGGGATCGGCAGCGAAATCGTTGATGGTCTTGGTGGCGCCGTTCACCACTTTTTCGGCCTCGGCCTTGTCCTTGGCAGGACTGCTGGCGGCATACACCTGCGCGGCGCCAAGGGCAAAAACGGAAGCGGCCAATATCCCGAAAACTTTTACGGCTAAAGTGTGTTTCATTTGTCTGACTCCTTAAGAAAATTAAAAAAACACCCCCTACTTTCAAATTCAGTGTAGGGAATTCCTGCCCAACATTCCAGTTCAACTGCGCTCTGAACCTCCTTTTGCAAACCCGCTCAAAATCCACGGGGTAACGATACCCGGCACCCTCTCGGGAATCTGGTGCAACGCCAAGTCCATCCTGCTCAGGCCGTCCCGCCTACGGTCAAGCCGTCAATCCGCAAGCTGGGCTGCCCCACCCCGACGGGCACACTCTGCCCTTCCTTGCCGCAGGTTCCCACACCGGAATCCATCTGCATGTCGTTGCCGATCATGGAGACGCGGGTGAGCGCATCGGGGCCGTTGCCGATCAGCGTCGCCCCCTTGACGGGGTAAGAAATTTTGCCGTCTTCGATCATGTAGGCCTCGGCGGCGGAGAAGACGAATTTGCCGCTGGTGATGTCGACCTGACCGCCGCCGAAGTTGACGGCGTACAAACCCCGCTTCACCGAGGCGATGATTTCGTGCGGGTCTTTGTCGCCGCCCAGCATGAGGGTATTGGTCATGCGCGGCATGGTGATATGGGCGTAGGATTCGCGGCGGCCATTGCCGGTGTGCGGCACGCCCATGAGGCGGGCGTTGAGCGAGTCCTGCATGTAGCCGGTGAGGATGCCGTCTTCGATAAGCACGGTACGCTGGGTGGAATTGCCTTCGTCGTCGACGTTGAGCGAGCCGCGCCGCAGAGGGATGGTGCCGTCGTCGATGACGGTGACACCCGGGGCGGCGACTCGCTCGCCGATGCGTCCGGCAAAAGCCGAACTGCCTTTGCGGTTGAAGTCGCCTTCGAGCCCATGGCCGATGGCTTCGTGCAGCAGGATGCCGGGCCAGCCAGAGCCGAGCACGACGGTCATGGCGCCCGCCGGAGCGGGACGCGCGTCGAGGTTGACGGTGGCTTGATGCACGGCCTGGCGCGCGTAGGTTTCGAGCATCTCGTCAGTGAAATAAGCATAGTCGAAACGCCCGCCGCCGCCGCCCGAGCCCTGCTCGCGCCGCCCATCCTGTTCGACGATGACTTGCAGCGACAACCGCACCAGCGGCCGCACGTCGGCAGCCAGATGGCCGTCGGAACGGGCGATAAAAATCACTTCGTATTCGGATGCGAGACTCGCCATCACCTGAATGACGCGTGTGTCCATGGCGCGCGCACGGCGCTCCAACCGCTCCAGCAGGGCGACCTTGTCGGCGTCCGCAAGACTCGCCAGCGGGTCGACGGGGTGATACAGCTGACGACCTTTGCTGCGTTGCAACGCCGCCGCTGTCCGCGACTGTCCGGCGCGGGCGATGGCGCGGGTAGCGTCGGCCGCCTGGGTCAGCGCGTCGAGGCTGATGTCATCGGAATAGGCGAAGGCGGTTTTCTCACCGGAGATGGCGCGCACACCCACACCCTGGTCAATGTTGAAGCTGCCGGATTTGACCTGGCCTTCTTCCAGACTCCAACTCTCGGAACGGGAATACTGAAAATACAAATCGGCGTAGTCCACATCGTGTGTAAGCAGGCGGCTGAATATCGGTTGCAGGCGGCTGGCATCGAGGCCATTCGGCATGAGCAGGGTCGATTCCGCCGCCTGAAAAAGCTGTTCGGCAGTCTGGATGGGCACGAAGGAATCAGATGGATTCATGAAATAGCCCGATTAGCAATTGATTGGGGATGCGGCAAACTCAACGTTTGCTCGCGGTGCGGCGTTCAAGTACATCAACCGCGATTTTCTGGCAGTCGATGAAACGATGTTTGAGTGCGGGCAGACTCTTGCGCAAACTGGCCTGATACGCCGGGTTGATGTTGGCGATGACGACGCCCGACCCGCGCGGCAGGCGATCCAGCACTACGCCCCAGGGGTCGACGATCATGCTGTCGCCGTGGGTTTCGCGGCCGGAAAGATGGTAGCCGCCTTGCGCCGGAGCAATGACATAAGCCAGATTTTCAATCGCGCGCGACCGAATCAAGGTCTCGAAGTGCGCCTTGCCGGTGGTGGCGGTAAACGCCGAAGGCACCACAATGATGTCGACATCCGGCATGGCCCGGTACAATTCCGGGAAGCGCAAATCGTAGCAGATCGACAGGCCTATGCGCCCGAACGGGCTGTTGACCACCACCACCTTGTCGCCTGACTCGATGGTCTTGGCCTCCTGGTAGTGTTCGTTGGCGAGATCAAGTCCGAACAAGTGGATCTTGTCGTAGCGAGCCACCTGCTTGCCGCGCTCGTCATACACCAGACAGCTGTTGCGAACCTTGTCCGCCACGCTGGCCTCCAGCGGTATCGAGCCGCCTATGAGCCAGATATGGTGTTTTTTCGCCATCCGCGCCATAAAGCCCTGAATCGGGCCACGCCCATCCTGTTCGCAAACCGTGATCTTGTCGCTATCCTTCATGCCCATGATGGGGAAGAATTCCGGTAGCGCGACCAGCTGCGCACCCGCCCCGACGGCCAGCTCGATCAGTTGCTCGGCTTCCGCCAGATTGGCCGCAACATTTGGACCGGATGCCATTTGGATCGCGGCAACGCGTACCGTACCGGGCTGGATGACGGTTTTCTTTACTTGCGCGCCTCTGGATCGCGCCACACTGCTCCTGTCGATTTTCTTGTCCACCATCATCCGTCAGAGTCCCGTGTGTTGTCCTGATTAACTTTGGGTTTGGCCAGCCTGGTCGCGCTCGGTTCCTGCCATGGGCCAATCACCATGAATTCCTGGCTGCTCGCCTCTTCCAGCGGATCGCGCAGTATCTTCTGTGCCGCCAGCGCGCCCAGTCCGACAACCGGACCGCCGAACAGGGCGCCCGCCACAGCCACGCCTTCCGACAGCTTGGGAATGACCTTGACGCGCAATTGCACCGTCTCATCCGTCAGGTTGGCAAGACCCGACATGCTGACCTTGGCGGCCGGGCCTTTCATGCGGAAGTCATCGCTATAGACCACGCCGCGCGCAATCCGCATCGTAGCGGAAATCTCGTCGAAGGCGTATCCGTCGCTGAAAATATCACGAAAATCCAGTGCCAGACGCCTTGGCAGCGATTGCAGGCTGAGCACGCCCAGGAGTTTTCCGGCGCCCGGATTGACTTTGAGAAACTGGCCGTTTTTTGCCTTGAAATTAAGCGTGCCGGCCAGCGAGCGAAAACTGAAATCGGCAGGTGAGCCTTCCCAGACCACATCGCCTTTGATCTCGGCCCGGCCGCCCGCCACCATGTCCTTGAAACCGAAGCGGGACAGCAGGCGCCCCGCATCGGTCACGTCGAGCTGCAGCTCGGCGCGCGTCTCACTCCGGGCGGCATCGTGCCAAAGGCCGCTCATGCGGATTACGCTGTCGGCATGGGTGAGTTGCAGCTTATCGATCACCAGTCCCTGTGGCGATCCATGCGCGACCGCATCCAGACGGCCGAGGGCAAAGTCCTCAAGCTGGAAATCCTCGACCGCCAGGTCCAGCGTCGGAAAATTGGCCGCTTTCAGATCGATGCCGCTTACCGGATTATCGGTAGCCAGCGCAGGCTCCGGAATGGTGAGGTGTTTGAACTGCGCCGACAGCCGGGCAGGACTTGCCCCCGTCGAACTCTCAGTCTGGGGACGGTAAGTCAGGACACCGCTCATCTCGCGACCGCTGACGGCCGCCCGCAGCAGTCCGCCGCGCGTCCTGCCCTGGATATGAATATCGGAAAAGCTCCGGCCCAACAACTCCAGATAGCCCAGACTTAAATCGATTGACGAAAGCGAAATACCGGTCTCTTCTTCGCGGCTCGCAAGTATCGTCAACCACTCGCCCAGATTCAGTCCGCGGCCGCTGCCGACCAGACGCAGACCCGCTTCCTGGGGCAGCTTCGCAACCCCGCCAAAGCGGATTTCACCACGCTGGAACCGGCTTTCCGCAGCGGTCTGCCAGGTGGCGCCCAGCGTCCTGCCCAGTTGCACCTCGAGCAAGTCCCCGCCGTCCGCCAGAGGCTGGCTGGTCATGCTCATCGCCAGCGGCTGCGACGCAAATTTGGTCAAAGGCATCGGCAGGTGCGATTCCAGTCCGACCAGATCGGATTCGATGTGTATCCGGCCGTGCCTGCGTCCCAGTTCAAACTCGCCCCGCCAGTCTGCCTCTCCAGACAGGCGTTCACCCCATGCCTTGCCTATCCAGGGCGCCAGCCCCGCGGCCGTCACGTGCCCCTGACCCATAATGGTGGCGCGACCCTCGCGCGTCGAGGCATTGATATTAAGCCGGCCGCCCAGAAACTGCGCGTTCATACCCTGCGGGGTGACCGAATTCTCGGTAAATTCGATGTCGCCATTGACCTGATCGAGTCGCGGCAGTCCTGCCGGAAAAAACGTATTTCTGTGAAAATCCAGACGTCCTGCCAGCGTGGTGTCATGCGTGCGGCGCAGCGGTATTTTCATGTTGAGCGCCAGCCCCAGGTCGCCGTTGCCGTCCATCTCATCCGTCAAGCCATCCAGTATTTCCCCCACCGGGCTGAAATTGGCGAAGCGAATGAAATCCTGCGCCGCCCCCTGTGCCAGGCCGCTAATTTCAATAATTTCATCATGAACTTCCAGGTCAGGAATCACCGCCTTGACTTGCCTCAACTGGGCATTGAATATGCGCGCCTGATCCGAGCTCACTTCCATGCCCTTGCCATGGAAAAGCAACTGGGCATCCGCACCCTCGATTCGCGGCCACCCCTCGACATAATCGAGCACCGCGCCCTTGACCTGTACCGCAACCTTGAACACGCCCCCCTGATCATTGGCGAAAGGAAAACGTTCGAGATCGCCTTTCAGTGTCAGCGTGGTGTCATCGGATGTGCCTGCGATCACGGCGCGCCTGACCCAGTTCACGGTCTCATCGCCAATTGCTTTCGGCATATAGCGATACACGGCGGTTCCATTGCCGCGGGTCAACTTCGCTGTCAGGTCGATCACACCCGCGTGGCCGTTCACGGTCTCATAACTTCCGTACGCCGATCCGGCCGCGTCGGCATTGGCAAAATCAGCCTGATTGAGCGTGAACAGCGTGCCGTGCGAACGTTTCTTCCATCCGCCCCGCGCAAGCAAACTGTCCAGTGGCAGCCGGGACTCGCGGAACACCGCCGGCAGATCCAGCGCCATGGATTTTCCCCGCAACTCAACCACCCCGGATTTTTCATCACCGCGCAGATTGCCCGACAAATTCGAAACACCTGGACGCGCGCCGCCAGCGGCAAGTTTCAGTCCGGTAAAACGGCTCGTCACATCGAACCCGGCGTCTCCCGGATGTTCTCCCTGCCAGCGCAATTGCAGTTCATCAATGCGCCCCTGCGGCTGCAAATCCAGCGTCGTCCGGCGCACAGTCTGGGGCATGGGTAAAGCGGGCAACAGGGAATGAACGACGGCCAAGTCCAGATTGCGCGCCATCGCTTCGCGCGTTGTACCCTCCCAGCCAAAACTCGCGTCAAAAGCATCAATCGCTCTTCCCCCCGGCAGGGTCATGCTCAAGCCATTGACCTCGACACGCTGCTTCGCCCCAGAATGCAGCCAACCCAGATTGCCCCGCAAACGGGCAAATTGCAGCGGTGGCAAGGACTCACCCAGGGTGGCCGAAACATCACGCACATTGAGTCCGGCAGAGATGCCGGTGACCAGACCCTTGGTCACATCCAGCCGCACATTGGCTGCGCCCCAGCCGCGATCAACCGGATACGGCAGATCAATCCAGCTCGAAAGCCTCGGGATCTCGACCCCCGCGAGGCTGCCTTGAATATGCCCGGACCAGGTCTTGATATCCTGCAAACTCCTGCCGGTCAGTTCGGCTTCGATCACAACCGGCGTCGATAGATCGGCCGGCGGTGTCGCACGCAGTTGCACCTTATGCCGGTGAAAGTGATTTTCCAGCGTGAAATCGACGTCGCGCAAAATCAGCGCAGGCACGCCCCGCACCTCGTCCTGCCATGCCAGCGTCGCACGGCTGACATGCACCGTACCCTGCTTCAACAGCCAATCGGAAAAGTCGCTGTTGGGATCGGCCGGATTGATCGGGATTCCTCCCACATAATAATGACCATCCCGCGCGCGGCGCACTGCAAGCGCCGAGCCGGCCAACTCAAGCCGATTGAATCGGGGTTCCAGAAAGAGCAGCGAACGCCAGGCAAAGCGGGCCTCGATCTGTTCCAGATACAGCGCCGGACGATCCTCTTGGTCGAACAGGCGCAAGCCGCGCAGACTGATTTCCGGTCGCGCTTGCTGCCATTTTCCAGACACCGCTTCCAGCGTGACCCGCTGCCCAAGCGCACTGGACATCAAATTCGCCACCGTGCCGCGGTAACTCGATATATTGGGCAAAAGCCAGAAATACATCCCGGCAGCAAGGCAGGCGAACACCAGTACTCCCGCACCCAAGAGCCCGGCCAGCCAGAATGCCGCGCGGCGAGAGAACGAGAAAATGGCGGGAAGGCGTTTCATGCAGATGCTTTCAAGCCGGCATTCTAGCGCCTTGTGGCGGTTTATTTTCACATGCAAGGCGCGCACGACTCATAAGGATTCGCCGGCCATTTTTGACGGCGCAAGGAATCCGGAAAACAGGAAAACGATCTTCCAGCTTTCCTGGCTGCTGCCCTCTTCGCCCCTTGTGTTCATTCAGGTTTCCGTAAAGCGCCGGATCTTCCGCCGGTCGCGCTTGGTGGGGCGGCCCTTGAGCGGAGCAGCCGGGTTGAACGCGGCCTTGCGCTCGGCTACCTGCTGCTGGCGGCGGGCCTGGCTCTCCGGATCTTCCCGGTACAAGGTCTGGGCGATGGGAGCGGCGCTACGTTGCATGGACAAGCCCAGCACCTCAATCGACCATTCGAATTCCCCGATGTGGATCGTCAGCCGGTCGCCTGGCGCGATTTCCTTTGCCGGCTTGGCGCGCGCACCATTGAGCCGAACCTTGCCACCATCGACCGCCTGCGTGGCGAGCGTGCGGGTCCTGTAAAACCGCGCGCACCACAACCATTTGTCGAGACGCATCGGGTCAGGCGACGGGCGCATTGAGCACGCCTTTGAACACATCCGGCCGCGACAGACGCTGGATGAACCACGCCAGCGCGCGGCCCGATTCACCCGAGCGCCAGGCGAGATACAATTCGCCGCGCGGATTGCCGCCGGCCACGGCTTTTTCCACCAGGCGATTGCTGGCGAGTTCGGCCTCAAACAGCCAGCGCGGCAAGTTCCCTACCCCCAGCGCTTTCTGTTGCGCAATAAGCTTGGTGGCCAGATCGGGCACCGCCAGCCGTGGCTGGTGGTGCAATACTCCGACGGAGCGCAGGGGGAGATTGCGCGCAGTGTCGGAAATCACGATCGCACGATAAGCCTGCATGTCGCTCTCTGTCAGCGGCTTGTTCAGTATCGCCAGCGGATGCGTCGGCGCCACGCAAAACACGAACTCCAGCGTGCCCAGCGCGCGGGTGCGATAACCCCCGCCCGGCGGCCCTTCGCCCGAAGCGCCCACCACCAGATCCGCTCTGCCGGAAAGCAGCGCCTCCCACGTCCCCGCCAGCACTTCGGAACGGATGCGGATCGCCGTTTTTTGTTCCAGACCGTCGAATTCGGCAACGCAGTCCAGCACCGGAGTCATCGGCAGGACGACGTCCACCGCCAGGGTGAGCCCGGGCTCCCAGCCTTCCGCGGCCTGGCGCGCCCGCGCCTCGGTTTCTGCCGCCGCCTTCAGCAGCATCCGCCCTTCTTCCAGCAGCACCCTACCCGCCGGGGTCAGCCGGGCACGATGTCCGGAGCGGTCAAAAATCAGTAAATCGAGATCGGCCTCCATCTGCTGCACCGCGTAGGTCAGGCTGGAGGGTGCGCGGTCAAGTTCTTCGGCCGCGCGCGCGAACGAACCGCGCCGCTCGATGGCATCCAGCAGGGTGAGGGCGTCCAGGGTCAGCGGCATGTTCGTATTTTTCGAATGACTTGCGCGAATTCTGGACCTGTTTCAATTCGAGCAACAGGGCTACATTGACCTTATCAACCTGAACGAGCAGGAGTTGAACATGATCACCCTTCGCAAATCGCATGAACGCGGCCATGCCAATCATGGTTGGCTCGACAGTTTTCACACCTTTTCCTTCGCCGATTATTACGACCCACGCTGGATGGGGTTTGGCGCCCTGCGCGTCATCAATGAAGACCGCATTGCACCTGGCGGCGGTTTCCCCACCCATAGCCATCGCGACATGGAAATCGTCACCTATGTACTAGCGGGCGCGCTGACACATCAGGACTCGCTCGGCAACCGCGGGGTGATCCGCCCGGGCGAAGTGCAGCGCATGCGTGCGGGCCGCGGCATCGCCCACAGCGAATTCAATGCCTCCGACACCGAACCCGTTCACTTGCTGCAAATCTGGATCGACCCCGACACATCGGGGCTGGAACCGGGCTATGAACAAAAGGCGTTTACCCCGGAAGACCTGTCCGGACGTTTCCGCGTGGTGGCGTCAAACGATGGCCGCAACGACTCGGTGACGATCCGCCAGGATGCCGCGATTCATGCCATCCGGCTGGGTCAGGGTGAGCAGGCAACGCTCAGTCTGGCGCCCGGCCGCCGCGCCTGGCTGCATGTGGCGACCGGCCGCGTGCAACTCAAGGGCGCGCCCCTCGAAGCCGGCGACAGCGCCGCATTCACGCACGAAACCGACATCACGCTAGACGGCCTGGAAACGGCCGAGGTACTGGTGTTCGACCTGGTTTGATTTTTTCTGGAAAGGAGCCCTCATGATATACCCCTCAAGACTATGGCGCCTTCCTGCCGCGGGTTGCGCTCGGTGTGATGTTCCTCACCACGGCCTGCTCAAGGTGCTTGTCTTCACCCTGCCCGGCACGGTGCAGCTCTTGAAAGCCAGGGATTGCCGGGCACACGGGCCTACCTGGTCATGGCAGCGGAAACCGATGGCGGCGCCTTGCTGATTCTGGGTGTGTATTCGTACCGGGGGGCGCTGGCGTTGGTTCCCGTATTGCGTGGCGCGCTTGCCGCCGGACACTGGCCAAATGGCCGGGTGTTTTCTGTCCCGGGTGGAGGCTGGGAATGCCCGGCATTTCTTGCGGTCGCCACCACGGCTCAAGGCCTGCCCGGCAGCGGCGCCTTCGCACTCAAAGACAAATGAGGGAACGCATCATGCCCAAGATCCTTGCCTTCGCCGGCAGCGCCCGGCGCGATTCCTGGAACAAGAAACTCGTCCGTGTAGCCGCCGACGCGGCAAGCAAGGGCGGGAGCGAGGTCACGCTGATCGATCTCGCGGACTACCGTCTGCCGCTTTACGACGGTGACCTGGAACAGGCCGAGGGCTTGCCGGATAACGCGATCAGACTGAAAACCCTGTTCAAGGCGCACGATGCCCTGCTAATCGCCGCACCGGAATACAACAGCTCGATCACCCCGCTGCTGAAAAACACGCTGGACTGGGTGTCGCGCGAATGGCAGGGTGAAAGCGGGCTGGCGCCATACCAGAACAAGGTCGCTGCGATTATCGCCGCTTCACCGGGACAGTTCGGCGGAATGAGAATGCTGCCGCATCTGCGGCAGATATTGAATACGCTGGGCGTGCTGGTATTGCCGGGGCAGGTTTCGGTGCCAAGCGCGCACCTGGCATTCGACTCCGATGCTCGCCTGATAGCGCCACAGCGCCTCTATGAACTGGTATCGGAGTTGATCAGGGTCGTCGACAGACTCAGAGCGTGACGCTTTCCCACGCCAGGGTCGGCACGACTCAATCCTGCATATCCCGCCAGAACGGCAATGAGCAGGAGACTGAATATGAAACCGGGGGAACCGGCCACACGATAGCAGCGGCGGTTATCGGAACACTTGACGGGAAATTGGCATTGGCGAGGCATCGCGAAACTCCTTGTGCGTTATTCTCACTTGCAAAAACAGGCTGCATTCAACCTGTCCTTACGTAAACAGGCTGTCCCGCCCACCCTTTCCACGACCAGGACCTCTGCGTCAAACTTCTACGGGAAATTCAATCACGTCAGTCAATATATATCATCGACGGGAATTCGTCATACTTGAAAAACTGGAATTCGTCATACTTGAAACTGTGTAATCTCGATTCAATCCGGATAGATTTTCCTTGATATACATGCCTGGCAATAGTCGTCACACCTATACCCAAACCGCCATCTGGCTCCACTGGCTAATGGCGCTCGCCCTCGCCGCCAACTTTGTCCTGGGTCTAAGCATGAATGAATTGCCCCTTTCTCCGCAGAAGCTTCAACTGTATTCCTGGCATAAATGGGCTGGAGTTACGCTGTTTGGTCTGGTTACACTGCGTCTTATCTGGCGAAAAATTGCGCCGCCCCCCGAACCGCTGCCCGGCCCGGCCTGGCAGATTCTTACTGCACGCACCCTGCACTGCGCGCTTTATCTGCTGATGTTCGCCATTCCCCTGACCGGGTGGCTGATGAGTTCGGCAGCGGGCTTTCCTGTGGTTTATCTCGGCATCCTGCCGCTGCCCGACCTGGTGTCGAAGAACAAACTGCTGTTCGAGACTTTCAAGGAAATCCACCAAGACTTAAACTTCGGGCTGTTGTTCCTGGTTTCGATTCATGTCGCCGCCGCCTTCAAGCACCACTTTGTTGACCGCGACGCCACGCTGGTCCGCATGTTGCCCTGGCTGAAAAAATGAAGCTGTTACCTCTCCTTCTCCTACTTGTCGCCAGTTCCGCGCTGTGCTCGAATCTCACCCTTGATCCGGCACAAAGCCGGGTCGGATTTCGCTACCAACAGATGGGTTCGGATGCGGAGGGCGAATTCAGGCATTTCTCTGCCGACGTCCAGTTTGACAGCGCCAGACCCGAGGCCGGACACGTTATCGTCAGCGTCGACCCGGCCAGCATCGATACCGGCCTCCCGGACGCCAACGCCGAGGCAGCCCAGCCCGGCTTTTTCGACACCCGCAAATTTCGTGAAGCCCGGTTCGAATCCAGTAGCATCAAACCCTTGGGCGGTGGCCGTTATAGGGTCACTGGCAAACTCACGATCAAGGGCATCAGCCGCACTATGGACACTATCGTCGGCATCAGGCCCGAAGGGGCCGCCCAGCGTCTTACCGGGGCCTTTGCACTTAACCGGCTCGATTATGGCATCGGAACCGGCAGGTGGAGCGATACCTCGGTGCTGGCCAACGAAGTGCGTGTCGCGTATTCGCTGCTTCTACTTTCCACTGCAACAAAATAATATTCGATGCATTGGCCATTTCTGACAATGCATCATAAACAATGAAGAAACTTCCCGCGGTCCTCGCCCTGCTGCTGTCCCACTCTGTCGGAGCCGCGGATTCCTACACCATCGACCCCACGCATACCTACCCCAGTTTTGAAATCGGCCACATGGGGTTTTCCATCCAGCGCGGTTTCTTTGAAAGAACCAGGGGAAATATAATCATCGACTGGGAGAATAAAACCGGCAGTATCGACGTCGAAATCGACGCCGCGTCCATCCACACCGGGAATGCGACGCGCGACGAGAACCTGCGCTCCGAAAATTTCTTTGACGTTGCCAACTACCCAACCATCACCTACAAATCCCGCCAGTTAGAATTTCAGGACGACCGACTGGTACGCGTCAAAGGCGAGCTCAGCATACGCGGCATCGCCAATCCGGTGGAACTCACCATCAGCCACTTCGAATGCGGCTACAATCTGCTCAAACTCGCCCATGGCTGTGGCGCTGACGCCATCACTGCCATCCAGCGTTCCGACTATGCCTTTGTGAGCTTCCTGCCCCCTTTAGGCGATCAGGTGTGGCTGCGAATTCAGGTGGAAGCCTATAAGTAATCCGGACTCACCCGCACTATTCCTTCTGACCTCCCGACAACACCAAGCAAGAAGCCGGCCTCACGGCCGGCTTTCTTTCGTCTGCACCAAACATCGTGTCGCTGACGCGACGTTCACGTTAACTGACGGCTTCTTTCAACTGCTCGAGAATCGCCGGATTTTCCAGCGTTGAAATATCCTGGGTAATTTCCTCGCCTTTCGCTATCGCGCGCAGCAGCCGCCGCATGATTTTTCCGGAGCGGGTTTTGGGCAGGTTGTCTCCGAAGCGGATTTCGTCGGGCTTGGCAATCGGGCCGATTTCCTTCCCGACCCATTCGCGCAACTCCGCTGCGATCATTTTCGCTTCGTCGCCGGTGGCGCGGGCGCCCTTCAGGACGACGAAAGCCGACACGGCTTCTCCCTTGATGTCGTGCGGCCTGCCGACCACGGCGGCCTCCGCCACGCGGGGGTTGGACACCAGCGCGGATTCGATTTCCATGGTGCCGAGCCGGTGACCTGAGACATTCAGCACATCGTCGATGCGGCCCATGATCCAGAAATAGCCGTCGGCATCGCGATGGGAAGAATCCCCGGCAAGATAGGTCTTACCGCCCAGTTCTTCCGGGAAATAGGTCTTCCTGAACCGCTCGGGATCGCCCCACAGGGTACGCAGTTGCGAAGGGAATGGCCGCTGGATGACAAGGTAACCTCCGTGGCCTTTTTCCACGGGGTTGCCGTGTTCATCGGTAATCGCCGCCATGATGCCGGGCAGCGGCAGGGTGCAGGAGCCCGGTTTGGTCGGCACCGCGCCGGGCAGCGGCGAGATCATGTTGCAGCCGGTTTCGGTCTGCCACCAGGTATCCACAATCGGGCAGCGCTCGCCGCCGATGACGTGGTGATACCACATCCACGCTTCGGGGTTGATCGGCTCGCCCACGGTTCCCAGCAGGCGCAGCGATGACAAATCGAA
Source organism: uncultured beta proteobacterium (assembly GCA_963726485.1). Taxonomy (GTDB): domain Bacteria; phylum Pseudomonadota; class Gammaproteobacteria; order Burkholderiales; family Thiobacillaceae; genus Thiobacillus. The sequence continues at coordinate 69,024 of CAVSCL010000033.1, read as the reverse complement.
TTGCTTCGGCAGATCGGAACCCAGCTTGATGAGCGACCGAATCGCCGTCGGCGCGGTGTAGAAGGTGGTCACCTTGTGCTTCTGGATCGTCTCCCAGAAACGCCCGGCGTGCGGATAGGTGGGGATGCCTTCGAAGATGACCTCGGTCATGCCGAGCGCCAGCGGGCCGTAGGCCACATAAGTGTGGCCGGTGATCCAGCCCAGGTCCGCGGTACACCAGAACACATCGCTGTCCGGCTTGGCATCGAACACCCATTGCATGGACAACACCGCGCCGAGCAGATAGCCGCCGGTGGAATGCTGCACGCCCTTGGGCTTGCCGGTGGAACCGGAGGTATAGAGAATGAACAGCGGATGCTCGGCGCTCACCCATGCCGGCTCGCAGGTATCGGCCTGGGTCTGCGTCAGTTCATGCCACCATACATCACGCTTGCTCCAGGCGACCTTGCCACCCGAGCGGCGGTACACGACCACGCGTTCCACGCATGAGGTGTCCCCCATCGCCAGCGCCTCGTCCACCGCATGCTTCAGCGGCACAGCCTTGCCGCCGCGCCGTCCCTCGTCGGCGGTAATCACCAGCTTGGCGCGGGCATCCTCGATGCGCTCGAACAAACTCTTGGCGGAGAAGCCGCCAAACACCACCGAATGAATCGCGCCGATGCGCGCACACGCCTGCATCGCCACCACGGCCTCGATGCTCATCGGCATGTAGATAATCACGCGGTCGCCCTGCTCCACCCCGAGCGATTTCAGACCATTGGCGAACCGGCAGACGCGGGCGTGAAGCTCCTTGTAGCTAACCTTCGTTACCGCGCCGTCGTCGGCCTCGAAAATCAGCGCCGTCTTGTCGCCGCGCGTGGCCAGATGACGGTCGAGACAGTTCCAGGAGATGTTGAGCTCGCCATCCTCGAACCATTTGTAGAACGGTGCGTTCGATTCGTCCAGCGTACGGGTGAAGGGCTTGTTCCAGGCTATATGTTTTACGGCAAGCTCCGCCCAGAATCCCTGGTAATCCGCCTCGGCTCTTGCGCACAGGGCGCGGTAGCCGTCCATTCCGCTGATATTGGCCTGCGCCACAAAATCGGCGGCGGGCGGGAAAACACGGGTCTCGGTCAGTACAGATTCGATGTTTGCCATTACGGCGTCCCTCACTGTTAAAGTTGTGTCAATCAGCCGCCAATTCTACGCGACCCCCCATGGGCAAAGAAACTCTCGAATTGCTGCAACGCTGTTCACGCTTTGGCCGCCGCCTGCTGACGGCGCAGCCGCATCTGACTGAAGAGGCAGATTTGCGCCTGAATCAGGCTTACACCCGACCGGCCATGCAGGCTTTCCTCGACACACCGCCCTGCCACGATGACGTCGCCCTGCACGCGCGCCTGCGGCAGCTCAGGCAGCGGGTGTGGGTGCGCACCGCCGCGCGCGACCTGGCTGGTCTCGCCGACCTGCACGAGGTGACACGCGTCTTCTCCGAACTGGCCGAAGCCTGCATCCGGACCGCGCTCGATTTTCACCACGCCGACCTGGCGGCACTCCATGGCGAACCGCTCGATGCACATGGCATTCCGCAGCAACTGGTCGTGGTCGGCATGGGCAAGCTGGGCGGAGGCGAGCTCAATGTCTCCTCCGACATCGACCTTGTTTTCCTGTATCCCGAAGAAGGCGAGACCCAGGGTGCACGCCCCGTGTCGAACCACGAATTCTTCATCCGCCTCGCCCGCAGGCTGAACGCCGCGCTTTCGGAAAACACCGCCGACGGCTACGTATTCAGGGTCGACATGCGGCTGCGCCCGTGGGGGGAATCGGGCCCGCTGGCGATGAGCTACGCCATGCTGGAAGATTACCTGACTGCCCAGGGTCGCCCCTGGGAACGCTATGCCTGGATCAAGGCGCGACCGCTGACCGGCGGCCGGCATGACGAGTTCGCCGCCATCGTGCGCCCCTTCGTGTTTCGAAAATATCTCGACTTCGGCGCGTTTGCCGCCATCCGCGACCTGCATGTGCAAATCCGCCGCGAGGTCGCGCGCCGCGAGTTTCAGAACAACGTCAAACTGGGTCCCGGCGGCATCCGCGAAATCGAATTTACCGCACAGGTATTCCAGCTCATCCGCGGCGGCCAGAAACCGGCGCTGCAACAGCAAGCCACGCTTGCGGTGCTCGCCGAACTCGATCGTAGCGGCTTGATGACGAGCGACGCCCATGCGGAACTGGCAGCCGCTTACGATTTCTTGCGGCGGCTGGAACACCGGCTGCAATATCTGGACGACGCCCAGACGCAGGTGCTGCCGGACGATGCCGAATCGCACGCGATGCTGGCCGAGGCCATGGGCTACGCCGATTACAGCGCCCTGCTGACCGCGCTCGAACGGCATCGCAACAAGGTCACCCGCCACTTCGAACAGATGTTTGCCGCGCCGCAAACCGATCAGCAGAGCCATCCCCTCACCGCACTATGTTGCGGCGTGCTGGACGAAGCCGATGCGCATACGCTGCTGGCGCAACACGGCTACACCGAACCGGCTCGGGTGCGCGCCACCCTCGATCAGGTGCGCCAGGCGACCGCCATGCTGCCCGAATCCACCCAGTTGCGTTTGAACGCCCTGCTGCCGCCCGCGCTGGAAATCATCGGCAGCCTGCCGCATCCCCAGGACACGCTCGACCGTTTCACCGCGCTGATCCAGGCCATCGCCCGCCGCACCACCTATCTTGCCCTGCTGACCGAATACCCGGCGGCCTTGCGGCAACTGGCACGCCTGCTTTCAGCCAGCCCGTGGGCGGCGCGGATGCTGACCCGCCAGCCGCAGCTCCTGGACGAACTCATCGACCCGCGACAGTTGCTGGAAGAACCCGGCTGGCCCGAACTGGCGGCGCGTCTGGCCGCCGACATGGACGCGCTGGAGAATGACACCGAACGGCAGATGGACACGCTGCGCCACTTCAAGCAGGTGCAGACCCTGCACCTGCTGGCGCAGGACGTGGCGGGACGGCTGACGCTCGAACGCCTGTCCGACCATCTCTCCTATCTCGCCGACACCCTGCTGGCCGAGACCCTGAAACGCTGCTGGGCCGGGCTCAAAACCCGCCATCGCGACACCCCGCGCTTCGCCGTCATCGGCTACGGCAAACTCGGCGGCAAGGAACTCGGCTACGCCTCCGACCTCGATCTCGTGTTTCTCTACGACGATCCGGACGGGCGCGCGGCGGAAATCTATGCGCGGCTGGCGCAGCGCATCAACACCTGGCTCGGCACCCTTACGCCTGCCGGAATCCTGTACGAAACCGATCTGCGCCTGCGTCCGGACGGCGCATCCGGCCTGCTGGTCAGTTCGATCGAAGCCTTTCGCGATTACCAGCTTCACCACGCCTGGACCTGGGAGCATCAGGCACTGACCCGAGCCCGTTTTATCTGTGGCGATGAAGCGATTGGCGCCGCGTTCGAAACCTTTCGCCGGGAACTGCTCCGTGTCCCGCGCGACACAGGAAAATTGCACGACGAGGTGCTGGCCATGCGGGAAAAGATGCACGCCGGCCACGTCAACGCCACGGAGTTGTTCGACCTCAAACACGATTCGGGCGGCATCGTCGATGTCGAGTTCGCGGTGCAATATCTGGTGCTGGCTAACGCCCACACCCACCCCGAACTCACCGACAACGTCGGCAACATCGCGCTGCTGCAACGGGCCGCCGCGCTCGGCCTGTTGCCCGACAACATCGCCCAGCCCGCCGCTGGAGCCTACCGCGAACTGCGCCGCCGCCAGCACGTGATCAAACTCGCGGGCGCGGAATTCGCGCGGGTGGAGGCGGACACTCTGGACGGTCATCCCGCGGCCGTGCGCGCGCTGTGGCATACGATCTTTCACGGGCTTCAGCCCGCGGAAAGCCGGAGTCCCCTGGTGGGGAATGTCGTGTTTCCGCCTTCCTGACCATGGACACGCCGGGCACCGTTGCCCCGCCCGTCTGGCATCACCGGTCCGTCAGGGAGGTTCTCGATTTCCTGGGCGTGGCTGCCGACCGGGGGCTGGACCAAGCGCAGGTCGGAACCGGCCGCGCGCGCCACGGCCCCAACACCCTGCCCGAGCAGCCCGGCAAACCCGCCTGGCTGCGCTTCCTGCTCCAGTTTCACCAGGCGCTGATTTATATCCTGCTGGCCGCGTCGTTCATCACGGCCGCCCTGGGCGAGTGGGTCGATGCCGCCGTGATTTTTGGCGTGGTGCTGATCAATGCCATGGTGGGCACCATCCAGGAAGCCCGCGCGGAAGACGCCCTGCTCGCCCTGCGCCGTCTGCTGGCAGTCAGCGCGCGGGTCATCCGCGACGGGCAGAAGACCACCGTGCCGGCCGCGGCGCTGGTGCCCGGGGATATCGTGCTGCTGGATGCCGGCGACAAGGTGCCCGCCGATCTGCGCCTGATCCACAGTCACGAATTGCAGACCGACGAGGCCATGCTCACCGGCGAATCCCTGCCCGTCGTCAAGCACGCCCGCGCGCTGCCCCTGGACACGCTGCTGGCCGAGCGGCTGAACCTGGCCTATTCCGGCACCCTGGTCACGCGCGGCGCCGGCACCGGCGTGGTGGTGGCCACCGGCATCCATACCGAAACCGGAAAAATCTCCGCCCTGGTGGCCCAGGCGCCCGATCTCGCCACTCCGTTCACGCGCAAGATCGGGCGCATGAGCCGGATCCTGCTCTGGGTCATTCTGGCGCTCGCGGCCTTGACCTTTGGCATCGGGCTCATGCGCGGCCAGCCCGCCTTCGACATGTTCATGGCGGCGGTGGCGATGGCCGTCGGTGCCATCCCCGAAGGCCTGCCCGCGGCGGTCACCGTGGTGCTGGCCATCGGCGTCAAGCGCATGGCCGCGCGACGCGCCATCATCCGCAAGCTGCCTGCGGTGGAAACCCTGGGCAGCGTCACCGTCATCTGCAGCGACAAGACCGGAACCCTCACCCGGAACCAGATGACGGTGCAGGCGCTGTGGGCGGACGGACAGGAATACACGGTGACCGGCGTGGGCTACCAGCCGGACGGCGAGATTCTTCTGCATGGCGCGCCCGCCAAACTCGCCGGCGCACTCCATGAGACCTTGCTGGCCGGCCTCCTGTGCAACGACGCCACGCTGGTCCGGCATGGCGACGAATGGAAACGATCAGGCGACCCCACGGAACTTGCCCTGCTGACCGCCGCATACAAAGCAGGGCTCGGTGCAGGCCACAGCGAGGCTCACCCGCGCGTGGCCATGCTGCCCTTCGAATCGGAACGGCAGTACATGGCCACCGCGCACGCCCGCGGCCTGCTGCGCATGATTTTTGTGAAAGGCGCGCCCGAACAACTGCTGGCGCGCTGCGCCAGCCAACTGGACGAGGCCGGCAGGGAAATGCCGTTCGATCATCGGGCGGCCGAGGCCGCCGCGTCCAAGATGGCCGGCCGCGGCTTGCGCGTGCTGGCGCTGGCGCGCAAGGCCCACGGCGAAGACGAACTGGGTCACCATCACCTCAAGACCGATCTGGTTTTTCTCGGCCTGCAGGGTTTGGTGGACCCGCCCCGCCCGGAAGCGCAGCGCGCGGTCGCGGCCTGCCGGCGGGCCGGAATCATGGTGAAAATGATCACCGGCGACCATGCCCTCACCGCCGCCACCATCGCCCGCGAACTGGGTCTCGCGGATGCGGATCGCGTGCTCGGCGGACGCGAACTGGCCCGCCTCGATGATGCCGCCTTCGCCCGCGCCGCGCTCGAATGCAACGTCTTCGCCCGGGTCGAACCGGAACAGAAGCTGCGCCTGGTGCAGGCCCTGCAAGCAGCGGGGCATGTCGTCGCCATGACCGGCGACGGCGTGAACGACGCCCCGGCGCTGAAATCCGCCGACATCGGCGTGGCCATGGGCAGGAACGGCACCGAGGCCGCGCGCGAAGCCGCCGCCATGGTGCTCACCGACGACAACTTCGCCACCCTGGCGGCCGCTGTGGAAGAAGGCCGCGGCGTATTCGACAACCTCACCAAATTCGTGGTCTGGACGCTGCCCACCAATTTCGGCGAAGGCCTGGTGCTGACCGCCGCGATCGTGCTGGGCATCGCCCTGCCGATCACGCCCCTGCAAATCCTCTGGATCAACATGACCACCGCCGTGCTGCTGGGCCTGACGCTGGCGTTCGAGCCCATCGAGACCGGCGTCATGAACCGCCCGCCGCGCCGCCCCGACGCCGCCCTGCTGGATCGCCGCCTGGGCTTGCGCATCCTGCTGGTCGGCAGCCTGATGGTGGTCGGCTCATTTGGCCTGTTTGAATGGAAACTGGCCAGCGGCGGCAGCCTGGACGAGGCGCGCTCCGTGGCGGTGAACCTGTTTGTCATGGCCGAGATCGGGTATCTGTTCAACTGCCGTTCCATGACGCGCTCCAGTTGGAGCCTGGGTTTTTTCAGCAACCCCTGGCTGCTGGCCGGCGTGGCCGCCATGGTGCTGCTGCAGGGACTGTTCACCTACCTGCCGGGCATGCAGGCGGTGTTCCAGAGCGCGCCCCTGAATCTGACCGACTGGCTGCTGCTGACCCTGGCCGCCGCGGGCATTTCGCTGGTCGCCAGCCTGGAAAAACGCTGGTTCGCGACGGGATGAAGGGGTGCGTTAACTTTATACAGGGTTGGGAGTGTTGAGTTGACAGCCGCAAGCTGCAAATGCTTCGTGCCGCACAGCGACTGGAGTCCTTGCGCATCCCGCGGCAAGACTGGCTGCAAGCCCTCAAGGGCGACCGTAAAGGCCAGTGGCCTCCACATAAATGAGCTTCCCTCGGTTCTTCGTCTCCAACCGGGTGCACCGGTCAGGCAGGCGTAAACCTCATAACCCTCGGGGTCACCTTCCATACCGGCGGTTCCGGAACAGGCGCACCCTTCAGTCGGCCAGAGCGCAAAGCCGCAGCGCGACGATGGTGACGAGGTAGCTCAGGGCTTCCAGCCATTGCAGGGTATCCATCAAGCGCCTCCCGCAAAACCGTTTTGCCGCCAGGCCTCAAATGCCACGACGCTCACGGTGTTGGCGAGGTTCATGCTGCGCGAACCGGGACAGCATGGGCAGGCGCAAACGTTGTCCGGAATTGAATTCGGCATGGATGGCGTCGGGAAGCCCGCCCGATTCCCGCCCGAACAGCAGCACATCGCCGGGCATGAAACGCACCGAGGCATACAGCGCCGCCGCCCGCGTGGTAAAGACAAACCAGCGCCGGTCCGACAAGGCGGCGCGCACAGCCTGCCAGTCTTCGTGCGTGGTCACGCACGCCATGTCGTGATAGTCCAGCCCGGCGCGGGCGACCTGTTTATCCGTGAGATCAAACCCGAGCGGTTTCACCAGATGCAGCCGGCAGCCGGTATTGGCCGCCAGCCGGATCAGGTTGCCGGTGTTGGGCGGAATTTCGGGTTGATACAGAACAATGTCGAACATTCGCTAAAATGAAGCATTACTCGAAGATGGCATTGTATGGTTCCTCACCTCACCACCGCATTAACCGGCCCGCTGCTGGAACTGGAAAAACGTCTGCTCGATGCCCAGCCGACGATCGAATACTGGTTTCGCCAGCAATGGCAGGAGCAGGCGGCGCCGTTTTATACCTCGGTGGATATTCGCAATGCGGGCTTCAAGCTGGCGCCGGTGGATACCAATCTGTTTCCGGGCGGATTCAACAATCTGAACCCGGAATTCATGTCGCTGTGCGTGCATGCGGCGATGGGCGCGGTGGAAAAGATCTGCCCGGACGCACAGCGCCTGTTGCTGATTCCCGAGAACCACACGCGCAACAGTTTCTATCTGCAGAACGTGTCGGTGCTGGCGCACATTCTGCGGCAGACAGGTCTGATCGTTCGCATCGGCACGCTGATTCCCGAGATTACCCAGCCGACCACGCTGGAGCTTCCGGGAGGCGGGCGGCTGACGCTGGAACCGCTGGTGCGCAAGGGCGACCGTGTGGGACTGGCCGATTTCGACCCGTGCGCGGTGCTGCTCAACAACGATCTGTCCGCGGGCGTTCCCGACATTCTTCGCGGCATCGAGCAAACCATCATGCCGCCGCTGCACGCAGGCTGGGCGACGCGCCGCAAGTCGAAGCATTTTGCGGCGTATCGCCATCTGGCAGGCGAATTCGCGCGCCTGGTCAGTATCGACCCATGGCTGATTGATCCGTATTTTGACCAGTGCGGCAGGATCGATTTCCAGGCGCGGCAGGGCGAGGACTGCCTGGCCGGGAAAGTCGATGCCATGCTGAAACAGATCGGCGACAAATACCGCGAATACGGCATCGACCAGCCGCCCTTCGTCATCGTCAAGGCCGACGCCGGCACCTACGGCATGGGCATCATGACGGTGAAAACGCCCGGACGACGTGCGCGACCTCAACCGCAAACAGCGCAACAAGATGGCGGTGGTGCAAGGAAGGACTGGAAGTCACCGAGGTGCTGATCCAGGAAGGCGTCTACACCTTCGAGAGCATCAACGACGCGGTGGCCGAGCCGGTGGTCTACATGGTCGATCATTTCGTCGTCGGCGGCTTCTACCGCGTCCACACCGGGCGCGGGGCGGACGAGAATCTCAACAGCCCCGGCATGCATTTCGTGCCGCTGGCGTTCGACGCAAGCTGCCAGATGCCCGACCGCAGCGCCAATCCGGATGCCACGCCCAATCGCTTCTACGCCTACGGAGTGATCGCGCGGCTGGCGATGCTGGCGGCCAGCATCGAACTCGATGAAGCGCTGAACGAACGCGGCATGAAGCTGCTGTTCATCGTCGATCCGCTGGACGGACTCAAGCCTTACAAGGATTCATCGGTGGCGATGATGCGCGCGGCGGCGGCGCGCGGTCATGCCGTGTTCGCCGCCGAAGCACGCCAGTTGCATGTGGAGGACGGCATCGCCCGTGCCGCCTGCGCCGCGCTCGACGTGCGCCCGACGACGACTGGTTCCGCATCGGCCGCGCCGACGCGCTGCGCAGTGCGTGATTTCGACGCCGTGCTGATGCGCACCGACCCGCCGGTGGACACCGACTACCTGCTCGCCACCCATCTGCTCGGCCTGGCCGAAGCCAACGGCGCGCGCGTGCTGAACCGCCCGGCCGCGCTGCGCGATTTCAACGAAAAACTCGCGATCCTCAACTTTCCGCAGTTCGTCGCGCCCACGCTGGTTAGCGCCGACGCTGCCGGATATCGGCGCGTTTCTCGCCGCGCACGGCGACATCATCGTCAAGCCGCTTACCGAAATGGGCGGCAGCGGCATCTTCCGCCTGACACTCTCCGACCCCAACCGCAACGCCATCCTCGAAACACTCACCCAGTCACGGCAGCCGCGCCATCATGGCGCAGCGCTATCTGCCCGGAAATCGCGCAGGGCGACAAACGCATTCTGATCATTGACGGCGAGGTCGTGCCGTGGGCGCTGGCACGCATTCCGAAGGACGGCGAAACCCGCGGCAACCTCGCCGCCGGCGGCGCCGGACGCGCGCAGCCGCTGTCGCCGCGCGACCGCGAAATCGCCGAAACCATCGCGCCGTGGGCTCGCGCGCAACGGCCTGTTTCTCGCCGGGCCTCGACGTCATCGGAGATTGTCTCACCGAAATCAATGTCACCAGCCCGACCGGGTTTCAGGAAATCACCGCTCAATCCGGGTTTGATGTAGCGGAACTGTTCATTTCCAGACTGGAGACGCATTGAGTTTCTCCGAGGTCCTGGCAGCCCGGAGAAATATTGCACTGCGCTTTGCGCCGTTGTGTTTTTTGCTTTGGATCTCCCTGCCTCTGGGATTGACCGCGTGCGGCAAGCCCCCGCTTTATCAGCAACAGGCTTACGTTTTTGGCACCCTGGTCGAGGTCAGCGTGTACGGCGCGCCGGAAGAGCAGGCCAGGCAGGCTGCCCAGGCCGTACTGACCCGTTTCGATCAATTGCATCGCAAGCTCCATGCCTGGCAAGCCAGCGATCTGTCCCGACTCAACGCCGCTTTCGCACATGGCAAGAAAGTCGCGATCGATCCCGAGTTGGCCGCCATGCTGACGGATGCCACGGCGATTTCCGTCCAGTCCGGACATCTGTTCAACCCGGCCATCGGCAAGCTGATTGCGCTGTGGGGCTTTCAGTCCGACGTTCCGCAAAGCCGTATTCCGCAAACCGCCGACATCGCGCGGCTGGTGAAGGCCCGGCCGCGCATGACGGCCATTCACATCAAGAACAGCCGCGTCGGGAATGGCATGGCGTGGAGCGACAATCCGTCGGTGCAGCTCGATCTCGGCGGCTACGCCAAGGGTTATGCGCTGGACGAAGCCGTGCGCATCCTGAAGCGTCACGGGATACACCACGCGCTGGTCAACATCGGCGGCAACATCATTGCCCTGGGCACGGCATGGCGACCGGCCCTGGCGCGTCGGGATCCAGCATCCACGCCGTCCCGGCACGCTGGCAACGCTGGATCTGAACGACGGCGAGGCCATCGGCACTTCGGGCGACTATCAGCGCTATTTTGAAAGCAATGGCAAACGCTACTGCCATTTGATCGACCCGCGCACCGGCTATCCCGCCAGCGGGCATGCAGTCCGTCACCGTGCTGGTTTCCGGCTTGAATGCGGGCACCCGCTCCGACGCCGCGTCCAAACCCCTGTTCATCGGCGGCAGGAATGACCTGCGGAAAAATGCCGAGCGCATGGGCGTCGCGCACTATCTGGCGGTGGATTCAACGGGCTGGAAATTCGTGTCCGCCGCGCTAGCCGTGCGACTCCGTCATTGAGCCGGCCATCCATTTGACGATGCATAGTCAACCCTGGCCAATGCATGCTTGAACTCATGCACCCCTTGCCCGCTGACAAGGTCCTGCGCTTTTTTAACCTTTTTGGCGTTCGAATCAATAAAATGGTCGGATTCAAACTTTTCATCCTTCTGAAATGATAGGTATTCTGATCGTCGCCCACGGCACACTGGCCGACAGTCTGGTCGAGTGCGCCACCCATGTGCTGGGGCAGCGCCCCGCCAATCTTGCGACACTCGATTTCATGGGGCACGCCGACCCCGAAGAACGGGTGCGTGTGTTGCAAGAGCGCCTCGCCGAACTCGATCAGGGCGAAGGCGTTCTGGTGTTGGCCGACATTTATGGCGCCACGCCATGCAACACCCTGTGCCTCGCCCTGGAGCCGAGCCATATCGAAGGGGTGGCCGGCGTCAATCTGCCCATGCTGCTGAAGGCGCTGAACTACCGCGAAACGCTGCCGTTGCTCGCTTTGGTCGAGCGTATCGTCAATGGCGGCCGCGCCAGCATCAACCACATCTCCGAGACGCTATGCAATGCAGCAAAGGGACATTGAAATCGTCAACAAGCTGGGGCTGCATGCCCGCGCCTCGGCCAAGCTGACGCAAACCGCATCCAGCTTCAAGAGCGATGTGTTTCTTTCGCGCAATGGCCGCCGCATCAATGCCAAGAGCATCATGGGCGTGATGATGCTGGCCGCGGCCAAGGGCGCAACCATCAAACTGGAAACCGACGGAGAAGATGAAGTGGCCGCCATGGAAGCACTGTCGGCGCTGATTGCCAGCAGGTTCGGGGAAGGCGAATGAGTTTCAGCCTGCACGGCATCGGCGTCTCCGGCGGCATCGCCATCGGCCATGCGCACCTGACTTCGCACGCGCGGGTCGAGGTGGCGCAGTACGTACTCGACAACAAGTACATCAACGACGAACTGGCGCGTTTCGACGAGGCCATCCTGCAGACACGCGTCGAACTCGAAGTGCTGCGCAGCCACATCCCGGCCAATGCACCCGCCGAGCTGTCCGCTTTTCTGGATATGCACTTGATGTTTCTGGGCGATTCCATGATCGCCGAGGAGCCCAAACGGCTGATCCGCGGACACCCGATGCAACGCCGAATGGGCGCTGGCGCAGCAGATGGAAGCGCTGGTGGCGCGCTTCGAGGAAATCGACGATGCCTATCTGCGCAGCCGCCAGGAAGATGTGGTGCAGGTGGTGCAGCGCGTACTGAAGGTGCTCACCGGCCATCCCAGCCATCTGCCGCTGGTAGGTCGACTTCGACAAGGATCGCATTCTGGTCGCGCATGAGCTCTCGCCGGCCGACATGATCCTGTTCAAGAGTGTCCATTTTGCCGCCTTCATCACCGATCTCGGCGGTTCAACCTCGCACACCGCGATTCTGGCGCGCAGTCTGGCCATGCCCTCGGTCATGGCGCTGCACAACGCGCGCGGGCTGATCCGCGATCACGACATGCTGATCGTCGATGGCCGCGAAGGCGTGGTGATCGTCAATCCGGACGAATCCATCCTCGCCGAATACCGCTTGCGTCAGAATCAGTGGCGCATCGACACCGACAAGCTCAAACGCCTCAAAACCAGCAAGTCCGCCACGCTCGACGGCACGCTGATCGAACTCCATGGCCAATATCGAACTGCCGCAGGACATTCCGTGCGGTGAAGGAGTTCGGCGCGCACCGGAATCGGCTTGTTTCGCAGCGAATTCCTGTTCCTGAATCGCGACGATCTGCCCAGGAAGACGAGCAATACGAGTCCTACAAAACCGTGGTCGAGGCGCTGGACGGCAAGCCCGTCACGATCCGCACGCTCGATCTGGGCGCGGACAAACAGGCGCCGTGGGGCCACTCCATGGCCGACAATCCGGCACTGGGTTTGCGCGCCATCCGCTTATGTCTGGCCGAACCGGGGCTGTTTCATACCCAGTTGCGCGCCATTCTGCGCGCGTCCGATCACGGCCACGTGCGCATTCTCATCCCCATGCTGGCCAGTTTTATGGAATTGCGCCAAACCCTGCAACTCATCGATGAAGCCAAACAGTCCTTGCGTGCGGACGGCCTGAAGTTCGACCAGGGAATCGAAATCGGCGGCATGATCGAAGTCCCTGCCGCCGCATTGTCGGCCGCATTCTTTGCCGAGCAGCTCGACTTTCTTTCAATCGGCACCAACGACCTGATTCAGTACACGCTGGCCATTGACCGCGCTGACGACAGCGTGGCGCATCTCTATGACCCGCTGCATCCCGCCGTGCTGAATCTGATACAACAAACCATCCGCGCGGGCGAGAAGGCAGGAAAATCAGTGGCGGTATGCGGTGAAATGGCCGGTGACCCGGCATTGACCCGTTTGCTGCTGGGGCTGGGACTGCGTGCCTTTTCCATGCAGCCGGCCAGCCTGCTCCAGGTCAAGCAGCAGATTCTGAGAACCCATGTGGAAGAAATCGCGCCCGCCGCGCAGCGGCTGATCAAGAATACCGATCCTGACAAGACGCCGGTGCTGCTGGGCCGGCTGAACGCCTGACGGCGACGTGGGGTGCGTTGTACGCACGGTTATTTTGGTGCGCGCAGCCCATGCAATCCAGGGTTGCTGCTACGACAGTGGAATTACACGAACAGGGTGCGGTGAAGTTCAGGCGACCAGACGCGCGGCGATTTCATCCAGCTCGGCCTTGCCGCGCCGCATCTTGGCGATATCCTGCATTGATCCGGCTCATGCGCACATGCAGGGCGCCCGTGTTCTCCAGGACTTTCTTCATCGTGGTCAGTCTCCTGTCCAGATGCAGCTTGTGCTCGCGTATACGGGTGATCACAGGGTCGAGCGCGATGCGCAGCCAGCATTCCGCTTCCTTGCGGGCCAGATCGAAGATCTTGCGCGCCTCTTCTGCCAACCCCGCATAGTAGCGCCGGATCATGACATGCTTTTCCAGCATCAGGTTGGCCGGATCGCGGCAAAACTGCTCGGTTTCCCGGGCCAGGTTTTCCAGCCGCGCCTGCGGTGGGCCGCCAGATCAAGATGGGGTGCATGCATTTCCGGCAGGTTATGGTTGTTGTGAAAACGCACGTAGGCCCGCTCGAGCGAGTCCAGTATCGTGTCGGCATGCAGCATGGCCTGCCTGGAAGCAGGCCATGCTGCGTTCGGTCAAGCCGCTTATCCCGCTAATCAGGCCGCGCGTGGTCCAGCTGTTTTCAATGGCCTCACGACCTTCCACAAAAATCTTGCGAAAGCTTTCTTCCGATAGCAGGTGACAGCAGCAGCTCACCCTGTTGCTGCAACAATTTGTGCGTCAGCTTGAACTGATCCGCGGTCGCGTCATAGAGTTCCTTTTCTCGCTGCATACGTGAGCGCGCCTGTTCGACCAGGACGCGATTCTTGCCGGACAACTGGGTAAGTTGCACCAGTTCCTCTCCGGTATGACGCAACTGTCTGGACAGGCTGATACGGCTTTCCTCCAGATGTAATACGATTTCGTGGGTAACCGCGTGATGAAGAATGTCACGCCGCGCCGGAATGACCTGGCGTGCGAGCAGATATTCCAGCGCATCGATCCCCGAGCGCTGCCGCAGCGCCTGGTCGCCGCGTATTTTCGCGAGCAGCGCTTTCTGGGCGGAAACAGCAAACACCTGACTGCGCCGGAAGTTTCAGGACTTGCGCCGTTTCCGCCGCCTGCCGCTCGATAGCGGCGCGAATTTCGGACTCGCTTTTCAGCTCATCCCACAGCATGTCTATCTTGTTAAGCACCGCCACGTGATAGTTGCTTTGACGATAGACATGCTTCTGCCAGATTTCCAGGTCGGAACGGGTGACGCCCGTATCCGTCGCCAGCAAATAAATCACCGCGTGCGCATTCGGCAGGATTGACAGCGTCAATTCCGGCTCCGCACCCAGGGCGTTGAGGCCCGGAGTGTCGAGTATGGTCAGCCCGGCCCGCAGCAGCGGGTGCGGGAAATTGACCCTGGCATAACGCCAGGCCGGGATTTCAACCGTGCCGTCCGGGCGCAAACGATGGCGGTCGGCCGGATCCTCGTTGTTCCACAGTCCCAGTTCGATCGCGTCCACCGCCGGAACCATTTTCGTCTCAGTCAGCTTGCGCAAGGCTTCCTGTAATTGTCTGGGGTCGTCCGGGTTCAACGCGAGACGGCTCCATTTCTCCGGCATGTGCAGCAAACGGCCCAGCGTTTCCTCGCGGTTGCGGGTTTCGATCGGCAGCAGTCCGAGGCAGGCCGGCTCCTCCGGATTGAAATACAGTTCGGTAGGACACATGGTCGTGCGGCCGACATCGGAAGGCAGCAGGCGCTGGCCATGATCGGCAAAAAACAAGGCATTGATGAGTTCGGTCTTGCCGCGCGAGAATTCGGCGACAAATGCCACAACCAGGTGATCCTTTCTCAGGCCGTTCGCGATGTCCGACAGGCGCATTGTGCGTTCGGCATCGAAACCGTGCTGGCGATCCAGCCATTGGGCATAATCGGTTATGGCGGAAGCCAGACGGCTACGCCGCCCGCTGTAATTGGCCACTTCCTGTTCCAGTAGGATGCTCATGGTCCGTTAATGCTCAATTGTCTCCAATCCGGATTTGGACGATGTGGGGGGTGCGGTTCCTTAGGTTCCGGGCAAGGCGTTCATAACGGCCTCGCCAAAAAACCTGCAACGGGATTTACCGAAAACACTATTTTAAACCCTACGCTTTACTTGTTGCTTGCCAATGAAGCGGTCAACTGCCGGATTTGGGGTAATAACCCGCGAGCGTCAGCCCCGCTGACTGCGACTGTTTTCTGTCTGGATGCGGCGCCCCGAACCAGGCTTACCGCGGATTTCGGCATGCCAAGCCGGGAAGCCACCCAGTCAAGCAAAAATGCATTCGCCTTGTTATCTACGGGTGGAGCGGAAATTTTCAACTTGAGCCGATCCCCGTGTTCACCGACTACTCGCAGTGGATTTGGCGCCCGGCTGAATGTGCAATTCCAGCAGCCACGCGCCGGTGTCACGGTCGAAATGCGCCCAGACAGGGGGTTCAGAGGGCAGCACGCAATCCGCTCTCCATGGCCTGGAGCGGCACCATGAGTACCAACTGGCACAACAGAAACAGCACCAGGGGGGTGAGATCGACGTTCGCAATAGTCGGCACCACCCGGCGCAACGGCCGCAGGAAGGGCTCGCTGAGCTCATAAATGACCGGGGCCAGCGGCGAATAGGGGTTGACCCACGACAGCACCGCCCGCACCAGCACCAGGCCCATCAACAGATAGACCGCCAGGCTCAGCAAGCGGACCAGCGCGAGCCCGATAAGAACCGGCCAGATTTTGGCGCCAGCCAATCCAAAGGGAAAATCCTGCAGCCAGTACCCGGCCAGCAGCACCAGAAATTCCACCGCCAGCCCCAGGATCAGGCTGGCCCAATCCAGCCCGAACAGGCCAGGAATCACCCGCCGCAGCGGCTTGACCGCAAAGTCGGTCACGGCCAGGATGAATTGCGCGAATGGGTTGCGAAACGGCACCCGCAACAACTGCATGAGAAAACGCAGCAGAACCGCCACCACAAACAGGTTGCCGAGGGTTTGCACCAGAAATTCTAGGGCCTGCGCGATCATGGCGTCTGCAACCGCCCCAACTCGTCGCCCAGTTCAGCGCCGCGCAAGCGGGCGGCATCGACTGCCTGTCCCAGCGCCTGCCTGACCGAAGCGGCTTCCAGTGCCGCGATGCCACGCTCGGTGGTGCCGCCTTTGGAGGTGACCCGCTGGCGCAGCACCGCCGGCTGTTCACCCGATTCCAGCGCCAGCTTGGCCGCGCCGAAAAAAGTTTGCAGCGCCAGTTGGCGCGCGGTGGCGGGCGCCAGGCCCTGTGCCACGGCGGCGGCTTCAAGCGATTCGATGAAATAAAATACATAGGCCGGGCCGCTGCCCGACACCGCCGTGACCGCATCGAGCAAGCGCTCCTCGTCCACCCAGACCACGCCGCCGACGGCGCGCAGCACCGTTTCGGCCGCGGAACGGGCCTCGTGCGCCACAGCCGGCGGGGCATAGAGACCGGCAATTCCGGCGCGCACCAGCGCGGGGGTGTTGGGCATGGCGCGCACGATGCGGGCATGTCCGCCCAGCCAGCGGCTCAAATCCGCCACCCGCACCCCGGCGGCAATCGAGAGCAGCAGTTGGCCTGAAAGACGGGGAGCCAGTTCTACCGCCACCTGCGGCAGTTGCTGTGGCTTTACCGCCAGCACAATCAGCCCGTGCAGCGTAGCCTCCCCGAGTCCGGCGCGCACCTGCACCCCCAACGAGGCGGAAAGCCGCGCGCGGGCTTCCGGGCTGATTTCCACCACTTCAATATCCGGCGCCGCCATGCCGCTGGCGATCAGGCCGCCGGCAATCGCGGCGGCCATGTTGCCGCCGCCGATGAAAGTAATCTTATGCATGTTCCCGATTCCTGTTCCCAAATATGGCCGTGCCTACCCGCACGATAGTCGACCCTTCCGCTATCGCCGCCTCCAAGTCGCCGGACATGCCCATGGACAGGGTGTCCAGTTCCAGCCCTTCGTCCCTGAGTGACTCGAACAGACATCTGACCCGGCGAAATGCCTCGCGCTGCGCCGCCGCATCCTGCTGCGGCGCGGGAATCGCCATCAGCCCCCGCAGCCGCAAGTGTGGCAGCCCGGCCACGGCACGGGCCAGCCCCGGCAAATCGGCCGGCGCAACGCCGCCCTTGCTGGCTTCGGCGCTGACATTGACCTCCAGACACACCTCCAGCGGCGGCATGGCTTCCGGCCGCTGTGCCGACAAACGTTCGGCTATCTTCAACCGGTCGATACTGTGTACCCAGGCAAACCGCGCGGCAATGGGACGCGTCTTGTTGCTCTGGATCGGCCCGATAAAATGCCAGCATAAGGGCAAACCGGCCAGCGCATCCATCTTGGCCAGCGCTTCCTGCAGGTAATTTTCGCCGAAATCGGTCTGCCCCGCAGCAGCCGCCTCGCGCACCCTGTCCGGGCCAAAGGTTTTGCTCGCTGCAAGCAGGCTGACCGCAACGGGATCGCGACCGCTCGCACGCGCCGCATGGTCGATACGCGCCCTGACGCGTCGCAAATTGTCGGATATGGCGGTATTTTGGCTCAAGTTGGGGGATATGGAGGACGTTAACAATTACGATTATTATCCTGTAATTAATTCGGCAATTAAATTCGGCCACTGAACGCTTACAGGCGTTATGCTTCAACAGTGGACAGTCGGACAGCAAAGTCCGGAGCGGCCGCAGCAATAAGAATTAATTGATCATGCATTGGTGGAAATGACCGATGCATACATATAAGACAGCAGGTTATTGCGGTGGAAACGACGGCGTTTACGCCCGCATGCTGACCGGGGTCAGGCCAGCGTTAAGCCATTTGTTGGCCGCCTCAATAACCGCACCATCAAATAAAACCGAACGAGGCTCGCGTGGACATTTCCGAACTGCTCGCTTTTGCTGTCAAAAACAAGGCGTCCGACCTGCATCTGTCTGCCGGTCTGCCGCCGATGATCCGGGTGCATGGCGACATCCGTCGTGTCAACCTGCCGCCGCTGGACCATAAGGAAGTCCATCGCATGGTGTACGACATCATGAACGACAGCCAGCGCAAGATCTATGAAGATGTTCTGGAAATCGACTTTTCCTTCGAAATTCCCTCGCTGGCGCGGTTCCGGGTCAATGCCTTCAATCAGCAATATGGCGCAGGCGGAGTGTTCCGCACCATTCCCTCCAAGGTGCTGTCGCTGGAAGAACTCAACGCGCCGGTGATCTTCAAGGAAATTTCCGATCAGCCGCGCGGCATCGTGCTGGTGACCGGGCCGACCGGCTCGGGCAAGTCGACAACGCTGGCGGCGATGATGGATTACATCAACGAAAACCAGTATGCCCACATCCTGACGGTGGAAGACCCGATCGAATTCGTGCACCAAAGCAAGAAATGTCTCATCAACCAGCGCGAAGTCGGCCCGCATACGCTGTCGTTCAACAACGCCTTGCGCTCCGCGCTGCGCGAAGACCCCGACGTGATCCTGGTGGGTGAATTGCGCGACCTTGAAACCATCCGCCTGGCGCTCACCGCGGCGGAAACCGGTCACCTGGTGTTCGGCACCCTGCACACATCGAGCGCGGCAAAAACCATCGACCGCGTGGTTGATGTGTTCCCGGCGGCGGAAAAGGAGATGGTGCGTTCCATGCTGTCCGAGTCCCTGCGCGCGGTCATTTCGCAAACTCTGCTCAAAACCAAGGAAGGCGCCGGGCGCGTCGCCGCGCACGAAATCATGATCGGCACCCCGGCGATTCGCAACCTAATTCGCGAAGGCAAGGTGGCGCAGATGTATTCTTCCATCCAGACGGGTGGCAATATGGGCATGCAAACACTGGACCAGTGTCTGCAGGATCTGGTCAAGCGCAACGTCGTTGCGCACGCCGTAGCGCGCAACGTCGCGCAAAACAAGGATACCTTTCTGGGCTGACAGGAGCACGCACTGATGAATGTCGAAAAAACCGTCCACGACCTGCTGCGGCTGATGCTGGCGAAAAACGCCTCCGATCTCTTCCTCACCGCGGGTTTCCCGCCCGCGATCAAGGTCGACGGCAAGATCACGCCGGTTTCCAACCAGGCGCTGACGCCCGCACACAGCCGCGAATTGGCGCGCTCCATCATGAACAACAAGCAGTGGGCGGATTTCGAGGCCACCCACGAATCCAACTTTGCCATCAGCCCGCCCGATATCGGCCGCTTTCGCGTCAACGTCTTCGTGCAGCAGGGACACACCGGCGTCGTCATGCGGACGATCAACACCACGATTCCCAAGATGGAAGACCTGAATCTGCCGCCCATCCTGCAAGATGTTGCCATGATCAAGCGCGGCCTGGTGATTTTCGTCGGCGGCACCGGCACCGGCAAATCCACCTCGCTGGCGGCGATGGTCGGCTATCGCAACGAGAATGCGCGCGAACACATCATCACCGTCGAAGACCCGATCGAATACGTGCACGAACACAGGAATTCCATCATCACCCAGCGCGAAGTCGGCATCGACACCGACAACTGGTTCTCCGCGCTGAAGAACACCCTGCGCCAGGCGCCCGACGTCATCCTGATCGGCGAAATCCGCGACCGCGACACCATGGAATACGCCATCGCCTTCGCCGAAACCGGCCACCTGTGCCTGTCCACCCTGCACGCCAACAGCGCCAACCAGGCGCTCGACCGCATCATCAACTTCTTCCCGGAAGAAAAACGCGATCAACTACTGATGGACTTGTCGCTCAACCTCAAGTCCTTCATCTCGCAGCGCCTGATTCCGCGCAAGGGCACCACCGGCCGGATCGCCGCGGTGGAAATCCTGCTCAACTCGCCGCTCATTTCCGACCTGATTTTCAAAGGCCATGTGCATGAGATCAAGGACATCATGTCCAAGTCGCGCGAACTTGGCATGCAGACCTTTGACCAGTCACTATTCGATCTCTATGAATCGGGAATGATCAGCTACGAAGACGCGCTCCGAAACGCCGACAGCCTCAACGACCTGCGTCTGAAGATCAAACTGCACGGACAGGAAGCCAAGGGCCGCGACATGATGGCAGGGCTGGATCATCTGGATATTGTGTAAGTTTATCCATATGTAACCGTCCAGTAAGATCAGTCTCTTATGACTTCACTCTTTACAAATTCTGAGCAGATTTTGGCATACGGCGAGAGCCGGGATGATGATCTGCTGGGACAGACGGCAGGCGACGGCGATGGCATTGCGACCGAGGCGGGTCAGGTAATAGCGGTAAGTGCCGGAGATTTTTTGATGAGGCCGAAGTCGCGCAGGCGTCTTAGGTAACGGGTGATGCTGGCTCCGGTCAGGTGCCGGAGAAACGGTTTCAGATCGGCGCGGCGCACGCCACTGATGTTGAACTGCGGACGTTGCAGGGAAGACAGTGCGTGTAGGTCATTCCATGTCAATGAAGGGGATCAACCCTTTTTTATTCCGAACAGATTCGTGTCTTCCACAACAATGTGGCGCATCCGGAAATCGACGACGATTGTTTGTTTACCTCTCACCAAAAATGCAGAGATGCCGATGAGAAGCAGGAGTAGCCCCAACAGAAATCCCGGCCAAGCTGTCTGTTAGACGCCGATCTTTGCACGGTCTTGCGCCTCAATGAACGCCTTTCGGAACTCCATGGGCGAGGAGATCCCGGCGATGGGTGCTTGCGGGTTGCCTGCGCCTGCAATGATCAAAGTACCGAAGTTGAAGATGCGTCCAAAAAGTTCTTGATCAACCTGAATGCTTTCGACCTTGTTGATATTTATCTCGACGGTTCGCCGTCGAATGAAGCCATGTTTGACAATTACCCGTTTCGTGGTGATCGCGAGTTCGGTGGTCTTATACCGCACATAGGCAAGGATCAAGAAGATGAGGCCAAGGCCGAGGGCTGGCAGCAGTACGAGCCCAAGGGCAATGAGGTGCCAGAGAGACCAAAGGCTAATGTGCCCAAGGAGAACGATCTCCTCATCTTTGACCAACGCTCCTTCAACATAGCTCGTCATGTGCTTTGGATGCCTCTCGGTGAACGCAAAGTGTAATGCGACGGCTCTTCCTTCGAACCCATGTAGTTGCTGATAAGCGTACGTGCCTTCGACACGTCCGCGTGATTAGCCGGTTAGCCCGCAGTTTTGCTTTTGGCATATGCTGCGCAACACACGAAAACTACCACTAGCACCCACTTTGTGGAGGCTGCAGCGCCAGCTGCGAAATACTGGCCTTGGCTAAACGGGCCGGTTCCATAAATGAAGAGCAAATGCAATGAGTTTTCTGTTGCATCCGCTACTGATGCAATGGGCAGAGAATATGACAGTAGCACTCTTGTGCGTGGACAAAATTTTGCGAATAGGCTTGTTCTTCTTGAAATGACATAGCCTAGCAGCCCGTAGCATACGAGGAATGGGTAGTCAATAAGAAAATGCCGTTTGAAAATTTCAAGTTGGGAAGGCGTCCACCCGTTTAATATGGACCGAAAACCTTTCTCGGTGAAGGTCAATTGAATGGCGGGAATGCTGGGCTCTAGCGATGACGTGTAAATGGCCATCGCTGCGAAAAGCAGCACCGAAACCATGCCGATTATTCGAATGCTTCGCATGAATTGGCTTGCTGCGGGCTATCAGGCAGCCATTTGCACTTTCCTGCGTCTGATCAATCCAACTCCGCCCAGGCCGATAAGCGCGATAGTGGTGGGTTCCGGCACACCATTTGGGGGATCGGTGAACACAATCACGTCTTGTGTGTTTTCCTGCGTGCCGTCGTTCAAGTATGTAAGCATGTAGTTTCCGGTAATTTGTGCCGCGCTCAAGTTGTCCAGCCACTCATTAGCCAATATTCCAAAGGCCGAATTCGCCGTGCCGTTGTCCACTCTGAAATTCGGATCGGTCGTGTTGATGTGATAGTTTCCCGAACTGTCCGCCGTCCCGTAAGTGATCGCCCAGACGGCCAATTGAAATGCCGCGGAATCCGTCTTCGTGTCAACGGATCCGTAAACTTCATCAGCCAGTCGAATCAGTTGGTTCACTCTTTGCGCGCCGCTTGCGCTCCCAGGCCGAACAAGATTCAGTTCACCCGCGAGATCGCTTCCGCTGCCAACAGTGTATGTGACGGTGCCACCACTCATCCAGTGATAGATATCGACACACCACGCGTTGAATTGGCCGGTGACGGAGAAATCATAGGTATCGTCTGCCGCCGTGAAACTGTCCCCGCCAATGCCGACGCCGACCAGGCTTATATTGGACCCGGGGCTGGGAGCAATCGAGCCGCTATCGTAGCCAACGGGTCCGCTGCCAAAGTTGGCCGAACCAGAATAAGTGGCAACAATGGCTCCCGCGATGGCCGACTGACTCGCTACCGCGACGCCGATGAAGGCGACTGTCGCTGGAATCTGTTTGAAGTTCATTGCTGCCGCCATTTTTGAAATTGTGTAGTTGGCTGGAGCACAGACCATGCCGCAAACAGATATTCCTATGTTCAGTGGCTTGTGTCTTGAGCCTGTGTCTCGCCAACCTTGTTTACGACATCCGTTTGGTGCGGTTTTCCGGCGTACGCGTTAGTTTTTCAACAAGCTTACTGGCTACTTGGTGCTGAAAAGGCGGTTTGAATGCGTCAAGATGGACAAACTGGCGCGTAGGCAGGCGCGCCGCACTCTGGGTGCGCGGCACAAGCATTGGGTGGAGGCCGCCGAATGGGGTGCTTGTCTTGAGCGCAGCCCGGTAAGTGACCGGGAGCACATAAAGAAGCCAGCGGCAGCTGACCTGTAAGTAGCACGCTGCATCACCAACTAGCAGCGGGTCTGGCTGCCTTCCCCTTCCTGGCAGTCAAATTGGCCACCGCACTCATGCCAGCCACATCTCAGTGATCAATCTCTGAACGACGACCTAACCGGATAGAAGCAAGAGCCTTCGGCGACGCTATGGGGTCGATAAGCTGGATGCGTCGCACCACTCCGAAAGCCCCGTTGCCCGCCCCGGTCACTGGGACTTTCGCTTTTTCAACTGTCTAAAAGTAGTTAACCCTGCGTGTCCTGCATGATCCTTCCGGGATTGCCGCCATCCCAGGCCTTGGTATACGTGATCTGGTCCGTCAGCGCTGGGTCGTGTTTGAGTCAGGACGTACCCGATGATCCTCTCTTGATGGGTGAGTTCATCGTGGTCGAACCTGGAGACAGGCTTGGGTTACTGATGAGTTGCCGCTTGTGGCCGAAGTGCGACAGCGAGATGCAAATCATCACCTCCTCCTTCGTCCGATTTCCTGTCAAAATCAGATCGGACTCCAAATTGATTTGCTGCTAATTTCAGGGAGCACATCGCAAAACGGGGACCGAAGTCCCCGTTGAGTTTTGCTGGAAACGCGATTACTTCATAGGCACCAGTTCGACGCGACGGTTCTCGGTACGACCCTCGACCGTTGCGTTGTCTCCGACCGGACTGGATTCGCCGTATCCCTTGGCGGTCAGGCGGTCTGCAGCGACGCCCTTGCCGATCAGGTAAGTCCGCACGGAATCGGCGCGACGCCAAGACAATTTCTCGTTGTGTTCGGAAGTGCCCCGGTCATCCGTGTAACCCGCAACCTCCACTTTGACGTTGCCCCATTCCTGCAGGCTTGCCGCAGCCTTATCGAGGGTGGCAGTGGCGTCCTGGGTCAGGGTCGCCTCATTGGTCTCGAAAAGCACGTCTCCCAACACCAGTTTTTGTGGTGCAGCGACCGGGGCCTGCTCAACGACAGGGGCCGGGCAGCCATCAGCTGTTTTGGCATACACCGTTGGGCATTTATCCAGCCCGTCGACTACGCCGTCGCCGTCGCTATCGAGTTCACAGCCTTGGGCATTGACCTTGCGGCCGGCCGGTGTGTTGGGGCACTTGTCCAAACCGTCGACTACGCCGTCGCCGTCGCTATCCAGTTCGCAGCCTTGAGCATTGACCTTGCGCCCGGGCGGCGTGTTGGGGCATTTGTCCAAACCGTCGACTACGCCGTCGCCGTCACCATCCAGTTCACAGCCTTGGGCATTGACCTTGCGCCCGGCCGGCGTGTCGGGGCACTTGTCCATGTTGTCGAATACGCCGTCGCCGTCGCTGTCAGGTACCTTGCAAGGTGAACCCAGCAAGGGCTGACCCGGACAGCCGATCGTCCTGAACGCCTCATAATCGGTTGTAAATCCCGACGGACTGGCCTTATTGGTGGGATTGTAATAAGGGTCGTCGGCCGCATGAACCACGACAGTCCCGGCGGAAATCAGGGTTGCGCCAAGGACGCTGAAAAGGAAATGGGTTGCTCGCACGTTTAGGCTCCTATTGTGAATTTATGAAAACAAGTTATGGCGCTGAAGAATTATATTTTTGCCAAGCACAGCCATCACGGAACGCACTGTTTATGTTTAGATTATGTTTAGATAATCAGCAAGGCTGATTCATCAACAGAACAAATTCCGCCCCTCCGAACGCTATTCAGTTTACACAAACCAGCCGGAATTGCAGGGATTTCATGAATTATGTAAACGGGGCGACGTCTGATTTAATTATTGATGTTCGATTAAACATAGCCTTCCGCAGGTACGGCCAGCCCGGTCCAAGCGCCGGCCATTACCGATTAGCTTGCGTGAGGTGGCTTCATGCCACATCAAATCTACATCGTAGCTCTGGGTTGGTCGTTCCGATTGACCCCTCCAAAATCACCATCAATCGTCCAACTGCCTGCGAAAAATTCGCGACCAATAGCGAAGCCGCATCGCGCCGGCATCAGGTCTGGCAATGTCATCCCGCACCGATTGTCGCGCATCCGTAGCGTCCGCAAGCATTCAACTTGGCCGGCTTTGCCTGACATCGTGCTCATAGTGCTCCGGCAAGAGCAGTCGCGGGCAGTGCCGACGCAGCGCCTTGCAACGCGGCGTGCCACCGCCCAATGCACGCAAGCTATTCGGGTTCGATGACTGCGTCCACCCGCGCCGACTGCACCGCTTTCCTGAGGCCTTCGTGATCGCGCTCGCTCTTGTCCGCGTAGGCAACGGCAAACTTGGCGATTGCCTTGTCCAAGACTTCGCTCTTGCCGAGATACCCTCTGATCTGTGTGGGCTCGCCAGAGCGGGCATGCGCACGCGCCAGCGTCCAGCCGCAAAGGGCTGCGTACTCGCCCATCATGCCGGGCGTGAATACTTCAACCATGGCGCTAAGCTTCATGTTCCGGAGCTGGCGGACGTTGAAATGCCGGCCGAGTTTGTGACGGAAATGAAAACGGCTCCCGTTGTGGAGAGCCGCATAAATATTGGTGCCGGGAGGGGGACTCGAACCCCCACACTGTTACCAGCGGCGGATTTTGAATCCGCTGCGTCTACCGATTCCGCCATCCCGGCTGAGGGACACCGGGTGCGTTCACACCTGGCGACAGAAGGCGCGCATTATCGCCGAACTCGGCGAGCTCCGGCAAGGAGACCGCTGCAACGGGCTATAATCCACGCCCCATGCGCGTTGCCGACTTTGATTTTGACCTGCCTGGCGATCTGATTGCCCAGTTTCCTCCTGCCGAGCGCGGCAGCAGCCGCCTGCTGCATGTCGATGCTGCGAGTGGTGTCCTGCACGACCGGCAATTCCGCGATCTGCCATTGTTGCTAGATCCGAACGATTTGCTGGTGATGAACGATACCCGGGTCATCAAGGCACGGCTGTTTGGTACGAAGGAAACGGGCGGGCAGGTGGAACTGCTGGTGGAACGGGTGCTGGGCGAATTTGAGGCGCTGGCGTTTTTCCGCGCGAGTCATGCGCCGCGGCCCGGTTCATTCATTCGACTGGATGCAAATATCGCGCTGCGGGTGCTGGAACGCCGGGATGATTTGACCCGGCTGGCTTTCCCGCTACCGGTGCTGGAGGTGCTCGACCGGTTGGGCCGCCTGCCGCTGCCGCCCTATATCGAGCGCGCACCCGAGGCTGACGACGAGACGCGCTATCAAACCGTTTATGCCAATGAACCGGGTGCGGTGGCCGCCCCCACGGCGGGGCTGCATTTCGATATGGCCATGCTCGATCAACTTCGCGCCCAGGGGATACGAACCGCGCAGGTCACGCTGCATGTCGGCGCGGGAACCTTTCAGCCGGTGCGGGTGGACAATATTGGCGAACACGCCATGCACAGCGAACCTTACTCCATTCCTCAATCCACAGTGGATGCCATCCTGGCTGCGCGGGAAAACAATGGCCGCGTGGTGGCGGTGGGCACAACCAGCCTGCGCGCGCTGGAAGCGGCAGCACAGGCTGAAGTATTGCGGGCCGGATCGGGCGAAACCCGTATTTTCATCACCCCTGGCTTCCGGTTCAAAGTCGTGGATGCGCTGCTCACCAATTTCCATCTGCCGCGCTCGACGCTGTTGATGCTGGTGTCGGCTTTTGCCGGAGTGGACAACGTCCGCCGCGCTTACGCCCACGCCATCGCCGAACGCTACCGTTTTTTCAGCTACGGTGATGCGATGTTTCTGGAGAATCACTCCCGCGGGCGTCCCCATGAAATTTGATCTTCTCGCCAGCGACGGCGGCGCGAGGCGCGGCCAGCTTGATCTTGCCCATGGCACGGTGCAAACCCCGGTCTTCATGCCAGTCGGCACGTACGGCACGGTCAAGGCCATGTCGCCCGCGGAGATCACGGACATAGGCTTCGAGATGGTGCTGTCCAACACCTTCCACCTGTGGCTGCGACCGGGGCTGGAGGTGATCGAAGCTCACGGCGGACTGCACCGCTTCATGGGCTGGGACAAGCCCATCCTCACCGACTCCGGCGGCTTTCAGGTATTCAGCCTGGGCGCGCTGCGCAAGATTACGGAAGAAGGAGTGAAGTTTGCCTCGCCCATCAACGGCGACCGGCTGTTTCTCACGCCGGAGGAATCCATGCGGATTCAGCGCGTGCTCGACTCCGACATCGTGATGATTTTCGATGAATGCACGCCCTATCCGGCTACGGAAAAGCAGGCGGCGGACTCGATGCGCCTGTCGCTGCGCTGGGCGGAACGCTCCAAAACGGCTCATACGGGCAATCCCAACGCGCTGTATGGCATCGTGCAGGGTGGCATGCATGAAACCCTGCGCGACGAGTCCGCGCGGGAACTCGTCGCAATGGACTTTGACGGCTACGCACTGGGCGGCCTCTCGGTGGGTGAACCCAAGGACGAAATGGCGCGCATTCTTGTCCACACCGCGCCGCAACTTCCGGCTGATAAACCCCGTTACCTGATGGGTGTGGGCACGCCCAAGGACCTGGTGTTTGCCGTTGCCCAGGGCATCGACCAGTTCGACTGCGTGCTGCCCACCCGCAATGCCCGCCACGGTAATCTGTATACGCGCCGGGGAGAAATGAAAATCCGCAACGCCCGCTGGAAGACCGACACACGCCCCATCGACGAGGAATGCGGCTGCCATGCCTGCCGGAATTTCAGCCGCGCCTACGTGCATCACCTCATCCGCGCCAACGAAATACTCGGCGCGCGCCTTGCCACGATACACAACCTGCACTACTACCACGGACTGATGGCGCAAATGCGGGAAGCCATCGAATCGGGGCGGTTTACCGGCTTCACCACCCGTTTTCATGAGGAACAAACGCTCGGATGGTAGAATCTCCGGGTTTTTGAAATGGAGCATTGCTATGATTTCCCTCGCACACGCCGCAGGTGCCGCGCCCAGCATGGCTGATACGTTTCAGCAATTCCTGCCACTCATCATCATTTTCATCCTGTTCTGGTTCATGCTCATCCGTCCACAGATGAAGCGCGCCAAGGATCAGAAAAAGCTGCTGAGCGAACTGCAAAAAGGCGATGAAGTCGTGACTGCAAGCGGCCAGGTCGGCAAGATATCCAAGATCAGCGATCAGTATGTTGCGCTGGAAATTGCCGATGGCGTGATTACGCACGTGCAGAAACAGTCCGTGCAGACCCTGCTGCCCAAGGGCACCATCAAGAGCCTGTAAACACCAGGGGATAGGAATTGGGAACCAGGATTTAGGGAATGAATGGCCTGCGGCCATCCAGCTACCTGACCCCCTGTTCCGACTCTGACCCCTGCTTCCTAGTCCCTATATTCCCTAGCTCCTAATTCCTAGTCCCTAGAAAACAATGAACCGCTACCCGCTCTGGAAATACGTGCTCATCGCCATCACCCTGGTGCTGGGTCTGCTCTACACCCTGCCCAACTTTTTTGGTGAAGTGCCTGCGGTACAGGTCTCGCCCGTGCGTTCGTCAGAGAAGGCCGGCACGGCGCTGCTGGGCCGTGCCGAGAATGCGCTCAAGGCAGGCCGCATCGCATACAGCAGTGCACAACTCGCGGGCAACAGCATCAAGCTGCGCTTTGCCAGCCCGGAAGTGCAGTTGAAAGCCAAGGATGCGCTGCAAGCCGCCCTGGGTGACAACTACACCGTGGCGCTCAACCTGGTGTCCGCCTCGCCCGCCTGGCTCTCCTCCATCAATGCTCTGCCGATGTATCTGGGTCTCGACCTGCGCGGCGGGGTGCATTTCCTGCTGGAAGTGGACATGGCGGCGGCACTCGACAAGGCTGCCAGCCGCTACCAAAACGATTTCCGCACCGATCTGCGCAACGAAAAAATCCGCTACAGCCGCATTGCCAAAGAGGGACAGTCGGTGGTCGTGCATTTCAGCACCCGCGATCAGCGCGATGCTGCGCAGACCAAGCTAAGCGACAGCTTCAGTGACCTGCTGTTCACACCCGCCGATGCCGTGGATGAATTTACCCTTACCGCCAGACTCAAGCCCGAAGCCGAGAAGCGCGTGCAGGACTTCGCGCTGCAACAGAACATCACCACCCTTCGCAACCGCGTCAACGAACTCGGCGTGGCCGAGCCGGTAATCCAGCAACAGGGCGCGAACCGCGTCGTGGTGCAACTGCCCGGGGTGCAGGACACCGCCAAGGCCAAGGACATTCTGGGCCGCACCGCCACGCTGGAAATCCGCATGGTCGATGAACTGGCCGATGCCAACGCGCTGGCACAAGGGCAAGCGCCGTTTGGCGATGACCTGGTTCCCAGCCGCGAAGGCAGACCCATCGCTGTGAAGAAGGACGTGGTGCTGACTGGCGACTCCATCACCGACGCCTCACCCGGCTTCGACAACACGTCCGGTCAGGCCGCCGTCCACGTCAATCTCGATGGCAAGGGCGCGCGCATTTTCAAGGACGTGACTCACGAAAACGTCGGCAAGCGTATGGCCATCCTGCTGATCGAAAAGGGCAAAGCCGAAATCGTCACCGCCCCGGTCATCCGCGAAGAAATCGGCGGCGGTCGGGTGCAGATCACCGGCATGGAAACGCCGCAGGAAGCGTCCGACGTGGCGCTGCTGCTGCGCGCCGGAGCACTCGCCGCACCGATGCAGATCGTCGAGGAACGCACAGTCGGCCCCAGCATGGGGGCGGACAATATCAGGAAAGGCTTCCACTCCAATATCTGGGGATTCTCGGCTGTTGCCCTCTTCATGATTTTTTATTACCGGGTATTCGGCCTCTTCTCCACGCTGGCGCTTGCCATCAACGGCTTCTTCCTGGTCGCTCTGCTGTCCATGATGCAGGCCACGCTCACACTGCCGGGCATGGCCGCCATCGCGCTCACGCTCGGCATGGCGATTGACGCCAACGTGCTCATCAACGAACGCATCCGCGAAGAGCTGCGCAACGGCACCACGCCGCAAGCGGCGATCCACGCCGGTTACGACCGCGCCTGGGGTACGATTCTGGACTCCAACCTGACCACGCTGATTGCCGGTATCGCGCTGTTCTGGTTGGGCTCGGGTCCGGTGCGCGGCTTTGCCGTCGTGTTGTGTCTGGGCATCCTCACCTCCATGTTCAGCGCGGTCACCATCTCGCGCGCCATGGCCAATCTCACCTACGGCCGCAAAGCGCGGCTGGCTCACGTCTCCATCTGAGGCAGGTCTAACGCCATGATCGAATTTTTCCCGTTTAAAAAAGACATCCCCTTCATGCGCTGGGGCAAGGTGACAACGTTCATCTCCCTCGCCACCTTTATTCTCGCTGTTGCTGCCCTCGCCGCCAAAGGGCTGAATCTGGGCGTGGACTTCACCGGCGGCACGGTGATGGAAGTCGCCTACAGCCAGCCCGCCGATCTCGGGTCCATTCGCTCCGTGCTTGAAAAGACCGGCCTGGCCGAAGTCTCCGTGCAGAATTTCGGCACCAGCCGCGACGTGCTGATCCGCCTGCCGCTCAAGGGCAAAAGCAGCGCAGCCGAAACCAGCAACAGCGTGATGCAGGCTTTGAAAGCCGCCGACGCGACCGTGGAACTGAAACGCGTCGACTTCGTCGGCCCGCAAGTCGGAAAAGAGCTTTATGACAACGGCGCGCTCGCGCTGCTGGTCGTCGCCGGCGGGATCCTGGCTTATCTCGCACTCCGCTTCGAGTGGCGCTTCGCGCTCGCCGCCATCATTGCCAACATGCACGACGTCGTCATCATTCTCGGCATGTTTGCCTTCTTCCAGTGGGAATTCACGCTGACCGTGCTGGCGGGCGTGCTCGCCGTCCTCGGCTACTCGGTCAATGAGTCGGTCGTGGTGTTCGACCGGATTCGCGAGAACATCCGCAAGATGCGCGGCGCGACGGTCCCCTTCATCATCGACAACGCCATCACCACCACCATGAGCCGCACCATCATCACCCACGCCGCGACCCAGACCATGGTGCTATCCATGCTGCTGTTCGGCGGCGAGGCGCTGCACAACTTCGCGCTGGCACTCACCATCGGCATCCTGTTCGGCATTTATTCCTCCGTGCTGGTGGCCAGCCCCTTGCTGCTGATATTCGGCGTCAAGCGCGAGCATTTCATCAAACCGGTCGAGAAGAAGCAGGAAGCGGTGGTTTAGTGGCCAGGATTCGGGATTCAGGGATCAGGGGGTGAGCGGCCGCAGGCCGCGAAATTAAACCAGCCCCTAGCCCCTAGCCCCTAGCCCCTAGCCCCTAGCCCCTAGCCCCTAGCCCCTAGCCCCTAGCCCCTAGCCCCTAGCCCCTAGCCCCATGCTCCAAGAATTCATAAGCTGGATCCTCCAGACCGTACAGGCCTGGGGCTATTCCGGTATTTTCATCCTGATGGCGCTGGAATCCACCGTACTCCCGATACCCAGCGAACTGGTGCTGATTCCGGCAGGGTATCTGGCGCACCAGGGGCAAATGAATTTCTGGCTGATCGTGCTGGCGGCCACGACCGGCAGCCTGCTCGGCGCCTCGGTGAATTATGCGTTTGCCCTGTGGGTAGGCCGGCCATTTCTGGAACGCTGGGGACGTTATTTCTTCGTGCGGCCTGCACTGCTGCACAAGACCGATGCCTTTTTTTTGCGGCACGGTGCGATATCCACCTTCACCGGGCGCCTGATCCCCGGAATCCGCCACCTGATTTCCCTGCCCGCGGGACTCACCCGCATGAACATCGCAAGTTTCGCCTTGTACACGTGCCTGGGCGCAGGACTGTGGACAGTCGTGCTCACGGTCTTCGGATGGTTCTTGGGCGGCAACGAAGCGCTCATCAGGCAATATCAGCACCTTATCACCGCCGGCGTGATCGCTTTTGTGGCGCTGATTATTGGCGGCTACGGGTGGTGGCAGAAGCGGCATTGAACAATAACCCCAAATAATAAGTGGAATTACAGAAGCACAGTGCACCATCAGGAGAGAACACAGAGGACTGATTATTCAAAGCTCGCCTTCGAATTCTGGTAAGCTTCCGTACAGCAATCCCTTGTTTTTACTGATGACCCCATCCCTGCTTTCCACCCATGACCTTGCCTGTGAACGCGGCGAACGCCTGCTGTTCAAGGATCTCGGTTTTGAACTGGGCAAAGGCGAAGCGCTGCTGGTGCGGGGCGGTAACGGTCACGGCAAGACCAGTCTTTTGCGCATCCTCTGCGGCCTGTCGGTGCCAGCGGCGGGCGTTGTGCGCTGGCGCGACCAGTCCATCACCCAGGTGCATGAACAATATGGCCGGGAAATGGCCTACATCGGCCACGCCAATGGCATCAAGGATGACCTCACGCCAGTGGAAAATCTGCGCCTGACCGCCGCTCTGGGCGGCCGCGAACTGGATTTGGCGTCAGCGATGACCGCGCTGGAACACGTGGGGCTGTCGCGCTGCATGGATTTCCCCGCGCGCGTGCTGTCCTTTGGTCAGCGCCGGCGTGTTGCGCTGGCCGGACTGATGACCGCCGGTGCGCTGCTCTGGATTCTCGACGAACCGCTGACCGGGCTTGATGTCCATGGCGTCGCGATGGTGGAACAGATGATCCGCGACCACGTTGTAGCGGGTGGCCTGGCGATCATGACGACGCATCAGCCTCTGGCGCTTGCCGGGCTGACGCCCAAGACGCTGTCGGTCGGGAGCTGAGCGTGGTTGTTGACGCTTCAGCGGCTTTAGTGCGTGGTTGTTGCCGATTCATCGGCTTTACAACCACGGCCTCCTCCTCGCGAGGGCAACCACGGCCTACTCCTTGCGGGTGGAGCGCCCGCACGCATGAGTCTCGATGCTGAAATTTCTGATTACCGTGATACGCCGCGACGTGCTGCTCGCGGCACGTCGCCGTGGAGACTGGCTGACTGCGCAGTTTTTCTTTGTCATGGTGGTGAGCATGTTTCCGCTCGGGATTGGCCCCGAACCGTCCATGCTGCGCGCCATCGGCCCTGGCGTGGTGTGGGTGGCGGCCTTGCTGGCTTGCCTGCTGTCCCTGGGCCGCCTGTTCGCCGACGACTATCGCGACGGCACCCTGGAACAAATGCTGCTCTCCCCCTATCCTAATACCTTGTTGGCTCTGGGAAAGGCGCTCGCGCATTGGATTATCAACGGCATTCCGCTGCTAGTCATCGCACCGGTGCTCGGCATTCAGTTCAATCTGCCGGCGGAGGCAGTGTGGATCCTGGTACTGTCGCTGGCCATCGGCACGCCCATCCTGTCCCTGCTCGGCAGCATCGGCGCGGCATTGACACTGGGCTTGCGCGGTGGCGGTTTGCTGATCACGCTGCTGATTCTGCCGCTCTACGTGCCTGCCCTGATTTTCGGCGCGGGCGCCGTGGACGGGGCGCTGTCCGGCACCGGCTCGGAAGCCCACCTCTCGCTGCTGGCTGCTTTTCTGGTGATGTCGCTGTTGCTGGCGCCGTGGGTGAGCGCAATGGCCCTGAAAGTTTCCGTGGAGTAAACGCTTGAATATCAATTATTACGCTTCGCCGTCGACCTTTTATCCCCTGGCCGGCAAACTGATTCCCTGGTTCGCGGGACTGGCGTTCATCCTGGCGACGCTCGGCCTCTACATCAGTTTCTTCGTGGCGCCCACCGACTTCCAGCAGGGCGAGGGTTATCGCATCATTTTCATCCACGTCCCGGCAGCCTGGATGTCGATGTTCATCTACGTGGTCATGGCCTTCTGGTCCGCCATGGGCCTGGCCTGGAATACGCGCCTGTCGTTCCTGATGGCCCGCGCGCTCGCTCCCACCGGCGCCATGTTCACCTTTGTCGCGCTGTGGACCGGTGCCTTCTGGGGCAAACCCATGTGGGGCGCGTGGTGGGTGTGGGACGCCCGGCTCACCTCGGAATTGATCCTGTTCTTCCTCTACGTCGGCGTGATGGCCCTGCAGGCGGCCATCGACGACCCGCGCCGTTCCGACCGCGCCGGCGCCCTGCTCAACCTCGTGGGCGTCATCAATGTGCCCATCATCTATTTCTCGGTAAAATGGTGGAATACCTTGCATCAGGGTTCTTCCGTCAGCCTGACCCGCGCCCCGTCGATGGCCCACATCATGCTGTGGGGCATGCTGGTCATGGCGCTCGCCGCCTGGATGTACGCCATCGCCGTTGCGCTTTCCCGCGCACGCTCGTTGATTCTCGAACGTGAACGTCAGACGGAATGGGCGCGCGCCCAACTGGAGGAAAAACCATGATTTGGGAAAGTTGGGATGCCTTCTGGAAAATGGGTGGCTACGGCCTCTATGTCTGGGGTTCCTTCGGCATGACGCTGCTCTGCGTCGTGGGTGAAATCTGGCTGCTGCGCCGCCATCGCCAGCAGGCCTTGCTCACGCTCAAACGCATGAAAGAATGGGCTTCGACCCCGGAGGGGGAAACACAATGAAACCTCGTCACAGAAAACTCGCCTTGATCACGCTTGTCGTTGCCGGCCTGGGTGTCTCGGTGGCGCTGGTGCTCAACGCGTTCAATAGCAATCTGGTATTCTTCTTTACGCCCACCCAGATCGTCAACGGCGAAGCGCCGACCAACCGCGCATTCCGCATCGGCGGTCTGGTGGAGAAGCGGCAGCCTGAAACGGCAGGCCGACGGTCTGACCGCCACTTTCGTCGTTACCGACACCGCCAAGTCCATACCGGTGAGCTACAAGGGCATCCTTCCCGACCTGTTCAAGGAAGGCAAAGGGGTCGTTGCTGAAGGCAGGCTGGGCCACGATGGGCTCTTCACCGCCACCCAGGTACTGGCCAAGCACGACGAGAACTACATGCCGCCGGAAGCCGCCAGTGCGCTGGAGCAGGCGCAGAAGGCACAAAAGACACTGGTGAAGTAATTTATCCGTCAGGAATACAGGAGAAGACATGATCCCCGAACTCGGCCAATTCGCCCTTATCGTCGCGCTCTTACTCGCGATAACCCAATCCATCCTGCCGCTCTACGGGGCACAGAAGGGCAATGTCATCCTCATGAGCGTGGCGCGCCCGGCCGCCCAGGGGCAATTCGTATTTGTCGCGATTGCCTTTGGCTGTCTCGCCTACTCCTTCCTTACCAATGATTTCAGCGTGGAGAACGTGGCGCGGAATTCATTCTCGCAGTTGCCGAAGGTCTATCGCTTCACCGCCACCTGGGGGTCGCACGAAGGCTCGATGCTGCTGTGGGCGCTGATTCTCGCGATCTGGACCACGGCGGTGTCGGTGTTCTCGCGCCATCTGCCGGACGACATGGTGGCGCGGGTGATCGGCATCATGGGCCTGGTTTCCAGCGGCTTCCTGACCTTCCTGCTCACCACCTCCAACCCCTTCCTGCGCCTGCTGCCGGCCGCCGCGGAAGGGCGCGACCTGAACCCGCTGCTGCAAGACCCGGGCATGGTGATCCACCCGCCCATGCTGTACATGGGTTATGTCGGTTTCTCGGTGGCCTTTGCCTTCGCCATCGCGGCACTGCTGTCCGGCCGCATGGATGCGGCCTGGGCGCGCTGGTCGCGACCCTGGACCACGGTGGCCTGGGCCTTCCTCAGCTTTGGTATCGCGCTGGGTAGCTGGTGGGCCTATAACGAACTGGGCTGGGGCGGCTGGTGGTTCTGGGACCCCACGGAAAACGCTTCCTTCATGCCCTGGCTGGCAGGAACGGCGCTGATCCACTCCCTCGCGGTTACGGAAAAGCGCGGTGCCTTCAAGGCCTGGACCGTATTGCTGGCCATCACGGCCTTCTCGCTGTCGCTGCTGGGCACCTTCCTGGTCCGCTCCGGCGTGCTGTCTTCGGTTCATGCCTTCGCCACCGACCCGGCGCGTGGCGCCTTCATCCTCAGCTTCCTGGTCGTGGTGATCGGAGGCTCGCTGGCGCTGTTCGCCTGGCGCGCCCCGAAGATGCTCACCGGCGGCCGCTTCAACTGGTTCTCGCGTGAGGCGCTGCTGCTGTCCAACAACGTCGTTCTGCTGGCCGCACTCGGCTCGGTACTGCTGGGCACGCTCTACCCGCTGCTCATGGATGCCCTGGGCATGGGCAAGATTTCCGTCGGCCCGCCCTACTTCAATGCGGTGTTCGTACCGGTGATGGTGCCCGCGCTGTTCCTGATGGGCATCGGCCCGCTGACACGCTGGAAGGGTGACAGCCTGCCCGACATGGCGGCACGCCTGAAATGGGCCCTGGCGGTGTCCGTGGCGACCGGATTCCTTCTGCCCATGACGCTGAAAGGCTTCAATCCCTGGGCAACGCTCGGCATTGCTTTGGCGGTCTGGATTGCCCTGTCGGTGCTGATCGGATTCCGCGAACGCCTGAAGCACACCCCGGGTACCCTGCTGCGCCGGCTGGGCAACCTGCCGCGCGGCTTCTGGGGCATGCAACTGGCCCACTTCGGCATCGCCCTGGGCGTGGCCGGCATCACCCTGGTGGCCAATTACCAGAGCGAGCGCGATGTGCGCATGAACGTGGGCGACCATACCGAACTGGCCGGCTACACCTTCACCTTCCGCGGTACCACGGAGGTTCCCGGTCCCAACTACCGCGCCGCCAGGGGCAGCGTGGAAGTGAGTCAGAACGGCAAGAAACTATTCGATCTGCACCCGGAAAAACGCATCTACAACGCCGCCGGCATGCCCATGACCGAGGCGGCCATCAATTACGGTTTCACCCGCGACGTCTACGTGGCGTCTGGGCGAACCACTGGACGACAATGCCACGACCTGGGTCGTGCGCATTTTCCACAAGCCGTTCATCAACTGGATATGGATCGGTGCCCTGTTCCTGGCGGTGGGTGGCTTCATGGCGGCGTCTGACCGGCGCTACCGCATCGCGGTGAAGGCGATTGCACCGGCGAATGCCGCCGTACAGGGGGCTTGAGCATGAAACGCTGGCTGCCTCTGATCGTCTTCGCTGTTCTGGTCGGATTCTTCGCCAAGGGACTGTTCCTTAATCCGCGTGAAGTGCCTTCGCCCTTCATCGGCAAGGCGGCACCGGCATTCACGTTGCCGCTGGTGGGGGCCGCCAACAAGAATTTCAGCCCCGCCGACATGAAGGGCAAGGTCTGGCTGCTCAATGTGTGGGCACCCTGGTGTGTGTCCTGCCGCCAGGAACATCCCGTCCTGATGCAAATCGCTCAGGACGGTCGCGTGCCCATCGTCGGACTCAACTGGAAAGACAAGGACCGCGAGGCTGATGCCCTGCTCAACAAGGCGGGCAGCCCGTATACGTCCGTGCCGGACGATCTCTCCGGCATGGTGGGCATCGACTACGGTGTCACCGGCACGCCGGAAACCTACGTCATCGACCAAAGCGGCATCATCCGCATGAAACACGTCGGCCCCATTGATCCCGACGTGTGGAAGGACAAGATCGAGCCGAAGCTGAAGGAGTTGGGCGCATGAATGCGCTTCGTGGCGCAGCCGCCCTTGCCTGCATGATGTTGTTCCTGGCGGCGCCGCTGGCCCGTGGAGGCGAAGCCGCTCCCGTCGGCGAAGACCCGCAGATCGAGCAACGCATGGTCAACCTCGCCACCGATCTGCGCTGCCTGGTGTGCCAGAACGAATCCCTGGCCGGGTCGCACGCCGAACTGGCGGAAGACCTCAGAAGGGAAATCCGCACCCTGATGAAGGACGGCAAGAGCGACAAGGAAGTCATCGAGTACCTCACCACCCGCTATGGCGACTTCGTACTGTATCGGCCGCCGTTCAAACCGATTACCTACCTGCTCTGGCTGGGGCCGCTGCTGTTCCTTGGGTTAGGCAGCGGCTTCTGGTACGTCACGCTCAAGAAACGCCGAGCCCTCAAAGACACTCCGGTGGACGAGAAACAGCTCGCCGCCGCAGCTCAACTCCTGGATGAAAAATGAATCCCTTCTGGTCCGTTACCCTGTTCTGGATTGCCGCTGTTACCTGCGTCGCCGTCGCCCTGGCCTTCGTCCTGCCGCCCCTGCTGCGCAAGAAGGAAGTGGACAAGAAGGCCGCGCGGCGTGACATCAACATCGCCGTCTACCGCGACCAGATGAAGGAAATGGAAGCCGAGCGGGCGAATGGCCTGCTTGCCGAGGACCAGTTCCAGAGCGCCAAACTGGAGCTGGAAGCCCGTCTGGCCGAGGATGCCTTCGTGGCGGAAGCAAGCATCGCCGCGCTATCGACGAGTAGCCGCAAACTGGGCTTCACGCTCGCCGCGGCGTTGCCCGTCGTCGCCTTCGGCCTCTATTTCTGGCTGGGCAATCCCACCTCCCTGATCGCCATCGCCGAAGCCCGGACCGCGTCCCAGCCCAATGCCGTGACGGGTCCGCACGACATCGCCAAGATGTTGCAGAAAGTGGAGGAGAAGGTTAAGGCCAATCCCCAGGATGGCAATAGCTGGGCCATGCTGGCCAAGACCTATGCCGCGCTGGATCGCTGGCCGGATGCCGCGAAAGCCTATGAGCAGGCAGCCAAGATCATGCCGCAGGAAGCCTCCTTGCTATCCGGCCAGGCAGAAGCCCTTGCCATCCTGAACAACCGGGTGCTCAAGGGTCAACCCATGGACCTGGTGCACAAGGCCATGCAACTCGACCCCAACGACCCGAAGAGTCTGGAACTGTCCGCCGTCAACGCCTTCCAGGAAAAGAATTACGCCCAGGCCGCGTATTACTTCAAGCATCTGCTCAAGCAGTTGCCGCCGGAATCTCCCTATGCCCAGGACATACTCGCCGCGCAGAAGGAGGCCAGTCGTCTGGCCGAATCGCCCATCGCCGGCCTGGACAATCTGGCCGATCAGGCGCCTTCCGCGCCGCCGCAGAAAGGCGCCAGCATCCAGGGCAGCGTCGACATCGCCCCCGCCCTCAAGGGCAAGGTGAGCAACAACGACGTGATCTTCCTGTTCGCGCGTACCGGCCAGGGCGGCCCGCCCGTGGCGGCCTTACGTGCTGCGGCCGGCAAGCTGCCACAGGAATTTGAGCTGGACGACAGTATGGCGATGAACCCTGGCAATACCCTTTCCCAGCACAAGGAGGTGATGCTGGTCGCGAGGATATCCAAATCCGGCAACCCCATGCCGCAGTCCGGCGATCTGGAAGGGAGCGTGGCCGTAGTGGAAGTCGGCGCAAGAAACGTCAAGCTCGTCATCGACAAAGCGCGACCCTAACCGCGTGACGGACTTGAAGTCTCGCAGCGAATACCCTGAAAGGCCTGCCGTGATGGGGTTATTCCAACTTGCATTGGAAACGCGTTATACCCATCAACGATAACGGTGCGTATAACGCGCTCTGCGAATACAGTCGCTGCTAATGGAAATGGGCTTACACTATCGCTTCATTGTCCACCAGACAATGAACAACAACAATCCGAGCGCCACCCCGGCTTCCAGAAGCATCCAGCCCAAGCCATTGCCATCCATCGCCATAATCGGTTCACATTACGAGACGGCATCAATATAACTTGAATCCGCCCTGAGCAATCTTCACCCGTGAAGTTTCTGCGCCCAAATCTCTGGCCGTTGGTGGTCTGGCTTGCTGCCTGCACAGTGCAGCCGCCGGTGCCCAAACCTACGCCGCAACCGGAACCGGCGCCGGTTCCGCTGCCCGCCCCACTGCCAGTCCTGCCGCCGCCTCCGACCCCGCCGCCGCCTGTCCCCACACCGTTGACACCCTCCTACCCCACGCTCAAGCCGGTGTCGTGGCAAGCCATCCCCAACTGGCCGGACACGCCGCTGGCTGAATCCTGGGGAGCATTCCTGCAGGGTTGCACAGAATTGCAAAAGCAGTCCGCGTGGCGTGCTGCATGCGATGAGGCTGCAAGTCTCGTCGCCCCGCAAGTGGACTCCGATCCGCTACACGCTGAAGCGCGTGCGGAATCGTATGTACCGGATGAAGCTGGCGTGCGTGCATTCTTTGTACGGCTGTTTCAGCCTTATGAAGCCACCCAGGAAGACGGCGGCAAAGACGGTCTCGTCACCGGCTATTACGAGCCCGTCATCAAGGGCAGTCGCACCCCGTCCGCCACATCACGTTTCCCGCTGTATGCCGTGCCGGATGATCTCATTGCCGTGGATCTGACCAGCGTGTATCCCGAACTCAAGAACCTGCGGCTGCGCGGGCGGGTGGTCGGCAACAAGCTCGTGCCTTACGCCACCCGTGGCGAAATCGAGGGCAACGGTTTCAAGGGCAAACCGATTGCCTGGGCAGATGATGCGGTCGAGCTCTTCTTCCTGCAAATCCAGGGCTCGGGCTGTATCGAACTGCCGGACGGTACGCATATGCGCGTGGGTTATGCCGACCAGAACGGTCACCCATACAAATCCATCGGCAAGTTGCTGGTCGAACGCGGCGAACTCAAACTCGAACAGGCCTCCATGCAGGGCATCAAGAACTGGGCGGTCAATAACCCGGGCAAGCTGCCGGAACTGCTCGCCAGCAATCCCAGCTATATATTCTTCCGTGAACTGCCGAACGGACTGACAGGCCCCCTGGGTGCACTGGGCGTGCCGCTCACCGCGGCCCACTCTATCGCCATCGACCCCAGATTTATTCCATTGGGCGCGCCGGTATTTCTGGCCACCACGCAACCCAACTCCACCATACCGCTGAACCGCCTGGTGCTGGCGCAGGACACCGGCGGCGCCATTCGCGGCGGTGTGCGCGCGGATTTCTTCTGGGGTTTTGGCGACGAGGCCGGCGATTTGGCGGGCAGAATGAAGCAGAAAGGCCGGATGTGGGTGCTGCTGCCCAAGGACTTTCCGCTGACGACCGCGCGACGGTGAGGCAGGAACCAGGGATCAGGGACGACTTCGTAAACTCAGATCAAATTGCGGCACGTGGACCGCGCCGCAATACCCGCGCAGGACTACCAGGTCATGGTTTTGGTGTTGTCCTTGAACAGGGCATCACCGGTCAGCTCGGGCTTGCCCACCTGGATGCCGGGCAGCAGGTCGCTTTCCTTTACCCCGTAGTGTTTCATGCACAGCGGGCAGGCAATAACGGTAGCGCCTTTGCCGATGGCCTCGGCTATTGCCTTCTGCTGCTCCGGAAACTTGCCGGCGTTTGCCTTGGAGCCCACCAGCACGCCTTTGTCATTGAGGTACAGGGTCAACGGATGTCCCATGGCATTCATCCTGACGCCAAAGCCAATAGCCATGGTGGTGCGGTGTCCGTCGTCGGACGTCATGTTGATGAACAGCGGATCGTTGGCCCCGGCGACAGCGACACCGGCCGTGGACAGGATGGCAAGCATGGACAGGGTGGTAAACAGTTTGTTCATGGACTTCTCCTTGTAAAAGACCGGGCAAAGGAATTAAGCCGGCAATTGATTTTGCCCGCTTATGCCTGGCGTCTGCCGTGACAAATTGCCGCACCCCCCGCCAGCTCGGCATTGCAGGAATACGGGAGACTACTTATCGAGGATTTTTTGCTGACTGGCCCCGGGCACAAGCCGCCCTTCGTAGTCATACTTCACTTCGATTATTAACAGCGCCCGCACCGGACGTCCGTTCTTTTGCGCGGGAGAGAAGCGTGCGTTGCGGAATGCCGCCTGTGCGGACTCATCGAAGAATCCGGGTGGATTGGCCTCCACCACTTCGATTTCGCTCACCTGCCCGCTTTCTTCCAGTTTGAGTCTCAGCCGCACGCTACCGGACAGGCGCTGACGTTCGGCCTCTTCCGGGTAGTCGGGCTCGATGGGGTTCAGCGCCCTGGGATGCACATCGACTTCACGCGCGGAGTAATAGGTAAGGTCAACCGCGACGGGGATTTCCAGCCGCGGGCCCTGGGGCTCCGCCGGAGTCTGGCTAGCGGGTTCCGTTCGCGGCTCGGGTCCAACAGGCGTCGGCTCGGGGCTGGGCACCGCCTCGGCCACCGGACTGGGGAAAGGCGCGGACGCGGTGACTTCGACGGTGTCTGCGGTCTTGATGGCAGGCGTCAGCACCGGAACAGGGGCAGTTTTTTGCGGCACATTTTCCAGCCGCGCCTCGATGACGGTTTCACCACCAGGCTGCGGCTGTGGCGCGACCTGTACCAGGGCAATCAACGCACCATGCAGTCCCAGGGAAATCCACAATGCGGCCAAAGGGCGTTGCAGTCTTTCCGGAATTGATGGTTCTTCGGTGCGCGCGCTCACTGGTAATTTGCTAACTGGAACGAGACAAACATGAAAAAAAACAATCATGGCGGCCTGCATCTTAGCATCGGCGCAGCTTGGGCAGGCGACGCCAGTCTGAGCAAAACGACCGTCAAAGCGGCCGCTTCATAGAACCCCGATCCGCTATGCGCTCAAGCGCGAGCGGGATCGTAATGGCGGCACTGCCTTAATGGAACAGCCAGGAAAGTCGGAAAATTGACAATCCGCGTTAAACTTAGCGAGTCAAAAAACATGGAAACACACAGCCTGTGTTTCCAGGAAACCGGGAAGCAGGGGTAATTTAAAGGAGCTTGTTATGAGTCATTGCAAATCGTTCCGTTCGCTGCATGCAGGTCTGGCTGTGCTCGTGGGTTTATTGGGGTTATGGAGCGGGACCGCAGCAGCAGCGGCAGCAGGTAATGCTGAAGCCGGTGCCAAGAAGACCTTGTACTGCGCCATGTGTCACGGGAAGGACGGGAATACCACGATTACGGGTACCCCCCGGCTGGCGGGGCAAAGCGTTGAGCATTTCACCGCCAAGATGGCGGCCTTCAAGTCAGGGAAAGTCGTTTGTCACCCGATGATGGCGATGTTGAACAGTGGGTTGAGCGACCAGGACATCGCTGACATGGGCGCCTTTTATGCCAGCCAGAAACCAGAGGACGCCTTGAAGCCCTACACTTCCCCGATGGTGAAGTAACACCAAGGGCGGCCCCGGCCGCAGGCCGGTGCCTGGTTGTAGCCGACTCGTTGGCGGCACAACCACGGCCT
This sequence comes from uncultured beta proteobacterium, assembly GCA_963726485.1. GTDB lineage: Bacteria > Pseudomonadota > Gammaproteobacteria > Burkholderiales > Thiobacillaceae > Thiobacillus. Next base: position 26,191 of record CAVSCL010000033.1, on the reverse strand, counting down.
GCCCCTCATCGCGATGAACCTGTCTTCAGCCGCGAGCGAAGCGTGACGGGCGGTGGCGATCCGTAGTTTGTCGATTGATCACACCTTCAGGATTGCTACGCGTTGCTTGCAATGACAAAACGGATTTGTTCTGAACGTCCCTTGCGGCCGCTACGCTTTTCCGCCGCCCATTCGAATCGGCCTGGAGCATAGGACGGCACTAGGCCGCCGAATCGGCTGGATGCCGGATCAAGCCAGCGGTTTGCCGTCCCGGAAGATGTCGGTTGCCTGGATCAGGGCCTGCCGGATGCCGGGCTCAAAAGCGGAATGCCCGGCGCCATCGATAATCACGTAGCGCGCTTCGGGCCAGGCGCGCGCCAGTTCGTCCGCCGTAACGATGGGACAGACGGCGTCGTAACGTCCCTGCACGATGGTGCAGGGCAGATGCCGGATTTGATCAAGCTGGTCCAGCAGACTGTTGCGGGGCAGGAAAATGTCATGCACGAAATAGTGCGCCTCGATGCGGGCGAGCGACAGCGCGGTGTGGTCGATGGCGAAAGCGGAGACCAGGGCAGGGTCCGGGCACAGGGTGGAGCAGGCGGCTTCGAAGCGGGCCCAGACTCGCGCTGCGGGCAGGTGGATCGCCGGGTCGGGGTCATTCAGGCGGCGGTGATAGGCGGTGAGCAGGTCACCTCGTTCGTCGGCGGGAATGAATTCGGCGAGCGTGCGCTGCGCCTCAGGAAAGAGGGCGCGGATGCCGTAAAGAAACCAGTCGATTTCGCTTTTGCGGCAGAGAAAAATGCCGCGCAGCACAAAGCCCAGACAGCGCCCGGGATGTGCCTCGCCATAGGCCAGTGCCAGGGTCGAACCCCAGGAGCCGCCGAACACCAGCCAGCGATCGATCTGGAGCGCGTCGCGCAGACGCTCCAGGTCGGCGACGAGATGCGGCGTCGTGTTGCCGGCCAGTTCGCCGTGCGGGGTGGAGCGGCCGCATCCGCGCTGGTCGAATAACACGATGCGGTAACGTGCCGGGTCGAAAAAGCGCCGCTGCACGGGGGAAGTGCCGGTGCCGGGGCCGCCATGGATGAACACGACCGGGATGCCCCGCGGGTTGCCGGAAACTTCCCAGTAAATCCGGTGCACGCTGCCGGTTTCAAGATGGCCGCTGGCATGGGGTTCGACAGGTGGATAGAGCGTGGATGTTGCCGATTTATCGGCTTTAGTGCGTGGTTGTTGCCGGCTTGTCGGCTGTACAACCACGGCCTCCCCCTCGCGGGGACAACCACGGCCTGCGCCTTGCGGGTAGAGTGGGGAAATGGCCGGCATGGGTTTGTGCTATTGAATGTTGAACGGGGTTTTCGAATAATATCGCTGGCTTTCTCTGCGAAGTGAATCACGATGACCACGCCTTTCAAATACGCCCACGCCACGCATCCTGAATGGACCGAGGCCGCCCGGGACTGCATGACGCAACTGGGCCCGATCCCGGCCACGGCGCGCCTGGGTTTTCTGTATCTCTCCGACAATTTTTCCGGCGAAGTCGAAGCCATATTCGACTTCTTCAGAAGTGCTACGGGGGTGCCGCATTGGGTGGGTACGGTGGGTGTCGGCGTGTGCGCGACCGGAGTGGAGTATCTGGAACAACCGGCGATGGCGGTGATGCTGGGCGAGTTCGAGGCGGCGGATTTCCGGATCCTGCCGGCACTCGCCACGGTGCAGGATATCGCAGATCAGGTTTTGCCCGATGCGTATTTCGCCGTGGTGCACGGCGATCCGCGCAATCCCCGCATCCAGGACTTGATCGAAGGCTTGAGCGGGCGAGTGGCGAGCGGTTTCGTGGTGGGCGGGCTGTCCAGTTCGCGTGGCGAGATGCCGCAGTTTGCCGATGTGGCCACTTCGGGCGGACTCTCGGGCGTGGTGTTCAGCGAGCGGGTGCGGCTGGCGACCGGGCTTACTCAGGGTGTATCGCCGCTGGGCCCGCGCCACCGAATTACCGAGGCGAACAGGAACGTCATCGCCAGTCTCGATCACCAGCCTGCGCTGGAAGTGATGAAGCAAGAAATCGGCGAGGTACTGGCGCGCGACCTGCGCCGCGCCGCAGGGTATATCTTCGTCGGCATGCCGGTTCGTGGCTCGGACACCGGCGATTATCTGGTGCGCAATATTCTCGGGGTCGACCCGCAGAATCACCTGGTAGCGGTGGGCGAGGCGGTCGAAGCCGGCGATGAAATCCTGTTCTGCCGCCGTGATCAGGCGAGCGCCGAGGAAGATCTGCTGCGCATGCTCGATGCAGTCAAACAACAGCTTGGCGCATCCATCCGCGGCGGCGTGTATTATTCCTGTCTTGGGCGCGGACAGAACATGTTTGCCGCGCCCAATCGCGAACTGGGAATGATAAGCGAGGCGCTGGGCGATTTTCCGCTGGTCGGTTTTTTCGCCAATGGCGAGATTTCGCATAATCGTTTATATGGTTACACAGGGGTGCTGACCCTGTTTGGTTGAGGAAACTGAAAATGACAGTACATGCGATCAACAAGAATGAAGTCCAGATGCTGCGCAACGAAGTCGAAATGCTGATGAACGAACGACGGCAATTGTTGCAGGTGAGCGGCGCGGCAGCCGTGTTCGTCGCCAATCTGGATACCAGCAAGTTGCCGGATGACATGGGCACTATCGATGCCGCGGAAATGCTGGCCGAGCAACTGAATGTCCTGTCGGAGGAAACACTCAGGGATGCGCTGGAATCGGTGCGAGCCGAACTGGATCCCGCGCAATAACCACCGGCCCTGGCCGCCGCCCCTGTGACTGCGCGTTTGCGCCGGCCTTTCGGGCAGGATAGCGGACGTTTCTTTCTGATCGTTACCCTGACTGCCTTGGCCTATTATCTGGCGGCCAGGCTGGGGTTCGTTTTTTCCACCTACTTTGAAGGCATCGTCGCGGCAGTCTGGCTGGCGGCGGGTGTCGCCGCGGCTGCCAGCCTGCGTTTCGGTTATGCCGCGGTCCTGGGGGTTCTGCTGGGCGCTTTCGCCGCCAACAGCCTCAATCTGCCAGCGGAGGGGGCGCTGACGCTAGGTCTGGGAGCGGCAGCCGGGGCCTGGATCATGGGCTGTCTGCCGCGCTATTTCCCGCCCTTCAGCCCCTTGCTCGATTCCGTTTCGAGTGTGACCAAGTTTGCCCTGGTGGCGGTGCCGCTGGGCTGCGCGGTCAGTGCGCTGGTGGGGCTGTCCAGCCTGCATTACTTTCACCACCTTCCCATGGAAGGGGCCGTGCATGGTTTCTGGATATGGTGGCTGGCGGATATTCTGGGGGTGTTTCTGCTCGCCCCATTGCTGGTGAGCTTGCAGAACTGGGAACGTTTTCCCGCCGGCAGGCTTGCGCGTGTGGAAGGCGCCCTGCTCATTATCGGCATGCTGGTGATGACCTGGATGATGCTGCTGTATACCCAGCCCGTGCGTCCGGTGGAGATCGTGCTGTTTGTCCTGATTCCCAGCGTATTGTGGGCCGCCGTGCGGTTTTCGCTGATCGGGGTGAGTGTGGCGATATTTCTGGCGGCGGTGCTGGCCGTGTCGGTCATGGTTGCACTGCATGGCGGGATCGATGCAAGCGTGCCCGGACGCGAGGTATTTGCCCTGCAGGCCAGCCTGATCACGATGGCGCTGGGCGGACTGTTTGTCGCCTCCGCCCTGGCCGAACGCCGCTATTCCGAAATGCGGCTCGACATGCTCGCCAATCACGACCCGCTGACCGGTTTGCCCAACCGGTCTTATTTCCAGGATCAGCTCGGTCATGCACTGGCGCGCGCGCAGCGCGATCATTCCCAGGTTTCACTGCTGTTTATCGACCTGGACCGCTTCAAGAACATCAACGATTCACAGGGACACGAGGTGGGAGACCAGGTGCTGCGGGTGGTCGCCAGCCGCCTGGATGAAGCTTTGCGCCTGGACGATTTTGTCGCCCGTCTCGGTGGCGATGAATTCGCCGTGATCATGACCCATCCTCCGTCACCGCGCGCAGCCAGCCGGGTTGCGCGCAAGCTGTCACAGGCCTTGTCCGAGCCGTTCAGCCTTGGACAACGGCGTTACGCGATCGGTGCGAGTATCGGCATCAGCGTCTATCCGGATGACGGCAGCGATGCCCATACCCTGTTGCGCCAGGCCGATCTCGCCATGTATCAGGCCAAGCAGCGCAAGACCGGACATGAATTTTTCAGCGCGGACATGAACGCAGCCGCACACGAACAACTCCAGATGGAGACCGGTTTGCGCCGGGCGCTGGCGCAGGATGAACTGGTGTTGCTGTACCAGCCCAAGCTGGATTTAGCTAGCAACCGGGTGGTCGGGCTTGAAGCCTTGATACGCTGGATACCGCGCCCGGGCAAAATGATCCGGCCGGACAAGTTCATTCCGGTTGCGGAGGAAACCGGCCTGATTGTGCCGATAGGCCGCTGGGTGATCCGGGAGGCCTGCGCGCAATGGGTGCGCTGGAACGAAGCGGGCTTGAACCCGCCTGGGGTTGCTGTCAATCTTTCGGCAAGGCAGTTTGGCGACATGCGGCTGCTCGATGATATTGACGACGCACTGAAAGAAACGGGCATGAACCCCGCCATGCTGCACATTGAGCTTACCGAAAGCGCGGCGATGGATGATCCCGAACGCACGCTGGAGATCCTGCAGGCCATGCGTAGCCGTGACCTGCATTTGTCCATCGACGATTTCGGTACCGGGCATTCCAACCTGAGCCAACTGAAGCGTTTGCCGATTGACGCGCTGAAAATCGACAAGAGTTTTGTCAACGATGTGTTGACCGACAGCGAAGATGCCGAGATCACCACCGCCATCATACGGCTGGCGCATGCGCTCAGCCTGCGTGTGGTGGCGGAGGGTGTGGAAACCGAAGAACAGCTTGCCTATCTCAGGATGCTCAAGTGCGACGAAATCCAGGGCTATGTGCTCAGCCAACCCCTGCCGCCCGAAAATGTGGAGGCATTCTTCAGCCGGCAGTTCGACTTCCATGAGCCTGACGGCGTTGCCCTGAACGAGACGGATCGAAAATAGTTTCGGCCGATTCCAATCCAGCAAACATGACTTGCGTGTCAGCGCATTTGAACAACGGGATCATGCCGACACCTTTCTCTCGTGTGACGTACGCCGGGTTACAGGCAAACCGGTCAGGCCTGTGCGGCTTGCTGCAAGGCGTTCAACGTTTCCTCCACCCCCGCCGCGTGGGTGAGTTCGGCGACGTTGTCCTTGGTGAAAAATCCCTGGAATCCGCCGAAGCGCTGTACGTATTCGACGATCAACGAGGAATACTCCGAGGCGCTGGAGAAGATCTGCTTCAAGCCCGCTTCCCTGGAGCCAATCACGTCGAGCAGGAATTTCTGGCCGCAGTCGCGCAGCGAATCGACGACGTAGTCGATGTTGGCCAGACCCGCGGTTTCACCGTCCTTCACTGCGACGGCGATGTGGTGCAGACGCGGGCCGAAGTTGCGCACAAAGGCTTCGGTCGGCGATTCGGTCAGCAGGTGATTCATGAAATACGGATGATTGGCGGCCGTGAAGACCTTGGCCGGGCATTCCAGTTCATTGTCGAAATGCACGCTCTTGGTGACATTGGTCGATGAATTCTGATCGGCGATATCGTAGGAACCCCAGTAGTAATAACTCGACAGGGTGAGGTATTCGAGAATCGCGGCTTCGCGGTTCTGGCTGTAGATGCGGGTGGCGAGGTGATCGATGGGCAGCAACAGGCTGTCGATGCCGAGCTTTTCCTGGGTGGCCTTGGCACCTTCATACGCGGCCTGCATGTCTTCGCGGATGGCGCTCCAGCCGAGCGCATAGACGCGGATGTCGGATTCCGGGCGCTCCCAGTAGGCGACGATGTTATGGGTGTAGGGGCTGGGCTTGACCACCGCCAGGTTGCCCGGCAGTTCGAGCTTGCGAATCTGGTCCTGATTGAAGAAGCGGATGTCGCGCGCCTTCTGCATGTCGACCACGGCGTGCGGGTCGGTGACGCGCAGCACTTCGCCCATGTAGCGCGAGTTGGGCTTGACCGCGCCGATGGGGTAGACCTCGTTGAGGCTGCGGAAGATGCCGCGCACGCTGGGGTCCTTGACCTCGCGCACCAGGATGTCGGGCGCGCTCATGTCGATGCGAAGGATGTGGGTGTAATGCGATTCAGACTCCAGCGTGACCAGATAATGATACGGCGTCATCACGCACAGCTCGGCCACATACGCCAGCGAGTGGCTGGGCTCGACGGTGATCATCAGCGCGTCGATCTGGCGGATGCAGTCGGTGAGGCCGATGCGGTCGCGCTCCTCCAGCAACTGGCCGAGGTAGTTCTCGAACGCCGGTGAATTCAGCTTGTCCCCGAAGCGGGGGAAACGCAGGGATCGCTCCATGTCAGCCCTGACTGAACATGTCTTGTTTTGCCATCCGCTGCGTATGGGCCGCACGGAAATAGGCGCCGCCGATATTGCTGCTCAATTCCGCCAGACCGGCCTGCAGTTTGTCGCAAAACTCATGCAGACCGGTTTGCGCCAGCGCATGAAAATCCGCGTCATCCAGATCGGCCTGCAGACCGTGCAGGCGGCGCATCGGTTCGCTGCCCGGCAATTCGCTCAGGGCCGACTGGATTTCGCTCAGGCAATGCCGCACGCTGCGCGGGAACTGCACGTCGTTGAGCAGGAAGGCCAGCACTTTCTCGCCCTCGGCATGGACTCCCACGTGGCGACGGTACATCTGGTAGGCGGACAGCGCTTTCAGCGCGCTCATCCAGATGAGGTCGTAATACTGGCTGCCCTGACGCGGCAGGTTGAGCGCGTAACTCACATCGAGCACGCGGCTGGTCATGTCGGCGCGCTCCACATTTCTGCCCAGGCGCATGAACTGGAAGGCCTCGTCGCGGCTCATGGTGCCGGACAGCAGGCCCACCACCGCCTGGCGGCGGCGGATTATTTCGGTCAGTACCTCGAGGCGGCGGCGACGGTCCAGCGCGCTGGTCAGATGGGTGCTGGCGTAGAGGTACATTTCGTTGACCCACTCCCAGGATTCGCGCGGCAGCACTTCGCGGAAGGTGCGGGTGTTCTCGCGGGCAAGCCGGATACAGGCATAGATGGAGGAGGGGTTGCGCTCGTCCTGGATGAGAAAGCTCATCACCGCGGTTTCGCTGGCTGCCTCGTAGTGCTCATGAAACGGCTGGTCCAGCCCGACCACGGTCAACAGCGCCTCCCAGCCGAAACTCGCATCGCGCGGCATGTCCATCAGCATCATGGTGGTGGCGTTGATGAGGCGCGCGGTATCCTCGGCACGCTCCAGATAGCGTGCCATCCAATACAGTTTTCCGCAACCCGTGCCAGCATCAGATTATCCCCTGCACGATCCACGTATCCTTGCTGCCGCCGCCCTGCGAGGAATTGACCACCAGCGATCCGCGCCGCAGCGCCACGCGGGTCAGGCCGCCACGAGTCACATAGAGGTCTCTGGATTGCAGAATGAACGGGCGCAAATCGACGTGGCGCGGCTCCAGTGCATCCTCGCACAGGGTCGGCACGGTGGACAGGGACAGCGTGGGCTGCGCCATGTAGTTGCGCGGATTTTCACGGATCAGTTCGGCAAACTTCTGCTGTTCCTCGCGCGTGGATTTCGGCCCCACCAGCATGCCGTAGCCGCCGGATTCGTTGGCGGGTTTCACCACCAGCTTGTCGAGGTTGGCCAGCACGTAGTCGCGATCCTTGTCGTCCATGCAGAGATAGCTCGGCACGTTGGGCAGGATGGCATCCTCGTTCAGGTAATAACGGATCATCTGCGGTACGAAGGCATACACCACCTTGTCGTCGGCCACGCCCGAACCCGGTGCGTTGGCAATGCCGATATTGCCCCGCTTCCAGGCGCGCATAAGGCCGGGCACGCCCAGCGTGGAATCGGGGCGGAAGACTTCGGGATCGATGAAGTCGTCGTCGATGCGGCGGTAGATCACATCCAGCCGGGTCAGGCCTTCGATCGTCTTCATGTAGACGCAGTCGTCGTCCAGCACGACGAGATCGGAGCCTTCCACGAGATGAGCGCCCATCTGCTGCGCCAGATAGGAGTGCTCGAAGTAGGCCGAATTGTAGACGCCCGGCGTGAGCACCGCGATTTCCGGACGGTCGCCGGGACGCGGCGAGAGTGCGGCCAGCATGTCGTAGAGCTGGGTGGTGTAATCGTCCACCGGCAGCACGTCATAACGGGCGAAAAGTTCCGGGAACAGCCGCTTCATCAAGCGCCGGTTTTCCAGCATGTAAGAGACGCCGGAGGGTACGCGCAAATTGTCTTCCAGCACATACACTGTGCCGTCGCCGTCACGCACGAGGTCGGTGCCGCAGATGTGCGCCCACACGCCGAACGGCGGATTTGCGCCGACGCAGGCCTCGCGGAAGTTCTTCGAATCGGCCAGCACTTCGGCGGGAAACACGCCTTCCCTGACGATCTTCTGCTCGTGATAGATGTCGTCGATGAACAGATTGAGCGCCCGCAAGCGCTGCTTCAAGCCCGCCTCGATCTGGTCCCACTCGGCCTTTTCGATGATGCGCGGCACCACATCGAACGGCCAGGCGCGGTCGATATTGCCCGCCTCGGAATACACGGTAAAGGTTATGCCCGACGCCATGATGGCCGCGTCTACCGCACGATGGCGCGTCTCCAGTTCCTCGGGGGGCAGCCCGGCGAAAAAATCGCACAGCTGGCCGGCACTGGCGCGCGGCTCGCCCGGCGCCTTTAACAACTCGTCAAACCCGCCATTGAGCGGATAGCGTCCGCAATCTATTTTCATCACACCGTCTCCGCACAATCCGCGCTATACCTATTTTGATTGGTTAACCCCACGCGCCTGACAACAACCCAGCAGTCTTTGTGCCAGGTGGTCAGGACCGTGTTAAATCAGTGACTTGGAAGCGTTGCGCAGGCTGGGCTCCGGCGTATCTGTCTGTTGCCGGGGCATGCGTACCGGACTGTGCACCATGCAGGTGCGCGCCTTAACCCGGATATTTCATGGGGGTGCACCCGCGCAGCCCATGGCCACATTGAATAACGGGACCATGACCGCAACGTTGCCAGTTCATGCCGCATGTCTGCCCTATGCGGGGCGCCTCATGAAATATCCGGGTTAACTCACGACCAACAGAAAAATCAGCAGCAGGTTGAGAATGATGGAAATGGTGGCAACCAGCGGCCACGCGCCGGCGGCCGAGCGCTCCACCAGCGGCGTGCGCCGGCGCAGCAGCGGGTTGGCTTCGCCGCGTTCCAGGGCGAGCAGCATTTCTTCGGCGGTTTCGAAGCGCTTGGCGGCATCGCGCGCGACGGCCTTGAGCAGGACGTTTTCCAGCCAGGAGGGAATGTCGGGACGGTAACGGACCGGAGGAACCGGCTCGCCGAACTTGGGGTGCTGAAACGGTTCGATTTCGCCGTAGGGATATTTGCGGGTAAGCAGGTGATAGAGCGTGACGCCGACGGCGAAGAGGTCGGTGCGGACATCGGCTTCGGCATTATCAAACAGCTCCGGCGCCATATAGCTGGGCGTGCCGGGCTGGGCATCGGCTTCGCGCACGTCCAGCGTGGGGCAGCGCGCGACGCCCAGATCGAGGATGCGCAGTTTGCCGTCCACATCGACATGCAGGTTGTCGGGCTTGAGGTCGCGGTGAACGATGTCGAGGCGGTGCAGCGCGGACAGGCCTTTTAATACGCGTATGCCGAGGGTGACGACTTCGGTCGCGGAAAAATGATGTCCGGCATCGAGCTTTTCCTGCAGGCTTGCGCCCTCGTGATAGCTCAACGCAAAGTACAGAAAATTGCGTGCGGGCAGCGGCAGCACTTCGGGGAAGTAATGCGAGTGCACCCGTTTCAGAAACCATTCTTCGGACAGCAGACGGCAGGCGGCGTCCGCGTCGCCCTGCAATATCGGTTGCAGGGTTTTGATGACCCAGCTCTGTCCGGTCCTGTCGTGCCGCGCGCGATACAGCTGCGTGTCGCGCCCGCTGTGCAATTCGGATTCGATGACAAACTCGTCGAGCTGCGCACCCGCGCTCAATTTGCCCGGCAGCGGCAGGTCGTGCATTTCGACCAGCGGCGCATCATCCGCGCCGGCCTCGATCACCCGCACCACCAGTGCGCTGGCATTATCCTGACCGCCCCTTTCATGGGCGGCCTCGACCAGATGTCGTGCGGCATATTGCGGCATGCTGTGCAGTTGCAGCAGGCGATGCAGTTCGACCGGCCCCAGCGGCTCCCACACGCCATCGCTCAGCAGCAGGAACACATCGCCTGTCGCCAGTTCGCCGTCGCCAAAGTCGGGCATGACGTGGGTGTCGAGTCCAAGCGCACGTTTCAGCACATGCGACATGCCGGGCGTCTCCCATACATGATCGGTGGTGAGCTGCGTCAGTGCTTCGCCGCGCAGGCGGTAGAGGCGGCTGTCGCCGATGTGTGCGTAGTGATAGCGGCGGCCGCGCAGCACCAGAGCGGTGAGCGTGGTCGCCATGCCGCCGGGCTCATGGCGCGAGGCGGTCTGCCCGGTCAGCCAGCGGTTGATGGCGGCAAGCACCGTGGAGAATGCGTGCGGAATTTCCCAGGTCTCGGGCGTGGCGTAAAAATCGGCGAGCAGATTGCGCACCGCCGTTTCCGCCGCCTCGCGTCCGTGATGCCCGCCCGATACGCCGTCCGCCACCACCGCCAGCACGCCCTTGGTCGCGGCGAGCGCCGCGTCCGGCGTGACGTAGCCGCCGTAATCCTCGTTGCGTTCGCGCGGGCCGGTCTCGGAGGTGTAGCCGAATTCGAGGGTGAGGGGCATGGGGGGCTAGGGGCTAGGGGCTGCAGGGGCTAGGGGCTAGGGCGCAGGGGGCAGGGCAGTAGAAAAGCGCGGCAAGGCCGCACTTCCCCTAGCTCCTAGCTCCTATTTCCTGGCTCCTAATTTACACCCTCGCGCCCGAAATAGCCGCCGCACCCCAGGTGGTGCGCCAGCGCGTCTTCACCTTGGCCAGACCAATCAGCGCAAATGAGCACAGCGCGGCGAAGATCAGCAGACCGAGTTGATAACTGCCGGTTTGGCCCTTGATATAACCCAGGCTGGCGGCGAGATAAAACCCGCCCATGCCGCCGGCCATGCCGACCAGTCCGGTCATCACGCCGATCTCCTTGCGGAAGCGCTGCGGCACCAGCTGGAATACCGCGCCATTGCCGAATCCCAGCGTGCTCATGGCAAGCATGAAGCCCGCCAGCGCAACCCCCGCGCTGGATGCGCCGAAGCTGACGATGACGAGAAACAATCCAGCCAGCGCATACACGACCAGCAGGGTGCGAATGCCGCCGATGCGGTCGGCCAGCATTCCGCCCATGGGACGTACCAGCGAACCGGCGAAGACGCAGGCGGCGGTGAAGTAGCCCGCGTGTACCGGGCTCATGCCGAACTGGTCGTTGAAGTAGATGGTGAGGCTGGAGGCCAGCCCGACGAAGCCGCCGAAGGTGACGAAGTAGAAGAACATGAACCACCACGCATCCTTGTCCTTGAGCACGTTCATGTACTGATGCAGCGACTTGGGCTGCGGACAGTCGGGCGCGTCCTTGGCGAACACAAGATAGATGAGGAAGGCTACGCCCAGCGGAATCAGCGCCAGACCGAATACATTGCCCCAGCCGTAAGCCACGGCCAGCCCCGGCGCGAACAGCGCTGCCAGCACCGTACCGGAATTGCCCGCCCCGGCGATGCCCAGGGCGGTGCCCTGATGCTTCGGCGGGTACCAGCGCGAAGCCAGCGGCAGCGCGACGGCAAACGCCGCGCCGGCAAATCCAAGGGCAATGCCGAGCATGAGAATTTCACGGTAGCTATGGATGCCCGCGAGCCACGCCCAGGCGAGTGCGGCCATCACGATCACCTGCCCGATCAGCCCGGCCATTTTCGGCTTGAGATGGTCGACCAGGACACCCATCACCAGGCGCAGCAGCGCGCCCGCCAGCACCGGGGTCGCCACCATCATGCCTTTCTGCGCGGCGGTGAGCCCGAGCGACGTGGCGATTTGCACGCCCAGTGGCCCCAGCATCACCCAGATCATGAAGGCGATGTCGAAATACAAGAATGCAGAAAGCAGGGTCGGCGGATGTCCCGCCTTCCAGAAGTCGCGTGTCATGACAATCTCCGGGTTAGATCAATTTTTTAATGCATCGGCCATCTTCGGCGATGCATAAACAATCAAGCCAGATTCAGATGAACCACACCTGACTCAAGCCTGACTTCATATTTCCGCGCGCAGCCCTCGTCGGGCGCTGCCGCACAGCCGGTTGCAAGCTCGAGATTCCATCCGTGCAAGGGGCAGGTCACGTTCTTGCCATGGACGATGCCTTGCGACAGCGGGCCGCCCTTGTGCGGGCAGCGGTCTTTCACTGCGAACACGTCATCGTCGGCCGTGCGAAATACGGCGATGTCGATGTCGTCGTGCCGCACCACGCGCGCACCGAGCCTGGGGATTTCGTCCAGCCCACAAATTCTCAACCATTTACTCATCATTTCGTCCTTTCAAATTTGAGCCCGCGCATTGTCGAAAATGGCCAACGCATTCGTATACTTCACGGTGCGGCAGGAAACAGCAGCCCGCGCGCAAACCCCTCATCCAGCAACCTGCCATTCACCCTGCCCCGATAATCGTCCCGCACGCCGCGCGTCAGGATGACAACCGACAAGGCCAGCGCCGGAACCAGCAATAACAGATAGGCCGCGGCATGAATCGCTTCGCTGTAAAACGCCGCCAGCCCCAGCACGTAGGCCGGCCAACTGAACAGCAAACCCCGCAGCCCGTGCTTCAAACCCAGCAGCAGCACGGCTGCAATGCGACGCCGGCGTTGCAGCGGCGAGCCGTACGCCGCAAGAAAAATCCCCTGCTCGAATTCGCTGTGCAAATCTTCAAGACAACTCGTCATGGCAGCATTAGTGCACGTTCGGCACGACACCGACCTGCGGCAGGTTCGCCAGACCCGTTTCGCGCGCGTGTTCCTGGAAGCCCGGGTTGCGCCAGAAGAACGCGCCGGGCAGGGTGGTCGGAACGACCAGCACATAGAACAGCGCACGCCCGACCAGCGCCGTCGGCACGATGACCAACGCCAGCAGGCTCCATGACAGCACCGAACCCGCGCCCGCCACCGCCAGCGCCGCAGCGCCCACGAACGCCAGGGCGAAGCCTGCGTTGTGCGCACGCCAGGTGTAGCCAAAATCGGTGCGTCGCAGGTAATGCGCCGCGGCGCCCTCGCCACCGTTGCGGGTCAGATCGCGGGCGTGAAATACCAGACCGACGCCCTCGATGAGCAAACCCAGCACGATCAGCATGGCCGATGCGGTGAAAAGGCTGGCGCCATGCAATGCAGACATCACGCTGTGCGACCGGAGCGTCCAGCCGTAGGCCAGCGCGACGGTGAGCGCGCCCAGGCTCAGCATGTTGCCGAAGAAGCTGGTGGTGACCTGCCAGTGGTTCCAGAACGGGCGCGCGGGGATGCGGTAAATGCGCGACATGAAATACAGCGCGAGCGGGCCTGAAATCGCTGCGCCCCAGCCAAAAGATTCACCCAGGCCCTGACCCAGTCCCGCGGGCAACCAGGCAAACGCGCCGCTCAAGGCAGTGAACAGCGTGTAGCCGCCAAGCATGTTGTAGAACACGGCGATGCCCGCGACCTCGCGCGACACCGGCGAGTATCTGAGATTGTTGAAGGCGCGATAAAAACGGTGCGGCCGCCCGAGGTGCAGGGTGGAAAGCACCAGCGCAACGGTCTCGAAACCCAGCAGGCCAATCAGGAGCGTGGCGTACAGCACCGGATGAGCGGCGGGTGCGAGCACGGTCAGCCCGAGTTTTGCGCCGAGAAACAGCAGCAGGAAGGCGCCGACCACCGCCTGCGACACCAGGGTAAACACCACCAGCGGATCTTCGCGCGAGCGCAGTTTTTTCAGGTTCCAGCGCAGCAGTCTGCCATCCTCGGCGACTTTGGGCTGATAGGTCTGGCTGGCGTCGTCGCGCTCGTAGCGCAGCGGCGTGGAGTCGGTGCGGCGCATCTCACGCGGCAGGCTCCTGGCCTGCTGGAAGCGGATGTTGGGATGGCTAATCTCGGGGTCGGGAAAACCGGGGATGCGCGTTTCCAGTTGTTCGCGATTTTCGGGCCGGGTTTCGATCACGCCGAAGTCCAGCGCACCGGCGAGACACGCCGAGGCGCAGGCGGGCTTCAGCCCGGCTTCCAGCCGGTCCACGCACATATTGCACTTGGACACATGCCCCGCCACGGGATCCAGCTGCGGTGCGTTGTACGGGCAGACCCAGGTGCAGTAACCGCAGCCGAAGCAGATGTCCGGGTCCTGCAGCACCGCGCCGTATTCGGCGAACTTGGTGTAGGCGCGCGTCGGGCAGCCCTTGAGACAGACCGGGTCGTCGCAGTGATTGCACGCCATGGAAATGTTCATGCGCTGGTAGGACGGAAACGAGCCGCCCTCCAGATAGCCCACCGAACGGAAGGCGATGTGCGCGGGCAAATCGTTTTTTTCCGAGCACGCGGCCTCGCAGGCGTGGCAGGAGATGCAGTTGTCGGCGTTGAAATAGAAACCGTGCTGCTTGTAGCGGTTGGGATTGTCGCCGATGCCGTGGTCGCCGTTGATGCGCAGGCTTTTGCCCGCCAGCGGATCATCTGCGCTTACCAGTTCGATGGCCTTGCCATAGCGGTTGGTTGCAGGATGCGCGGCGTCGGGCACAAAGGCGTAGGGCTGTTCTTCGGGGCGCGGTTGCAGCACGATGCCCGACCCTCAGTACGCGCGCGCAGCGGTATTGCGTTCCGCCGCGGCCCGCTGATCCGCCGCTGCTTCCACCTTGACCGCGCACTGCTTGTACGCAGGCTGCCGCGAATACGGATCGAGCAGACCCAGCGTCAGGCGGTTCACGCATTCGTGGAAATGGAAGGGGATGAACACCATGTCGCGCGGCACGCGCTGGGTGAGTTGCACCATCACCACCGCGTCGCCGCGACGGGTGGTGAGCCGCGCGTAGCCGCCGTGAAGGATGCCGAGCTTCCTGGCGGCGTCGGGGTTCATCTCCATGTAGGGCGTGGGCGAGAACTTGTTGAGATTGCCCAGCTTGCCGGTGCGGGTGCGGGTGTGGAAATGCTCGACCACGCGGCCGGAATTGAGCCAGAACGGGTAATCGTCGTCCGGCCGCTCGTTGTTCTCGATATAAGGCAGCGGAATCAGTCTGGCGCGGCCGTCATCGTGCTGAAAGCAGCCGTCGGCGTAGAGCCGTTGCGTGCCGGCCGAAGCCCCCTCGGTGCACGGCCACTGCACGCCCTTTTGCGCCTCCAGCATGGCGTAGCTCATGCCGGAATAATCGAGCATCCGGCCTTTCGACAAAGCCTTCATTTCCTCGAAGGCGCCCTCGGTTGTTTCGGGAAAAGGCGGAAGCTTGCGTTCGCTGGCAAAGCGCCTGGCGAGCTGGTTGAATATCCAGAAATCGGGTTTGCTCTCGGCGTGCGGCGGCACCACGTTGCGCACCAGGTTGACGCGCCGCTCGGTGTTGGTGAACACGCCCTCCTTTTCCGCCCACACCGCGGCGGGCAGATAGACATGGCTGTATTCGTTGGTCTCGACGTCGCGGTAGGCGTCCTGCACCACCAGGAATTCGAGCTTCTCCAAAGTCTTGCGGATGCGCGGCGTGTTCGGCATCGAGGTCATCGGGTTGGTGGCCACCAGCCACAGGCCCTTGATCTGTCCGGTCTCGATCGCCGGCAAAATGTCGGTCATCGCCAGCCCGCGCTGTCTTGGGAAAAAACCCGGCGTCGATGCCCCAGAAATCGGCGACCTCCTGGCGATCCTTGTCCTTTTCCAGATACGCGGTAGCCGGGCAGTCCGGTAGTCGACCACCACTCGCGCGTGCCCATCGCATTGGCACTGGCCGGTGATCGACAGCGAGGTCGCAGCCGGGCTTGCCGATGTTGCCGGTGATGAGATTGAGGTTGTTGATCGCGACCACGCCGTCGGAGCCGTGCGTGCTCTGGTTGATGCCCATGGTCCAGATCGTCATCGCCGCGCCCGCTTTGGCATAGAGCCGCGCGACGGTGCGGATCGTGTCCTCGTCGATGCCGCAGATTTTCGCCGCCGACACCGGGTCGTAGCGTGCGACCAGCGCGGCGAACGCCTCCGCGCCGCTGGTGTGGGCGTCGATGTAGGCCTGGTCGGCGAGGCCTTCCTTGAGGATCACGTGCGCCAGACTATTCAACAGCACGACATCGGTGCCCGGCGTGACCGGCAGGTGCATGTCGGCCATCTGCGCAAACATGGTGACGCGCGGGTCGACCACGATGACCGGGAACTTGCGTTGTCTCCAGCGCCATCTTCAGCCGCCAGAAAATGATCGGGTGCTGCTCCGGCAGGTTGGAACCGAAGGCCAGCAGGCATTCGGTGTGCTCGAAATCCTCGTAGCAGCCGGGCGGGCCGTCCGAGCCGAACGAGCGCTTGTAGCCCGACACGGAGGAGGCCATGCACAGCGTGGTGTTGCCGCGTAGTTGTTGGTGCCGATCGCGCCGCGCGCGAGCTTGCCGAGGGTGTAGAACTCCTCGGTCATGATCTGCCCGGTCGAAACGATCGCGAAGCTGTCGCGGCCATGGCTCGCCTGCAGCCGCTTGATCTCGTCGCCGACGCGGTCGAGCGCGCTGTCCCAGCCGGTCTCGGCGAAGGCATCGAGACGCGAGGCGCGCATCAGCGGACGGGTGCCGCGTCCGGCGCTTTTGAACAGCTCGTGCTCGAAAATTCCCTTGATGCAGAGCTTGCCGCGATTCACGTCCGCCCCGGCGACGCCGCGCGAGGCGACGGCATCGCCGCGTTTATCCAGCCCGACTTCAATCGAGCAGCCGGTCGAGCAGTAGCCGCAGGTGGTGTACTTCCACTCCACCACACCCTTGTCGGCGATCTTGATCGGGTTCTTGTGTTTGCGTCCGAAAACCATGTCTGGCCTCCCCCGGTCAAACCGCCAGCGCTTCGAACTCGTGCGCGAGCTTGCCTTCCCGGGCGCGCTCCATCCACGGATCGCGTTCGATCGACAGGGCAAACAGCATCCGTTCGTACAGGGCGCGGCGGCCCTCGGCATCGTCGAGCACGCGCTTTTTCACATAATCCAGACCGACGCGTCCGAGGTAGTGCACGGTGCGATCCAGGTAGCGGGCTTCCTCGCGATAAAGCTGCAGGAACGCGCCGGTATATTCGAGCACTTCGTCCGCCGTCTTGACCTTGACCAGGAACTGCGCGACTTCGGTCTTGATGCCGCCGTTGCCGCCGACGTATATTTCCCAGCCGGAATCGACGCCGATCACGCCGACGTCCTTGATCGCGACTTCGGCGCAGTTGCGCGGGCAGCCCGACACCGCGAGCTTGACCTTGTGCGGCGCCCACATCTTGTAGAGGGTTTTCTCCAGGTCGATGCCCATCTGCGTGGAATTCTGGGTGCCGAAGCGGCACCACTCGGAACCGACGCAGGTTTTTACCGTGCGCAGCGCCTTGCCGTAAGCGTGGCCGGAAGGCATGTCGAGGTCGGCCCAGACCTTGGGCAGGTCTTGCTTTTTCACGCCCAGGAGATCGATGCGCTGACCGCCGGTGATATGCACCGTGGGGATGTTGTACTTCTCGGCCACCGTGGCGATGCGGCGCAATTCCGATGGCGTGGTGTTGCCGCCCCAGATCCGCGGGATCACCGAATAGGTGCCGTCCTTCTGGATGTTGGCATGGGCGCGCTCGTTGATGAAGCGCGACTGCGGATCGTCCTCGGCCTCGCCCGGCCAGGTGGAAATCAGGTAATAGTTGAGCGCGGGGCGACAGGAGGCACAGCCGTTGGGGGTGCGCCATTCCATGAAGGTCATCACCTGGGGAATGGTCAGCAGCTTGTTTTGCCGGATCGCCGCACGCACGTCCTCGTGAGTGTGGTCGGTGCAGCCGCACACGGATTTGGTCTTGGGGGTGGCCGAATAATCGCCGCCCGCCGTCACCGCCAGAATCTGCTCGACCAGGCCGGTGCACGAACCGCACGAGGACGACGCCTTGGTGTGCTTGCGCACGTCTTCCAGCGTGAACAGGCCTTTCTCGCGGACGGCCTTGACGATGTCTCCCTTGCACACGCCGTTGCAGCCGCACACTTCCATGTCGTCGGTCATGCTGGCGGCCCGGTTGATTCCCTGATGGCCGAGATTGCCGCAATGGTCCTGGCCGAACATCAGGTGGTCGCGCAGCTCGCTGACATTCTTGCCGTCGCGCAGCAGCGAAAAATACCAGGCGCCATCGACGGTATCGCCGTACATCACGCCGCCGACCAGCTTGTTGTCCTTGATGACCAGTTTCTTGTACACGCCGCCAATAGGATCGGAATACAGGATGGACTCGGTGCCGTCGCCGCCCATGAAATTCCCGGCGGAAAAGAGGTCGATGCCGGTGACCTTGAGCTTGGTGGACGTGAGCGAACCCTGATAGCGGCCGATGCCATAGTGCGCCAGATGGTTGGCGCAGACCTTGGCCTGTTCGAACAGCGGCGCGACCAGGCCGTAGGCCACGCCGCGGTGCGCGGCGCACTCGCCGATGGAATAGATGCGCGGGTCGAAGGTCTGCATCGTGTCGTTGACGACGATGCCGCGATTGCAATGCAGCCCGGCCGATTCAGCGAGCTCGGTATTGGGGCGGATGCCGACTGCCATCACAACCAGGTCGGCGGGGACGCTGTCGCCGTCACCTTCGGCGTTGCTCTGGTCAGGCTTGAACTTGATCGCGCACACTCTTCCGGATTCGCCCCTGACCAGTTCCGCAGTCTGTTTCTGCAACAGGAACTGCATGCCCTTTGCTTCCAGGCTCTTCTGCAGCAGTCGTGCGGCGGGCTCGTCGAGCTGGCGTTCCATCAGCCAGGGCGCGATGTGCACGACCGACACCTGCATCCCGCGCTTCATCAGCCCGTTCGCCGCTTCCAGGCCCAGGAGGCCGCCGCCGATAACGACCGCGTGCCGGTACTGGCTGGATGCGCGCACCATCGCGTCCACATCGGCAATGTCGCGGAAGCTGATGACACCGGGCAGATCCGCACCGGGCACCGGCAGAATGAAGGGATTGGATCCGGTGGCAAGCAGCAGGCGGTCATACTCGGCGCGGGTGCCGTCTTCGGCTTCCACGAAGCGGTTCTTGCGGTCGATCTTCACCACCTTCTTGCCCATGTGCAGGGTGATGCTGTTTTCGCTGTACCAGCCGGCGGAATTGAGAATGATGTCGTCGACCGTCTGCTCGCCCGCGAGCACCGGCGACAGCAGGATGCGGTTGTAATTGGGATGCGGTTCCGCGCCGAACACGGTGATGTCATACATCTCCGGCGCGAGCTTCAGCAGTTCTTCCAGGGTGCGCACGCCGGCCATGCCGTTGCCGACCATGACCAGCTTCATTTTCGAACCCGAATGGGGCGTACTCATGTCCATAGACATCACTCCGAATAAAGGGGGATTTGCGACTGCGACCGATCTACGCCGTTGCATCCCGGTCTATTCGTGACGATGCGAGCGGGTTTTGCCGCTCCTGGTTAATTCAAAGCAAGGGGTGTGCCAATACCTTCACACCCCGATTGGCCTTGGTCCTAAAGGCGATTTGCTTTCATAGGTGCGGTTGCGCCCCGGCTTGTATGCACCATTGCAGTGCCCATACATTGGGCGCGCACCAAATTCTCCTGGTGCAACTCATGCGGCGATGCACCCAAAGCCATTGCACTTCGCGTCCCTTCCCAACCGTCTCTCCGGCTTCGCCGCCCTCTCCCCAACCCTCCCCCAAATGGGGGAGGGAGCAAACGTCACGCCCAAACCGATTTATGGGGGAGGGGGCGAAGGTCACGCCCAAAGCCATTGATCGAAGTAATCGCACGCGCCTGATTCAGGTCGTCGGTATAGCCTGCCGCATAGAGACAGACTGCAAGCTGATTGCGAATTGGCAGGGGCAAGGCATGGCTGCCGTCGAGTGCGCCGCGCACCCACGCGCCGGTTGCACGTGCATCGGCCGCCGGCAAGGCAGGCACGGCGCTGACCGATGCCTGTGCTTCGCAGACCGGCACGCACAGGCCATCACGATACAGCGTCATGGCTGGGCGACGTTGCGGATCGGCAAAGGCTTCGCCTTCGCAGCCCTGCAACAACAGGGCGTGTCCGCCCAGCGCTGCGAGCGCCGCGCCCATGCCAGGCAAATCTGCTTCTTGTATCGCCGGTGCCACGCGCACAGAGGCCGCACCCAGCACATCGGTCAGTACTGCCAGGCGGGTAGCCAGGGATTCCACACCCAGGCGCGCGCGCAAGGCGAGCAAGGATGCCAGCCCGGAGTTCAGCAACACCACAGGCGCAAACGCAATACCTTCATCGTGCAAACGCGCATTCACCTGCGCCACGCTGCTGCACGGCATCACGTCCAGTTCGCGCAACACATACGCGGCCGCGGTTCCGCCGCCGCCATCCAGCACCCCATGTATCAATACCGGTATGCCGAAACTTTTCAGCAGCAATGCCAGCAGCGGCGTGAGATGCGGGCTCGCGCGTACCCCGTGATACGCCGGAAGAATCACGGTTCGATACGGCACGGTCGGCGCCGTGAATTCCGGCAGGCGCCCGGCCAATGCGGCGTGCATTCCCAGCCACGCATCCAGCCCGGGATCGTGCTGATGCAATGCAATCAGCAGTGCCCCGGTTTCAAGATCGGGCACGCCGCCATCCAGCAAGGCTGCGGCAAGATTGCGCGCCTCGACGAAATCGAGTTCCTCGCCTGCTTCAATCTGACGTAACAGCGTCGCGTAGCTCATAAACCCTTATCCGCGAAGCGCGCGAAGGGCCGCGAAGAAAACCCGAAAGGGAAACGCGGCACATCCCCAGTAACGAATTTGTTTTTACGTCGCATTTCTTCGATCCCTTCGCGGAACAAATCTTTTTTGGAATTCATGCGGCCGCCCGGCTGCCGGCCAATAGCCGCTTCAGTTCAGGCACGCACGAACCGCATTCGGTGCCGCATTTGAGGATGGATTGCAGGGCGACGAGATCGGCCCCGGCTGCAATGGCTTCCAGGATGTCCGGCTCGGCCACATCGAGACAGTTGCAGATGATGCGCCCGCGCCCCGTTCCACCCGAGGGAGGCTGCGCAACCGGCGCCAGCAGCCAGGTTCGTACCTCCATGGCCGAAGCGCCTTCGGCGATGAGGTCCTTGAGCCAGTCGCGCGCCGCCGTTTCGCCGGAGAGGCGGGCGCCGGTAATCACCCCGTCTTCCACCCGCGCCTTTTTCCAGATGCCGCGGCGTGCATCCTGATAGCTCATGGTCAGCAGCGGGTCGTCCAGGCCGAACGCCGCGTCCATTTCCTGCACCAGCGACTCGGGCAGCGGGCCCACGCTCGCCGCCTGGAAAACCAGCACGGTGTTGTCGCGTCCGCTGAGACAGGCGGTCGCGTAATCGAAACGCCCGAGGAAGGGCTGCGCAAGCCGCAGCAGCGCGGCGCCATCGCCCCGCCGCATGATTGCCCTCCGGTAGGGCAGAACGGCTTTTTCCACCTGTACCGCGCAATGCTTGAATTCGGGCTGGCGCGAAACCGGATCGAGGGCGCCGAGCGTCAGGGCATTCACGCCCAGCCCGGACATGAACCGCCCGCCCCAGTGCATGGGGATGAATAACTGGCCGCCGCGCAGGGTCTCGTCAGCCCGCACCTTGATGACCAGGGCGCCACGGCGGCTTTTCACCCGCACCAGGTCGCCGTCGTGCAACTGGCGGCGCTCCATGTCCCGCCGGTTCATCGACAACAGCGGCTCCTCGACATGGGCGTACAGCCGGGCCACCAGTCCGGTGCGGCTCATGCCGTGCCACTGGTCGCGCAGCCGTCCGGTATTGAGATGCAGGGGGTAACGTGCGTCTATGGGTTCGGCCACCGGGCGATACGGCGCATCGTGGAAATGCGCGCGGCCGCTGGCAGTGGGGAACACGCCGTCCTCATACAAACGCGGCCTGCCCATGGCCGTGCCTTCGGGTAGCGGCCATTGCCGAGGACTTGCGTCCAGCATGGCGTAGCTGAGGCCGGTCATGTCCAGATCGCGGCCACGCGTCGATTCGCGGTGTTCGTTGAATACGTCTTCGGGACAGGCATAGGGAAACAGTCCCCTGCCATCACGTCCCAGTTTCTCTCCCAGCCGCCGCGCAAACTCGACCGCCACGCCGCAGTCCGGTCGCGCTTCGCCCGGCGGCGGCACGGCGGCACGCATCCTTGAAATACGCCGCTCGGAATTGGTCACCGTGCCCTCGCATTCGCCCCAGGTGGCGGCGGGCAGCAACAGGTCGGCGAACTGCACCGTTTCGGTATCGGCGAAGGCTTCCTGCACCACCACGAATTCCGCCGCCCGTAGCGCTTCATGCACCCGCGTCTGATCCGGCAGGGATTGCGCGGGGTTGGTGCAGGCGATCCACAAGGCCTTGATTTCTCCCGTGCGCACGGCTTCGAACATTTCCACGGCGGTTTTTCCAGGCTGATCGGGCACGGATTCCACCCCCCACAGCCGCGCCACTTCGGCCCGGTGTTCCGGGTTGGTCATGTCGCGATGCGCGGAGAGCAGATGCGCCATGCCGCCGACTTCACGCCCGCCCATGGCATTGGGCTGACCGGTGAGGGAGAGCGGCGCGGCGCCCGGCTTGCCGATCTGTCCGGTGGCCAGATGCAGGTTGATGAGCGCGGCATTCTTGTCCACGCCGCAGGTCGATTGATTGAGACCCTGGCAATACAACGACAGCGTCGGCCCGGCAGCAAACCAGCGCGCGGCCTGCACGATGTCGGCGGCGCTCACGCCGCAGACCGGCGCCATCTTCTCCGGCGTGTACTCGCGCACGCGTTCCCGCAGCGCTTCCCAGCCTTCGGTGTGGCTCGCGATGTAATCGCGGGCGATCAGGTCTTCCCACAGCATCACGTTCAGCATGGCGTGAAACAGCGCCACATCCGTGCCCGGCAGAATGGCCAGGTGCAGATCGGCTTCCGCCGCGGTATCGGTGCGGCGCGGATCCACCACGATCAGTTTCAGATCGGGATTCGTCTTGCGCGCCGCCTCGATGCGGCGGTACAGAATGGGATGGGCATACGCCGTATTCGATCCGGCAATGAAAATGCACGCCTGCATGGTCGATGTCTTCATAACACCCCGGCGGCGCATCGGCGCCGAGCGTTGCCTTGTAGCCTGCCACGGCACTCGACATGCACAGCCGCGAGTTGGTGTCGATATTGTTGGTGCCGATCAGGCCCTTGGCCAGCTTGTTGAAGACGTAGTAATCCTCGGTCAGCAACTGACCGGAGATATAGAAGCCCACCGCATCCGGGCCATGCTCGCGGATGATGGCGGCAAAGCGTTCCGCGGCGCAGTCAAGCGCCGCATCCCAGCTCACGCGGTTCCGCGCGGCATCCCGTTGCAAGCGCAATTCCGGATACAACGCCCGCCCGCCCGCCTGCGCCGACAAATGGAGCGTGGTGCCCTTGGTGCAGAGCTTGCCCTGATTGGCCGGATGCGCCGGGTCGCCACGCACCCCGGTGATCTTTCCGGCATCGGTTTCGATCAACACCCCGCAGCCTGTGCCGCAGTAACAACAGACAGATGAAACAACAGACATGAACTTCTCCTCTGCATGCCTGTTGAGCAGACACTGTGCCAGCGGGTCACAGCGCTGTTAATTCAATGGGTTAGAGTGATTGGGATGCCTAAAAACGAGGCGAATTGCTCGCGCGCGGTGCATCGGCGGAAAGATATGCTGCAAATTGGTGCGGGTGGGAAAGTGATGTCAGGGATCTAGATTTAGCGGATAAAAGCCGGGACCTGCGCCATACCGCCTGATGATGAAACACAGGCTGACCGGCTGTTGGCGACCCGTTTCCGCCATTGGCGCCGGTGAAGACCCAATGACTCATCTGTCTTCATGAGCAGACAGATGCTGAGATTCCTTCAGTCGTGGCTTGCCAGGTCTTGTGGACGGTCAATGCGATAGCCCAGTGTTCCCAATTTCATACCATACACGGTCTATCGGGGTTTCTTGGAGCCTTGCTTAGGAGACGTAACGCTGCGAATGCACTCCGTGGGGCGTTGTGGGGTTCCAGCAGGGAACAACAGCAGGCACTCCACATCGGAGGGCTTGCGGTCGATATGCTCCAGTCGTTCATGCAGCCAGCTTTGGAGTTGCTGCGCGTCGTAGGTGCTGAGGGTGACGTCCCATACCCGCGCCGTGTTGTCCTCGCTCGCCGTCACCACCCGCCGCCCGTCGGGGCTGAAGGATGCGCTGGCCACTGGACGCTGATGCCCGCGCAGCTCGGCCAGCAGGGTGCCCTTTTCGGCATCCCATACCCGCGCCGTGTTGTCCTCGCTCGCCGTCACCACCCGCCGCCCGTCGGGGCTGAAGGACGCGCTGGTCACTGCACCCTGATGCCCGCGCAGCTCGGCCAGCAGGGTGCCCTTTTCGGCATCCCATACCCGCGCCGTCTTGTCGTAGCTCGCCGTCACCACCCGCCGCCCGTCGGGGCTGAAGGATGCGCTGGTCACTGGATCCTGATGCCCGTGCAGCTCGGCCAGCAGGGTGCCCTTTTCGGCATCCCATACCCGCGCCGTGTTGTCCCAACTCGCCGTCACCACCCGCCGCCCGTCGGGGCTGAAGGACGCGCTGGTTACCCGATCCTGATGCCCGCGCAGCTCGGCCAGCAGGGTGCCCTTTTCGGCATCCCACACCCGCGCCGTCTTTTCGTCGCTCGCCGTCACCACCCGCCGCCCGTCGGGGCTGAAGGCCGCGCTGGTCACTGCACCCTGATGCCCGCGCAGCTCGGCCAGCAGCGTGCCCTTTTCGGCATCCCATACCCGCGCCGTCTTGTCCCAACTCGCCGTCACCACCCGCCGCCCGTCGGGGCTGAAGGACGCGCTGGTCACTGCACCCTGATGCCCGCGCAGCTCGGCCAGCAGGGTGCCCTTTTCGGCATCCCATACCCGCGCCGTCTTGTCCCAACTCGCCGTCACCACCCGCCGCCCGTCGGGGCTGAAGGATGCGCTGTTCACTGGACGCTGATGCCCGCGCAGCTCGGCCAGCAGGGTGCCCTTTTCGGCATCCCATACCCGCGCCGTGTTGTCCTCGCTCGCCGTCACCACCCGCCGCCCGTCGGGGCTGAAGGATGCGCTGTTCACTGCACCCTGATGCCCGCGCAGCTCGGCCAGCAGGGTGCCCTTTTCGGCATCCCATACCCGCGCCGTCTTGTCCTCGCTCGCCGTCACCACCCGCCGCCCGTCGGGGCTGAAGGATGCGCTGGCCACTGGACGCTGATGCCCGCGCAGCTCGGCCAGCAGGGTGCCCTCTTCGGCATCCCATACCCGCGCCGTGTTGTCCTCGCTCGCCGTCACCACCCGCCGCCCGTCGGGGCTGAAGGATGCGCTGGTTACCCGATCCTGATGCCCGCGCAGCTCGGCCAGCAGGGTGCCCTTTTCGGCATCCCATACCCGCGCCGTCTTGTCCCAACTCGCCGTCACCACCCGCCGCCCGTCGGGGCTGAAGGATGCGCTGGCCACTGGACGCTGATGCCCGCGCAGCTCGGCCAGCAGGGTGCCCTTTTCGGCATCCCATACCCGCGCCGTCTTGTCCCAACTCGCCGTCACCACCCGCCGCCCGTCGGGGCTGAAGGATGCGCTGTTCACCGCACCCTGATGCCCGCGCAGCTCGGCCAGCAGGGTGCCCTTTTCGGCATCCCATACCCGCGCCGTGTTGTCCTCGCTCGCCGTCACCACCCGCCGCCCGTCGGGGCTGAAGGATGCGCTGTTCACTGGACGCTGATGCCCGCGCAGCTCGGCCAGCAGGGTGCCCTTTTCGGCATCCCATACCCGCGCCGTGTTGTCCTCGCTCGCCGTCACCACCCGCCGCCCGTCGGGGCTGAAGGATGCGCTGTTCACTGCACCCTGATGCCCGCGCAGCTCGGCCAGCAGGGTGCCCTTTTCGGCATCCCATACCCGCGCCGTGTTGTCCTCGCTCGCCGTCACCACCCGCCGCCCGTCGGGGCTGAAGGATGCGCTGGTCACTGCACCCTGATGCCCGCGCAGCTCGGCCAGCAGGGTGCCCTTTTCGGCATCCCATACCCGCGCCGTCTTGTCCCAACTCGCCGTCACCACCCGCCGCCCGTCGGGGCTGAAGGATG
>CAVSCL010000032.1:0-49390 GCA_963726485.1 uncultured beta proteobacterium | reverse complement strand
ACGTGTTGCGAGTTAATGATCTGTCCGGTTTTGTAGCACGCAATCTGTCCGGTTGTCATATTGCCCCGAAGGGGGTGCGAGATGAGACCGACGGAGCTGCTACAGGAGATACGGAAGATGAGATTCGAGGAAGCATACGAAGGATGGAATACAGGGCGGCTGACGCAAGCCGAAGCGGCACAGATACTGGGGATGTGTGAGCGCAGTTTCCGGCGGTATCTGTCGAGGTACGAGGCGGAGGGGCTGGAAGGTCTGATTGACCGGCGGCTGGAACAGGTCTCGAACCGCCGGGCGCCGGTGGATGAAGTGATGGCGCTGACCGAACAGTATCGAACGCGGCATGTCGGCTGGAACGTCAAACACTTCCATAGTTGGTACCAACGGGAAGGCGGAGGACGCAGCTACACCTGGGTCAAAAAGCGTCTGCAGGAAGTCGAACTGGTGCCCCGTGCCAAGCAGCGCGGCACCCATCGGAAACGGCGAGAACGTTCCGCCCTGCCGGGCATGATGATCCACCAGGACGCCAGCACCCACGAATGGGTAGCCGGACAGGAGTGGGACCTGATCGTCACCCTGGACGACGCCACCAGCGAGCACTACTCCATGTTCTTCGCCGAGGAGGAAGGCACGGTGAGCAGCTTCCTGGGCGTGCAGGATGTGATTGCTGTCCGAGGCCTGTTCAGCTCGTTCTACAGCGACCGGGGCAGCCATTATTGGCACACGCCGGAAGCAGGCGGCAAGGTCGACAAGCACAACCTCACCCAGTTCGGCAACGCGATGAAGCGCTTGGGTATCGAGATGATCGCCGCCTATTCGCCCGAGGCGCGGGGACGATCAGAACGTGCCTTTGGCACGCACCAGGGGCGCTTACCACAGGAATTGGCGCTGGCCGGCATCACGAGCATGAGCGAGGCAAACCGGTATCTCACCGAGGTCTATCTGCCTGCGTTCAACGCCGAGTTTGCCCAACCGGCGATGGAAGAAGGATCGGCCTTCGTCCCCTGGATCGGCGGCAGTCTGGATGACATCCTGTGCGAGCAGTTCGAGCGCACGGTGGGTGCCGACAACTGTGTGCGCTTCGATGGACTGATCCTGCAGATTCCGGCGGATCGACATCGCTGCCACTACGTCAAGGCCAAGGTACGGGTGCATCGCTATGGCAGCGGCGAACTGGCCGTGTTTCACGGGCCGCGCCGGCTTGCCGACTACAACCACGAAGGGAAAGCCATCACCCACTTGAAACAGGCCGCCTGAACCGTCCGCCAGGCGTCCGTCGCGGGCGGAAACCGGCTCCGGGCTACGCCCTACGCCGCTTCCCGCCCGCAACAGAAAAAGCGGACAATTCATGTGCTACAGAACCGGACAAGTCTAAAAACCCGCGACAGACGCCCGGGGATGGTTGACCAAAAGCGGTATAGCGCCTAGCATAGGCAACTTGTTGAGTACGGGAGACCGATTTGCCCGGCATCAAGCAGATTCAAGCTGGCGCATTCTGGCTGGCGCTGGTTTTCTTGCCCACCGCCGTGCTGGCGGAGCCTGCACCCGGGATACAAACCCTGGAATTGTCCGCGGACGCCTCACAACCGGTCGATGAGACCCGTGATGCCGACGTGTGGCAACGCATTCGTGACGGGTTCAGGCTGCCGAAGGCTTCGTATCCGTTGATCAAGGTTCATGAGGCCTGGTATGCCGCACACCCGGATCACGTGCGGCGTGTCGTGGAACGTTCCCGCCGCTATCTGTTTCATATTGTCGGGGAAGTCGAGCGCCGCGACATGCCGATGGAAATCGCGCTCCTGCCGATCATCGAAAGCGCCTTCGACCCCCAGGCTCATTCCCCGTCTGCCGCCTCGGGAATCTGGCAGTTCATTTCCTCGACCGGTCGCAATTACGGCCTGAAACAGGATCACTGGTATGACGGTCGCCGCGACATCACCGCCGCGACCAGTGCCGCCCTGGATTACCTGGGTAAGCTCTATCTTGATTTCGGCGACTGGCAACTGGCGCTGGCCGCCTACAACTGCGGCGAAGGCTGTGTCGCGCGCGCCATCCAGCGCAATGTGGCAAAGGGCTTGCCCACCGACTACGCCAGCCTGCCGCTACCCACCGAGACCCGGAATTATGTCCCCAAACTGCTCGCGGTCAAAAACCTCGTATTGGATCCGGAGCGCTTCGGCGTGGCAATCGACGTACTCCCCAACCAGCCCTACTTCGCTCAAATCACCGTGCATGCCAGCATGGATGTAGATTCAGCCGCCCGGCTTGCGGGCATGAGCCATGTCGAATTCACCGCCCTCAACCCGGCTTTCTCTCGCAACCTGATCAGGTCCGATACCCCGGTCAACATTCTGGTTCCGGTAGACAAGACCGATCACTTCGAACACAACCTGCAAAGCGGTAGCTGGGATACCTGGAAACCCTTTGCCGCGAAGAAAGGCGAGCGCCCGGAAACCATCGCCAAGCGCTTCGACGTGAGCGTGGCGCGTCTCAAAGAGCACAACCAGTTTCACTTGAAACGCGGCAAACTGGTTCGCGCTCAAACCATTCTGGTCCCGATCAAAGGCAGAGGCGTTGTCCTCGCCAAATCCAGTGACCCGGCGCAACCTGCCGATATGGTCGAGAATTTGCACCACGTCAAACCTGGAGAAACCCTTTACTCCATCTCACATCGCTACGGACTGACCGTCACCGATCTGACCCAGGCCAACTCCATGAGCACCCCCTCGCTACAGGCCGGACAAGTGCTGCAACTACCCATCAACAAGGAAGCCGACAGCGAACCCGACCAAGCCATCAGAAATGTCGCCTTCTCGCAAAATATCAGGACAGCCGTCCACACAACCCACTACACCATCAAGCGCGGCGACACCCTCTTTGCCATCGCCCAGCGCTTCGCCGTCAGCGTGTCCGACCTTAAATCCTGGAACTCCATCCTGCACAAAACCAGCGTCGTCAAGGCCGGCAAACGCATCGTCATCCGCGGAAGCTATTGATCCGGATCGAGCAAGGAAAAATAACGAAAAATGATGGTCGGGGTGAGAGGATTCGAACCTCCGACTCCTGCGTCCCGAACGCAGTACTCTACCAGGCTGAGCTACACCCCGAGGCAGATTTGAAAACCGGCAATCCAGTCAAGGATGCTGCGGCGTTTTGCTAGAAAAACGAGCGGGAGCGCGGTTAAAAACTACGGTCAACCGCGAAATTCGCTAATTGTAGCAAAGCCGACTTGAAATTTGTATCCGGCAGAACAGAAATCGCATCGCTCGCGACCTGGATTTCAAGCTGCGCCTGTTCCCGCGTGTACTGCAAGGCCTGGGTATCCTTGATCGCGGCCAGTACGCTCTGGAATTCCGTCAACCCGCCGTGTTCGATTGCGTGGCGGATACTGGCAGCCTGTTCAGGCGTGCCGTGTTTCATTGCATACAGAAGCGGCAGGGTGGGTTTGCCCTCAGCCAGATCATCGCCAATGTTTTTTCCGGTCTTGAGAAAATCACCCGAATAATCCAGCACATCATCGATCAACTGGAATGCCGTTCCGAGGTGCATGCCGTAACGCCCTAGCGCTTCTTTCTGCTCTACCGTGCCGCCGCCGATGACAGCGCCCAGACGCCCGGCGGCTTCGAAAAGCTTGGCGGTTTTGTAGCGAATTACGCGCAAATAGTTTTCCTGGTCTATGTCGGGGTCGTGGCAATTCATCAATTGCAGCACCTCGCCCTCGGCAATGGTATTGGTGGCATCGGACAGGATGCGCATGACTTCCATGTTGTCCACCGATACCATCATCTGGAAAGCGCGCGAATACAGAAAGTCGCCCACCAGCACGCTGGCAGCGTTGCCGAATAAGGCATTGGCGGTTTCGCGCCCGCGCCGCAAGTCTGATTCGTCAACCACGTCATCGTGCAGCAGGGTAGCGGTATGGATGAATTCGACCACCGCGGCCAGTTCGTGATGCGCGCGGCCAGAAAAGCCGAAACAGCCCGCGGAGAGCAGCACGAGCGCCGGGCGCAGTCGCTTGCCGCCGCTGTTGATGATGTATTCTGACACCTGGCGAATGAGCACGACTTCAGAATAAAGGCGTTCGCGAATGACAGCATCAACTGCACGCATGTCATCGGCCAGGAAGGTTTGCAGGCTTTCCAGAGACACGATATATGGCGGGTTCTTGTAAAGGCCGTTATGGTAACAGCCGAACCCGTCTTTTCTGGTGGCACGCCAAATGGTTTGACTTGGCGGATGTTCAACGCTAGAATCTTGCGCTTTCCTGGGTTTGAATTGCTTTGGAGCACCCAAATGTATGCAGTCATCAAGACCGGCGGCAAGCAATATCGCGTTTGCGCTGGTGATAAACTCAAAATAGAAAAGCTGGATGCCGAAGTTGGCAGCGAAGTGACCTTTGACCAGGTGTTGATGGTTGGCGAAGGCGCCGACATCAAAGTCGGCGCGCCAGTGCTGGCAGGCGCGATGGTCAGGGCGACGGTACTGAATCAGGCGCGAGGCGACAAGATTCATATTTTCAAAATGCGTCGGCGCAAGCATTACCGCAAGAGCCAGGGGCACCGGCAGTACTTCACTGAAGTGCAAATAGGCGGCATTTCCGTATAAGGAGCACACAGCATGGCACATAAGAAGGCAGGTGGTAGTTCCCGTAACGGCCGCGACTCGGAATCAAAACGCCTCGGCGTGAAGCGCTATGGCGATCAACTGGTGTTGGCGGGCAATATTCTGGTGCGACAGCGCGGCACCCAGTTTCACCCTGGCGATAACGTTGGTATCGGCAAGGATCACACCTTGTTCGCCAAGACTGACGGCCTGGTCAAGTTCGAAATCAAGGGTGCCCAAAAACGCCGCACCGTGCGTATCGAGCCGGTTGCCGTTTAAGCGTCGCCTGAATCTCGAAAAAGCCCTGTCCACTGGATGGGGCTTTTTTGTTTGTGGCGCGCCTCCGGGTTCAAGGAGTTGACGCCCAAGCAACAAGGTCACCGGCCTTCAGGCCGGGGGCTCAGACCAGCAAGGAGTCGGGATGAAGTTTATCGACGAAGCAAAAATTGAGGTCTATGCCGGCAAGGGGGGCGATGGCAGTGCGTCGTTTCGCCGTGAAAAATATATTCCCAGGGGCGGCCCCGATGGCGGAGATGGCGGGCGCGGCGGCAGTGTTTTTGCGGTGGCGGATCGCAATATCAATACCCTCATCGAGTTTCGCTACACCCGCATTTTCAAAGCCCAAAAGGGCGAAAACGGGCGCGGTGCGGCTTGCTATGGCAAGGCGGGCGATGATTTGACGATACGGGTTCCAGTGGGGACGGTCTTTACCAATCCGGAAACGGGCGAAGTGGTAGCGGACCTGGCCGAAGACGGACAACAGGTGTGTCTGGCCAAGGGTGGGAAAGGCGGCCTGGGCAACCTGCATTTCAAATCCAGCTTGAACCGCGCGCCACGCCAGTTCACTCACGGCGAACCCGGCGAAGAGTGGGAGCGGCTTGCCATGGAGCTTAAAATCCTTGCAGACGTTGGCCTGCTGGGAATGCCCAATGCAGGGAAATCAACCTTTATCCGCGCCGTTTCTGCCGCCCGCCCGAAAGTGGCCGACTACCCCTTTACCACGCTTGCGCCCAATCTTGGCGTGGTGCGTGTGGACAGCGAACGCAGTTTCGTCATCGCCGATATTCCCGGTCTGATCGAGGGTGCTGCCGAGGGCGCGGGGCTGGGCCATCAATTTTTGCGCCATCTTCAGCGCACGCGGCTGCTATTGCACATGGTGGATATCTCCCCGCGCTGGGATGGGGCCGATCCGGTGAACGAAGCGCGCGCCATTGTCGAAGAATTGCGTAAATACGACGAGTCGCTCCATGACAAGCCGCGCTGGCTGGTACTGAACAAGATCGACATGGTCGCCGATGAAGACCGGCAGTCCGTGATCGGGAAATTTGTAACAGACTACGCATGGGAAGGCCCGGTCTTTGCCATCTCGGCGCTCACCGGAGCAGGGTGCGACAAACTGACGTATGCGATGATGGACTATCTGGGGGGCGCTGGGCAAGACTGTCCGAGGACTTAGACAGTTCGCCCATGACACGATAAGCTTCTGCTTTTCCCGGTAACGCGCTGTGGTGAAAACCTTATCCATGAATCTACCTGAAGCCCGACAACTGCTGGATAACGCCGAACTCATTGCTTCGGCTGAGACGGTACAAACCACGCTTGACCGTCTGGCGGGTGAAATTGCCAGTGAACTGGGTCAGGCGTTTCCCCTGGTGTTGGCGGTGATGGGCGGGGCAGTGGTATTTGCCGGACAGTTGTTACCGCGCCTGAATTTTCCGCTGGAATTCGACTACCTGCACGTGACGCGCTACCGCGGCAGTAGCAGCGGTGGCGCCATTGAATGGCGGGTATTGCCGGGCAAGAATGTGCTCGGGCGCAGCGTTCTGGTGCTGGACGATATTCTTGACGAAGGCGAGACGCTGACGGCGATTCATGACAAATTGGTCGAGATGGGCGCTGGGCGCGTGTCGAGCGCCGTGCTGACTGACAAGGATAACGGCCTCACCAAGCCCATTCGTGCAGATTTTGTTGGCTTGAGCGTGCCGGATCGCTATGTCTTCGGTTGTGGCATGGATGCCTATGGCTTGTGGCGCAACCTGCCGGCAATTTACGCTTTGAGAAAAGACAGTTGACGCATCGGCGCATGGAAACCCGATGACTTTGGGGTTCCCGGAGCCGTGGCGTCGGGGTCTTAATTTGCACAGGAAGCTTTATGCTCGGCATTATCGGCGGCACCGGCCTGACCCAGCTGGCCAATCTTGAAATCACGCATCGCCAGGTGGCGCGTACCCCTTATGGCGAGCCGTCCGGGGCGCTGACGTTCGGGCGCATTTGCGGACAGGAAGTGATCTTTCTCGCACGCCATGGCTACGGCCACACCATTCCGCCACACGATGTGAATTACCGCGCCAACCTGTGGGCCTTGAAGGATCATGGGGTGGATCGTGTGGTGTCGGTCGCCACAGTGGGCGGTATTCACCCCGAACTGTTGCCAGGCACGCTGGTGATCCCGGACCAGATCATTGACTACACCCATGGCCGGGCGAATACGTTTTTTGTCGATGGCGAGAAGCCGGTAACGCATCTGGATTTCACGTATCCCTATTGCCAGGCGATGCGCGCATCGCTGCTTGCTGCCGCTCGGTCGAGCGGAATCAGCCTTCGCGATGGCGGGGTGTATGGCGCAGTGCAGGGGCCGCGGCTGGAAACGGCGGCGGAGATCAACCGCATTGAGCGCGACGGCGCCGACATGGTGGGCATGACGGGGATGCCGGAAGCCTATCTCGCGCGCGAGCTTGAAGTTTGTTACGCGGCAGTGGGGGTGGTGGTGAATTACGCGGCGGGACGGGGTTTGTCGGCAGAGGGCATTCAGATGGACGAGATTCAGGCGGTGCTGGGCGAGGTGATGACGCAGGTGCGGCATTTGCTGGAGCAGTTGGTGAATCAGGAGGCAGGGGACAGCTGCCCGCTGTAGGTCGCTTTGATCTTGGTCATGACTGCGCGGCTAACTGCAACACCGCGCTGAATTTTTCCATCAGTCTGCCATGCTGTTGAGCCGTCTTTTGCAATCCCAGGGTTTTGGCAGCCGCCGTGAGTGCCGCGCTCAGGTGCTGTCGGGGCAGGTTAGCATTAATGGCCAGCCAAGCGACAACCCGGATGCAGATATCCCCATCGATGACACGCTGCAACTCACGGTAAAAGGTGAAACCCTGCCCTATCGTGCGAAGGCTTATCTGGTTCTGCACAAACCGGCAGGCTACGAATGCTCGCGCCAGCCGCTGCATCATCCCAGCGTGTTTTCGCTGTTGCCTGTGCCATTTATTCAACGCGGGGTGCAGTGCGTGGGACGGCTGGATCAGGACACGACGGGTTTGCTGTTGTTTTCAGACGATGGCGATTTCATTCATCGCACCACATCGCCGAAAAAACAGGTCGGCAAGGTCTATGAAGTGATGTGTAAACATCCCGTTGATGATGGCCTGATCGCAGCTTTGACGACAGGCGTGCAATTGCATGACGAACCTGCGCCCATTGCGGCGCTGGCGTGCGTTCGGCTATCGGCCAGCAGGCTGCAGCTCACGATAGCCGAGGGCAAGTATCATCAAGTCAAACGCATGATTGCAGCGGCGGGCAATCGTGTCGAGGCGCTGCATCGAGTGGCGATGGGTGGCTACCTATTGCCGCACGACTTGCCGTCCGGCGCGTGGCGCTGGCTGACGGAAACAGACCTGATGCAACTGGAGGGACACGGATATGGCGGTGCTTGAAGTATTGAAAATGGGTGATCCCCGTCTGCTGAGCCCCTCCCGGCCGGTGACGGATTTCAGTTCGCCTGAACTGGTGCAATTGATTGCCGACATGCGCGACACCATGCATGCCCTGGACGGTGCAGGCCTCGCCGCGCCGCAGATCGGTGTGGGCCTGCAGGTCGTGATCTTCGAAGTGACCGCCAACCCGCGCTACCCCGATGCCGAGACCGTACCTTATACCGTGCTCATCAACCCGAAACTGACGCCGCTTTCCGACACGATAGAGGAGGGCTGGGAGGGTTGTCTGTCCGTTCCCGGGATGCGGGGACTCGTGCCGAGGCATCAGCTCCTGCGCTATCAGGGAGTCGACGCCGCCGGGCAGCCTGTCGACCGCAGCGTCAGCGACTTCCATGCCCGCGTAGTGCAGCATGAAGTCGATCACTTGCTGGGCATTCTTTATCCCATGCGCATCCGCGATTTGCGCAACTTTGGATTCACCGAAACCTTGTTTCCCGGCCAAAATCTGCAAGACGACTGACCGTCCGAGCCCGCTTTCTGCTTTGCTAAAGTTACTCCTATGCCTTGCCGCTATCCAGTTTGTAATTAGGGGGAGCCGCCCCCGATGCCGGTAAAGAAGGACAACAATGTATCCAGAAGAAACCATGGCGCAGGCCGCTGGCGGCGTGCGCCAGGCCGATGCCATGACGATAGGCGCAGAGCGACTCGAGGGCGTGTCTGCATTACTGATGGCCGCGCAGCGTCACTGGAATGAGCCCGATCGCGACACCCGGCTTGCCGTGGCGCTGGAAGCCAGCCGGGAAGTCTGGCGCGACATCCAGGCGGCATTGGCTGAAAGCACGTTGTCGCTACCGATCGAAGTGCAGCAGAACATGCTGATTCTCTCCGTTTATGCCGACGGCAAGCTCGATGAGTGTGAAACCACGCCCAGTTCCGACAAACTCGCTCCGCTGGTTTCGCTGACCCGCAATTTGGCCAGCAGCCTGAGGGAATGGAGGGAGGCGGCATGAGTCACCCGGCGCGGGCCCCTCGCAACGGGATCGACGGCAGGACGAATGCCGCCGGAGGCCGAATTCTTGATGACGCGAACCTCGCCATGCATGGCGAAGGCGGGGGCCTGACCCAGGGCATCTCTGTTGCCGAGTCGTCCGTGGACGGGGTCGGTGTGAGCACGCCAATTCGTCCGGGACGCAGCCGCAGTCGCTCGAAAGATATCCCGCAGGAAAAAATCAAGGGCACACCGTCGGATGCACGGAACAAGCCGCCTCCTGCCCGCAAGACGCCATCACGCGGGCGCTATGTCGATGAGTACGCGCACCCGCCGGGATTTTGACCGGCTCAGGATTGCAAGGCACTGAGCACATCCGCCTCCAACTGGAGCGCACTGGCTTCCTGTTCCAGTTCTTCTCCCTGTATCAGAAAATTATCCTCTACGCGCTCGCCGAGTGTATCGATTCGGGCGGCGTGGAGACTGATGCCGTGTTTCAGGAAGACTTCCGCAATCGCATGTAACAGACCCCCCCGGTCGGCGCAGGTGATGGACAGAACGTGGGTGTTTTCACGCTCGGGCCGCAGGCTGACCGCCGCAGGGAAGGGATGGTGGCGCTGCTGACGCGAGAGACGCGGGCGCGGCACAGGTTCCGGAGTGCGCGCGGGATCGAGATCGCGGGCAAGTTCGTGTTCGACGTAGCTCAGAAAATCACGATAGTGAATGCCGCGATGAGCGAGGTCCATGACCTGGAAGCTGTCGAGCGCATAGCCGTGCTGCGTGGTGTGGATCTTGGCTTCGAGGATGGTGTACTGGATGCGCGCGAAGAAGCCGCAAATGCGGGCAAAGATATCGGGCCGGTCGGGCGCGTACACCAGTACCTGAATGCCCTCGCCCACGGGTGAGAGGCGGGCGCGCACAATGGCTGAGGCGGTGTTGGCCCGGCGCCATAACATGCGGGCCTGCCAGGCAATGTCGCGGGTTCCGAAGCGCAGAAAATAACGCGCGTCGAGATGTTTCCATAAATCATCGGCGGCATGTTTTGGCAGGCCGTAGAGCGCCAGCTGGGTGCGCGCGTCCGTCTGCTTCGCTTCGATGTTGCCGTCGTTCTGAGTGCGGCCATTCAGACTCGCCAGCGTGGCGTGGTAGAGGTCTTCCAGCAGCCTGGCCTTCCAGGCGTTCCAGACTTTTGGACTGGTGCCGCGAATGTCGGCTACGGTCAGCAGATAGAGCGCGGCGAGATGGCGGGCATCACCCATTGCGGCGGCAAAACCGGCGATGAGCTCGGTGTCGCTCAAATCCTCTTTTTGCGCCGTGCGCGACATGAGCAGATGGGTCTCCACCAGCCAGGCCACCAGTTCAGCGCTTTCGCGGTCAAGCCCGTGCGCACGGCAGAAACGGCGTGCGTCGCGCGCCCCCAGCACGGAATGATCTCCGCCGCGGCCCTTGGCGATATCGTGAAACAGGGCGGCGAGCCAGAGCAATTCGGGATGGTCGAATTCGGCGACAAGCCGGCTGGCGAGCGGGAACTCGTGCGCAAGCCCGGGCACGGTGAAGCGGCGCAGGTTGCGCAGCACGATGAGGATGTGTTCGTCCACGGTGTAGACATGAAACAGGTCGTGCTGCATCTGCCCGACAATGCGGCCGAACGCGGGAATGTAGCGCCCGAGCAGGCCGTAGCGATGCATCATGCGCAGCGCGCGCGTGACTCCAACCGGTTGCCGCAGCAGCGCCATGAATGTGGCGCGGTTGTCTGGATTGGCGCGGAAAGCGGCGTTGATTTGCGTGCTGGCGCGCCACAGCGCGCGCAGTGTGGCTGGCTCGAATCCGGCCAGCTCCGGGTGTTGCGCGACAATGACAAAGGCACGCAGCAAGGCGTCCGGTTTGTTGTTGAACAGCTGCGGGCTCCGGGCTTGCAGCAGGTTGCCGCGTAACTGAAAGTCGTCGTCGATGACCCGGGACGGCGCGCTGACCGGTTGCAGGCGCGCGCGCAGGGACTGCACCAGAATGTCGTTGACACGCTGCACCTGCTTGGCTGCCCGATAATAGCCCTGCATCAGGCGTTCGCCCGAGCGAAGGCGCGGCGTGTCGCCAAGGCCAAAGCGTTCCGCCAGTTCGGCCTGGTAGTCGAAGGCAAGGCGGTCCTCGCGCCGTCTGGCCAGGAGGTGCAGGTGGATCCGCAGGCGGGAGAGCCAGGCTTCCTCGCGGGCGATGCGGTGCGCTTCGGCCTGGGTCAGCAAACCCGCGCCGACCAGGTCGCTCCAGAGATGCCCCATCCCGCAGGCCTGGGTCAGCCAGTGTATGGTCTGGAGATCGCGCAGGCCGCCTGGACTGTCCTTGAGGTTGGGCTCCAGCTTGTATGCGCTGTCGTCAAAACGGGCGTGACGATTGCCTTGTTCCCGTATCTTGGCATCGAAGAAACGCAGCGCGTCGAAGCGCGCGTCAAACGCCGCCCGGAATTCCTGAAACAGGGCAGGTTCACCCCATAGCATCCGCGCTTCCAGCAGAGTGGTCTCGATGGTGACATCGCGCCCGGCTTCCTCGGCGCAGGCTTCCACCGTGCGCACACTGTGACCGATTTCAAGGCCGATATCCCAGCACGCCTGCACCCAGCGCTCGATGCTGGCGCGTAGCGCCGGGCCGGGATCACCGGGAATCAGCAACAGCACATCGACATCCGAACCCGGGAACAATTCGCCGCGTCCATACCCCCCCACCGCCGCGATACAGCAGTCACGCGGCAGTCCCAGGGTATCTGAAAGATCGCCGAGAACAGCATCGACGAGGCTGGCGTGGCGCGCGAGATAGTGTGCGGGGCGGGGCTGTCCAACAAAATCCGCGACCAGCGCGGCACGCCCGGATTTGAGCCGTTCGCGCAACGCGGCGATGGGGTCGCCGCCGGTTGCCGTGGTCTGGGGCATCAGGCTGCCTTGTGCAAATTGCTTCGGCAGCGATAACGCATGAATGGGCAACCAGGCGTGGGGCGCGTATTGCCCGGGTCGAACCGCGATGTGCCGAAGCAAAGACCATCAAAATGACGGGGTATTGAGACGGCTTCGCTGGCTCTAACTGAATGGACGGGGCAGTTCACCGGGCCACGGTTCATTTTATTTGCGTACCGTCTCAAAAATTTCCGGGGCTTCGGGGCTGCCCGCGGAGAGCGTCAACACTTCGTAGCCGCCGGGTATGACCAGCACGGTGTGCTCCCATTGCGCCGACAGGCTGTGATCCTTGGTGACGATGCTCCAGCCGTCGCCCAACTGGCGAATATCGCGCCGCCCTGCGTTGATCATCGGCTCGATGGTGAAAGTCATGCCGGTTTCCAGGGTGATTCCGGTTCCGGCCTTGCCGTAATGCAGCACCTGCGGCTCTTCGTGGAAGTTGAGGCCGATGCCGTGGCCGCAAAATTCGCGCACCACGCTGTAGCCGTGTTGCTCGGCGTGATGCTGAATGGCGTGGCCGATGTCGCCCAGCTTCGCGCCAGGACGAACCTGCGCAATGCCGATCCACATCGATTCGTAAGTCACCTGAATCAGGCGCCGGGCCTGAATCGAAATCTCGCCCACCCGGAACATGCGGCTGGTGTCGCCATGCCAGCCATCCTTGATGACCGTGATGTCGAGGTTCACGATGTCGCCGGTTTTCAACACCTTGTCGCCCGGCACGCCATGACAGACCTGGTGATTGACCGAGGTGCAGATGGACTTGGGATAAGGCGCGTGGCCAGGCGGAGCGTAATTCAGCGGCGCCGGGATAGTGCCCTGAACATTGACCATGTAGTCATGGCACAGCCGGTCGAGCTCGCCCGTGCTGATTCCGGGCACAACGAAGGGCGTGATGTAATCAAGCACTTCGGAGGCAAGCCGGCCGGCAACGCGCATACCCTCGATATCAGCGCCGGTTTTGATGGTGATGGTCATGGCGAATTGATTTTCAAGCCCTGGATGGTCGATATTATCCTTGATCCTGCAGGCTCCAATTGATGATTCCAGAAAACATGCCACATTCTTGCCGTCATTGCGAAGCGTAGCCGATGCAATGCAGCCTGAGTGGTCCAGAGTCGAAGGCATGACGCTGCTGACGGCAGACAAGTCCGTAGCCGATTATGGCGAGGGAATTCAACTGATTTGATCCCATCACTGGCTGGCGGATACGCCAGCCGGATCGCCGTTGTGGCGTTCAAAAACGGCATTTCACGCAGCCCGGAACGGCCTATTCAGGCCGAGGCGACCATGTTGGGCTATCCTGAGCGTCGTTCACCCTTGCCGATCAGCTGACTATGAGCCTGCGCCCGATTCAGGCGAGATGGTTTGAAACCTATGTCCCCCGAGACCAGACCGTCCATGCCATGGAGGCGATGGCACGGACCGGGCTTGTGCAGCTTGAGACTGAAACCCCGCTATTGGAACGGGTGGATGAGAGCAAGCTGCGTTCCTTCGTGGACCGCTTTCGCACCCTGGCGGCGTCCCATGCCCACGATCTGCCGCATGCGGGGCGGCAGGTCACGGCCCTCGAAGGCGACCTGGTGCATCTGTCCAACCTGGCCCTGCATTGCCTGCGGGTGTGGAGCGCCCGCATGGATTACCTCAAGGCCCATCTGGAGCATCTGCGCGACGAGCTGCACCAACTGCAATTGCTGGGAGAATGCCTGGAGGCGATGGATCGGGCGGACCTGGACCTTGACCGCGTGTTCCACAAGACCCGCTTCCTGTGCAAATGCCTGTTCGCCTGCCCCAAGGGGCATGTCTGCGATCCGGAGATGGAAGCCAGCGTGGAACGGGTCGTGCCGGGGGAAGCGCATGACTTCATCTACATCGCCGGCCTGCACGAGAAACGCCACCTGATCCGCCACTTTGTCGTCGAGCACGGCTGCGAGCAGCTGGGCATTCCGCCCTGGCTTGCGGGCGACACAGCACAGCAGAAGCAGGCCCTGAGCACGCATCAGGCACACACCCTCGCCGAACTCGCGGAGATGCAGGCCGAACTCAAGGCCCTGCGTGCCGACCCCGAAATCGCCCGGGCCAAGGCCAACGTCGATACCCTGCAATGGTATCTGGAGCACGCCGCCGGCACCCTGACTGCGGGCGAGTACTGCCATGTCACCGGCTGGACCACCGCGACCCATGTTCGCCAGCTGCAGCAGGCCCTGGAAGCGGAAGGCATCCATGCCATCATCCGACTGCCCCAGCCGCCGGCCCATGCGGAAGCGCCGGTGGCCACCCTGGATGCCTGGTGGGCGCAACCCTTTCAGTCCATCACTGCCATGTGGGGCACGCCCGGGCGGCGCGAGGTGGACCCCACCGGCCTGCTGGCCCTGGTGGTTCCCCTGCTGTTCGGCTACATGTTTCCGGACGTCGGCCATGGCCTGGTGCTGGTCTTGTTCGCCGCCTTCTTTTCACAGCGCTGGCCTCG
The DNA here is from genome assembly GCA_963726485.1 of uncultured beta proteobacterium. GTDB lineage: Bacteria > Pseudomonadota > Gammaproteobacteria > Burkholderiales > Thiobacillaceae > Thiobacillus. The sequence goes on along the minus strand of CAVSCL010000032.1, from coordinate 34,684 downwards.
CATCCGTCTTCTGCTGCCCTGTGGTCTGGCGGCCATGCTGTTCGGCGTGCTGTTCGGCGACGTATTCGGTTTTCACCATCTGTTGCAGCCCCTGTGGAAACACCCGCTGGACGACCCGCTGGCCGTTCTGGCGGTGCCCATGCTGTTCGGGATCGGGCTGATGCTGCTCGGCATGGTGTTGGCCGGCATAGGAGCCCGCTGGCGTGGCGAACTGAGACGCTGGCTGCTGGCGGACCTTGCCGTACTGCTGATCTATGCCAGTGTGCTGGCGGGCCTGCTGCGGCCGCAGTTTTTTTGGCTCACCGGTCTGGCGGCCCTCTACTACCTGGCGGGCAGCCTGCTGCTCGCCCCGGCCGGCGGCAGACTGGCCAGCTTGCCGCTCGCCCTGGGCGACCTGCTGCTGAGCGTTTTCGAACTGGCCATGAACACCCTGTCCTTCATCCGGGTGGGCGCCTTCGCCCTGGCCCACGCCGCCCTCTCCCACGCAGTGCTGACCCTGGCCGGCGCAGTGGATTCCCTATTGCTGCAGGGCCTCATCATCCTCGTCGGCAACGTCTTCGCCGTGGTCATGGAAGGGCTGCTGGTATTCGTGCAGACCACCCGGCTGGTGCTGTTCGAGTTCTTCACCCGTTTTCTGCGGGCAGACGGCCGACTATTCCGGCCGGCGCACGGGCTGGAGCCGGGCAAGCCCCGTGCCACGCAACCCTGATCCAGTTCATCGCTGGCGCACAGCGTCAAGCATCTCGTTTCGGGTCGATCGCATTTTGACGACTACAGAGTGTGGCGCACCGGCGGATCACGGCCGGTCACAGAGTCTATTTGCTGGTCCTTCGTCTTCGGGTGGCTCCGAGTCCTGCGAGGCCGAGGCCGACGAGCGCCAGCGTCGTCGGTTCGGGTACCTGGGCGTACGTAATACCGGCCACCTGCCAGCCCGGAACAACGGCAGTCGGTTCGCCTTGGCTGTCTCTCGGTGTTACTGCCTCCAGCGTCACGGTATCAAACGCAAATCCAGGTTCGGCAATGACGCCCAGGAAAAAGGTTCCCGGTCCGACGAGCTGCAAATCGGGGCGAGTGGGCGTGAAAACGCAAGGCTGGTCCGGGCAGCCGACGACCAGGCGGAAGTCGTCCATGAGGCTGGGATCGTCGAAGGCGATGATCGCCCCGAAGGCGGTCACCCCGAGGCCGGGCGACAGGTTAAGCGTGAACCCCTGATCGCCGTCCAGGGTGCCATCGCCGGTTCCGGACCCGACGGCGAGACCGCCGACGATGCCGGCCGTCCCCGCCAGCTGGACGGCGCCGGGATCGAAGGCGAACCGGAAGATCCCCCAGGACTGGCCGTTCTGGATGTCACCCTCCTCGTTCCAGTCGGCGTCGACCTGGACGCGTCCCTGCTGCAGGAGGACCGCCGAGTAGGACGTCCTGTCATTGAAGACCGAGAAATCGATATGAATGGCGAAAGCGGAGCCGGTGCAGATCATTCCGACGAGGGCGGCCAAGGTCCTTGCCGTCATCAAGCGCAACCGCACCAGGACATGCCCGTGAACATTCCGAATTGCGAGCTTCGGACAAGTCCATTCGCCCACCCCAAGACCCAGCATCTTCCAGTTCATCGGCGCGTCCTCATCCATGCGCTATCGCGAAACAATCTGAATCGCCCGAAGTAATCCCAGCTTGGCCCGTTTGATTGCGCCGGATTGTGCCGAAAACGCACCGGCCGGATTACGCCGAAACAAACCCAGCCCACTGGCCGGTCTGTGCCGGAAATGGATTGGCCTGATTGCGCCGGAGGGTGACAGGGAGGGCACTCTGCGAGCGGTCTGCGAGACTCGCCCCCCCACGGTTCGTAGCCACGGATCAGTAGTTATCCAGCGGGATGGTGCTACGTACACACCAGTGAAGATGGGGTTCCACCTCATCGGCGGTGGACACGAGGGTGTTGCCGAAATGCACGGTCCACTTGCGCGCAGGAAACTCGCCTTCCGTTGTCGCCGTCCAGTACGAGAGGGACTGGACCGCGGTAAACGGGTGCCCGACCGGCAGGGTGGGATCGGGGGAGGATACGGAGGGGTCAATGAGGCTCGCGAGTTCGCCGAACGCAGGAAGGCGCCAGCCCTTGCGGCCGCCAACATTCTTTGTCGCACACTGGAAGCGGCTCGCGGACCACGGCCCGGGGATTGTCTCCGGCGATTTTTCCCAGACCAGCCCGGTCTCACGGTCCAGGACAGCTTCGTTGTTCCAGTTGGACAGCACGATGAAGCGGGTGGAGGCCGGCAGCTTCTGGTCCCACGACGGCGTCGCATAGTACGGCCCCGCGGCGACGGTATCGGCGTCCGCCGGGCCGACGGCGATCCCGGCCACTCCCAACAGGATGAGTCTCAGTGTGCAGGTCAGTCCGTGTTTCATGGTCTTGTCTCCTGGTTGCGTGTTCGTTGAAAACTCCTCCTGACGTCTCTGCCGCGCGCGCCCCACATTGCGCGCAGGGTCAGCGTCGGCCCAACTCTTCCTCCAACAACTCCTGCGCCCGGGCGCGGACCGATTTGTCCGGGTCCACCAGCGCAAGGGTCACGGGGTCCAGTGATTCGCCGGGTCTTCGCGCCCCCAGGTATCGAGGGGCTGGACTCGCGCATTGGCGAAGCCATCGAGCCTGGCCCCTTTCTCCATGTACATTGCTTCACAAGCAGTTCGATTCACTGAGGGTCAGTGCTTTGCCCGCCGCGCACACACCACCGCAGCTTTTGCAGTCCCTTGTTTTCCACGAGAGGACCGGCGTTGGCGCCGAGTCGCATGAACCATGCGTTTGCCGTATTGGTGGAAGAGGTATTGGCCGACCAATAGTCCGAAGGCTGGACGGTAAAGGGATGGCCGGCGGGCAGGAACGGGGCTGCGACCGCACCGGGATCCCTGAGACTGAATAACTCGTTGATCGTCGGGAGTCTCCACCCGAAACGACCACCCGTGGAGGCGGCGCGACAGAAGGTATGAGCCTGCTGCCATGGATCATCGCTCGTGCTGGGCGATCTCTGCCACACCAACCCGGTTTCACGGTCCAGGACTGCCGCACCCGACGGGTAAGATCCATCGACCCAGTTCGACAGCACAATGAACCGCGTCGCAACGGGTAGCGTCTGATCCCACGACGGGGTCGCGTAATACGGTCCCGCTGCGACGTATCGGCGTCCGCCGGGCCGACGGCGAACCCGGCCACGCCCAATGCGATCATTCCTAAAGTGTGTGTCAGTCCGTGTTTCATGGTCTCGCCTCCTCAATCAGTGTTGCGTTGAAAAACTCTCTTGTGACGTTTCTGCCGCGCTTCCCACTGCTCGTGCCGGCTCAACGTCGGCCCAACTCTTGGTCCAACAATTCCTGCGCCCGGGCGCGGACCGACTCGTCCGGGTCCACCATCGCGTAGGTCACCGGGTCCAGCGATACTCCTGGGTGCAGCGCCCAAGCGTCGAGGGCGTGAAGCCGTACGATTGGATCCGGGTCGTGGAGCCACTCGGCCAGCACAGACGGATCAAGGCTTGCAACGGGCGCATTCACGTTCGGATCGCGGAGCGGGGCAATTGGCCAGGGCGGCCAGTCCTCTAGCGGAGTCTGCTGGTTCGATGGGTGCTTGTGGGAAATGTCTTTTGCAGCGTTCGCGTGGACAAACGCGTCAGCGCGAGCGGCCACTTGATTTACCGCGCCGGCGCGATCTGGAGAACGCCCCTGATCCAAGTCAATCTGGGGCGACTTCCCACATCCAGGAAGAATGACTGTGGCCGCCACGACCACCGGCCCGAGGCGGCGGATGTGATGCAGAACCAACTCTCACTCCGGCCGATCAGAGACTGCGCAGTTCTCCGGATCGGAGCCGGCGTCGCGAGCCGAGCAATGCGATCAACCCGCCAGTAAACAGAGCGAGCGTTGCTGGCTCGGGGACCTGCTGGGTTACTCGGATTCTCGATGCCGAAGCCCGGATCGTTGGTCTGCTGGCCCGGCAGGTATTCGAACAGGATGTAGGCCAAGATGCCATCACCCGACACCCCGTCAAGAAGGTACGGTGGGTTTGGATAGGACGCCCGCGACATCGTCGACCAGTTCCAGACCGTTGAGCGGAAATCCACCGAGGATGAATGACAGCGAATTCGCATCGCCCGACGTGAACTCCGCCCCATAGATGCCGGAGGTACCATCACCTGAATCGACTTCCTGGACCACCGTACTATCGAAGGTGACATCGAACTGCCAGTTCTGCAGCTTGGCGGCATCCGTGATTTCGACTGGAAGCAGGAATTGGTCGGGACTGAGCGTCACGGAGAAGCCGAAATAGGTACGAGCCGTCGGTCAAGTAAGTCGGCACGCTCGTGGTCGGGGTGCCAGCCGAAATCATCGGCCCGGCAGCGGCGGGCATGGAAGCCAGCATCACGACCGATGCGAAGGCCATTGTCGACAGAGATGTGCGTTTCAACATGTGTGACCTCCTAAAGATGGAAATACAAGCGAACAGATGTGTAAGAATTCCCGACTGGCCCAGCACTATCCAGCCTGTCTCCTGGTTCCATGACCCGAGAGGCCCGTTTCCCTCTATGGACGAAGTGGGCTTTTTGAACTCAATCACGGCCGGACAGATACATTTTCCACATCCGGGAATACTTTCAGTAATCTATAAGCATTGATTGTGCCATTAGACAATTATAAGTAAATTCAAAGAGTTGCATTTGACCACGTGTAATCTTGTAAAGAAAGCCGACATTGGCCGGAAAGTCCATGTTGCGCGCGGTGGTCTAGTGTCGGCCATGAAGAGTCCATTCATCGATGCTTGGTCGTCGCCAGGAACCCGGCCTGAGCCGACCCTCGATCAAGACAGTCGATTGAACTCGGGGCGATTCCCATCCCGTTCCTGGTGCGGGGAAAAATTCCTGCTAGCGGCCGTGTCGGGTTATTTATTCGCGTACCCATCTTGGGCCAGGGCTTCGTCGTCGTTTTATTCATCCTGAATGGATTGTTCGCCCCACAGTGGGATTTCTCGCGGTGCCGGTTCGAACTTAACCGGTTGCGTAAGGGGTTTGGCGAGACTTCCTTGGATCTGTTCAGATAGGTAATGGACCTCTGCCATTACCCCGGTGGCAGGATCCTCCATCAGACTACGCCACATATCGTCCATCGCGGCGTTCAGGTTTTCCCGAAGCTGCGCTTCCATTTCCGGCCGTTTTTTCTCGTGCGCGATAGCGCCAAAACCGGCCGCGCCGAGGGAAATCATCACTCCTGCGCCGCCGCCGAACGCCGCTGCGGCAGCGCTTGCGCCACCGCTGGTGGCGAGCTTGGCCACCAGTATTTCGCTGACCCGTTTCGCCACTGGCGATATTCTGGCGTCCGAGGGTCCGGCTCCCGCGCCACCACCGGCCTTGTGGATCTGATCGACCAGGGCCGCATAGGCGGGCAGCCTGGCGATGGGATCGGTGTGGACAATCTGGTAGAGCGAAGCGCTATGGGATGGATCAGGCCCCAGCGCAATCGCGGGAATGTCCTTGATTCGCCGGTCGAATTGATTGAGAGGCACACCGTAGCGCCGCGGGATTCCCTGAAGTTGCTCGCCGAGGCGTTGGACGTAGAGCTTCGTTGCTTGTCCCCTGACCATGTCAGGATTGATTTCCTTGGCGACGGGATCCAGCACGCGATCGTGATACTGCTCCTGCAGATAGGCGGCCAGTCGTTTTACGGTTGGGTCGGTCCCTTCCTCGGCGCTCAATTTGTACCAGGCCACCTTTATAGCCAGCCATTGCTGGGTCCAGTAGCCGGTGAACCACGGAATGAAGTCGGCCTCGGTGCGCTTGTGGACGAGGTCCCGCCATCTTTCCATGGAGCCGTGTGCGTAGTTCCTGGCCGGTCCTGTCGCGGCTAATGATGCGGCGCCTATGTCGCTATCGACCTGCCGCCAGGTACTCTCCGAGATCTGAACCGGCGGAGCCAGATCCGGGGCGCGATCTTGAGTGGCGCATCCCGCCAACGCCACCATCAAGGTGACAATCAGGGACTGCAGATTGAAGATCGCAGTCCCGTAAAACGGATTCGACAGCGGTCGCCCACCCGCCGTCGCATCGGGTCGAGCCGAGCACTTCACACTGCACCCACTTGATTTACTTGCTTAATGGACCGCACTCTTCCTCCTGACACGACGCATGCGGTGTTTTGCAGCTTTGTCAGACGACCCCTGCGAACGGAACATCCAGCGCGTCCCACTGCGGTGTCTGGAATATTGGTGACGAAAGCGGGGATCAGGAACATCCGGCGAAGACGCACGGTTTCGGCTCTCGCCGGGGCACGCTGTTGAAGAAAAGATGTTCAGGAATTGGTGTATTGCTCAATGACCGGAAAGGCCGATTATGTAGCGCTCCACCTAAGGCCGAACAGGAGACAGTGAGCCTACCGATCCGTACTTCAGCTTTTGGCCGGTTAAAAGCCTTCACCAATGCACCCGCCCGGAAGCCGGCTGCAAATCCGCGCTCAGCGCCTCGCGCTCGTCGAACACGAAGCAGTCGCCGTGGTAGTGCGCGCCGCCGACTTCCTCGAAATACTTGAGGATGCCGCCCTCGAGCTGGTACACGCGCTCGATGCCGATGGCCTTCATGTGGATGGCGGCTTTTTCGCAGCGGATGCCACCGGTGCAGAATGACACCACGGTCTTGCCGGCGTAGTCGGCGCGGTGTTCGGCCAGACGCGGCGGAAATTCGCTGAAGATGCCGATGTGGTAATCGACGGCATTCTCGAAGGTGCCCTCCGCCACTTCGTAGTCGTTGCGGGTGTCGAGCATGACCACCGGGCGGCCTTCGTCGTCCAGCCCGCGATCCAGCCATTGCTTCAGCGTGGCGGCGGCCACCGATGGCGCGCGCCCTGCTTCCGGGCGGATAAGCGGCATTTTCATGGTGATGATTTCCTTCTTCAGCCGCACCCGCATTTTCCGGAACGGCGGTTCGGCGGAGAGGCTTTCCTTGGGTTGCAGATCGGCGAAGCGCGGGTCGGCGCGCAGATGGGCGACGATGGCGTCGATCGCCTCGCGCGAGCCGGCGAGGAACACGTTGATGCCCTCCGGAGCGAGCAGGAGGGTGCCCAGCAGACCGAGCTCCAGGCAGCGCGCGGTGAGGTCGGCGCGCAAGGCCTCGCGGTCGGTGAGGGTGACGAACTTGTAGCAGGAGATATTGACGACGGACACGGTAAAACCTTCTTCGGTAAGGCTGGCATTATACGAAGACTGGCGATGGTGGCGTGGCCTTCGACAAGGCCGAACGGTGGTGAATCTCGGTCTTCTACAAGGCGCTCCTGAGCGTGTCTCAAGGACCCAGGCGGAATGGTGACTAATTTCGCCTGGATCGACTCAACCGGATGCCGCGGCCCACCCCAGCGCGTTGCGCCCAAGGCCTTAGCGAGGAATTTCCAGCACTGCCTCGAGACCGCCCGTCGCACGATTGGTCAGTGACACCTTCCATCCGTTTGTTTCCGCCAGCTGGCGCACAATCGCCAATCCCAGGCCGGTCCCGCCCGTGGACTGAGAACGCGACTTTTCCAGCCGATAGAACGGCCCGAACACTTTTTCCAGCTGATCGTCCGGTATGCCCGCACCGGCATCGCGCACGATCACCCGCGCCAGCTTGTCCGCGCATTCCAGCGCCAGCTCGACCGGCGTACCGCCGCCGTAACGCTGTGCGTTCTGAACCAGGTTCGACACGATTTGACGCAGCGCCAGACGACCGGCCCCGATCTCGCACGGCGCCGCGCCCGGCCACGACAGGCCCGCATCGGCGGCCACTTCATCCAGCAAATCCGCAAGGTCGAAGCGCACCTTCGCTTCGGCTCGCGTGGTGCGCGCCAGCTCCAGATAACCCGTAATCAGCGTGTTCATGTCGGCCAGATCGGCCACGGCGCGGTCAATGCGCGCATGGTTGGAGTTGGCACGCCCGATGCGCGCCGCGCCGGGGGCGTCGCGCAGCATTTCCAGATTGAGCTGCAGGCGCGTCATCGGAGTGCGCAAATCGTGCGAGATACCCGCCAGCAAGGTGGTGCGGTTATCCAGCAGCGCGCGCACCTCCGCCGCCATCGTGTTGAAACGACGGGCCAGTTCGGCGAGCTCGGCGGGGCCGGTTTCCGGCAAGGGTTCGGGCAGCTCGCCCGCCCCAACCTGGCTGGCTGCCCGCGCCGCGTGCGCCAGCGGCACGGTAATGCGGCGCACCAGAAACAGGGCGGTCAACAGACTGAGAAACGCGCCCACCGCAACCACCGCGATTGCCGCCAGCGGCGGCTTGACGGCATAGCGATCGGGGAAGAACCCGACGCGCAAATCGTGCCCGCCCAGCGGAATGTCCAGCCACACCGCCGCTGTGCCCGGTACTCCGCGCAATACGACATCCTCTCCCACCCTGCGGCTCAGTGCAGTTCTGATCTGGGTGCGGAACGCAAAATGCGGTGCGTCCGCCGTCGCAGCAACGTCGCGGGTGGTCAGGCGCAAGCCGTGCCGCCGCGCCAGCTCGCGCTCGAACGTGGCGCGCGTCCGCGGCGGCAGTTCCACCCAGGTTTGCGCGGACAGCACGATCAGACCGGCCAGGTCGTCGGCCGAGCGCTCCGCCACCGGGACGATCAGGGTGCGATACACCACCCAGAACGCCGCCGCCTGAAACACGACGAAGGCCAGCGCCAGCGTCAGCGCGGTGCGGGCGAATAGTGAACGGGAGAGGCGCTGCACCGCTGCCCTGTCAACCCTTGCCCTGCGGCACGAACAAATAGCCCTGTCCGCGCTGGGTGCGGATGTAGGCCGGATTCGCCGGGTCGTCCTCGATCTTCTTGCGCAGGCGGTTGACCCGCACGTCGATGCTGCGGTCGAACGGGTCGCGCTCGAAGCCGCGCAGCTGATCCATCAGCCAGTCGCGCGACAGCGCGCGATTGGCATGGGTGACGAAAATTTCCAGCAGCGCGTATTCGCCGCCGGTGAGCGAAATCTCGCCGCCGTCGCGCATCAAACAGCGCGCATCGAGGTTGACGACGAACCGGCCGAACGCGAAGGTGTTGGCGGATTCCGCCGGAGCCTGCGGCGGGTTGCCCACGTGCCGCCGCAGCACCGCGCGGATGCGCGCCAGCAGTTCGCGCGGATTAAACGGTTTGGGCAGGTAGTCGTCGGCACCGACTTCGAGGCCGATGATGCGGTCGATGTCCTCGCCCTTGGCCGACAGCATGATGATGGGCGGAAAGCCCGGCTGCGCGCGCAGCCGCCGCGCCACCGACAGGCCATCCTCGCCCGGCATCATCCAGTCGAGCACCACCAGCTGCGGCCGCCGCTTGGCCAGAAGCCGATCCAGCGCGGCAGCGTCTTCTGCGGTTTCCACCGCATAGCCCTGGCGGGTCAGATATTCGGCCACCAGCTCGCGTATGCCGGGGTCGTCGTCAGTCACGTAAATCGTGTCCTTTTCCATGCGGCAACTATAGCAGCGGCGCCCGGGCAGGATTTACCCGCCGGTTACACACGGTTACAAAATCGCACTGGCGTGAAACCGTACGCTTACTTTCCTCAACCAAACTGCGAAGCGTGGAAGCGAGACATCGCACCACAGACAAGGAGACACGATGAACAGACGGCAATACTGGATTTTCGGACTGGCAGGGGTGGCGCTGATCGCTGGCGCGCCGGTACACGCCGCGCCGAATTCCGCCGACACGGTGCCGGCGGCCAGGCGCACCGCCGACGACGCCCGCAAGGCGCCGGGCGACTCCGGGCGCCAGCCCTATCCCGAAGGGGACCAGCGCCGCGCGCCCAAGCGCAAGGTCGACGAGCGCGAGGAAGCGCAAGGTTACGGCTACGGTTACGAGCGCCGCCAGCAGGATCAACCCGGCGACGCTGGCGACGACCGCCGCCAGCGTCGCCGCTGAACCCGAATTACTTTGTTTCAACGAGGAGAGTCACCATGAACACACGCATTCTGATCGCCGCCCTGCTCGCCGCCAGCGGCACGGCACAAGCCGGCCAGCGCTACGACGACACGATCATGCGCGCCAGGGTCGTATCCAGCACGCCGGTTTACGACACGATCAACGAACCGAGCAAGGAATGCTGGATCGAAACCGTCGGCTACGAAACCCGCGGCTACCGTGACGGCAACAATACCGGCGGCGCGATACTGGGCGCCATCGCCGGAGGCCTGATCGGATCGACCGTCGGCAAGGGCGACGGCAAGGTGGCGGCGGCGGCCGTGGGCGCGGCCACCGGCGCGGTGGTCGGCGACCGCTGGAATGATGGCGGCCGCTACTACGAATCGCGTCCCGTGCAAGTGCAACGCTGCCGCAACCTCGACCACTATCGCCAGGTGGTCACCGGCTACGACGTGCGCTACCGCTTCAACGGCCGGGAATTCACCACCCGCCTGCCATACGATCCGGGCGAATACCTAAACGTGTCGTACAGCATCGCGCAGGACCCGCGCGGCCGCGGCTGGAAACAGGGCCATAACGACCGCTGGGCCTATTGATCCGCATTCAACCTGAAAGGAGACTGACCATGTTACGCATCCCACTTCTCGCCGCCGCGCTCTTTGGCGCATCGACCGCTGCGCTCGCCAACGGCGGCTATTACAACGATTACAGCCACGCCCGCGTGGTCGTCGAACCGCGCGTCGTCATTACTTATGGCGGCCGGTATCCCGACAACGCGGAGATCGTCTACCAACCCAGCAGCTACCCATACTGGGTGGTCGCGCCGTATCGCCCCGCGCCGTACATCGTGCCGCCGCCGTACATGCATCGCGTGTACCCGGTCCACGGCTTCAGCCCCTACTGGGAGCACGAGCACGACACGAATCGTCATCGCCAGCCCGGGCACGACCATCATGACGGGCACGACCGGCACAACTGAGGCGCAAGCGGGGCAATCACCCGCTTGCAGCGTCACCCGCGCGTGCAGAATCAACAAATCGGCCTGGCTCAATCGCTGCAAGCAGATCGCACTCCAGCGGCAGGGGCTCGTCACACATCATGCTGGCGAGCGTCTCGCCCAGCAGCCCTGCCCACACCACGCCGCGTGAAGCATAGCCCGCCGCAATATATAAATTAGACGCATCGTTTAGGGCTCCGACGAGTGGCAGGCGGTCGGGCATGACGGCGCGAAACGATGCGCGCCCTGTCACGTCCTCCACGGCTACCCCTCGAGCGGCGCCGGGCAGGATATGGTCCAGCCGTGCCAGGTTGGCTTCGTCACTGGCGGTGCGGGGGTTTGGGTCGTCGTCGTATTCGTATGTGGCGCCGATGATGGCGCGTCCGTCCGGGCCGGGTGCGACATAACCTTCGCGGGTGATGACGCGGCGGATTTCCGGCAAACTGCCGGGCGGCATCTGGCTGATCTGGCCGCGTATGGACTGCATGTTCCAGTGCGCATCCGGAAACAGGTACATGGCGTCGCGGGCATTGGCCAGAACCACCGCATCGGCCCTGACCCATTCCGCGCCTTCCCCGTCCAGCACACGCCAGCCATGACCGCTTGGTTCCAGGCGTGCAGCGGCGCAGCCGTAACGGGCTTCGATGACCGGATGGCCAAGCCAGGCACGGCACAGGCTCGCGGGTACGACCCAGCCGCCGCGAGGATAGAACACGCCGGTCTGGGCCACCGGCCAGTTGGCCAGTGCACAGGCTTCGTTCACCTCGACCCAGCGCGCGTATTCTGCGGGCGGCGCATTGGCTTCCAGCGCCTGCCTGAGCTTGCCGGCGTGTTCGTCATTCCTTGCCAGATGCAGCACGCCACAGTTCGACCACTCGACCGCATTGCCGAGCGCCTGCCATGCGCGCAGGTCGTGCAGGAACGCGGCACGGGTAAGGCGGCTGGCGCGGTTGTCGTCTATTGACATCAGCGGGCGGAATACGCCAACGGGATTGCCGGAGGCGCCCTGCGCGGGTTCGGCGGCGCGCTCCAGCACGGTGACGCGGATGCCGCGGACGGCCAGCGCATGGGCCACGGATGAGCCTGCGACGCCGGCGCCGATTACCGCGACATGTGAGGGAATGGAAGCGGTCACCGCTGTCTTGCCGGTGCTGAGCTGTGCCGTGAGGCAGTGCCGCTTGCGGCCGTAGCCCTCGCGCTTTTCACAGACAAAGCCCGCTTGCGCCAGACCCTCGCGCACCGCGGCGGCAACGGTATAGGTCGCGGCGCGCGCGCCCGGTCTGGCCAGCCGCGCGAGTTCGCGTAACAGACGCGGCTGCCACAAATCCGCGTTGCGGCTGGGTGCGAAGCCGTCGAGATAGAAGGCATCGACCCCGGCCAGCAGTTGCGCGATGCAGTCCTGCGCATCGCCCAGCATGAGGGTGAGCTGCACCCGCCCGCCGTCGAGTGCGATGCGGTGGAAGCCCGGTACCAGCATCGGCCAGCTGGCCAGCAGTTCCCGCGACAGGGCGGCAAACTCCGGCCACGCCGCATGCAGCCGGGCAAGGTCGTCAGCGCGGAAAGGATGCTTTTCGACCGAGAGGAAATGCAGGCGCGCCGGCCGCTGCGGATCGTCGCGCCACGCAGCCCAGGTGGCGAGAAAATTCAGCGCGGCGCCGAATCCTGTTTCCAGAATGCAGAAAACTTCACGCCCGGCCCAGGCTCCGGGCAGGCCGCAGCCATGCAGAAAAACGTGGCGCGCCTGCCCTGCCCCGCCGTCGGCGGAATGGTAGACATCGCCATACAGGGCTGAATACGGCGTGCCCTCGGCAAACTCAAGACGGGCGGGAACGATACTTTTTAGCATGGCTGAATGTTACATTGCAGATACTCTCCGTGCCTTTCGTCGCTTGTCATGCCAAAAACAAAAACGCTGATTCAACTTGCAATCATTGCCCTGGTGCTGGCCGGGCTGGCCTATGCGGGCTGGCGGGCCACCCGTCCCAAGCCGATCGAGGTGGAACTCGCCACCCTCGCGCGCGGCACGGTCGAATCAACCGTGGTGAATACCCGCGCCGGAACCATCAAGGCCTGCCGCCGCGCCAGGCTGTCCCCAACGGCCGGTGGCCAGATCGTGAAGCTGTGGGTGAAGGAAGGCGACCGGGTGAAACAGGGACAGCCGCTTCTGGAACTATGGAATACCGACCTCACCGCCCAGCGCGAACTGGCGCGGCGGCAACTGACAACGGCCGAGGAGCGCCGTCGCGAAGCCTGCATCGTGGCTGACAACGCGCGCGGCGAAGCCGGTCGGACCCGGCAGCTTGCCGCGCAAGGCTTCGTCAGCTCGCAACGCGGCGAGGATGCCGATGCCGAGGCGCGCGCCCGCCAGGCCAATTGCGATGCGACCGCGGCGGACGTGAAACGCGCTCAGGCGCAGATCCGGGTGACGCAGGCCGGGCTGGAGCGCACGGTATTGAACGCGCCGTTTGCCGGCATTGTGGCGCGCATCACCGGCGAACTCGGCGAGTACACCACGCCTTCGCCGCCGGGCATCCCGACGCCGCCCGCGGTGGACCTGATCGACGATACCTGCCTCTATGTGACGGCGCCGATGGACGAGGTCGACGCCCCCAGGCTGAAAGCCGGACAGCCCGCGCGCATCTCGCTGGATGCCCTGCCCGGCCGGACCTTTGCCGGCACGGTGAGGCGCATCGCCCCCTATGTGACCGAGGTGGAAAAGCAGGCGCGCACGGTGGATGTGGAAGTGAATTTCGATCATCCGTCCGAACGTCCCCTGCTGGTCGGGTACAGCGCCGACGTGGAAGTCATTATCGAACGTCGCGACAACGTGCTGCGTGTGCCCACCCAGGCGATCCAGCAAGACGGCAAGGTGCTGGTGCTGGGCGCCGATGACAAGCTGGAAGCACGCAGCCTGAAAACCGGCCTCGCCAACTGGGCCTATACCGAAATCGTCAGCGGACTGAATGCGGGCGACCGGGTGCTGCTGTCCTTCGATCAGGAAGGCGTGAAAGCCGGTGTAAAAGTCAAGGCAAAATCCGATCGGCCATGATCCCAGAATGATCCGCCTCGCCGCCATCACGCGCGTGTTCCGCATGGGCGACCAGGAGGTGCGCGCCCTGAACCAAATCAATCTCGATATTGCATCGGGCGAATACGTTTCCATCATGGGGCCGTCGGGTTCCGGCAAGTCCACCCTGCTGAATGTCATCGGACTGCTCGACCGGTCTGACAGCGGGCGCTACGAACTGGATGGCGCGGATGTCACCGATCTGTCCGAGACCGAGCGGGCCAGAGTACGGCGGGAGAAGATCGGCTTCGTGTTCCAGTCGTTTCATCTGGTGCCGCGCCTGACCGCGGCGGGAAACATCGAGCTGCCGCTGATTCTGGAGGGAGTGGCGCCTGCCGAACGCAAGACGCGTGTCGATGAAGCCCTGCTCGCCTTCGATCTGCGCGACCGTGCCCGGCATCGTCCGGCAGAATTGTCCGGCGGCCAGCGCCAGCGCGTTGCGATTGCGCGCGCCACCATACTGCGGCCGACCGCATTGCTTGCGGACGAGCCGACCGGCAACCTCGATCACCGCATCGGCGCCGAAGTCATGGCGCTGCTGGAAAATCTCCACCATGCGGGGACCACGCTCATCGTCGTCACCCATGACCGCGAGCTGGGCGCACGCGCCCATCGCCACATTGCCATGCGCGATGGAGAGATTGTGGCGGATGAGCCGACATGACGCCGCGCGATACGCTGTTGCTCTCGCTTGAAACCGTTGTGAGTTACCGCACCCGCTCGCTGCTTATCGTTCTGGCGATGGCGCTGGGTGTGGCGGCCGTAGTGGTGCTTACGGCGCTGGGTGAGGGTGCACGGCGCTATGTGATTGGCCAGTTTTCATCGCTAGGCACCAATCTGGTCATCGTCCTGCCGGGCCGCGCCGAAACCTCCGGTGGATTTCCAGGTGCGGCGCTCGGCCAGACAGAACGCGACCTGACACTGGAGGACGCCCGTTTTGTCGGACAACTGCCGCAGGTCAAACGCTATGCGCCACTCAATGTGGGGGAGGCCGAACTCGCTGCCGCCGGCCTTCTGCGGGAAGTCACCGTTTTGGGCAGCACGGCCGATCTGTTGCCGATACGGCACATGGCATTGTCGCAGGGCAGCTTTCTGGCGCACGGGACGGAGCACAGCGCAGAGATCGTGCTAGGCAGCAAGCTTGCCCGCGAATTCTTTCCCGATGGCAAGGTCATCGGCCAGCGTATCCGCCTCGGCGACCGGCGTTTTCTGGTATCGGGTGTGCTGGCTAATCAAGGGGAGTCCATGGGTTTCAATTCCGATGAAATCGTCATCATCCCGATCGATTACGCTCAGGCGCTGTTCAACACGTCCTCGCTGTTCCGCCTTCTGGTCGAGGCCAGAAGCCGCAGCGACATCGAGCCCGCCAAACAGGCCATACGCCATACCCTGAAACTGCGCCACGACGGCGAGGACGATGTGACCGTCATCACCCAGGATGCCGTGCTCGCCACCTTCGACCGCATACTGCGTGCGCTGACGCTCGGCGTGTCCGGCATTGCAGCGATCAGTCTGGGGGTGGCCGGCATACTGGTGATGAATGTCATGCTGGTGTCCGTCGCCCAGCGCACTTCGGAAATCGGTCTGCTCAAGGCCATTGGCGCGCCGTCTGCCGATATCCGCCGCCTGTTCTTTGCCGAGGCGCTGTGGCTGTCGCTGGCGGGGGGGGCGATCGGCTTTGCGCTGGGGCAGTTCGGCAGCCTCATGATTCGCCTCGCCTACCCGCAACTCCCAGCCTGGCCACCCGCCTGGGCCAGTCTGGCAGGCATTGCCACCGCCGTGCTGACCGGCATCATCGCCAGCCTCCTGCCCGCTTCGCGTGCGTCGCGGCTGGATCCCGTTCTCGCGCTCGGCGGAAAATGAACCTGATCGACACCCTGCGCTTTGCCCTGCACGCACTGACCGCGCACCGGCTGCGCACGTTTTTGTCGGCCTCGGGCATCGCGGTGGGGATTGCGGCGGTGATCCTGCTCACCTCCATCGGAGAGGGCATTCATCGTTTCGTGCTGGCGGAATTCACCCAGTTCGGCACCAACATCCTCAGCATCACGCCGGGGAAAATCCGCACCCACGGCGGTTCTGTCGGCTCGATCGGCAGTGAGCGGCTGCTGACGATCGAGGACATGTTGGCATTGAAGGCCACGCGCTACGCGCAATACACCAATTCCGGGGTAATGGGCAATGCGGAAATCCGCGCCCACGGGCACAGCCGGCGCGTGACGGTATACGGCGAGGGGCCGGATTTTTCCCGTGCCTTCAACATGCAGGTTGCAGTCGGCCAGTTTCTGCCCGCGGACGACCCGCGTAATCCGCGCGCCTATGTCGTACTGGGATCGAAAGCACGTGACGAATTGTTCGGAATTGCGAATCCGCTGGGCGCCAATTTACAGGTCGGCAGCCACCGCTTCCGCGTGATCGGCGTCATGGCGCCCAAGGGACAGGTGCTGGGGTTCGATCTGGACGACACCGTGTACATCCCGACCGCGCGGGCGCTGGAAGTCTTCAACCGTGAGGGCGTGATGGAAATTCATATTGCCTACCGGCCCGGCGCACCCCTGAAGGCGGTGATCGACGATGCCCACCGCATCCTGCTCGCGCGGCATGGACACGAGGATTTCACCATTACGCCGCAACAGCAAATGCTGGACACACTCGGTACCGTGCTGGATGTGCTGACTTTCGCGGTGGCGGCCCTGGGTGGCATTTCGCTGCTGGTGGGCGCCGTGGGCATGGTCACGCTGATGCACATC
Organism: uncultured beta proteobacterium; assembly: GCA_963726485.1. GTDB lineage: Bacteria > Pseudomonadota > Gammaproteobacteria > Burkholderiales > Thiobacillaceae > Thiobacillus. The sequence continues at coordinate 17,976 of CAVSCL010000032.1, read as the reverse complement.
GCCGTCGCCGAGCGTGTCGCCGAAATCGGCCTGCTCACCGCATTGGGCGCCACACGGGCACGCATCCGTACCCTGTTCCTGATGGAGTCCACCGTGCTGTCCACCCTGGGTGGGCTGGGCGGGCTGGCCATCGGCGCGGCACTCGCCTGGCTGCTGAAAACGCTGGTGAGCGGCCTGCCCGTGAATACACCCTGGAATTACGTTCTCGGCGCGTTGGCGACGTCGGTGCTGATCGGCCTCGCCGCCGGCGTCATTCCGGCCATGCGCGCGGCACGGCTGAACCCGGTGGATGCCTTGCGGGCGGAATAAGGATATTGAGACGGCCAGAATAGAGTTTGACTATGACGGCCAGTAATGGCTTGTTTAGATTTGGGCCCTGCAGTAAGGCCGTCTCAATATCCCGATGTATTGATTGATTATTGATTCGGCACACGCGGCGCTCGGTAGTCCGCAATGCGAAATCGCAAGCATCGGTTCATGCTTACCTTATTCGTGCCGAATCAATAACTACGCTTCAAAGCCTTCGCGGTGCGTGGCATTGAGCGCGCGCAATAGTTCGCGGAACGGAATGTCGCGCTCATAGCGTTTGAACAGCGGCATGAAAGCCAGATCTTCGCCCTGCCCTGTGCCATGATAACGCCCCGAAACCATGGACTCGTAAAGCTCACGCAAGATTTTGTCGAGCGGATCAAGATACGGCGAATAAGTCGCCATCTCGTCGTCATCGTGTTCCAGACACGCGCGCAACTCGTCCACTTCATAGACAGCTTGATGGGCAAGATCGATCAGTTCATTGAGGTCGCGGGCTTTTTTCATGTTGGCATCCATTTACTTTTGATTATGCATTGTCAAAAATGGGCAATGCATTGTTTTTCGAAACATCAGGGCTCAAGAGGGCGAGTGCGAAACGTAATCCTACACACGCTTGCCCAAGCTTAAAACTGATCCCCCTTGCCGGCAGGGGCTGCGAGGGACTCAATCCAGCCCCGAGCTGGGCTATTCCACACCATGGGGCGATCACTGCGCTAATCCCGGAACCAGCGGTTACAACGACAAAACCGGCTGAAAGGAAGTTGTGGCGGCTGACGGCGCGCCATTTGGGCGGGGGGTGTTAAGGATCATTCCGTCCGTGCATCAACACTGGGGGATTCGTGGTGGGTGAACAATCGTTGAAGCTGTTTTTTGCCCTGTGGCCGGATGCGGATACCCGCGCGGCGCTGAACCAGGCCGGAAAGTGGCTGCACAAAACCTGGGGCGGACGTCGTATGCGCAGCGATGGCCTGCATCTCACCCTCGCGTTTCTCGGCGATACCTCATCGACGCGGCTGGATGATCTGCGCCGGCTTGCCGCCACTGTTGCGGGTGAGGACTTCACGCTTACCCTGGATCACCCCGGCTGCTGGCAACACAATCACGTCGGCTGGCTCGGCGCGAGCGAGGTCCCGGCTGCGCTGGGGCAATGGGTGTCGAATCTGACGGCTGCATTGCAAATGGCTGCGTTTTCTTTTGACCCGCGGCCTTTTGTTCCGCATGTCACCTTGCTGCGAAACGCGCGTTGTACTGCGCCGCCCGTATGCCAGGCCGTAGTGTGGCGCGCCGAGTATTTTGCCTTGCTGGCATCACGCCGCGTGGGGTCGGGAGGCGGTTACGAGGTACTGGGGGAGTGGCCGCTATCCGCCAGTATCCGTGCGGCCAATGCAGAAAATCCTGATGACGAAATATCTTCCAGCGCATAGCTCCGATCCCGGTTGTCGGGCGCGTAGTTTTTGTTTATTGACTTGAAATAGGCCGGGTCGTAATGGGTATTGAGCAAATCGCCGACGAGTTCCTGCCAGTTCTGCGTCTGTATCAGCGACTGCCAGCGCGCGATGGTTTCGTGACCGCGCAATTTGGCGAGGTGGCCTAGCTGGACTTGCAATAAGGCGGGGGTCTGGAGGAAGTGAGTGTATTCCTCGGTCAGAAGCGCAATGCGTGCCTGCTGCGGGACTTCCAGTCGCAGGCATGGGCTTTCGCGCATCCGGACCATGAGCGCATCCGGCACGCGCAGCGCGCCGATTTTTTTGCTCTCGGATTCGACGAAGATGGGTTGTGCAGGATTGAATTGTTTGAGACGTGACCAGATTTCGCTCTCAAAACATTTCTGGTTGGGTTGAGCCTGACCGGGCAGCGCGCCCAGTAGCGAACCGCGATGCGCGGCGAGACCTTCCAGATCGAGCACCTGGCCGCCCTGTTCGCTCAGCGCCTGCAACAAACGGCTCTTGCCGCTACCGGTGGAACCGCTCACCACAAGAAAATCAAAGCTCACAGGCAGGGCGTCGAGCTCGGCTACGACGGTGCGGCGATAGGCTTTGTAGCCGCCTTCGAGCTGCTGCGCGCCAAAGCCGATTGACTGCAATACGTGCGTTAACGATCCGCTGCGACTGCCACCGCGCCAGCAGTAAATCAGCGGCCTATAAGATTTGGGTTTGTCTGAAAAATACGTTTCCAGGTGATAAGCGATGTTGCGTGACACCCATGCTGCGCCGGCTTTTTTCGCCGCAAAGGTCGATTCCTGTTTGTACAGGGTGCCGACCCGGGCGCGTTCTTCATTATTCAGCACCGGCAGGTTAATCGCGCCCGGCACGTGGTCATCAAAAAATTCGCCGGGCGAACGGACGTCAATTACCTCGTCAAAGGTGTTGAGCTCCGCTACGGTGGTGGGACGCGAGATAGCCAAGCACTACTCGATTCATGGAAAAATCAGACTGACCCGATTCTCCCACGGCGGCGGCTGCGGCTACAAAATTGCTCAGGTGGTATCGCAGGATAATCTTTCGTGGGCCGCGCCACAATTTGCAGCTAGCGTGCGCGAAAAAGAGGTGGAGCTTGAAGCCTTCGCCATGCTCAACTGACGCGCGGCCATCATTGACAATGCACAAGCAAGCTGCATGGTTGTGGCAGCAAGGACGATAGAGTCAACCCGGCATCGGGCCGACTCGACTCATCCGCTTGAGTCGATCAGATGGCTTTTAGACTGGGCGTTTTGCGGTCTTCGGCGCGGCGGCCTGAAATCACACGACGTTTTTCCGAAATTCCCTTCGGGAGACTCGCGCCTAACGTGGCAACACGCCGGTCGTCCAAACGACGTTCCAAAGGGATGAAATCAACTGCATAGACAGGTAGCACTGACATGTCGATTCCTTTATTGTCGATATATTGACAACTTTAGATGATTTTTCAACATTCAACAATGCTTATTTTGCTTGGCCTGGGGTTCACTTCTATTTTTCGTCGGCCATTTACCACAATATCTTGTGCTTTCATCTCCAGCCATACCGAATAAACGAATGGTCAGCGCTGGGCATCCCTGACAATGCGCTGCTTCTCCCGTTGCCATTCCCGTTCTTTTTCTGCTGCCCGCTTGTCATATTGTTTTTTGCCCTTGGCCAGGCCGATCTGAAGCTTGATTCGTCCTTTCAAGAAGTGCATATCGAGCGGCACCAAGGTAAAACCAGCACGTTCAGTTTTGCCGATGAGTTTGCGGATTTCCTCGCCGCGCAAGAGTAATTTCCGTGAGCGGGTCGGGTCAGGGTGAATATGGGTGGAGGCGGTCGCAAGCGGACTGATGTGGCAGCCAATCAGGAAGACTTCGGCGTTCTTGAGCACCACATACGCTTCTTTCAGTTGAACGCGTCCGGCACGGATAGCCTTGACTTCCCAGCCTTCCAGCGCGAGCCCGGCCTCGAATTTCTCCTCGATGAAATAGTCGTGGAAAGCTTTTTTGTTGTCAGCGATGCTCATGGGACGGGTGCTTGCGTAGAATCTGCAATGTTACAGGGCTTTGTTGGCAATAATCGAAAATGGCTAGCGTTGAGAAAAGCGTACTGGTGTCACACTCGCCTGAGCGTATGTTCGAACTGGTTGACCAGGTGGAAAGTTATCCCTTGTTCTTACCCTGGTGCGGCGGAACAGAGCTGAAATGGCGCGATGCGATAAGCACGGTAGCAACCATTCATATTGCCTACATGGGCATCCGGCAAAGTTTTACCACCGAGAATACCAAGGAGACCCCCAGGCTCATGCGCATTCGCCTGCAGGATGGGCCTTTCAGCGAACTCGAGGGAGACTGGCTTTTTCTGCCCCTGGGATCCGAAGCCTGCAAGATCGAGTTTCGCCTGAATTACGCATTTTCCAGCCGGCTACTGGAATCCGTGCTTGCGCCGGTATTCAGCCACATCACCAATACATTCGTGGACGCATTTGTGCGGCGCGCCGATGAGGTTTATGTTTAGTGACGGCGCCTTCGGATATCCAGGTAGAGGTGGTATACGCACTGCCGCAACAGCAGGTGTTATTGCGCGTGTCCATGGTGGAAGGCGGGACGGTTGAAGATGCCATCCGCAGATCGGGCGTGCTGGAAAAATTTCCCGATATCGATCTTGCACGCCACAAGGTCGGCATTTTCAGCAAACTGTCCCGGCTTGATGAAAAATTGCGTGACGGCGACCGCGTGGAAATCTACCGCCCTCTCATTGCCGACCCCAAGGAGGTCAGACGCAAGCGGGCCGATGAAGGCAAGGTCATGAAAAAGGGGGGAGGAGAAATGACCTCTAAACAGGCTCCCGGGGATACAGCAGATTCAGCCGACGGCTGAATCACTTGCAGTATTCTGAAACGGCCTTCTGGCTGTTAACCATTGACTGGGTACGTGCCGCGTCGTCCATGTAACTGTGTTGTCCGGACGGGCTGGTGGTGTAGGGTCGGGGGCTGTTCTGCAGGTTGGAGAGATTCCTGCGCGCCTTGTCGCAATTCTCGCGTTTTATGCGTGCTTGTTCAGCTTCCTTTTCCGACTTGGCGCGAGCCTGCTCGGATTCGTCACGCCGCTTCTGGTAAGCCTGGTTCTTTTCGTCCAGGGATCGCGTGGCCTGTGCCGTTGTTTCTTCCTGACCGGCGCTGACGCCTTTCAGTGATTGCACCTGCATTTGCGAAGGGGGGATATCCGAATAGTGAACCTTGCCAGAAGCATCAGTCCATTTGTATATCCCGGCGGGCGAGCCTGCAAGCGAGGGGCCGCTGAACAGGATGCCGCACGTCAAGACAAGCATCCCGAGTATGAACCCGGGAGCTTGCGTCCGGATAGGGATAGCCTTAGTCGCCAACTTTGAGCATTGGGTAATTAAGCTGCCCCAAGCCCAGCTTGGCTTGTTCGATGGCTAACTTGGCCTGCTTCAGCACGGTTGCGCTGTCGCCTGCAGCGGCGGCAGTCTCGGCCGCTTTAAGCGCGTTCTCGGCCGTGGTCCAGAGCGCATTCTTGGATTTGGCTGCCTTGACCTCATCCTGTGCTGCGTTCAATGCAGCCTGGGCTTCGGCGCTGATGGCGGGCTTGGCCGATTCGGCCGGTTTGGCCGCCTGATCCGAACTCTGGCTTGACGCCCCCGTGCTGGCGCAGCCGGAAAGTCCGATCAGAGTGGCGGAAGTCAGGGCAAGCAAAAGTTTTTGCATCGATATCTCCTCGCGGTATTTCGCTGTAGTTAAAGTATCAGGCGGTCTCATTGAGACAAATCACGCCCTTGCAGATTGGCTGCTGGCAGCAACTTAGCTTCTTGCGCCGGCTTAGTCAATCGGCTTGCCTGTTTTAAGTGTTGGTAGATTCCAACCAGACCGCATTGTCTGACCCGGACGTCGCCGCGTATAATCCTGCTTTGTGTAGAGGAAAACCCATGCGTGTTCTGCAAAAAGCGCTGACTTTCGACGACGTTCTCCTCGTCCCCGCCCATTCAGCCATTCTGCCCCGCGATGTCAGCCTGACTACCCGGTTGACCCGGACCATCACCCTCAATTTGCCCCTGTTGTCAGCCGCCATGGATACGGTGACGGAGGCGCGTCTTGCGATTGCACTGGCGCAGGAAGGCGGGATCGGAATCATCCACAAGAACATGAATGCCGAGATGCAGTCCGCGCAAGTCGCCGCGGTCAAGCGTTTCGAGTCGGGCGTGGTCAAGGATCCCATCACTGTCGCGCCGCAGATGACAGTGCGACAGGTACTGGAGATCACCCGCAGCAAGCGCATTTCCGGCCTGCCGGTGCTGGATAACGGCAAGGTGGTGGGCATCGTCACCAACCGTGACCTTCGATTTGAAACCCGCCTCGATCAACCGGTGGCCAACATCATGACGCCGAAGGAGCGGCTGGTGACGGTGAAGGAAGGCGCATCGCGTGATGCAGCGCTGGACCTGCTGCACAAGCATCGCCTGGAGCGCGTGCTGGTGGTCAACGACGCCTTCGAGTTGAAGGGGCTCATCACCGTCAAGGACATTCAGAAGTCCAGCGAACACCCGCTGGCGTGCAAGGATGTGATGGGTCGGCTGCGTGTGGGCGCGGCGGTCGGCACCGGCGAAGGCACGGAGGAACGCGTCGCCGCATTGGTGGCGGCGGGGGTGGACGTGATTACGGTGGATACCGCGCATGGTCATTCCAAGGGCGTGCTGGATCGCGTCAAATGGGTCAAGAGAAACTTCCCCGACGTGCAGGTCATCGGCGGCAATATTGCCACTGCAGCGGCTGCAGCGGCTTTGGTTGAGCACGGCGCGGATGCGGTGAAAGTCGGCATCGGCCCCGGCTCCATCTGCACCACACGCATGGTCGCGGGGGTCGGCGTGCCGCAGATCACCGCGGTGGCCAATGTGGCGGCTGCGCTGGCAGGCAGCGGTGTGGGCGTGATTGCCGATGGCGGCATTCGCTACTCCGGCGATATTTCCAAGGCGCTGGCGGCGGGCGCACATTGCGTCATGCTGGGCGGCCTGCTGGCGGGCACCGAAGAAGCCCCGGGCGAGGTCGAACTGTTTCAGGGCCGTTCCTACAAATCCTATCGCGGCATGGGCTCGCTCGGAGCGATGCAGCAGGGCTCCAGTGACCGCTACTTCCAGGACAACGAAAAGAGCGCCGAGAAACTGGTGCCGGAAGGCATCGAAGGCCGCGTGCCCTACAAAGGCAGCGTGCTGGGCGTGATTCACCAGTTGATGGGCGGCCTGCGCTCCAGCATGGGGTATTTGGGCGTGGCCACGCTTGATGAAATGCACGCCAAGGCCGAATTTGTGGAAATCACTTCAGCGGGTGTGCGTGAATCACATGTCCACGACGTGCAGATCACCAAGGAAGCGCCGAATTATCGTGTCGAGTAGGGGTTAGGATTCAGGAGCCAGGAATTAGGGAAGGTCACGCTGTGCGTGGCTTTTCTTTTTGTCCGGCTTCCCCTAGCCCCTACTCCTAGCCCCTAGCCCCTAGAAACATGCACCAGAAAATTCTCATCCTCGACTTCGGCTCCCAGTACACCCAACTCATCGCCCGCCGCGTGCGTGAGGCCAACGTGTATTGCGAACTGCATCCCAACGATGTCACCGAACAGTTCATCCGCGACTTTGCGCCTGCAGGCATCATTCTTTCTGGCGGTCCGGCTTCAGTGTATGAAGATGAAACACCCCGCGCACCTGACATCGTGTTCCACCTTGGCGTGCCGGTGCTGGGCATCTGCTACGGCATGCAGACCATGGCGGCGCAACTCGGCGGCAAGGTCGAAAACGCCGCCAAGCGCGAATTCGGTTATGCCGAAATCCGCGCCCAGGGCCACTCTGCCCTGTTGCGCGATATTCAGGACCGGGCCAACGACGAAGGGCACGGCCTGCTCGACGTGTGGATGAGCCACGGCGACAAGGTCACCGAACTGCCGCCCGGTTTCAGGATCATCAGTTCCAACGCCGCCACGCCGATTGCCGGCATGGCCGACGAGGCGCGCAGATTCTACGGCGTACAGTTCCATCCCGAAGTCACCCACACCCTGCAGGGCAAGACCATTATCGCGCGCTTTGTGCACGACATCTGCGGCTGCGGCTCCGACTGGAACATGCCGGACTATGTCGAAGAAGCCATCGGCCGGGTGCGTTCCGAAGTGGGCAGCGACGAAGTGATACTCGGCCTGTCCGGCGGCGTCGATTCCTCCGTCGTCGCCGCTTTGCTGCACCGCGCCATCGGCAACCAACTGACCTGCGTCTTCGTCGACAACGGCCTGTTGCGTCTGAACGAAGCCGAACAGGTGATGCAGACCTTCGCCGACAACCTCGGCGTCAAGGTCATCCACGTCGATGCCGGCGACGCGCTTCATGGACGCGCTCGCGGGCGTGGCCGACCCCGAGCAGAAACGCAAGATCATCGGCCGCGAGTTCGTTCATGTGTTCCAGGAAGAAGCCGAAAAACTGCCCAAGGCCAAGTGGCTGGCGCAAGGCACCATCTACCCCGACGTGATCGAATCGGCCAGCGCCAAAACCAAGAAGGCGCACACCATCAAGAGCCACCACAACGTCGGCGGTCTGCCGGATACCCTGCACCTGAAACTGCTCGAACCCTTGCGCGAACTGTTCAAGGACGAAGTGCGCGAACTGGGCATTGCGCTGGGCCTGCCGCACGACATGGTGTACCGCCATCCCTTCCCCGGACCCGGTCTGGGCGTGCGCATCCTCGGCGAGGTGAAGCGCGAATTCGCCGACCTGTTGCGAAGGGCTGACGCGATTTTCATCGAGGAACTGCGCGCTTCCGGCTGGTACGATAAAACCAGCCAGGCCTTCGCCGTGTTCCTGCCGGTGAAGAGCGTCGGCGTGATGGGCGATGGCCGCACCTACGATTACGTCGTCGCCCTGCGCGCCGTGCAGACCCAGGACTTCATGACCGCCCACTGGGCGGAACTGCCGTATTCACTGCTTGGCAAGGTCTCCAACCGCATCATCAACGAAGTCCGCGGCATCAACCGCGTGGTCTACGACATCTGCGGCAAGCCGCCTTCGACCATAGAGTGGGAGTAGGGGTTGCCGGAGTGAGGACGGGCTGAAGAACTGCGAAGGCGAGCTGGCCCACCTGGGCATCGAAGCCCCGGCTCGCTCGTCGCTGTCCCACGCCAACAGCCATCGTCCGTGGGAACTGTCCGGGAAGGTGTTCTAAGGTCACTCTGCCCCGCATGCTCCAGCTTTGGCGCGCCATTTGCCTGCTGAACACGTTCGCGCGCAGGGTGGCATTCGCGCGCTACCGCGCGATGGCGTTGGTGCGCCGCTGGCGCTTCAAATAGGCAATAGGAATTTCGGTGCGAATCGTTTATTGTTAATAACTCCGACAAGAAGAGACTATCATTTGATGAGGGTTTCCAAAACTTGTTCTTGAAGAACAATGGAGGGTTGCCTATTTTTAGCTCTGGAAGATGCAATATCCAGCCAGTAACCAACAAAGGGGAATAGCAATGAAAAGCAAACTTCAGCAGATGAGTAAACTTGCGGCACCGGCCCTGCTCATGGCCATGATGGGCGGTTGCGCCAGCGTCAGCGATCTGGAAAAAGTGCAGAAGCAGGTGGATGAAGTAAGAGCCACGGCTACCAGCGCAAGCGCCACTGCCAGCAGCGCAAACACCGCCGCCAGCAGCGCGATCGCCACCGCTAATGAATCCAAGGCCCTCGCCAGCGTTGCCCGCGATACGGCCAATGCCGCATCGGCCGCTTCGGCTTCTGCCGAGAAGGCCTCGTCCGAGGCAAGCGGGTTAGCAGCCGAGGCCGCGAAGAGTTCCGAGGCAGCGGCAGCGGTAGCGAAGAGTTCCGAGGAAGCAGCAGCGGCAGCGGTAGCGAAGAGTTCCGAGGCAGCGGCAGAGGCAGCGAAGATTTCCGAGGCAGCGGCAGCAGCGAAGAGTTCCGGGGCTGCAGCCGGGGTTGCAGTGCCGGCGCAAAAGCCGGTGAAAGAGGTCACTTTCGTTTATCCGATGATGCGCATGGACCCCATTAGCGGTCGCCCCTTTGTCCAATGGATAGTGTTGCCGAACATGCCCGAGTACAAGGGCGCTCCAGTGGCACCCGCAGCAGCACCTGCAGTTGCACCTGCAGCGGCAGCGGACCAGCACCTGCGGCGGCAGCGGAGCCGGCACCTGCAGCGGCAGCGGAGCCAGCACCTGCAGCGGCAGCGGAGCCAGCACCCGCGGCGGCAGCGGAGCCAGCACCCGCGGCGGCAGCGGAGCCGGCAGCGGCACCGACCGGCAAGTAAGCTTAAATTCGGGTTGGTGATAAAGCGGGCGGCAGCCAGATTGGCTGGCTGCCCGCTCTGCTTTTGCGCGGGGGGTTTAACGCGGTATTGCGGTAATCAGATCGTGCGGACTTGGCCCTCGGCGCGCGCAGTGACGACAAAACCCTGGATTGATTCGTCACTGCATCACCGGCCCAGGTTCCGCGACACGCTCGGCAACCGTCCGCGGAATGCGGATCTGGGCCGCCACCAGAGCATCGTCCACATCCAGGTCGCCTTCGTATTCGGCCAGCTTGGGATGCCTTCAATGTGGACTGCGGGTATCGCCTTGTCCATACAGATGGATCGCGAAACCGCCCTCTTCCCATTCGCCTGCAGGACGCCAGCCGGCGCCTTCCGCGATCGCGCCGAATTCGTCGCGCCGGTATTTGTAGGAATTCTCGGTATGCAGAGTCTCGCCCAGGGCGAAATGGAATCGCTGGCCCGATACGCTTACCGTCTGCCTGGCCAGGCTGACCAGGTGCATCTCGATCCGGCCTTGCACCGGGTTGTAGAAGGCGTAGTGACGGAATCGGGCGGGATCGAAATCGGCGCCCAGTTCGCGGTTCAGCCGTTCGAGCAGGTTGAGATTGAAGGCGGCGGTGATCCCGGCGGCGTCGTTGTAGGCGCGATGCAGCGTCACCGGATCCTTCTTGAGATCGAAGCCGATGAGCAGTTGACCGTCCGTGCCGGCCAGCCGGTAAAAACGGGCGAGCAGCGCGGACGCCTCGTCGGGGGCGAAGTTGCCGATGCTGGAACCGGGGTAGTAGATGAGCCGTCGGCCCGGCGGCAGATAGGGCGCGGCCGCCTCCAGGTCGTGGATGAAATCCATGCCGAGAGCGGTGACGGCAAGCCCGGGATGAGCGCGGGAGAGCGACTCCGCCGCGGCTGCCAACGCGATCCCGGCAATGTCCAGGACGACGAGCTGGCCGGGGTGCAAGGCCTCGATCAGCAGGCGCACTTTGCCGCAGTCGCCCGCACCCGGCTCGACGATGCAGTCAACCGCGCCGATGGCGGCCGCGATCTCGGGCAGTCGGGATTCCATCAGCGCCCGTTCGGTGCGGGTGAGTGCGTATTCGGGCTGCGCGCAGATCAATTCGAACAGGCGGCAGCCCTGCTCGTCGTAGAAGTATTTGGGGGGAATGGATTTGGGGCTTGCAGTCAATCCGGCCAGCACGTCCGATTGCAAGTCGTCGCGCCCAAGGGGGAAATCCAGAAAGCGAAAAGACAATCAGCAATGTCCTGAAAAAATCTTAATGCCCGTCATTGCGTATGGACGATGACAGGCATCGATCAGGGATTTGCTAGGCGACAACCGTAACGTTCGTCCCGGCGTGCAGCCCGCCGATTTCCGCCGCCTGGGCAAAGCCGTGCCGGCGGAAAATCTCCATCACCGCAGCGCGTGAATCGGCGGCGCAACTCACCAGCAGGCCGCCGCTGGTCTGCGGGTCGGTGAGAAGCGCCTGCTGCCAGTCGCTGATGCCTTCGGCCAGGCTCACTTCAGCGCCATAGCTCGCCCAGTTGCGCTGGCTGGCGCCGGTGGTATGGCCGCCTCGCGCCAGTTCGCCCACGCCCGGCAGCAGCGGCAGACGGGCCAGTTCGACGCGTGCCGCCAGTTTCGAGGCACGGGAGATTTCGAGCAGATGGCCGAGCAGGCCGAAGCCGGTGACGTCGGTCAGGGCGTGCACGCCGTCGAGTCCGGAGAGGTCGGTGCCCGGGATATTGAGCTGGGTGGTGGCGGCAAGCATCGCGGCATATTGCGCCTCGCTCAGTACGCCTTTCTTCAGCGCGGCGCTGTAGATGCCCACGCCCAGCGGCTTGCCCAGAATCAGGGTGTCGCCGGGCTGGCCACCGGCGTTCTGCTTGATCTTGCGGGGGTTCACCACGCCGATGCCGACCAGACCATAGATCGGCTCCGGCGCGTCGATGGAATGACCGCCGGCGATGGGGATCCCGGCCTGTCTGCACACCGATTCGCCGCCGGCGAGAATCTGCCGGATGACGTCGTTGGGCAGCTTGCCTATCGGCATGCCGACGATGGCCAGGGCGAACAAGGGCCGCCCGCCCATGGCGTACACGTCGGACAGCGCATTGGTGGCGGCGATGCGGCCGAACTCGAAAGGATCATCGACGATGGGCATGAAAAAGTCGGTGGTCGCCACGATCGCCTGCTCGTCATTCAGGCGGTAGACGGCGGCATCGTCGCCGTGCTCGATGCCGACCAGCAGATCGGGGTAGGCCTCCGCCAGGTGCGAGGCGAAGGGGGTATCGGCCAGAATCTCCCGCAACACGGCAGGCGAGATTTTGCAGCCGCAGCCTCCGCCGTGAGAGAACTGGGTGAGCCGGATGGGTGGGTTGAGATCGGGTTGATTGAGCATGGCCATGTTCATTTTCCGAATTCGTCTATCAGGTTCTGTACCGCCGCACGCTCGCGCGCGGGATCGAAAAGCGGGGCGCGAGCCGCGCACTGCGCCGCCAGCTCGGCATAAAAGTCTGTGTCGGCTTCGGCGCGCGTCATCAGCTCGGCCAGGGCGCGGCTGTCGGCCAGGGGATAGTAACCCGAATAACGCTCGCCCAGCATCCCGATATTGCCGGGAATGTCCGAGGCCAGCACCGGCACGCCGGCGGTGACCGCCTCGACGATGGCGTTGGCGCCGCCTTCCATGCGCGAGCTTTGCACCAGCAAGCGGCAGCCCGCGATGAGGCGGCGGGTGTCGGCATGACGGCGCATGCCCAGCCACTTCCAGCGGGAAATACGCTGGCAGCGCACGGCTTCCTCCGCCATCTCCGGGGTCAGCGCCTCGCCCACATGCAGCACCCGGATGCGCGAATCCGCCGCCAGCAGTTCCGCTGCGTAGGCCGCGCGCAGCGGATCCTTCTCCTCGCGCAGATGGGCCACCACGCAGACATCGAAGGTCCGCGCCCGCTTCGTCTGGGCGGAGAGCGTCGGAGCCGACTGAAAGATCACGCGTACCTTCGCTCGCAACCGCGCCTCCAGTTCGTCCGGCCCCCGCTCCTGCAGCACCACCAGCCGGGTCGCGAGCGCGAGGGAATCTCGCGCCGATGCGTCGAGCCGGATGTCACGGTAGAGATCGGTGCCGGTCAGTACGACGATCAATGGACGCTGCGGGAAGGCCTGCGCGAAGGCGGCGATGGCCGGGTGGCTGCGCCGGGCGTGCAGTGCGATCATGAGGTCGGCGGGCTGGCCGCCCCATTCCACCGCCACATCGACCCGATGCCCGGCAGCGCGCAGGAAGCGCGCCCAGCGCTGCGCCGTGTGTACGTTGCCGTTGCGCGAGGCGGGGGGATAGGGCGTGATGAGGACGATGCGCATGGGATCAGGGACTGGGAAGCGATTAAAATTAAAGCGGATTCACCTCGTTTGTATAGCATGAACATGACCCGGCCCGTCAGCGGCTGTACCGCGGAGCAACTTATCGACAAGCTGGCGCAGGCGCGCGGCCAGTTGCGGGCGCTGATCGCTTGTCTGCCTGACGGAGGCTGGCTGGGCCCGCGCGCCGGACATCTGAATCCGCCGCTGTGGGAATACGGGCATATTGTCTGGTTTCAGGAACGCTGGTGTCTGCGGGCAAGACCGGACGGCAGTTACGCGCCTGCTCTCACGGCCGGGGCCGACGCCCTTTACGATTCCTCCGCCGTTGCGCACGACAGCCGCTGGGACCTGCCTTTGCCGGAGCCCGCGGTGCTTGACGACTATGCGGGCCGGGTGTTGGACGCCGTGGCCGCCCGCCTGCGCGGCGCATTCAGTGATGAACTGGCCTATTTCGCCGAGCTTTGCCTGTATCACGAACTCATGCACATCGAAGCCTGGTGGATGGCCTTCCAGAGCCTGGGCTATGCGCCACCGGCCTGGTTCGATGTTGTCGGCGACCCGCCGGCACAGCGGCTGGTGTTCGCCGGGGGCGAGGTCGAACTGGGCAGCGGGCCGGATACGGGATTCATTTTCGATAACGAGAAATGGCGCCACGCTGCGCCGGTCCCGGCTTTCGACATCGATGCCGCGCCGGTAAGCCAGGGCACGTTCCTGGAATTTGTGGAATCGGGCGGTTACCAGCGCAGCCTGGGGTGGTCGGAAGCCGGGTGGGCATGGCGGACGGCAGCCGGCGCGAGCCATCCCGTGTACTGGCGCAAGCAAAACGGCGCATGGCAGGTACGCCGCTTCGACCGCTGGATGCCGCTCGATCCGGGTGCGCCGATGCTGCACCTGAACCGTTTCGAGGCCGAGGCCTGCGCCGCCTGGCTGGGCCGGCGCCTGCCCACGGCGGCGCAATGGCTGCGCGCGACGGAAATGCCGGAATTCCTCTGGGGGAAAGTCTGGGAATGGCTGCGCGACCCTTTCGCACCCTATCCCGGTTTTTCGCCCGATCCTTATCAGGATTATTCACAGCCCTGGTTCCACACGCACTGGGAGTTGCGCGGCGGCGGGCCGCTCACCGATCCGCATCTCATGCGCCCCGGCTTCCGCAATTTCTACCTGCCACACCGCCGTGATCCGTTCGCCGGCTTCCGGACCGCAAGCTAAAGCGCAAAAAGCTTGCCACGTCTTGCGAAAGAAGTGAAGCAAGCCATTGATTTTTGGCCTACACTTATTCTGATCCGGCCATCGATAAGGCGTTCGCGCCGCACGCTGGCCGGGCAAGGACTTATGGGCAGCGATGGAATACCCGGTTTAAATTGGTTCGCAATTTTTCCGTTATGCATCCATCGGAAGCGGATACTGGTCTGGAACACGACCCCAACCGGGTTGGTGTTGTTTCTTTTCAGACCCCACTACGCTTCGTTCAACAATGTACGAACTCAGGGAGCGCACATGTCATTCTTGCAAAACAAATGGGCAGACCACGAAAAGCAGGCCAATCCTGCGCGTCGTTACGCCAACCAGCGTGAATTCGAGGCGGACTGGATTTTTTCCATGCGCCGTCGCTTTCGGGTATCCCAGGAGGCGCTCGCCATGATGGCGAGTGTTTCCGTGACCACGGTGCAGAACTGGGAAAACCCGCGCAGCAGCAAGGCAATCGCTGTTCACAACCAGTACCGCTTGCGCGACATCGAGCGCGACTTGTGGATCAAGGCGCATGTGACACTTCTCGACGCCTGCCCACCCTACATCAAGGCCCTCTATGACCTGATGAGCGCCAGCAAGGATGAAAGTGCGCAGGCGCTGGCTGATTACCTGGTGGGCACAATGACCGAAAAGGACCCCGGCCGCGCGCGCCTGCTGCACTGGGCCGGCCTGACGCACAGCATCAGCGACCCCGCCTCGCTCAAGGCGCGCAGATTCAGCGAAGCCGCGCTCGAAGCGCTTGCCGGGGCCGATGTTCCCCTCTCCGCCGCCATCGAAAATGAAATTCTGGGCAGCCAGTTCGAGGACCTGATGGCGATGACCGCGGGTGAGACCAAACGTCGCAAGGGCTACAGCCTGTTGCAGGCCTGCGAACGCCTGTTCCAGCGCGACCAGCAACCGGCCTACAAGTGGAATGCGCTGGAAGTGGCCTGCCGTACCCCTCTGGAAACGCAGATTGTCTTCCATCAGGTACAGGATCTGGTCGAACTCCAGGGACACGATCACGTACGCCATCGAGTCATGACGGAATCGAATTTCGACGCCGCGCGTATCGTGTTTGCCGGCACCCAGGTTTCCAACTAAGGGGCGCGAAATGAAACGAACAAATCACGCACCCAAGCTGCTCCGCATCGGATTGGCCGGTCTCCTGCTGCTGGGTTCGGGCCTCGCCCTTGGCGGCGAGCCCATGCCGTCCGAGCCCGTGCCATCACGGCAGGAAGCGCCGGTACTCATCCAGGCGCAGGAAGCGGGTCGGGCCGCCGCCGAACAGGCTGCGCCCGATACCGGGAAGATACTGATTGCCTGGGACCGGGTAGGCATCATGGCCTGATCCCTACGGCGCTAATCCGACAACAACGCACCTGTCACCACAGGTGCGTTTTTTTATCTGCGTGTTTCAGAGAGGACCAATGCATTGGCCATTTTGACAATGCATCATCTTGATCAACGCATTGGCCATTTTTGACAATGCAAAATCGAATGAAAATCCGGACGCAGCCGAACCGGGAAGACGGCATCCATAAACCGGCCCAAACAAGGCCGGTTCAGCAGGCTCAACCCAGTATCAGCTTGATCCCGATCAGGAGGGTCACAAGCTCAAAGGCCCGCTTGATCCAGAGATTGCCCTTCCTGATGGCGAGATGGCTGCCGAGATAGCCGCCGATCAAGGAGCCTGCGAGCAATGCAGGCATCCAGTTCCAGGCAACGGTGCCGAGAAATCCCAGAACCAGCGCGCCGACGCCGTTCCAGATCAGTCCGCAAAGCACCAGGGTATAGGCCACGGCGCGTCTGTAATCGAGGCCGAAGTGGTGAATGAGCCAGATCGTGAGGAAGAGCCCGGTGCCGCTGGTGATGGAACCGTTGAGAAACCCCACCACGAAGAGCCCGATCATGCCGGTGACGAGCGGCCGGCCTTCGCGGTTCCTGGGCGTGTGTTCCATGCCCAGCCCGGGTTTGAATATGGAGTACAGCCCGAGACTGAAAGTAAGCACGCCGAGCAAAAAGGTGGCCAGCTTTTCCGGCACCTCGAGGATGGTGGCGGCGCCGAGTACCACGCCGGGCAAGCCTGCCGCCAGGATGATGAGCGAAAAGCGGCGTTCAAGGTGGCTTTCTTTCAGATGGCGGACCGTCGCCCCCAGGCCGAGTGCGACGCTGGCGACTTTGTGGGTGGCCAGCGCGACACCGAAGGGCAGGCCCAGAAAGATGAGCATGGGAAACTGGATCAGCCCTGCCCCGCCGCCGGACAGCGCGGAGAAAAAGTTGGCGGCGAGCGAGGCGACGAGAAGGATGATCTGGTCGAGGATGTTCATTGGGCCACCCTCCCCCCAGCCTGTATTCCCTTCAGGGCGCCCCTCCCTCAACGGGGCAACCTGGAACCAATCCATGCCTTGGCCATTCTTGACAATGCATAATCAAATCAGCCCGTTACACCCGTCTCCGCGGGTAATTTGGCATAGACCAGCTTCAAGCCTTCCTCCCCGATGCGGGTCAGCAGTTTTTCCGCCAGCGTCTGCTCGACGCAAAACTGCACCACCACTGGCAAGTCCCCCGCCAGTTCAAAAAATCCGGCATCGTGATGGTGGCCGTGCCGGCCGTATCCGGCCAGCGCGAGGAAAGCGGAACCTCCGGGCAGCCCCATTTCCCGAGCCAGATCAAGCAGCCATTCGTAGGCGAGCTTGTTGTGATGATGCTGCGCTTCGGAGACGAACAATTGCAGGCAGATGATATTCATTTGAGCAACCTCAAGGTGTACAAACCCAGCCAGGTGGCGAGGAAAGAACCCGCCGTGTGGCTGAACGCGATGGCGCCGCCCCACAGCCACAGGCCGCGCGTCAGCGCCGTGACGACCTCCGCGGAAAAAGTGGAAAACGTGGTCAGCCCGCCCAGCAACCCGGTGATGATGAAGAGCCGCACTTCCGGCGGCAGCCCCGGATGTTCACCCAGCCAGGCGATGATCAGACCGATGCAATAACCGCCAATCAAGATTGGCGGCGAGCGTGCCCAGCGGCAGCGACGGAAACAGCGGATTGAGCCACAGCCCCAGGCCCCAGCGCAGCCACGCGCCGATGGCCGCCCCCACGCCTACGGCGAGAAAAGCAGTCATGAGCGGGACAGTGATGTCAGGGCCATGCAGAATTGTAGCCCCAAGCGCTCGGCCATTGGCGGTTTCGGGCCCGGCTCAAGCTGTCGCAACTCCGGTCCAGCAGTGATCACGGGCAATAGTGATTTTGTTAAACTGAACAGGTAAGCGCGATACTCAAAGTCAATAGCGGCTTCTGGCCCATGCGCCGGCCATTTTCGACGACGCATTGTTTAAGGTAAAGATC
>CAVSCL010000031.1:0-72570 GCA_963726485.1 uncultured beta proteobacterium | reverse complement strand
CAAACGTCGCAAGGGCTACAGCCTGTTGCAGGCCTGCGAACGCCTGTTCCAGCGCGACCAGCAACCGGCCTACAAGTGGAATGCGCTGGAAGTGGCCTGCCGTACCCCTCTGGAAACGCAGATTGTGTTCCATCAGGTACAGGATCTGGTCGAACTCCAGGGACACGATCACGTACGCCATCGAGTCATGACGGAATCGAATTTCGATGCCGCGCGTATCGTGTTTGCCGGCACCCAGGTTTCCAACTAAGGGGCGCGAAATGAAACGAACAAATCACGCACCCAAGCTGCTCCGCATCGGATTGGCCGGTCTCCTGCTGCTGGGTTCGGGCCTCGCCTTTGGCGGCGAGCCCATGCCGTTCGAGCCCGTGCCATCACGGCAGGAAGCGCCGGTACTCATCCAGGCGCAGGAAGCGGGTCGGGCCGCCGCCGAACAGGCTGCGCCCGATACCGGGAAGATACTGATTGCCTGGGACCGGGTAGGCATCATGGCCTGATCCCTACGGCGCTAATCCGACAACAACGCACCTGTCACCACAGGTGCGTTTTTTTATCTGCGTGTTTCAGAGAGGACCAATGCATTGGCCATTTTGACAATGCATCATCTTGATCAACGCATTGGCCATTTTTGCCAATGCAAAATCGAATGAAAATCCGGACGCAGCCGAACCGGGAAGACGGCATCCATAAACCGGCCCAAACAAGGCCGGTTCAGCAGGCTCAACCCAGTATCAGCTTGATCCCGATCAGGATGGTCACAAGCTCAAAGGCCCGCTTGATCCAGAGATTGCCCTTCCTGATGGCGAGATGGCTGCCGAGATAGCCGCCGATCATGGAGCCTGCGAGCAATGCAGGCATCCAGTTCCAGGCAACGGTGCCGAGAAATCCCAGAACCAGCGCGCCGACGCCGTTCCAGATCAGTCCGCAAAGCACCAGGGTATAGGCCACGGCGCGTTTGTAATCGAGGCCGAAGTGGTGAATGAGCCAGATCGTGAGGAAGAGCCCGGTGCCGCTGGTGATGGAACCGTTGAGAAACCCCACCACGAACAGCCCGATCATGCCGGTGACGAGCGGCCAGCCTTCGCGGTTCCTGGGCGTGTGTTCCATGCCCAGCCCGGGTTTGAATATGGAGTACAGCCCGAGACTGAAAGTAAGCACGCCGAGCAAAAAGGTGGCCAGCTTTTCCGGCACCTCGAGGATGGTGGCGGCGCCGAGTACCACGCCGGGCAAGCCTGCCGCCAGGATGATGAGCGAAAAGCGGCGTTCAAGATGGCTTTCTTTCAGATGGCGGACCGTAGCCCCCAGGCCGAGTGCGACGCTGGCGACTTTGTGGGTGGCCAGCGCGACACCGAAGGGCAGGCCCAGAAAGATGAGCATGGGAAACTGGATCAGCCCTGCCCCGCCGCCGGACAGCGCCGAGAAAAAGTTGGCGGCGAGCGAGGCGACGAGAAGGATGATCTGGTCGAGGATGTTCATTGGGCCACCCTCCCCCCAGCCTGTATTCCCTTCAGGGCGCCCCTCCCTCAACGGGGCAACGTGGAACCAATCCATGCATTGGCCATTCTTGACAATGCATAATCAAATCAGCCCGTTACACCCGTCTCCGCGGGTAATTTGGCATAGACCAGCTTCAAGCCTTCCTCCCCGATGCGGGTCAGCAGTTTTTCCGCCAGCGTCTGCTCGACGCAAAACTGCACCACCACTGGCAAGTCCCCCGCCAGTTCAAAAAATCCGGCATCGTGATGGTGGCCGTGCCGGCCGTATCCGGCCAGCGCGAGGAAAGCGGAACCTCCGGGCAGCCCCATTTCCCGGGCCAGATCAAGCAGCCATTCGTAGGCGAGCTTGTTGTGATGATGCTGCGCTTCGGAGACGAACAATTGCAGGCAGATGATATTCATTTGAGCAACCTCAAGGTGTACAAACCCAGCCAGGTGGCGAGGAAAGAACCCGCCGTGTGGCTGAACGCGATGGCGCCGCCCCACAGCCACAGGCCGCGCGTCAGCGCCGTGACGACCTCCGCGGAAAAAGTGGAAAACGTGGTCAGCCCGCCCAGCAGCCCGGTGATGATGAAGAGCCGCACTTCCGGCGGCAGCCCCGGATGTTCACCCAGCCAGGCGATGATCAGACCGATGCAATAACCGCCAATAAGATTGGCGGCGAGCGTGCCCAGCGGCAGCGACGGAAACAGCGGATTGAGCCACAGCCCCAGGCCCCAGCGCAGCCACGCGCCGATGGCCGCCCCCACGCCTACGGCGAGAAAAGCAGTCATGAGCGGGACAGTGATGTCAGGGCCATGCAGAATTGTAGCCCCAAGCGCTCGGCCATTGGCGGCTGTCGCAAATCCGGTCTGACCCTCATGGCACTCGGTTAAGCCCGTAACGCCCGGAAACAGGGTGGGCTGAACACTTCGGGTGGTAGGCTTTTGTTGCGAAACGAAAGTCACCCTTCCCAAACGGGACGGGCGCAGGAGCAAGTCAAGGCAGCCGTTGCGTCGCGAAACGTTTAGATGCGGAAGGTGCCTTAAGGGTGGACCGGCTCAAACGAAAGTCGGCCGGCGCGGATAGTCCCACGCCGACTCCTGCCAGGCCCGCGGCGCCAGGGTATCGCGCGTCTCGGGTGGCCTGCGTTGATGCCACGTCCCTCAGGTGTCCTCGGCAATGTCGAAGCGCAGCCCGCTCGATCCCTCGCCCTTGCCCACCGTATTGCGCAGCCCCATCCACAGCACCGCGCTGCCGCCGAACCAGCGCACGTGCTGCGCGCTGCGCGTGATGCGCGCGCCCTCGCGCGGCACCTCCTCGTCGAACAGCGCAAGCCCCGGTCCCGGCGGGTTCAGCAGCACGCCGCGCGCGCTGCGCACGGCGTTGCTGCCGTCGGGCGCGAGCATCGCGGCGCGCACGAGCCGCAGCGCGTTCGTCGCGGCGTCGCGCTGCGGCAAGAGCGGCACCCAGTTGTACGGCACCTCGGTGGCGAGCCGGTAGCGCAGCTGGCCGTCGGGCGGCGGCGCGGTGGCGTCGCCCGGTGCGACGAGGGCATCGAGGTCGAGCCGCTGTTCGAGTGGCCCCGGAATCGCACGCTCGACCGCCCAGGCCATGTTGGCGATCTCGTCGCGCAGCAGCAGCACCTCCTCGACGGCACGGCCTTCGAGCGTTTTCGCCACGGTGGGCGCGAAGAAGAACAAATTCGGCTGCGGCGGGAACGGAGGCCCAGCCGCGCGCTGCACGCTGCCCAACTGGAACATCGAGAAACCCTTTGCCGGTGCAATGCCGGCATCGTTGACCGGTCGCACCAGCGTTTGCACGCCGAAGGTATCGGTGATGACGAGGGAGCGCGTGCGGGTGAGCGTGCCCACCTCGATCTCGACCGGAATGACGTACCAATCGTTGCCGAAGTTGGTCGCAAAGTCCGCCAGGAGCAGGTGCGGCAGGTCGCCTGGGCCGGCGTCGATCAGGCCCCAGTCGATGCGCGCGTCCTCAAACTCCCAGAAGCGTGGCGCCGGCATGCCGCGGAAGCTCACGGGCGCAGGTATCGTGGTCTGCACCACGGCATTTGACGCTGCATTCGCCGCCGCGTCCGCCCCAACCCAGATTCACCTCAAGGTCGATGTCCACGCTCGACCAGTCGAGCCGGCCCTCGCAGTACTGCGTTGCGCTGAGGGCGGTCTCACCTTCGGTGCCATGTGCGCCAGCGACGGTGAACGCATATTCCATGCGGTCGCTGCGCCACGCGTCGGGCGCGTCGGTGGAAGGTTCGCTGAACAGCGCGTCCTGCTCGGCGAACCATCGTTCCACTGCGACGTCGACCTCGGCGCGGTCGCTCTTCGTGATATTCAACTCGGCGGGAAGCGGCAGTCGCATGCCGTCTGCCCCGCGCAAGGCCGCAGCGATCGCGCGGCCATCGGGCGCGCGCCCGGCCATCAGTGACCACCAATCGAGCGTCTCGGCGTCGAGTGCCACGCGCTCGGCATCGGACGGGGGCGCGAGCGCGAAGCGCCGCGCGAACGCCGCGCGGTACTTCTTCGAGGTCGGCTGCGCGTCGATGAGGCGCAGCAGTTGCAGGCCGCTTTCCACCGCCAGCCGCAGTGAGCTTGCCGCGCTGGAGGGCTGCACACGCTGGCGTTCGACCATCGCCTCCAGCGGCAGCGCGGCGACGTCGTAATGCGCCGCAGATTCGCTGGTGTTCGGCTTGATCGCACCGAGGTGCACGCGCGTGAGCGGCGCGCTCTCGGCGCGCCAGCGCGCGAGCACCGGCGAGCCCGCGTCCTCGGCGCGGTATTCGCCCACCTGCCATTGGCGCGCGAGCAGCCACAGCGGGTCGTGCAGCCGCGCGCGCAGGCCCTCGGTCATCGCCTCGTCTCGACAACGCGGCTCGAGCCGAAGCCAACTGGTGATGGAGCCCATCGTGGTATCTCCTTAGGTAAGCGGACCGAAGTCCGGCGAGATTGCGTCGCCGTCGACATTCACCGCGAAATACAGGGCCGGCAGGAAGTGCGAGACCTCGCCCACCGCCTGAGCGCCGGTCACCGGGTTCAGCGCCGCATTGTCGAGCGCTTCGGCGTCGATGGCGCGCAGCTTCGCCGCATCGAGCGTCTCGAGCAGCAGCCGGTGCAGGCTCCAGGCCGTCCAGGCCGCGCCCGGCACCGGCGGCACCGCGAGCAGAATCGCCTGGGGCGCGCGCGAGTCCGGTGCGTCGTGCTGAAACGCGATGCCGGTGGTCTCGCTGCGGCTGGGAACCACCTCGACCCATTCATCGACCATCAGCCCAGCCATCGGCTGCGTCGTGTCGACCGCGGCGGGTGACTGCACGACCAGCGATAGGCGGCCCGCGCTGATCGGTTGTGCCGCAGTCTCGGGCAGGCCGATCCAGCGCGCTCCTTCGGCATGCGGCAACTGCGCCACCGCAAGGTTCATGCGCTCGCCTGCGCCGGTCGCCTCGGCCGCATGCAGGCTCGCGCCAAGCCGCGCGATGCCCTCGCGCACGCGCTGCATGCGAGCGAACCAGGGCAGCACCGCGAACTCGTCGCCACCCTGCAGCGACTTGGTCGCCGCGAGCGACGCCTTCAGCTCGGCGCCGCTTGCTGCGGTAAAGCGCGGCAGGGCGACAAAGCCGGCACCGAACAGGGCGGCCAGCTTCTGCGCCGCGACGCTCGCGCGCCGGGCCGCGTCGGCGCCGGCTGCGGCGACGAGCGCGTCGCAAGCGGCAATGCGCTGCTGCGCCTCGCGTGCCGCGAGCGCTGCCTGTGCGGTCAATGCCGCCAGGGCTGGCGGCCGCGGCCGATGGCAACGCGCTGCCGATGCCGTAGCCGCCGAGGGTCTTGAGCCCGGCGCGCAGCGCTGTGGCATCGGGCGTGGCCTGCGCGGCCAGCTTCGCGAGCTTCTTCGTCGCCGCGGCAAGCGCGTTGCCCGCCTTGTTCGCGCGTGCTTCGATCTCCGCGGCGTCGATGCCGCTGTCGTCCGTGCTTTGTAGCGCCTGCAAATCGCGCGCATCGAGAGCGCGCGCGCCGCCGATGAGCTGCCGTGCCCGGGCGGCGAGTTCGCGCAGGTCGCCAAGCGACATTTCGTTTGCCTTCCAGTCGGGACCGCGGCGCGCGTCGAGACGCAGCGTCTCGCCCGCGGCCTCGGCGCCGAACTTGGTGCGTGCCGCATCGAGCACCAGCGCATCGAGCTGCGGCGTCGCACCGCCGGGCTTGGCCGCGGCCAGCGCAACCACGTCGAGCGGGCGCAGGCCGAGGTCGGACAGGTGCAGCGTGTGGGTCGCGGTCACCGCATCGGCCGTTGCGCGCTCAACCGTCAGCCGCACCAGCGTGGCGGGCCCGAGCAGCCGCGCGGCCCAGGCGTCGAGCCGTGGCTCCGCACTGGCGCGCGGTGAGCCCGATGCCGGTGACCAGCCGCGCACGGCAAGTGTCGCGTCGCCGAGCAGCACCACCATGCGGTGGGTGACGGCAATGCCGCTGCGCGGGGTGCGTGCGATCTCGAGCTCAGGCGGCGCCTGTGCGCCGGCGGCGATCGCCTGCAGCGTGGATGCCGCGCGCGCGGTGTTGCCGCGCACCGCCTGGTGAGCGGTCTCGGCGACCAGCGCATCGGCCAGCGCATCGATCGCTTCGCCGAGTTCGTCAAGCACCGCCGCGCAGCGGGCAAACAGCGGTGTGGGCGTGCTGCGCTGCGGGTCATAAAGCGCAAACAGCTTCAGCCCGTCGACCACGTTGGACGCAGCAACCGACTCGGCAGCCTGGGCCGATGCCGGGGCGTTCGAGGCGACCAGCGGCGCGAGCGCGCGGAAATCGTCGATCGCATCGTCGAAGCCCCGCTCGTGCAGCGAGCGTTCGAAGCGGTAGCCGAGCAGGGCGCCGAGCGGTTGCCCCTGCCGCACTCCATCGAGCAGCCTGTTGGCAATGCGGACTCGCCGTGACGACAGATCTACCGCGAACAGCGAGGGCGCGTCGTCGCGCGCATGGGTCAGGTGCGCGTTGCGCAAGAGCGCCGCAGTCTGCGCCTGCGCGAGCGAGGGCGCATGGATGAAGCCGGCATCGTCGGCGAGCGCATATACCGGCCCGGCTTCTCCTGCCGGTGTGGGCAAGGGCTGCTGCGCGGGACCCGGCTTCAGGTTCTCGACCCAGCCGTAGGCTCCCACGCGCAGGCCCTTGGGTCGCTGGGCGCGCATCGCGGCCAGGCGCTTGGTGGCAAACGACGTGATCCAGGCGTCGAGCCGGTGCGACGCGACATCGAGCGTGCCGACCAGCAGGCGTTCCAGTGTCGCTGCGTCGAGTGTCGCCAGATGCGCGAGGGCGGCGCGGAAGCGGCCGAGTGGCGCGAGCACGCCGTCGAAGGATGACAGTGCGGTGAGGAACTGCGCCGGCGTGCGGCCCTGCGTCGCCGGGCTGGGCCGACCGAGCAGCATGCGCCAGGTGGTCGCGGTCGAGGCGCCGAGATTCACCAGTTCAATGTCGCGCAGCAGGCTCGCCAGCGCCGGCGCGTTCGGTTGCGCGGCGACGAGCCTGGCCGCGGCCCACGCATATTCAAGCTGCAGCGCATGGCGCAGCAGCACGTGGAGCAACACCGCAGGCTGGGGCGAATCAGGCAGGGCGTCGGTTTCGGTGAGCGGCAACGGCGGCGCAGAGAGCAGCGCGGCGATGTAGTTCGGCTCCAGCACTGTGGGCTGCGCATCGGTGGCGGCCTGCACCAGCGGCGCGGTCAGCGCGCGGTCGCGCTCGTCGTAGGCGGCACCGGCGAGCCGGGGTCGCCAGGCGAAGCCGAGCTGCGCCAGCACCGCTGCGGTCAGCGCATCATGCGCCGCGTTCCAGCCGCGCGCGGCAAGGTCTTCGCCGAGAAAGCCGTGCAGGTGCTGCAGGTATTGCGCGCCGAGCAGATTGCGAACCCGGTAGCCGCTTGCGATGCCGTCGGCGCGCAGCACCGCGGCGAGATCCTGGGCGCCATCGGTGCTGCGGCCCACGCAGGGCACATCGGGCAGGCGCGGGCGCCACAGCGCATCGCGCAGTTGCAGCAGCAGTTGCTTGAGCCACAGGTCCGGGGCGTGGGCGGCTTCCTCGCCGGGCGGCGCCGCCCAGTCGCCAAGGATGGTCACCGGCAGCACCCCGTAGGGCTGGCGGCCCGCGCGCACGAAGGGCAGCGGCCCCGCAGCGCGCACGTGCGCGATGAAGTGTTCGCGTGCCCAGTCGATCTCGTCCAGCGTGAGGCTGGTGTTTCCGAGGCCAATGAGGTTGGCGAGGTAGTAGCCCCAGGTCGGCGTCCACAGCGCGGTGGCCATCTGCTGCGCGTCAAGTTGATCCAGGGCGCCGGCGTCGGGCAGCGAGCCCAGCGTAAGCGCGGCTGCATCGCCGGCGAAGCCAAGCGCCGCTGCGAGCGCTGCGGCGTTGCTCTGAGCGTCGAGCGGCTCGCCGAAGTGCTGCCATTCGGTGTCGAAGCTGCGCGCCCGCAGCGGGTCGGCGCTGTCGAGCCCGGACGCCACATCCTCGGTGTTGTTGGTCGGGGTGCCGGGCCGCACGAAGGCGCAGCCGTTGGTGTAGTGATGCGCATCGAGCAGGGCGGCAAGCGCCGCGGCCGATGCGTCGGCGTCCAGCGATGCGACGCCGAACACCAAGAGCGCATCGAGGCCAGCCTGCGCAGTCGCTGCCGGCAGGTTCATGCGCAACGCCATGCCAATGCGTTCGGCCTCGTCGAAGTCGACCATCCAGCGCATGCCGGGATCGACCGCAACCGTATCGCCTGCAGATGCCTCGGCCGCCGCCTTCGGGTCAGGCCCGAGCGCCGGCGGGGACTCGATCGGCGCGCTGAAGGCGTGGCCGACGGCGGCACCGTTTGCGCGCGCGATCGCAATCCAGCGGCTCGGCATCAGCTGCGCAAGCGGCGCGCGCTGCCAGCCACCGGCGTCGTCGCTTCAGCGGAACGTTCGGAAATTGCGGCGCCGGGGCTAGCGGCGCGTCGTCGGCCAGGGGCGCGGCGGGCTTGGCCTGGATGTTGACCGGTCGCAGCGCGCGCGCGATCCACGCCGCGCGCTGCGGGTCGAAGTGGTCGGCAAGCTGCTGCCAGGCCAGCCGCCGGCGCGCCTCGTCGCCAGCGGCGCGCCAGGTCAGTTCCCAGAAATGCCGGCCCCAGTCGAGCTCGTCAGCCGACAGCTCGGGCTCGTGCGAGTCGACGTGGATCTGGTCCGGGAAGACGCGGATGCGCAACTGCTGCGTGCCATCGGGCTGCGCGAAGAAGCGCGTCTCCAGCCGCACCGGCAGCAAGGCAAGCGGCAGGTCGGAAGGCAGCAGGTCGGCGGCGAGGTCGGGCGGCACCGTCTGCGTGGCAAAGTGCAGCAGTTCGGTCGGGGGCTTTAGAAGTTGCACGTCCATGGTTTCAGCTCGTCGGTGTCGGTGCTGGGGTGAGGCCAGCCAGCAGTTCGCTGGCGTGGATCGCCACGCGCACCGGCTGCTGGCGCGTGATTTGCGCCATGTGCGCGGCGTTGCGCGCCCATTGTGTGCCGGCGGGCAGGGAGAAACCGGCCGGCGGCGCGGCAAGCGGCACATGGCTCGCGCTGCCGAAGTCGATCTCGACATCGAAGCCGAAGCGCGGCTCGGTGGGCTGCTGCTCGATGACGAAGTACCAGCCCGGGTCGGCGGCCGCGTCGGCCGGGTCGACATCGAAGCCGAAGAAAGTCACGTCCGGCTGCAGGCTGCCTCGAAACAGCGGTTGCCGGTGTGTAGCTCCGATATCGGGCTTGCGGCCAGTTGCATCGCGTGTTGCCGGCACCGCGTAGACGAGCGCACCCGGGTAACGGCGAAACAGGCCGCTGCGCACCAGCAGCACCGATTGCTTGGTGCGCCACGCCGGCTCCGGCATTCGTGCCGAGCCGGTTCGCGCCCCAGTCGGCGAGCGCGGCGATGTCGCCCTCACCCTGCGGCTGCGCGCTGCGCCAGAAGCGGCGGAAGAAGGTGGCGCATGGGTCGTCGAGCGGATAGTCGCGCCACACCAGTTCGCGCCCCATCTCGACATTGAGCCCGGCCATGTAGGCCTCGACGAAGCGCGGATTCGGCTCCAGCAGCGCCACGGTGTCGGGCAGCACGCGGTCCAACCCGGGCAGCAGCCAGTCCTGCGACAGCGTGGCGAGCGGCTCGCTCATCGGCTGCTCGAAATGCGGCGCGTGGCCAAGCGGCGCGATCGCGGGCGGCGCGGCGCCGCCGGCGAGCGTGATCGTTGCGGCCATGCGCATCTGCAGCGCAGGTGCCGGGTCGAGCAGCTGCACCAGGGTGCCGCGCGCGGCGACCACGTCGAGCGCGGGGCGCGGCGCCGGCAGCACCAGGATGAACGAGAACGGATTGACGCGCGCAAGGTGGCGCTTGGCCGCGGCGCGAAACGCCTGCGCGTCGGCGCTGTCGACGGGCTTCGGGGGATGCGGTGGAGGCGGCTTGGGCGGAGGCGGCTCGGGGGGCTCGGGCGGCTCGACCGGGTGGGGCGGCAGGCGCGGCTGCGCCAGCGTTGCGCCAATCGTGACCACAAACGGCGATGCCGCGGTAACGATCTGAAACCCGGGCCGCGGCGGCGCGTTGCCGACCGCGAGGTCGTTGGCAGTGGCATAGGCCATCGGCGCCTGCGCCGCGGGCAGGCGTCGCGACACTGCGTCAAAGCTCACCAGGCCGCGCGTGGGCGGCAGCACAAATATCATCGTCAGCGGCTGGGTGAGCAACTGTAGCGTGGTGGTGCCCAGTGCCGCGCGCGCAGCGGTCAAGGTGCCGGGGCCGATACTCGTACTGGTGGCGATACCAGTGCCAAGCCCAGTGCTGGCGGTGCCGGTCCCGGTTGCGAGCGGGACCTCGCGCAGCGCGAGTTGCGCGCGCCGGCTGATCGCGCCTTGCGGGCGCGTGATGCGGCGCATCGGCGCCGAGGTCAGGGCGAGCGGCGTCGCGGTCGATGCGATGAACGCGCGCATGCTCAGCTGCCGGCGCTTGCGGCGTTGCGGCCTGCCACACCAGGCGCGCCTGCGCCGGTGCGGCGAGCCGCCACAGCGCATCGTCGTCGCTGCCCAGCCCTTGAACCTGCTTGGCGTGCAGCCGCGCGCCCACCACCAGGCTCAGCTGCATCTGGCGCAGCCGCTGGTTGGCGCGATCGATCTCGCCGGCCTGCTGCCAGGCCTGCGCGACCAGCGCCTCCTGCGCGTCCTGCACGACGCGGGTGCCGAGTGCGGCGGCGACGCGTTCGCGCGGATCGAGGTTCAGGTCATCGAGCCAGGTCGGCGGCGCGGCGACATCGCCGACCTGGCTGCGCTGCGCATACCAGCGGCCATAGATCGGCGGGCCGACCAGTGGATCGGTGCCGTTCGGCGCCGGGAGGGCGGCGGCATTGACGATGGCGCGCAGCGTGGCCTGCCAGCCAGCGCTTTGCGCATCGGGCCACTCGGTGCGCGGGGCGTGCACCGGCTGCAGCGCGCCTTCGAGCGTCCAGCGCCGGCAGCGGCGTATCGCCCACCGGGAAGCCGGGTTGATCGAGGCTCATCGGCCGGCGACCGACGAGCCCGGCAAGGTCGCGCGGCACCAGCTTGCGCACCAGCGACTCGAAGTCCTCGCGCGCGCCGGTGGCGAACTCCCAGTGGTGGAACACCGGCAGCGCGATCTGCGCCGGGGCGTTCGCGCCGCTCTTCCACGCGGGCGCGAGCTGTGACGCGTTCGCGCCGGTGATAGGCAGCTTGAGCCCGGCCAAGCGCCCCGCCTCGAACGCCGGGACAACGCAGGCAATGTAGCGCGTAAACGGATCGAGCAGCCGCGGCGAGACAAGCCGCGCCACGCTGTGCGCGGGCTGCGTCGCGAGCAGGCTGAGTAGCGCGTCCGTGCTCGCCCCCGCGGGGGCGGCTAGCTGCGCATGCGTCCACGCCCACGACTCGGCGAGGTCGGGCAATTCGTCGGCCGGACGCGCGGGCGGTGCAATCTCAAGCACCGGCAGGGCTTCCGTGCCGGGCGGGCGCAGCACCACGCCGTCGCCCTGGCGCACCACCACCAGCACCAGCCAAGGCCGCAGCCGGCCCTGCGCGTCGGCGGCCGCCGGCGTGAACAGCCAGGGCAGGTCCGGGTTGTCGAACTCGACCGCGGCGAGGTCATTGGACTCGTAATCGCTCGTGTTCGGTGGCGGCTCCATGCGCACCACCTGGCGTGCATCCAGGCCGATCACCTCGCCCGCGCCGGCGATGATTAGCGGCATGGTCGCCCCCTCCTCGCCGTTGATCTCCAGCCGCGCGTTAAAGCCGGCTTGCGCCGGCAGTGGCGCGGCGAGCGGGTCGGGGGTGGTGAGGCGCGCGGCCATGCCCTGGCGCACCCAGGGGAGGAAGACGAGATTTGCGTCAGCCATGCTGCATCCTTTGTTTAGGTCGTTCTGTGGGATTTCACCTGCCACCGCCTCGAACGCCGGCACTGCCCGCAGGCGGGTAGCGGCGGTGTTGGCCATTGCTGCGGCCTCGGCGAAGGAGAGTCCGCTGGACTGGGGTATCGAGTGTGAGCGCTGTCGTCGATGACCGCGAACCCGGGCGCGCGCAGCGCGGCGAAGGGTGCGGGGCTGGCGCGGCGGCGCTGCGCAGCACCGAGCGTCCGGCCGCGCCGACGCGCACATGCAGATCGAGCAGGACATCGGTCAGCCGGTAGGGCGGCGGCGCCTCGTCCGGCGCGGCCTGCTCATCGACGATCCGGGTCTCGTAGTCGAGCGGCGAGGCCAGGCCGCTGGCGAGGTCGAAGGCATAGTCCGGCGCGCCGAAGGCGACGCCCAGCGTCCATGGTCTCGTAGGACGGCGCGGCGAGCTTCGCGTCGTCGCTCATCTCGAAGAACTGCGCCGGCGCGAACTCGTCACGCACCGGGCCTGAATCCGTGGTTGCGGCACCCAATGTCAGCGCGCCGACCATGAAGCGCTTGCTGCCCGCCACCGGCGCCTCGCCGAAGCGGTCGATGTCGCGGGCCAGATTGAGCGGCACCACGCCCTGGCGCACGCTCAGCGTGCCGAGCGGATGCACCCGCAAGGTCGTGGTGTCGGATGCGTCGCGCAGCGTCACCACGCGGGTCTGCTGCGCGGGCAGCTCGGCGTGCCAGTTGCGCGCATCGCCCAGGGCGGCCTTGAGCTGGTCGAGCACATTCACCGCCGCCGGCAGCGGCGGCGCGGTGCCCTCGGCGAGCGTGGCGTTGACCCGGATCGACACGTCCCACCACAGGATCTCGAAGCTGCACTTGGCGCGCACGGTGAGCGGCGCCGGGCCTTCGAGCGTGCCGTCGACCTTGACCTTGAACAGATTGTCTCGAGCCGCGCATGAGCTGCATGCTGGCGAAGAAGTCGGCCAGGAAGTGGAAGGGGTCGAGCTGGATCAGCACGTCGTAGCCGGCGTCGCCGACCACGGCAAAGCCGTAGGCCGCTGCGTACAGGTGCGCCGCGGCGCCGAACTGCACGGTGTTCGAGGTGAGCGCGAAGTAGGACTCGCAGGTGAGCCGCGGGTTGTCGCCGGTGGTGAGGCTCAGGGTCACGCGTTCCAGCAGCGGAAAGTCCGCAGGAACCGGGAAACCCTTGTTCATGCCGCCCACCGCCAGGGCGAAGCTGCGCGGCGAAGTCCAGCGCGCCCGCAGTGCCGCCGCGCCGCTGATGACGAAGCGTTCGAGCAGGCGCGAATCGACCAGCACCGCGTCGATCGCGGTGGTGCCGGCGTCGAAGTCGAACACCCCGATCGAGTCGAGGGTGATGCGCAGCAGCGGCTGATCGGGTGATGGCAGGGCCACATGCACGCGGCCGAGCACGAGCAGGCGCTTGCGCGCGCCGAACTCGACGATCAGCGCGAGGTCGGCGATCACCAGCGGCGGGGTGAACCAGCCGATGCGCACCAGGAGCCCGACCATGTAGCTGCCGCTCCTGGCCGGGAAC
Organism: uncultured beta proteobacterium; assembly: GCA_963726485.1. Taxonomy (GTDB): domain Bacteria; phylum Pseudomonadota; class Gammaproteobacteria; order Burkholderiales; family Thiobacillaceae; genus Thiobacillus. Next base: position 59,193 of record CAVSCL010000031.1, on the reverse strand, counting down.
GCGGCGCTGAGGCTGCGGATGATGGCGGGCGCGTTGGCCACCGGGTTGCGCGGGAACAGGAGACTCGCCAGGGTGTCGCTCTTCAGCCCCTCGCGCAGCACCGCTTCGTCGAAGGTGCGGTTGACCGCCACCATGCCGCCGATGCCGAGCAGGCTGAAGCCCAGGCCGAGCTGGATGGGCTGGAAACCGTCGGCGGTGATGAAGACGATCAGCGAGTAGCCCTTGCTGACCATCGGGCATGCGCGTGGCGATGAGGCCAAAGGCAGTGAGGTTGATCATCTCGTGCACCGAGAGTTGCAACACGCCGGCGTACACGGGTTGCAAGGGGTCGCGGAACAGCAGGCCGCCGCCTTCGAGCACGCCGGGCACCTCGATCGCGAGACCGATGCCCGATGGCGGCACGAAATCGGCGCCGAGGTCCACCGGCGCCGAGGTTGCCGTGGGTAAAGCGCAGCGCCAGTGCCGCGCCCACGCCGCTGACGACCGCGGTTACCGGGCCGAGCGTGACCGCGCCGCTCAACAGCGCGCGCGTGGTCAGCCCATCGCCGTCGCCGGCGATCGCGAGGTCGATCGCATCGAGTTGCAGCGGGCCGAAGCGCTGATGCACCGTGAGCGTGGTCTGCAAGCCGACGCCGCCGTGGATGCGCAGGCCGGAGCGGTGCGACCAGGCGAGGTCGAGCGTGACCGTGACGGTCGCGCCCGAGGCGGGCAGCAGCGAGGCGAGGAAGCCGTCGTCCGGGTCGGGCCTGATCGCGATGCGGCCGTCGTCGATGCCGGCGGAAAGCGTTGGGTCGAGCTCGGTGCCGCCGGCGAAGGCAATGCCCGCGCGCAGCGCCGCGACGTCGAAGCTGATGCCGGCGACCGAAATCAGCTGCAGGCGTCCGCCATCCGGGTCGGCGAAGCGCAGCGTCAGGGCAAGCTTGGAATCGGCGGTGCTCGCTGCCGGGCGAATCGAGCAGCCCGGTGAGCAGTTGCGGATCCTGTCCCGCGCGCAGCAGCAGCGCCAGGCCGGTCTCGATGTCGGTCGACGCCGCGACTTCGAGCGAGAGCGCTTCCGACAGCGCGATCTTCGTGTCGGTCGCGGCGATGACGTAGGGCGACAGGCCGAGCCCGCCGTCGCTGCGCGCCCGCGCTGCTCGGGCGCAGAGGATAGAGCGACACGCCGACGTCGTAGGCGCCGTCGCCCAGCCCCTTGGCGATGCTGGCGAACAATTGCGCGGCCGGGTCGGTGTCGGCCTCGGGCACCGCATGGTCGACCAGCGATTCCTCGACCGCGCGCGGCATGGGCCGCAGCGACAGCGTGTCGCAGAAGTGGTCGAGAAAGCCGCCGAGATTCATCACCAGCGTGTTGCCCGCGAAGTCCGGCGTGCCCCAGCCGTACACGTCCTTCAGCATGTCCGACCGGGTCGCTTCAGCAGCGGGCCGAAGCGATCCCAGCGCACCACCTGGCGCACATGCTCGACCTGGAACTTGGCCGGGTCGGCCGGCAGGCGCGTCATCTCGAACAGCCCGAGCAGCACGCCCAGCGGAATGAGCGCCGAGCCCGTCTGGCCGACGAGCTGGATCACCAGCACGTCGGCGAGGCGCGGGAAAAACTCGTCGACGATCTGCGTGGTCTGCAGGTATTCGGGCGTCGCCTCGAAGCCTGCGGCGAGCTGCTGCGCGTGTTCGAAGAACTCGATCAGCGCGTCGGCGACCCCGGCCAGGGCGACGGCGATATCGGCGTCAGACGCGTCTTCCTGGCTGCGCAGGTCGCTCAGGGTGTCGAGCCGCGCAGCGAGCGTGCTGAGGTCCAGTTGCGTGAGCCCGATGTCGTCCACTCCGGGCGGCAACGACCAGCCGAGCAGCGCCAGCAGATCGCGCGCGACCTTGGCGTTGCCGGAGACCACATCCAGGCCGCGCGCAACGCGGCCGAGCAGCTCGCCGGCGCGCTGTACGCTGTCAGTCATAGTCCATCTCGGCGCGGCTCTTCTTGTCCCAGTCGCCGAGCTTGAAGTCGAACTTGCGCGTCGAGCGCAGCGGCACCACCTTGTAGGTCTTGATCCCCAGCGCATCGAGATGCTTGCGCGGCGTCTTGTAGGTGGTGTTCTGCTTCGGCCAGGGCAGTACCCGCGCCATGTTGTCGAACGACTGCTTCGGGCGTGTCGATCAGGCGCTGCAGGTTGGCCGCGGCGCGTTCGTTCCACAACGACAGCCAGCCGCCGGCGGGACGCGTGGCGAGCTCGCTGGCGTCGATGTCGGGCACCCCCGCTGATTTTCTGAACCCCAGATGCTCGGCCCACAGCTTGCGCCGCAGCTTGTCGACCACCGGGCTGGAACCGTCGCTGTTGATGAAACAGCCGTTGACCTCGATGGCGCGCTGCTGGCGGAACAGGTCGAAGCCGAGGAAGCCGTTGAGCTTGTCCCACAGCAGCATGGAATCCAGCGACAGGCCGTCGAGGTTGGCCGATCCGATGGTGGCCCACTGGTTGTCGACCACGGCGGCCTTGGCGTGCACGTAGATGGGCAGCATGCGCGGGCGCGAAGGGAGGTGACCTTCAATGTCGGGCGGCACGTCGTGGGTCCAGCGCGTGAACACGCCGAACCACTTCGGCTTGCTCGCGTCCTCGCCGATGGCCTCGCGGATGCGGTGGATCAGCCGGCGCTGCTTGAACGGATAGAACGGCACGTCGGGCTGAATGTTGCACACCACGATCACTTGCAGGTCGGGCTGGGGCGTGCCGTCGGCCTTGGGCGGCCGGTTGCGCCTGGCCTTGATGGCGCCGACGATGGCCTCGCCGATCGCGTCGTTGGTGAAGTACTGGGTCTCGATATAGACGAAGTCCTCGGCCGCGGCGATGGCGCGCTGATAGGCTTCGAGGATGCCCTTCTCGCCGTCCTCCGGTATGCCCGGAACTTCCTTGAAGCGGCCCGAACTCAGGGTGCGCACGATTTGCACGTCGCATTCGCCGTCTTCCGCAAGCGCGGCATCCAGATCCGTGGTGCTCGGGGCGGCTGCGGGGACGAGCCCGGAGCCGGGCGGCGTGCTGTCCCCGATCGGTTCGGTCGGACCGGGAAACGAGGTCAGCTTGTCGTTCGGCCGCACCGTGTCCCACAACAGCTTGAGCGTCTCCTGCAAATGCGCCACCGCCGGGCCGCTGATGGCGAAGCCCGCATCGTGCTTGGGAAAGCCGTCGGACCCGCCGCGGATCGGCGCATCGATTTCGTGGTCGTGGGTGTCGAAGTAGCTCTGGCCGAACGGCGAGCCGATCGACAGCGCGTAAGTCCAGTCGGCGACCATCAGCTTGGCGTGCATCACGCCGGCCGTGGTGAGCACCGGCTGCTCGAACGGTGCGGTGCGAATTTTCGCAGCATTGGCGTCCGCGAAATAGGTGTCGACTTCATCGGCGTCAGTGAACTCTTCGTCGAGCATGGCGGCGGTGCGTATGCCCTCGCTGCCGGCGAGCGGGAGTAGCACCGCCCCGACAGCGATCTTCACGAACAAGGGAACTTTGACTGCGTTGAGCACAATGCGCACGTCCACGCCATGGCTGGCGGCATCGACGAGCAGCCGTTCGGGGCGCGCCCCGGCGACCGAACGGCCGATAGGAGGACTTTGCGCGTCCGGTTGCGTGCCCTGGAAGTCGAAGATCAGCTTGGTTGGTTCCTGATTGGGGTCCGGAATGAAGGCCTCGGGCAGCGGAAAAAAGAGCTGCGACATCGCGATCGCCTGCTTGGCCTCGCGCATCAATTTGGCCGCGTGGCGGAACGCGTCCTCGTCCATCAGGGTGGTGACCCGGTTGCCGGCCTTGAAGCCCCAGCCGAAGCCGTTGGGCGACTGGATGCTGGTCTCGCCGGTGCCCAGCGTGACCAGCAGTCCGTACGCATCGGCCTCGCGCACCACGTAGTCGGCGGCGCGGCTGAGGGTCTCGTCGTCGCGGTCGTCCATGACCTCGCGCCCGTCGGAAGTCTTGAACGGGATGCGCCGGCCGGTGAGGTCCTCGACCGTAAGTTCAAGCGTGCGGTGACCTTCGGTCGTCGTGTCGGGCCGGTAGTCGAACTCGACCTGCCCGTCCGCGTCCGTGACGACGGTGCTGCCGAGCGCGTCGCTGCCAATGAGGAACTTCGGGCCATGCAGCGTGACGCGAAAGCCGATCAGCGGCTTGCCCGACCGCCCCTGTGCGTCGAAGCCGTCGCTGACGAAGCGGCCGATGAAGTGAGAACTCATGGTGATGGTGCGTAAGGGCGCAATGGCCGGAATCGGGCCGGGCCGGGCATCCGCTGGGGCCTCGGCCGATCCGGGCTTCGACGGCTGGCCGCGAGGCGTGCCGCACCACGAATGTCCGAGTCTCCCGTGACTGCAATTCGGCTCACATCGCTTGCGCGCAACGAATCCGCCCAGCCAAGCGCTTGGAAGGAGGGCACAATCCTGTATGACGGAAAACGGGCCATAACTCAATCTAGCGCAGTTTCGAGCCTGGACAAGTCCATCCGGCGCGAGCGCCGGTGTCTGTCCCTAGGTGCGCCGCAGGCAGATTGCAGGTTTAGGTGGGTCAAACACGACCCGGTGAAACTGCCGGATTCACAATCGCACGAATAGCCCACCGCAACCTATTTCGACTGCTCCTCCTCCCCGCGTTCCGGAGGTCTGGGTCCTGGACAGAAGGCCGGACCATCCGGATGCGGACGCTTCAGGAGTATCCCGCCGGCAAGCGCTTGCGCGATGCGGACCGCGGTGCGTCCGCATCATGCAAACCGAGCTGCAAGGGCCTGTCAGGCCGCGGGATTGTCCGAAAGCTCAGGATCCTGAACGAGCTTGCGCAAGCCGAGCGACCGGAGTGCGCACGCCGCCTGCCTGCGCCTCTCGACGCAGAGACCTTGTAGCCCGGCGTCCTCGCAGGCTTTAACACTGGCTCACACGCAGGCTGAGCGAACCGCTTAAGCGAGTTGAATGGAGTCCATGGTGGCTGGGGAAGACGTAACGCAGATGGAGAAGAAGTCTCATGAATGCACTGAACTGATGGTTTTTGACCCGGCGTCTACACACAAAATTTCGGACCCGCCCCCCACGGATGTTTTACCGCGCGCTGACTTGTACCGGTGCCAAGCGTTTGCTGGCCGCTTTCTCCGATCCGCTGCGCCGAACGCCGGACGATCAAATTCGCACCTTGATCGCGACCGTGCTTGCGAGCGTCGCCGCACTGCACCTGCCCTATCGACCCGACCAAATCGAGCCCCGCGCCAATAGACGACAACCTGAAAACCTGCCTCTGCTAACGGTGACACGTCACGAAGCCCGTGAACTGATTCGCACTCAACGGCTTAACCGAGTGCCTGTCGGTCTGGGCCTTGTCACTGGCATGAGTGATTTTGTTAAACTGAATAGCCAGGCGCGATACTCAACAGTCCATAGCTGCTTCTGATCCATGCGCCGGCCACATACGATCTTTCATGGGCTTTAGCCCATAGAAAGTCGGAGTCCCCTTGTGGGGTTTTCGACGACGCATTATTTTGGGGTTAAAAACCTCACCGCCGAGAACCCAACGAACGCGGAGCGGTCTTTTGTATGCATATGGCTGCGTTGTGCAGTCGAATTTTGGAGTCCGGTTTTGAAAAAATATCTTCTGGTCATGAGTCTGGCATTTCCCCTGTTTGCCCAGGCCGGCGGCATCGATCGGCTGAAAGCCTTCATCGCGGGTGCGAAAACGGCCGAGGCGGATTTCACGCAGACGGTGGCGGACAAGTCTGGCCGGGTGACACAGCAGGCCGGCGGCAAGATGGCGTTTGCACGACCGGGCAAGTTCCGCTGGGATTACAGCGCGCCGTATGAGCAGGTGATTGTGGGCGACGGCGTGAAGCTGTGGCTGTATGACGCCGATCTCAACCAGGTGACGGTGAAGAAGCTGGGAGATGTGATCAGCGGCACGCCCGCCGCCCTGCTGGCGGGGGATAACGCCATCGAAAAATACTTCAGCCTGAAAGACGCGGGCGAGAGTGAGGGTCTGGAATGGCTGGAGGCCACGCCCAGGAACAAGGACACGTCGTTTGACCGCATCCGCATGGGCTTCAGGGGCGACGTGCTGGCGCAGATGGAGTTGTATGACCACTTTGGCCAGCGCACCACGCTCAAGCTTTCGCATTTCCGGCGCAACCCGGCGCTGGCTTCCTCGCGCTTCATATTCACTCCGCCCAAGGGCGCGGATGTGGTCAGTGACTGAAGACCTTTTTGATACCGGTATTCAAGCCGGCGCGCCGCTGGCGGAACGCCTGCGCCCGCGCCATCTGGATGAGGTGGTCGGCCAGTCCCATCTGCTGGGGCCGGGCAAGCCGCTCAGGCTTGCGTTCGATGCGGGCAAGCTGCATTCGATGGTGCTATGGGGGCCGCCGGGGGTGGGCAAGACCACGCTGGCGCGGCTGACCGCCGAGGCCTTCGGCGCGGACTTCATCGCCATTTCCGCCGTGCTCTCCGGGGTCAGGGACATTCGCGATGCGGTCGAGCGCGCACGCATGAATCAGTCGCAGGGGCGCGCCACGATCGTCTTCGTCGATGAAGTGCATCGCTTCAACAAGTCGCAGCAGGACGCCTTCCTGCCGCACGTCGAGGCGGGACTGTTCACCTTCATCGGCGCGACGACAGAAAACCCTTCTTTCGAAGTCGTCGGCGCCTTGCTGTCGCGGGCACAGGTCTATGTGCTGAAGTCGCTCACGCCCGGGGAACTCGGCTCCTTGTTGCAGCGCGCACTGGTTGCCTTGCCCGGCCTCAAGCTTGTAGAGGGCGTCGATCAGGTGCTGGCCGGATACGCCGACGGCGATGCGCGCAAGCTGCTGAACCTGCTGGAACAGCTCGATACGGCAGCGCGCACCGCCGGGGCGAGCGAGATCGACACCGCTTTTGTCGAGAACGCACTGGCGCAATCGCTGCGCCGCTTCGACAAGGGCGGCGAGGCTTTCTACGATCAGATTTCCGCGTTGCATAAAAGCGTGCGCGGCTCCAGCCCGGATGCCGCACTCTACTGGCTGGTGCGCATGCTCGACGGCGGCGCCGACCCGCGCTATCTCGGGCGGCGGCTGATCCGCATGGCGAGCGAGGATGTCGGCCTGGCCGACCCGCGCGCGCTGCGGATGGCGCTCGATGCCGTGGAAACCTACGAGCGCCTGGGCACGCCGGAAGGCGAACTGGCGCTGGCTGAAGCCTGTATTTACCTGGCGTGTGCGCCCAAGAGCAATGCGGTCTATGTTGCCTATAACGCCGCGCGGGCTTTCGTCGCGCAAAGCCCGTCCAACGAGGTGCCGCTGCATCTGCGCAATGCCCCGACCAAACTGATGAAACAACTCGGCTACGGCCACGCCTACCGCTACGCCCATGACGAGCCCGACGCCTACGCCGCGGGCGTGGGCTATTTTCCGGACGGGCTGCCGGAGCAGAACTGGTACCAGCCCACGCCGCGCGGGCTGGAGGGTAAAATTGCCGAAAAACTCGCGCATTTGCGGGAACTGGACCAGAAAGCGGGCAAGACATGATCCGAAAAACCCTGTTGTGCCTGTTGCTCTGTCTGGCCGCACCCGCCTGGGCCCAGGACTGGAAGCTGGATGCCGGAAAGAGCCAGGTGCGATTCGCCATCAGGCAGATGAACGTGCCCTCGGAGGGCGGTTTCAAACGCTTTGCCGCGCAGGCGTCGTTCGATCCGGCCAGGGTGGAGGCGGGGCGCTTCCTGTTCGAAGTGGATGTCGCCAGCATCGATACCGGTTCGGATGAGGGCGACGTCGAGGTGCAGCGGCCGATCTGGTTCGATGCCGCGCGCTATCCCAAGGCCGTGTTCGTCTCGAAGCGCGTGACGAAGCAGGCGAACGGCAGCTACATCGTCCAGGGCGAGTTGACCATCAAGGGACGGACGCGTCCTTTCCCCGTGCCGCTCACGTTGCTGCGCCAACCCGGCGGCACCTGGCTGGCGGAGGGGCGGTTCCCGTTGAAACGCTCGGATTTCGGAATCGGCGGCGGCGAATGGAACGATGTGGTCGCCGATGAAGCGGATGTCCGTTTCACGATCGTGTTGTTACCCAAATGATGCGTCGTCGAAACAAATGATGCGTCGTCGAAAACCCCACGAGGGGACTCCCACTTTCTATGGGCTAAAGCCCATGAAAGATCGTATGTGGCCGATGCATTGCAGAAAGGAATCGCCATGCGCAAACTAGCTCTGATACTTCTCGTGGCTGTGGCGCCCAGGCTCTGGGCAGCGGAGCGGTATACCCTGGATCCGGAGCATACCTACCCCAGCTTCGAGATACGGCACCAGAAGGTTTCCCTCATGCGCGGCAAGTTCAACCGCAGCCAGGGCCACGTGGTGCTGGACCCGCAAGGGACGGAAGGCAGCCTCATCGAGGTGAGCGTGGATGCCAGTTCGGGCGATACCGGCCACGATGAACTGAATCGCAAACTGCTGGGCGTCAACTTCTTCAATACCGCGCAGTTTCCCGAAATCCGCTTCGTCGCCAGGGACGTGAGTTTCAAGGACGGCATACCCGTTTCAGCCCAGGGCGAGCTGACGATGCTGGGCGTGACCCGCCCTATCGTTCTGGAAATCCGGGATTTCAGCTGCGGGCTGCAATTACCCAGCTTCCGGAATGTCTGCGGTGCGGATGTGCATGCCACCCTGCGCCGCTCGGATTTCGGCATGAACTACGGGATACCCCTGATCGGCGACGAAGTGAATCTGGCGATCGAGGTGGAAGGCTTCCGGGAGTAGGGATACGGGCTGACCGCTACACCACTTCTATTTCAGCGATCCCCGGAGCCGGCTTTGGATAATCCATTTTCAACCCTTCCAGCGCATCGCAGATCACGCTGGAGATAATCAGGTTGCGCTGCAGTTTGGAATTGGCGGGCACGATATACCACGGCGCGTGCCGGGTGCTGGTCGCGGCAATGGCATCCGCATAGGCATCCATGTAGTCATCCCACTGGGCGCGGGTTGCGAGGTCGCCGGGATTGAATTTCCACTGCTTGGCGGGATCGTCGCGGCGCTCGATCAGGCGCTTTTTCTGCTCGTCACTGGAGATGTGCAGGTAGAACTTCAGGATCGTGGTGCCGTTTTCCGCCAATAGCCGTTCGAATTCGTTGATGTGCCGGTAGCGGGCCTTGCAGGTGTCGGCATCGATCCAGCCGTTGACGCGGGTAATCAGCACGTCTTCGTAATGGCTGCGGTTGAAAATGACGATTTCACCCCTGGCCGGGGTTTTGGCGTGTACGCGCCAGAGAAAATCATGCGCCTGTTCCTCTGGCGTAGGCGCCTTGAAGCTGGCGACTTTCACGCCTTGCGGATTCACTCCGTCAAACACCAGGCGAATCGTGGAGTCCTTGCCCGCCGTATCCATGGCTTGCAGCACGATCAGCAGCTTGTGTCTGCCTTCGGCGAAGAGCAATTCCTGCAGGGATTCCAGCCTTGCGCGCAGCGTTTCCAACTGCGCCCTGGCCGTTTCCTTGTCGCCGTTCATGAGCGACTTGTCGTCCGCGTCGAACCTGGCCAGATCGAGTTTGGCGCCGGGTTTGACTCTGTACTTTTCAGTCTTCATTAGCCATTCCGATGCTTATTGCCAGTGGCCGTTTCACCAAGTTGCGCGGCGAGTCGTTCCAGCGCGGCCTTCACCGCATCCGCGCCCTCCAGGATGCCCTTTCGCGCGGCGTTCTGCATCGACTTGCAGGCGCTTGCCAGTTCGTCCGCACCGACCATTCCGCTCGCTCCCGCGATGTGGTGCGCGATGCGCCCGCACGCAGGGATATCCCGTTCGATCAGCGCTGCCTCCAGGATGGCGAGATCGGATCGGGTCTGCGCCACGAAATCGCGCAGGATTGCCGTTCTTTCGGCAGCCTTCCCGGCGGCTTTATCCGCCTCCGGAAGGCCGGTGCATAGCGCTTGCATGCCGTCCGCCTGCTTCCGGCGGGTGACCGGCTCGCTTGTCACGGCTGCGGCATTCACCAGGTATTTCGACAGCATTGCTTTCAGATGGCCCAGCTCGAGCGGCTTATGCAGGATGTCGTCCATTCCGGCGGCATGGCATTGCGCCACGACGCCGGGGAGCACGTTGGCGGTCCAGGCGATGATGGGCGTGCGCGACATCCCTTCCCTGCTCTCGATCCCGCGCACAGCCCGGGAAAAAGCATAGCCGTCCATCACGGGCATATTGCAGTCGGTGATGACCACCGCGAATCCACCGCTCCGCCACAGGGCCAGCGCCTCCTGTCCATCCTTGGCCGTCCGCACCCGCACCCCCAGCGCCGCAAGCTGTTGCGTCAGCAGGAGACGATTGGTCGGATGATCGTCCACCGCCAGCGCCAACGGGCCTTCGCCGGCGTCGGGCAGGGGGGCGGGCGGCGCCTTCTCCCATTCGTCGCGTTGCAGCGGCGCGGCCGCGGTGATGGGCAGCGTAAGTGTCACACTCATCGTGGTGCCCTCGCCCGGCACGCTTTCCACCGCCATCACGCCTCCCATCATCTCCGCCAGGCGGCGGCTGATTGCCAGTCCAAGACCGGTGCCTCCATACAGGCGCGCGGTGTCCACGCTCGCCTGCTCGAATGGCTGAAACAGGCGCTTTTGCGCTTCCGGCGCAATGCCGATGCCGGTGTCCTTCACCGACAGCCGCACCGTCTCGGCGCCTTCCGTCCGCCTGACCAGATCGGCGCGAACCTCCACGAAGCCCTCGGACGTGAACTTGATCGCGTTGCTCACGAAATTGCCGAGAATCTGGAACAGGCGCAGCGGGTCGGCCAGCAGCGACGGATTGATGCGCGGATCCACCATCTGCCTCAGCATGAGGTCTTTGGCGCTCGCCACCGCATGGTAGGTATTCACGACGCGGGTCAGCAGCTGAGTGATGGACACGGGTTCGGACAGGATTTGGAGCTTGCCCGCCTCGATCTTGGCGTGATCGAGAACATCGTTGATGATCTGGAGCAGGCTGTCTCCCGAATCCCGTGCGGTTGCCAGCGTGACCTGCTGTTCGCCGTCAAGCCGCGTGTAGCTCAGCAACTCCAGCATGCCCAGGAGGCCGTTGAGCTGCGTGCGGATTTCATGGCTCATGGTGGCGAGGAAGGTATCCTTGGCCGCGTTGGCCTGTTCCGCCGCCGCTTTCGCGGCAAGCAGCTGCTGCTCCGCCTGCTGGCGCTCGGTGATGTCGAAGAACGTCGCCACCGCGCCTATCAGTCGGCCGTCGCGATATATCGGATGGGACCAGTACGCCACCGGAAAGCATGTCCCGTCGCGGCGCCAGAACACTTCGTTCTCGACGTGAACGCCACCGGTCTGCTGAAGATAGACCTGATACATGCGGCACTCGTTCGACGGATAAGGCGAGCCGTCCGGCCGGGTGTGATGGATCATGGCGTGAATGTGCCGCCCCAGCAACTCCTCTTCCCTGTCGTAGCCCAGCATCCGCAGGCAAGCCTGGTTGACGAAGGTGCAATTGCCATCGGTGTCCACGCCGTAAATCCCCTCGGCGGTGGAATCGAGCAACAGTTGGACACGTTCATTGCGTTCCTTCAATGCGACCTCGGCTTCGCGCCGCTTCACGTTTTCCAGCGCCAGCAGAATGGCGCCGGCGACGGAGATCACGAACTCTTCCTCCTCCAGCGTCCACTCCCGCGCCGGACCGACATGCCCGCAGCGCAGCACGCCCTCCATCTGCCTGCCGATCCGGATGGGTGCATCGAGCATGGATGTGATGCCGAGCGGCTTCAAATACTTTTCCGTGAGCTCGCGCGTGGCCGGATGGGTGTACGCATCGTCCGCCACCACGGCCACAAGATTGGTGATGGCCTTGAAGTAGCTCGGGAACTGCGCCGTCAGCCGTTGCTCCCCGGCCTCGTGCGTCGCGCGGCTGCGCGCGAACAGGTCCTGGCAGACAATGGCCTCGTGCGCCGCGTCGAAGAACCAGATTCCGACCCGCTCCACACCGAGCGCACGGGCGCATTCCTCGGTGGCGAGGCGCAGGAAGTCCGGGAGATCGTCAGCCTCGTGTTCGCGCAGGGTAAGCAGCGCCTGCTGAAAACGGATGGTCTCCTCCGCCCGGCGCTGCGCCTCCTCCTGCGCTGTTTTCCGCTCGTGAATGTCGGTATGGATGCCGGAAATCTGCAGCGGCTGCCCCGCAGCATCGCGGGTGACGACGTTGCCGCGCGTGAGTATCCACCCCCACTCGCCGGACTTGGTGCGGAGCCGGTGCTCGGCTTCGAAAATGGCGGTCCGGCCTTCCAGGTGCTCGCGCAGCGCGTCGAGCACGCGCGGCTTGTCCTCCGGGTGGATGAGGTCTTCCCAGGTCTGGTAGGCGGGCTCCAATTCCTCGGGTCGATAACCGAGCATCCCGGCCCAACGCCCGCTGAATGCGACCTCATTCGTCGCCACATTGTGGTCCCAGAAGCCAAGCTGGCTGCCTTCGATGACGCGCTTGAGGCGGGACTCGTTTTCACGCAGCACCCGCAGGGTCTGTTTGCGCTCCGTGATATCGCGGACCACCGCCTGGAGTACCGGTTTGCCATCCAGATTCATGGCGCTGAGCAACACCTCGGCGGGGAAAATCGCGCCGGTGTCGGCTCGCCGGTGCAGCCACTCGAAGCTGTGGCTACCCGCTTCCATCGCAGTGACGATATGCTGCATGGCCAGCGTCAGGGAGTCCGTGCCGCACGGTTGCTGCGGCGGCGACAAATCGGCCGGGTGTTTCGAGCTGAACTCCTCCCGGCTGGCGCAGCCGAAGATGTCCAGCGTCGCCTGGTTGCAATCGAAAAAGCCCTGCTCGTCCAGCAACATCACCGCGTCCCGGTTCGAATCGTAGAGCGTGCGGAACCGCGTCTCCGATCTGGCCAGCGCCTGCTCCGCCTGTTTGCGCTCCGTCACGTCGCGGAAGATGCCGCGCGTGGCCACCGCCTTTCCGTCCTCGAAGCGCACGTTGACCCGGCCTTCCACGGTGACAGACCGCCCGTCCTTCGCGCAGAAGGTGACCTCCACCAGCCCCACGTCCTCGCCGGACAATATTCGCTGCAAGCACTCGCTGCATTGCGCGCGGCAATCGGCGCGGATCATGTCGAAAACGTTCATTGCCGCGAGTTCGTCCTCGGCGTAACCCAGCGTCTCGCGCCAGGCGCGGTTCACAAACAGGATGCTCCCGTCCGGTGCGACGCTCTGGATCAGGTCGCTGGTGCTGTCGAAGAGGTCGCGAAGCTCCGCGTCGCCCGCCCGCGCCTCGCGCTCAATGGCGCGACCCGCGGTGATTTCACTGTTCAAGGCGTCGTTGGGAGCGCCGGCTCCGGCCATGGTTTCGGTCATGCTTTCAGTCAATCCATGGGTTATGCATTGTCAGAACTGGCCAATACATTCAGGAACGGTCGGGCCGGGACATCCCCGCCTGACGGACATGGTGAGAATTACCGCCCCGAATCATGAACATCGCTTCTTGCCGTGTCCTTTCGCGACATTCACGTTAACCAAACGTCAGCCCCATCGCCTCGCGCACATCGCGCATGGTGTCGCGCGCCAGTTCCTGCGCTTTATCGCAGCCGTCGGCGATGATGTTGCGCACCTGGTCGGGATTTTCCTCGTAGTGCCGGGCGCGTTCGCGGATGGGGACGAGTTCGCTCAGGACGGCGTCGATCACCGGCTGTTTGCATTCGAGACAGCCGATGCCGGCGCTGGTGCAGCCCTGCAGTCACCCACTGGCGGGTCGCTTCATCGGAATAGACCATGTGAAATTGCCATACCGGACAGTTGTTGGGGTTGCCGGGGTCGGTGCGGCGCACGCGCGCGGGGTCGGTAGGCATGGTACGGATTTTTTTCGTGACCTGCTCCGGGTCTTCTCGCAATGCGATGGTGTTGTCGTAGGACTTGGACATTTTCTGCCCATCCAGCCCGGGCATTTTCGAAGCTTCGGTCAGCAAGGCCTCGGGTTCGACCAGGATCATCTTGCCGGTGCCTTCGAGGTAGCCGAACAGGCGCTCGCGGTCGTTCAGGGACAGATTCTGCGCGTCGTTCAGCAGCGCCTGGGCGGATTCCAGCGCCTCATCGTCGCCTTTTTCCTGATAGGCGGTGCGGCATTCCTCGTATACGCGGGCTTTTTTCGAGCCGAGCTTCTTGACGGCGGCCTGGGCCTTTTCTTCGAAGCCGACCTCGCGGCCGTACAGATGATTGAAGCGGCGGCAAATCTCGCGGGTGAATTCGATATGCGGCACCTGGTCCTCGCCCACCGGCACGAGGTTGGCGCGATAGATCAGGATGTCGGCGCTTTGCAGCAGCGGATAGCCAAGGAAGCCGTAGGTGGACAGATCCTTTTCGCTGAGTTTTTCCTGCTGATCCTTGTAGGTGGGCACGCGTTCGAGCCAGCCGAGCGGGGTCATCATCGACAGCAGCAGATGCAGCTCGGCATGTTCGATCACGTGCGACTGTATGAACAGCGTGGCCTGCGCCGGATCGATCCCGGCGGCGAGCCAGTCCACCACCATGTCGCGGACGTTTTCATCGATGACCTGCGGCGTGTCGTAATGCGTGGTCAGCGCATGCCAGTCGGCCACGAAAAACAGGCACTGATATTCGTTCTGCAGGCGCAGCCAGTTCTTGAGAACGCCGTGGTAGTGGCCAAGATGCAATTGTCCGGTGGGGCGCATGCCGGAAAGTACGCGATCGGAATACATTTCAGGGGCTAGGGGCTAGGGGTGAGGGGTATAGGGGTCAGGTCAGGACAGCACGACCTTGATCAGGCCGAGTCAATTGCATGGCATCCAGCCCGGTGACCAGGGCAGTGAGGCCGATGAAGAGGGAAATCAGGGGCCACATGATCGCGCCGAGCACGCCGGTGAACATCAGGCCGAGCAGGATGAACAGGCCATAGGGTTCGAGCCTCGAAAACTGGATGGCGGCATTGTGCGGCAGCAGGCTGACGGCGATGCGGCCGCCATCGAGCGGCGGCAGCGGAATCAGGTTCAGCGCCATGAGAATGACGTTGATGAACACGCCCGCCGCGCCCATCAACATCATCGGAGTGGAAAAGCCGTTTCCGAGCGCGTGGCCGAACTGAATCATCAGCGCCCAGAATACGGCCATGACGAAATTCACGCCCGGCCCGGCGAGCGCCACCCAGAGCATGTCCTGCTTGGGACGGCGCAGCCGGGCAAAATTGACCGGTACCGGTTTGGCCCAGCCGAACAATATCGCGCCCCCGCCCAGCAGCTTGCTGGTCAGCAGAATCACCAGCGGCACGAGTATGGTGCCGACCGGGTCGATGTGCTTGAGCGGGTTGACCGTGATGCGCCCTGCGACGCCGCGGTCATGTCGCCGAAAAAACGCGCGACATAACCATGCGCGGCCTCGTGCAGGGTGATCGCGAAAATCACCGGCAGGGCGAAGATGGCGATTTTCCCGGTCAGCGTAAGTTCTTCCATACGCCTCAGCTTTCGAAATCGCTCGTGTCGCCCTTGCCGTAACGCAGCACGAGCGGGGTATCGGTAGTCATGTCGACCACGGTCGTCGGGGTCAGTCCGCAGGCGCCGCTGTCGATGACGAGATCGACCTGATGTTCCAGCCGTTCGCGGATTTCCCAGGGTTCGGTCAAGGGCACGTCTTCACCGTGCAGCAACAGGGTGGACGACAGAATCGGTTCGCCCAGTTGCTCCAGCAGCGCCTGAACGACTCCGTGTTCGGGAACGCGCAGGCCGATGGTGTCGTGTTTCTTGTGCAGGAGGCGCTTGGGAACCTCGCGGGTGCCGCGCAGAATGAAGGTGTACGGGCCAGGCGTATGCGCCTTCAGAAAGCGGAACTGGCCGTTGTCGACCTGGGCATAGCGCCCCAGTTCCGACAGGTCGCGGCAGATCAGGGTGAGGTCGTGCCCGGCATCCAGTCCGCGCACGCGACAGCAGCCGCACCGCCGCCTCCTTGTCGCCGATCTGGCACCCCAGCGCGTAGCACGAGTCGGTAGGGTAGACGATCACGCCGCCCTGCTTCAGGATACTCACGGCCTGCTGGATCAGGCGCGGCTGGGGATTATCCGGGTGGATATTGAAAAACTGGGACATGGAGGTTTCAGTCACTACAGACCGCCTGTAAAAGTGTTGTTTCCGGCCAGCCTTGCCAAACCGGCCGGCAATAATGCGGCAGGGCCGGAAGCCGGCCGATGTCGATGCCCTCGCCCGGCGCATGAAAATCCGTTCCGCGCGAGGCCATGAGGCCGAATGCCCGCGCCAGATCGGCGAACTTGCCGTATTCGGAGGGATGGTGGCTGCCGGTCACCACTTCTATCGCCCGCGCCGCCCAGTGCGCGAAACGCGTCCAGCAACAGGTGCAGTTCCCGTGCATTGAAGGCATAGCGTCCCGGATGCGCCACCACGGCCATGCCGCCGCTGGCGCGGATCCAGTTGACCGCGTTTTCCAGCGTCGTCCATTCGTGTTCGACATAACCCGGGTTGCCGCGCGTGAGAAAGCGTTTGAACGCGCTGCGGATATCCGGCGCATACCCCGCTCCGACCAGCCAGCGCGCGAAATGGGTGCGGCCGATGATGTGCTTGTTGACGGCGTATGAACTGGCGCCTTCAAAGGCGCCAGCAATTCCCGACTTCGCGAGATCGGCCGCCATGCGGTGCGCGCGTTCCGTGCGTCCGCTCCGGATATCCTCCAGGCCCGCAGCCAGCATGGGATGTCGGGGATCGATGCGCAGGCCGACAATATGCACCGTCTGCCCGCCCCAGGTTACGGAAATTTCCACTCCGGGTATGAAATCGATCCCGGCCTCGACCGCCGCGGCCTGCGCCTCGCTCAATCCCGCCACGTCGTCATGGTCGGTCAGCGCAAACACGTGCCACGCCGTTGGCCGCTGCGCGCGCGACGACCTCGCGCGGGGACAATACGCCATCTGAAATATGGGAGTGACTGTGCAGGTCGATATTCAACATTATTTGGACGGCCGCGCCGATGGCGCTTGGAGTCGAGGGAGAATCATAGCAAAATAAGCAGTCCATGAATTGCCAGGGCAGCGCCCTACCCGTCCCGCATGAAGAAACTGTTGTTCGATCTATTTCCGGTGATCATCTTTTTTGTCGCCTACAAACTCGGCGATGCCAATGCCCAGACCGCGCAGCATTTGCTGCAAAGCATAGGGCTGCCTCAACCGACCGGCGCAAACGAAAAACCGGGTATCTATCTGGCCACCTTCACTGCCATCATCGCCAGCTTTGTCCAGATTGGCTGGGTGAAGCTGCGTGGACACACGGTGGAAACCATGCTGTGGGTGAGCCTCGGCATCATTGTCGTATTTGGCGGCGCGACCTTGTGGCTGCACGACGAGAGCTTCATCAAATGGAAACCGACCGTGCTGTACTGGGTTTTTGCCGGCGCCATTTTCGGCTCGGCCGCGTTTGGACGCAATGTCATCCGCAGCCTGATGTCCGCCCAGATGGAACTTCCCGACGCCGCGTGGAGTCGATTGAACCTGAGCTGGGGCGGATTTTTTACATTCATGGGGCTTGCAAACCTGTGGGTCGCCTTCAATTACTCGACGGATGCCTGGGTCAATTTCAAGCTGTTTGGCAGTTTGGGGCTGATGCTGGTATTCGTGATCGGCCAGAGCATGATGCTGGCCAAGTATATGGATAAAAAGGAAGAAAACCAATAATGGTGTACGTCATCGTCGGGCAGGATGTGCCCGACAGCCTGGACAAGCGACTTGCTTCCCGCCCCGCCCACCTCGAACGTCTGCATGCGCTGCAATATGCGGGCCGTCTGCTGCTGGCCGGCCCCTTTCCGGCCATAGACGGCAACGACCCCGGGCCCGCGGGTTTTACCGGGAGCCTGATCGTGGCCGAATTCGATTCGCTGGATACGGCGCAAAGCTGGGCGGATGCCGACCCCTATGTTGCTGCGGGCGTGTTTGCGTCCGTCAGCGTCAAACCGTTCAAGAAAGTGCTGCCTGCATGAACACTGCGACCCACATGAGCACCGCCGATCTCATTCGCCAGCGGCTGGCATCGCTGGAACCGGAAAGCGTGGTGCTGGAAGACGAAAGCGCGCAACATGCCGGCCACGCCGGGGCGGCCTCGGGCGGCGGGCATTTCCGCCTGACTCTGGTTTCGCCCCGATTTCGCAATCTTTCTACCCTGGCGCGGCATCGCCTCGTTTATGCCGCCCTGGGAGAACTCATGCAGCGCGAGATTCATGCGCTGTCAATTACTGCCCTAAGCCCCGAAGAACTTTGAAAGGATATCGAATGCGCTCCACACTTCTTGCCACGCTGGTTCTGCTTGCCTGTGCCCCGATGGCATACGCCGAAGATGCCAAACCTGTTGCCGCTCCTGATGCTGCCTCAGCTCCCGCAGCCGCCACTACAGCTCCCGCAGCCGCCGAGGCGCCCAAGCCGGTCGCCATCGTCAATGGCAAGGAAATCCCGGCCATTTATGGCGAACTGATCAAGCACGAAATGATCGGTCAGGGTCAGCCCGACTCGCCGCAACTCGACACCCGTGTGCGCGATTCGCTCATCAGTCTGGAACTGTTGTCCAGCGCCGCTCAGGAAAAGGGACTGGACAAGGACCCGCGCGTAGCCGCCATGTTGAATATCCGGCGCATGGATGCACTGGCCAAGCTGTATCTGGAGGACTACGTCAAGACCCATCCGGTGAGCGATGCTGAAATGCAGGCCGAATACGACAGGGTAAAAGCTGCGGCCAGCGCGACCGAATATCATGCGCGCCATATTCTGGTAAAAGACGAGGCCCAAGCCAAGAAACTGATTGCCGAGCTGGGCAAGAAAGCCAAATTCGAAGACCTGGCCAAGAAGTATTCCACGGATCCGGGCTCGGCGAAAAAAGGCGGTGACCTGAATTGGGCCGATCCTTCCTCTTTCGACAAGGACTTTTCCGACGCCATGGTCGCCCTGAAGAAGGGCGAAATGACCAAAACGCCGGTCAAGACCAAGTTCGGCTGGCATATCATCAAGCTCGAGGACACCCGTCCGATGCAGTTCCCGCCGTTTGACAGCGTCAAGGATCAGATACGCAAACAGCTCCAGCAGAAGCAGGCTCGGGAGGCGATCGCCGCCGCTCGCGCCGCAGCGAAAATCGAATAATTTTAGACAAGCAGTTGAACCCCAGAGGCACTTTGCATTCTTAAATAGTGCATCGTCGAAAACCGACCCTGCATTCATTCATTGAATTCTCTGTGTCTCTGTGTTTCTGTGGTGAATGAATCGCCGTTCGAGGATAATGTTTTTACCGGGGGCATGCCCCCGTTCCATAGGGGAGAACCACAATGGCTGCCAAAGAACACAATCAATTGCAGGATGTTTTTCTCAACACCTTGCGCAAGGAGCGCATCCCGGTTTCCGTTTTCCTGATAAACGGGATCAAGCTGATGGGGCGGATCGAATCATTCGACCAGTTCGTGGTGTTGCTGAAAGGCCAGGATCAGGCCGCGCAAATGGTGTTCAAGCATGCCATTTCCACCATCTCGCCATCGCGCGAGGTCGTGTTGCCCCACAAAGAGGCTGAAGCCCAGCCCTGACCGGGCTCACTCCTGTTCCTGAGTATCCGGCGCTTCCGGCGCTCCCGGCGCTTGCAGCAGTTTCAGGGCGGTTTGCGCATCGACCAGCGCAGCCGCCACTCCGCGATAGCGCTGCGAGGCAATGACGGAAACGCCTTGCAGACGCTCCAGGTTCTTGACGTAGACAACGGCACAGCCATTCGGATGCTGCATCAGCCAGTCCCTGAGCGCCCCGCCCTGCAATGCGACCAGGGGCTGTTCCAGGCGGCCAAGGAACTGATACTGGTCGTGATAATTCCCGGCATGGGCAACCTCGTGGCCGCTGGCCTGCGCACGGTGAATGGCGTGTGCCATCGGGCGCACGTCATAGGCGGGATAAAACGGCCATGCCAGCGCCAGTTGCAGCAGTGCGGGAAACGCGGCCCCGAGCAGACTCAGCACCAGCAGCGGCCGGGGAAACCGGCGGCCAAGAAAGTACGCCGCCGCGCCGCCCACGATCAACACCAGGCCCGGCCAGAGTGTCGGCAGCTCGGGCAACTTGTCGTGCGGCAGCTTCACCCAACCCAGCGCCAACAGCAGCAACATCACCCCGACCAGTAGCGCCAACAGGACAGGCAGCCACATTCCCGCGATTCGGGCTCCATTCGCCATGGCCCGCGCGGCCAGCAGGGCAAACGCCGGAAACAGCGGCACCAGATAATGCACCTGCTTGCCGCTGATGAAGGAAAACGCAACGAACACCGGCAGCATCCACGCGATACAGAAGCGCCCGCCGCGATCCAGGCCCTGCTGCGCGTATTGGCCGATGGCGCGCCACAACCCCGGCCAGACAAACCAGGGAAAAAGCAGCAGCGGCAACAGCGGCAGATACCACCAGAACGGACGCCTGTGGGCGAAGGATTCGACCATGCGGTTGGCGGTCTGCCCCCAGAAAATCGCTTTGCGGTATTCCTCCCCGCCCGCCAACCCCGCGGGAATCGCCCATGCCAGGGCGATCGCCGCGCCCAGCAGCACGGCGGCCAGGATGCCCGCATACCAGCGCGTCCAGTTCGATCGACTTTTCACGGGCGTCAGCCCGTTGAAATTCGGCGTAGCCTCAAGGGGCATCGCGATCCCCTTGTGGGGCAAACCCGGATTCCACCATGGCGCCAGCGCCGCAACCGGCAACACATGCAGCAGGATGACCGGACCCTTGGCCAGCACCCCCAGCCCGATCGCGAGCCCCAGCAATGCCGAAGCCCCGTCCGGATTTGCCGTCTGCCGCCATGAGCGTGCCATGCATGCCCAGCAGCACAAAGAACGCCAGAATCACATCGAACATGGCCGAGGTGGAAAAGATCGTCCACAACAGGCTGCTCGCCAGAATCAACACCGCCTGCCCGCCCAGGCCCGGGCGATCCGGCCAGAGCCGTCCTGCCAGACCCATGGTCAGCAGCAGTCCGCCGGCGGAAAACAGCGGCGACACCAGACGCGGCCACCAGTCGTTCACCCCGAACACCGCCCAGCCTGCCTGAAACATCCACATCATCAGCGGCGGCTTATGGCTATAGGGTTCGCCATTCTTGAACGGCACCAGAAAATCGCCGCGCAGCCACATCTCCCAGGCCACGCTGACATAGCGGGTTTCGTCGATCGGCGTCAGCGGCCGGCTGAGCATGGCCACGGCGGTCAGTGCCGCCAGCAGCAGCAGCGCCAGCACCAGCGAGGCGCGCTGCTGGCGTAAATCAGCGTTCGGATGGATTGTCATGGTGTGTATTGTCGGTTGCGGCTTCGCCCAGGGCGGCGTCCACCTTGTCATCAAAGCTCATTCCGTGCCGGTAATGGCGATAGAGGTACACCCCCAGCGCGCCGGACAGCAGAAACAGCGCTACGGCCAGCGTGAGTTTGGTGGCGGGGGCGATGTGCGCCCCGCTGCCGACCAGGGCAAACACCAGCGACTGCGGAAGATAGCCGAGAAACGTACCGGAGAAGAAGGCGCCGGGACGGACGCTCGAAATGCCCGCGGCCAGATTGGTCAAAAGATTGTTGCCGACCGGAAGCAGGCGGACCAGCACCGTCATGGAAAACGGGTGCTCGTGAATGAAGGCATCGAACCGCCCCGCCCGTTTGCCCAGGCGGGCACGCAACAATCCCTTGCCGAAGAAGCGCGCATACACAAACGTCAGCACACAGCCGAACAGTGCGGCGAACGTGCCCAGCAAGGTGCCCAGCGCCACACTGAATGCGTAGCCGCCCAGGAAAGCAATGATCTGGCGTGGCAGCCCGATGGCCGTGAACAGGCTGCCCATCAGCAGAAACAGCGATACCCCTGGATCCCATGCCCCCTGACCCGGGCATCGATCCAGGTCTCGTTGATGCTGCTGCCCAGACCGCTGGTCTTGAATACGTATCCCAGCAGGGCGAGGCTCAGAATCAGCGCAAGGCCTTTGAGTATGACCCGGGCGTTCATTCAGAGATCGGAATCGGGCTCAATCTGCGGCAACCTGACCCGGCGCTGCAGCCAGGCCACACCGAAGAGATCGACGATGCCCACCCACAACCGGTTGTGCACGCCGTATTTCGAGGTGCCCGCGCGCGCGAACGATGGTGGACCGGCACCGACACCACCGCGCCGCCGTTGCGCATCACCAGCGCCGGCAAGAAAGCGGTGCATATGGTCGAAATTGGGAAGCTGCAGAAAAGTTTCGCGGGCAAACAGCTTGAGTCCGCAGCCGGTGTCCGGCGTGTTGTCCTTCAACATGCGCGAACGCACGCCGTTGGCGACTTTCGAAGACAGGCGGCGCAGGAAGGTGTCGTTGCGCCGGGCGCGCCAGCCTGCCAGCAGTTCCAGGTTGGCGGGCTGCGAGGCGTCGGACAGCGCGGCAATCAGGGCCGGAATATCCGCCGGATCGTTCTGCCCGTCGCCGTCGAGCGTGGCGATCCATTCGTGGCGCGCCGCGGTCACCCCCGTCGTCACCGCCCGGCTCTGCCCGCACGAGGCGCGATGGCGGATCACCCGCAACATGGGGAATTCGCGCTTCAGTGCCTCCAGCCGCGCCTGGGTGGCATCGGTGCTGCCATCGTTGATGTAGATGATTTCGAACGTGGTGTTGCCGGACAAGGCCGCCGCGATTTCGCGCACCAGCGGCTCGACGTTGTCCTGCTCGTTCTTGACAGGTACAACCACGGACAGCCTGCCGTGGTAGGCGTGTTTTGGCATTGCTATAGTTACAGCGGCTGGGTTGCAGCCCGGGAGAAGCGTCCGGGCCGGAAAGGAAAGCAGCCATTCTAATTTATTTCCCTTTCCGGCACGACATGCCGTTTTCGTCGGCCATCGCTCGTCGCCACTATCAGGCGGGTAAACCTGCCCACCGCGTTCAACAGGAGAACTGAAATGAACCCGATCAAACCCATCCCCGACGGCTTCCACACGCTGACCCCGCACCTCGTCTGCCGCGACGCCGCCGCCGCCATCGCGTATTACGTCAAGGCCTTCGGCGCTGTCGAACAGGGGCGCCTGCCCGGCCCCGACGGCAGACTGATGCACGCCATGATCCGCATCGGCGACTCGCCGCTGATGCTGGTCGACGAAATGCCCGAATGGGGCGCGCTCGGTCCACAGTCGCTGAAAGGCTCGCCGGTGACGATCCACCTCTACGTCGAGGATGTCGATGCGGCTGTGGCGCGTGCAGTCGATGCCGGCGCAAGGATCACCATGCCGGTCGCCGACATGTTCTGGGGCGACCGCTACGGCCAGATCGAAGACCCCTTCGGTCATCACTGGTCGATCGCCACGCACACGCGCGACGTCAGCCCGGAGAAAATGCAGGCCGCGATGAGCAAGCAGCGCAGCGGCTGATCGGTGCCGCCCGTCGTCGAAGCGGCCGCCCAACTCAATGCATAGACAAGGACCCCACCATGCAGAAAATCACCCCCTTCCTCTGGTTCGACGGCCGCGCCGAAGAGGCCGCCCGGTTTTATGTCTCGATTTTCAGAAACTCGAAAATCGTCAGCATCGCGCGCTACCCTGATGCCGGATACGAGGTTCACGGACAGCCCGCGGGAACGGTCATGACCGTCGCGTTCGAGCTCGACGGGCAAACGTTTACCGCGCTCAACGGCGGCCCGGTGTTCACGTTCAACGAAGCCATTTCCTTTGCCGTCGATTGCGCCGACCAGGAAGAGGTCGACTATTACTGGAAAAACTTGGCGAAAACGGCGACGCGCAAGCCCAGCAATGCGGCTGGCTCAAGGATCGGTACGGGCTGTCGTGGCAGATCGTCCCGCGGGTTCTGATCGAACTCATGAGCGATCCCGATCCCGTCAAGACCGGGCGCGTGATGGAGGCGATGATGCAGATGAAGAAAATCGATATCGCGGGCTTGCGCCGCGCCTACCAACAGGAAGGAGAAAAACCATGATCTACAAGGGAAGCTGCCACTGCGGTCAGGTCCGTTTCGAAGTCGAAGGCGAGCTTGAACGCGTCGTGGACTGCAACTGCTCGATCTGCGCGCGCAAGGGCGCGCTGCTGTGGTTCGTCCCGCGCGACAAACTGACACTGCTCACGCCCGAAGAAAATCTCGCCGACTACCGCTTCGGCCCCGCCACCATACGCCACCGCTTCTGCAAAGTCTGCGGCATCCACCCGCTCGGCGAAGGCAGCGACGCGGCGGGTAATCGCATGGCGGCGATCAACGTGCGCTGCCTGGAAGACGTCGATTTCGCCGCCCTGCCCGTCGATCACTACGACGGTCGGGCACTCTGACGCGGGCGGCTGAAATTTGGAGAAGCGCTGAATCAATCATGATCTGTCATTGCGAGCAACGCGAAGCAATCCAGAATGCCAGCAGAATCAACGGCCAATCGAAAGGTTTCATATCGGCCAAATGAAACCCGACAGGCGCAAGTTCTGCCGCTCGGGCCATTCGGGGCCTCATCGTTCGACACACTCGGGCAGCTTGCGCACGGGCCTTTCACGCACGCGAGAGCCGACTGCCAAGACAAGCCGTATTGGCTTGCAATTGCGGTGGAAACCGCCAAAGTATTACACTGTCCGTTCATGTATTACGAAGGAACGATCCATGGCCACCACTATAACTATCAAGGGACAAGTCACCATTCCGAAGAAGGTGCGCGAGGCGCTGCAATTGTCACCGGGTGACGGCGTGGATTTCGACGTGAATCGCGAAGGTGAAGTCGTCGTGCACAAGGCCGGCGCGCGCCTCAAGGTCAGGCGCGACCGCTTCGACTCGGCGCGCGGCAAGGCCCAGATCAAGTGGCGCACCGACGAGCTGATGGCCCTCTTGCGCGGCACCGACTGACGGCACCGTGCTGCTGGTCGACACCAACGTCCTCGTAGACGTGCTCGAAGACGACGCGGCCTGGGCCGACTGGTCGGTGCGCCAACTTCGCGCGCAATCCCAGATCCACGAGCTGTGCATCAACCCCGTCATTTATTCCGAGCTGTCGCTGACCTTCGAGTCGGTGCAGGCGCTCGATAACGCGGTCGACGGCATGGGCCTTGCCCTGCTCGAACTGCCGCGGGCGGCGCTCTTCCTCGCCGGCCGCGCCTTCCTCAAGTACCGGCGCGGCGGCGGTGCGCGCAGCAACGTATTGGCCGATTTCTTCATCGGTGCCCACGCCGCCGTATTGGGCTGCGCCATCCTGACCCGGGATACCCGTCGCTACAAGAACTACTTCCCCACCGTTGCGCTGCTGACGCCGGATGCGCCCTGAAGCCAAGCCCTGCCCCTGTCGTCTGTCATTGCGAGCAACGCGAAGCAATCCAGAATGCCAGCAGAATCAACGGCCACTGGATCGCCACGTCGCTACGCTCCTCGCGATGACCGAATAAATCAGCGCTCCTCTAGCGTCCACTTGAAATTCAACAGAGCCACAATATTCAACGTGGGCGAAAACCATGGCCATGACTGACCGGCCGGGGAGATAGGTAACAAGAAAGGCTGGAATCATGGGTGGGGCCAAGCGATCTCTTTCCTCCATCAAAGGGCCTGGCGTAAGCCCGGAAGCTTTTTTCGGACAAGGCCTCCTTACCCCCTCCACCGACCTACGTGTCACCCAAG
This sequence comes from uncultured beta proteobacterium, assembly GCA_963726485.1. Taxonomy (GTDB): domain Bacteria; phylum Pseudomonadota; class Gammaproteobacteria; order Burkholderiales; family Thiobacillaceae; genus Thiobacillus. The sequence goes on along the minus strand of CAVSCL010000031.1, from coordinate 33,650 downwards.
CCCTATTCAACCAGGTGTCACGGAACCGCTGGTTCCACGGTCTCCCGCATCGGGTCTGACGGCGCCTTTTCACGGCGGGCGAGCAGGAGGAAGGGGAGCGCCAGCAGTTCGATGGCGGCGCCGGCAAGGTATGAGCTTGGATAATTCCAGACATCGGCGACCTTGCCGAGTGCCGGCTGGACCACGGCGCCGCCGGCCGAGCTGAGGAGATTGTCGAAGGACAGGACGGTGGCGCGCTCCTCGGACGGGATCAGGGCGTTGATGAATGCCTGCCTGACCGGCATGCTGGCAGCGAACACGATGGCCCATATCGCCAGCGAGGCCAGGGCAAGCCAGAAGCCGGCAACCGATCCGATGACTGCCAATGCGGCCGTGCTCGTCAGGGAACCGACCAGCAGCAACGAGGTTCTGCGCCGAAAGGCTTTACGCAGGGTGGGCACGATGAGGCCACCGATGATCTGCGCGCCGGCCACGATAGCCGCGGCCAGTGCGGCGATCGCATAGGCGTCGCTGCGGCCATAGAGTTGCAGCAGGTAGGGTTGCATGGCGTAAAAGCCGTACAGGCCGACCCCGGCGCTGAACGGCGCGGCGAGCATGAGCCAGCGCACGGGCGGGTTGCGCAATCCATGGTCGAGCGAAGCCGTGAGGATGCTTCGCGTTTTCTTCAAAACGGAAGCCTGCTTTTCGGGGATGAAGCCGACGTCGTGCATCGACATGAACGCGACCAGAAACGTCAGCCCGAGGATGAACGCTCGCACAAGGTAGGGGACACCGAGATTGGTAGCCTGTGCAATCACACCGCCCGCCACGGTACCGCTCAGCATGGCGATGCCCTCGGCGATCTGCCCCTTGGCAAACGCGCGCTCCAGTGTGCCGCGATAGTGTGTCGCGTGGAGGGCATCGACCAGCCAGGCTTCGGTGGCACCGGAGAAAAAGGTAAAGCCCAGCCCCAGCAGCATCGATGCAACTGCCCACGCCCAGAACGGGCCGCTCACTTTCCACAGCCAGAGATACAGCAGCGTCGACGCCATGAGTGTGGCTGAGCCGAGCAAGTAGGAAATTCGCCGCCCGTACGAGTCGGCGACGACCCCGGTGGGCACTTCGAACACCACCTGGCCGACCGTGAAGAAAGCGTTGGCGGCGAACGCCTGGGTGATGCTCAGGCCCGCATCCAGCAGGAACAAGGTATTGATTCCCCAGATGAACGACGATGCAAACGTCGTGAGCAAGGTGAGGGTGAGATAGGTTCTGAGAATGCGGCCAGCGCTGGGTTTCATCGACTACATTGTAGATGCTGCCCCTGCGCTGTCGAGCTTGCGGGATATCCATGGCGAAGCCATCGTTCGGCCCGAGACCCTGTGATTTCAGTCAAAGGAATTCGGCGGGCTCAGGCCGAACGGTGCTGAGGTAGGGGCGAGGTTGAAATGAGACCTCGCGAAAGACTACCACCTCAAAGCGCTTGCGCACGCAGGCCGTTATCCGCCGAATGTGGGATGCCCATACGGCGGAAGGCGATGCAGGCCACCTGCGCAGCGCGAAATCGAGACCCTGGCGCAGCTCAAGACCGGACAGCCATCAGCAGCATGGCACCTCGACAAGGCGAGGTGCCTGCATGCCAGCACCAGGCCTCAATGTTAGACTTGGCGAATAACTCAGGCGCCATGCATGCGTGGCGCCACAACCGAGAAGCCCCCATGACGAAGTCCGTCGCCGCCCCCGAAATCTTCCAGATTCCCCTTGACGCAGCTTGATCCCGCCATCGTCCCGTCCGGGACCAAGCCGGGCACGCCCGAGTTCGAGCAGGCGGTGATCATGCACTACGCCCTGCGCTACGCGGAAAAGGGCTGGCAGGCCATGGTGACGGTGGACAGCGGCTTCGTGCGCGTGCTCGCCATCCCGCAGCAGGGAATGGACCCCAAGGACTACGTGCAGGGCCTGCTGCGGAACGGCTTCCTGGAGGACGCCCTGCCCATCCTGCAGGCGCTGGACGGCATGATCGAGGACGCGGAAATCGCCTACAACCTCGGCATCTGCCTGTCCGAGCTGGGGCAGACGGCGGAATCGGTCGAGCCGCTGGAGCATTGCACCCGCCTCGCCCCCGACTACACCAATGCCTGGGTGGGACTCGGCGTGGCCTACACCCGGCTCGGCCGCAACACCGAGGCCATGCGGGCGCTGCAGAAGGCGGTGGAGCAGCAACCCCAGAATCCCTTCGCCCAGCGCAACCTGGGCGCCCTGCTGTCCAGGGAAGGCAAGCACGATGAAGCCCTGCCCCACTTCCGCCAGGCCGTGGCCCAGGCGCCGGACGATCCCGCCGCGGCCTTCGGGCTCGGCCAGTGCCTGCACGCCCTCGGGGGCGAGCATCGCAAGGAAGCCGACCCGATCTATACCGACCTCATCCAGCGCTTCCCCGACAACCCCGTCGCGGAAATGGCCCGCCAGGCACTCACCCAGCTTGCCCAGGACAGCTTCCACGACAACGTCGACGGCGGCGTGCGCATGGACGCCGTGTTCTACATGATGGATGCGCTCGACCGCTTCGCCGGCATGAGCAAGGCGGACATCGGCCAGGTCACGATGGAGGTCGCCCTGCTCGGGCGGCAGGGCCTGCGCATCAACGACCCCGACACGCGCTACACCCTGCGCAGCATGGCCGGCGAGTTCAGCGCGCTCAACCTGCTGTGCCTGATGCACGTGGGGGTAAGGAGCTTCGACCCAGACGCCGACACCGGCGCGGGCCTGGACAAGGAATACGAGGTGGCCAAGGCCATGCGTGGGAACAAGCCATGAGCGCGCTGCCCGAGGCCTACCTGAATCTCGTGCTGCCGCTGATCGACAAGGCCAGGGGGTTCCTGGAAGCGGGCGAGACCCTGCAACCCTTCGCCTTCATCGGTAGCGCCGCCAGCGGCAAGATGCTGCCGGTGCTGATCGACACCCAGACCGCCGAATCCAAGGACCGCTCAGTGCAACTCATCAAGATTGCAGCCGAACAGACCCAGGCCGATTTCGTCTTCACCGTGATGGAAGCCTGGGGCCTGCCCCGCGACAAGATGCCCCGCTACCAGGAAATCCTCGACAAGTATGGTTCGGTAGGCGCGAGTCCATACAAGATCGACACCGCCGCATTCACCGTCGAGACCCGCTACGGTGTGTGGGTCGCACAAATGCCGCTCAAGCCCAAGGGCTACTCGAAGAAGAAGCGCACCTTCGGGCCGGTGGAACTGCAGTTCATGGATGGGGTGGAGGGGCGGTTCGTGGGGCTGCTGCCGGAAGCGGAAAAGCAGAATCTTCACTAGGGAAATCCCGATCTATGCCAGCCACGCCGACCTGATGGACAAGACCAAAACCGCCATGTCTGCTGTCAGCAGCGGGACGCAAAGTGACTCTGTCACGCCACATCCGCGCACACTACCTGTCAGTTCACCTGCGAAGTCCCGCGCCTGGTATGGCGCAAGCATCGATGAATTTCTGAGGACAAGCCCTGATGAGGTGATCGGGAAGATCCTCGTCAATTGCGATTTCTCCGTCTTGCCAACCCAGCGTGATGCATGGGTGGCTCAGTTTGGCGTACTTGCTCGCTCTCTAGAAGGATTAAACGGCAGCCTGTTCCTGGAATTCAGTATCCCACGCATGGGACGCCGCATCGATGCGGTAGTGCTCGTTGGCCCGGTATGCTTTGTGCTGGAATTCAAGGTTGGCGAAGTATCCTTCAGCCGCCACGCCGTCGAGCAAGTTTGGGACTACGCCCTGGACCTGAAGAATTTCCACGAAGCGAGCCATGATATTTCGATCGTACCGGTACTCGTGGCCACTGCAGCAAGCGTGGCGCCACCAACCTATTTCACTGCTGACCATGATGGGATCTTTCGCCCGATACGTGTAAACGGTAACGGTTTGCGTTCGGTGATAGAACTTGCGATGCAGCAGCTCTCAGGTCCTGCGGTGGATCAAGTCAGCTGGCCAATTGCGCCGTATCGACCGACCCCGACCATTATCGAGGCAGCACGCGCACTTTATGCACAGCACTCGGTTGAAGACATCGCCCGCAACGACGCCGGTGCACAGAATCTCGCTATCACGTCTCGACGAATTGATGAACTGGTAGACAGCGCAATACAGCAGCGCAAGAAGCTGATCTGTTTCGTGACAGGCGTGCCGGGAGCAGGCAAAACGCTGGTCGGGCTAAACGTGGCGACTCGTCACCGGCGCGAGCTTGAGCAGCCCACCCATGCAACATTCCTGTCGGGCAATGGTCCGCTCGTCTCTGTGCTTCGCGAAGCCCTGACCCGAGATGAAGCCATCCGACGGAAAGCGCATGGAGAGAAGGTGCGCAAAGGCGAAATTGGGACAAGGGTTAAAGCGGTAATTCAAAATGTCCATCACTTTCGCGATGAGGCGCTCTTGCATCCAGACGCACCATTTGATCATGTCGTCATCTTCGACGAGGCCCAACGGGCATGGAATCTACGGCAGACGGCCAATTTCATGCAAAGGAAGAAGAAGCGGCCCGGCTTCAGTCAATCAGAGCCAGAGTTCCTGATTTCCTACATGGACCGCCACACCGACTGGTCTGTGATCGTTTGCTTGGTTGGCGGCGGGCAGGAAATCAATACCGGCGAGGCAGGTATCGATGCGTGGCTTGATGCCATCGATACTCGATATCCGCATTGGCACGCCTATATCTCATCGAAATTAACCGACAGCGAATACGCCGCGGGACAAGCCATTGCCAAGATTCGCAAGCGTGATAACACCTTCTTTGATGATTGCCTGCACCTTGGGGTGTCGATGCGGTCTTTTCGTGCGGAGAACGTTTCCGCCTTCGTCAAGGCACTTCTTGATTGCGAAAGGGATGCCGCTCAGAATCATTTCACCGAGCTCGCCAAGCGCTTTCCTATAGTGCTAACACGAGATCTCCACACCGCAAAGCAATGGACACGGCTGCAGGCCCGCGGTAGCGAGCGCTATGGGCTTCTGGCCTCGTCGAAGGCCCAGCGATTGAAACCACACGCCATTGATGTTCGGGTAAACGTCGACCCTGTACACTGGTTTCTGAACGATCGCGACGATACACGTTCCAGTTATTATCTTGAAGACGCTGCAACCGAATTTCAGGCACAGGGGCTTGAGCTGGACTGGACCTGTGTCACTTGGGATGGCGATCTGCGCTTCTCCGGTTCGCGGTGGAGCTACCACGACTTCCGTGGCAGCCGTTGGTGCAACGTTTTGAATCCAGACAACCAGAATTATCTACGGAACGCTTACCGCGTTCTCCTTACTCGTGCCAGACAAGGCATGGCAATCTTTGTTCCCCCTGGAGACCCTTTGGACCCGACGCGATCTCCCGACTTCTACGATTCGACCTTTCGCTACCTGGCCGACTTAGGCATCCCTGTCATTAGGTGACCCAGAAAGCTCACACATTCAGAATCTCGTGGCTTCTGCTGCGCCTAGCTTATGAGTAAAGGCACTTTCCGAGTGATACGTAATCAACAACCGATGCATGGCCCGAGTCAAGGCGACATAGAGCACCTTCGCCTCCTCCTGAACTTCGACCTTGCCGTAGGGCATCGCCCCCAAGTCGGGGACCGCAACACTGTCGAACTCCAAACCTTTGCATGAATGCATGGTCAGGACTTTGACCGTATCCGATGATGGGTTGAGGCCGGGTTTCCGGGCACCCTCATCAAATCCCGCCGTCACAGGCAGCCCATGCTTCGTTAACTCTGCGGCAAACTTCTCAACTTGGTTATTGAACCTGCAAAGTACCGCCATGTCCCCGTATGCGACGCCAGCGGCTGCACGACTCTTTAGCCAATCGGCAATCCAGGCCATTTCCGCCTTGACGTCCTTGCAGCGCCGAATTTCGGGGGCCCCTTCGTGACGACCTCCCATGTTCGGCTGGATAATTGGAAATTCCTCATCATTCTGAGTTTCGTCCAAGTAGTCTGTGATGAACGAATATGCAATGTCGAGGACCTCGACAGGATTTCGATAGTTAACCGATAAAATTCTGCTGCGTCCTGCCGCTTCGATACCTACGCTCTTCCAGCTGAACTTGCGGCGGTTCCCATAGATGTTCTGGGCATCGTCGTAGAGGAGCAGAAGCGAGCTAGTCTGCGGATCGATCATCTGCACCACCAGCTTGAACCACTCTGGCAAGAAGTCGTGTCCTTCATCGATCAGTAAGGCCGCATACTGAGCATGCGGCACACGGTTGGCGTCGACCCCTGCCATCACTGCCGCGACCTGCCTCTCGTAGATTGGTCTATCGTCCTGGGGAAGATCAAGCTGGTATAAATTGCACATGTCCTTGCACCACCCGTGGAAGTGCCGGATCTGGACATTGTTGCTCGCCCCTTTGTGAGTCAGCAGTTCCTGCAGTTTTGCAGCGAGCGTCTTGTTATAGCAAAGCACGAGAATAGGCTTGCCCAACCCCGCTTGCGCCAAATGCAGGCACCGGTAAGCAAGAATCATCGTCTTGCCGGACCCTGCTACACCGTGGATGATCCGGTGCCCCATCCCCAGATTTCGGGCGAGCTTCTCCTGTTCAAGGTCCATTAGCCTGACGATGTCTGGTACCACCTCGGCAATGACCTGTTTGGGGTCAGGCTCTTCTAACGGTGGTGCGAAGAGATTGCCTTGTTCGATCCGTATTTCGGGAAATAGATGCCAGCGGATACGGTCGACATGCGCCAAAGTAAGCACCGCCCCATAGTGGTAGTTGAACATCCCCCACAGACGTTTCTGAAGATTTTCACTATCGACGGACTCGGTCATCTCATCTGAACAGATGACCTTGTCGCCCGGAATGGCCTGATCAAGCTGGGCGTCCTCAAATTGCTTGCGAGTGATGTTTGTCAGGACGACGCCAAAGCCCCAAGGTAGCAACAGGTGCCCTTTGTAACGCCCCCCTTCCTGCTCTACGAGAAAGGGATCTCGCTCCAACATCTCCTTAATGGCAATGGCGTAGGTCCGCGCCTGTTCCAAGGGATTGGGTTCGGTCTTGGGGCCCCTATCGGTCATCAACTCGACTGTCAGCCGATCCACCTGGCGGACAGTGGCGAGCTTCCAGTCCTTGACCTCCAGCACTAATACTCCGCGGCCAGGATGGAGGACGATGAAGTCTGGCCGAAGTTGCTTACGCCCAACCGGGACGTTAAACCAACAGTGGTAGTCGTCCTCCAGCTTGGTGAGCAGGCGCGTCGCGAAACGCCGCTCGCCGGGCGTCATCTTGACGTGCTTAAGGTGGGGTGAAGGTAGGAGTATGGCCATGCCGGTCTGCCTAAATGCGCGTATTCTTAGTCACAAATCCCTCGCGGGCTTTTTGAACACCTGTTCTTGATGCCATCCCAGGAAGCCGGCGTCCGGAAGGTAATCCCGACTTTGGGGCGAAAAGATCTTCGAGCCATGCTTGGACAGTAGCGTCTGCCCGGTCACGTTATGACCGACGACGTGGCGACTAAATACAATGTGGTATGTGCTGGCGTGCACCGTGAACGCCCCGAGGTCAAAGATCTTGTGGTGCAAAGCACATAGGGCCAGTCCGTTGTTTTCCGCATCGGGGCCGCCAGCCTGGAACCATTTGATATGGGCTGCTTCCAATCCAATTGATTGTTGCCCAAGGCGCAGGTCGTATCCACAGACACAGCAGCGGTACTCATAGGCACGGAGGACGCGCTCGCGAAAGCCAGGGTCGCGATTCCGACGGTTGTATTCGCTTTCTTCTGACCTCGCTTTGTACGTTTCCACAAGATTCAAGCCCACCGAACCGAGGATGTCGGCATGCAGCGTTTCGGGAAAGTGTGCATCCAGAATTCGGCGCGCGACTTCCTGAATGAGACCGGGGTCATTTCTCAACGCATTGACGACTGCGGGAGCGAAACCACCGGATATGTGATTTTGTCTGAGCTCCGTTAGGGTGGGCGTGGCGCCGCGAGCCCTTTGCAAGATACTGGCGGGTCCCGTCAACTGCCACAGTCCCCCATTATCATCAGTTGCAAGATGCCAGAATGGCAGCTGGCGGTTCTTCCCCGACCCGGAAGGCCCAAACTCATCGATCAATGCCTTGAGCGGAGCATCGATTTGGCTGAACTCCACGCTCGTAGCTTCACCACGTTGGAGCCTTCCCAAAGCGAGCAGTACAAGCAAGGGTTTGTGTGGCGCCCGTTTGTCACCTTGCTGCCAGACGCGAATGCGGTCGAAGGCGTCGAGTATTTGCGTGCGTGTCATTTCCAATACTTTGCCTTCTGCGGCAGCACCCATCTTACCCCACCTCTAGGGTCTTCCATGTCGCCTTGGTATCGCGGAATTAGATGGACATGCAAATGTGCCACGGTCTGACCCGCGGCCGCGCCCTGATTGATTCCGATGTTGTAGCCATCCGGGTGATGCGCATCTTCGAGAATCGCCCTGGCATCATTCAGGGCCTTGAGCAAGGCGAGTTGCTCGGCCCCGGTCGCGTCAAATAAGGTGGTTATGTGCCGTTTCGGGATGATTACCGTATGACCAAGAGAAAGCGGGAAGCCATCCTTGTAGATCACGGTGAGTTCGTCCTCGGCCAGGATGCGGTTGGGGTCCAGATGGCAAAAGGGGCAGGGTTTGATAGTGGGCTGATTCATGCCGAGCGCACTCAAATTGCTTTCAAAAAAATCGGCGACGGTCTGAACCAACAAGCCATTTGCCTTCTTGCGATCGTTCATCAGAAACCCGAAATCGCGGATGTCGCCGGTGAGCAGGACGTCTGCCTGACAGGCGTGCACCAGCACCAACGGCTTGCGCCCTCACCATTTGCCAAGGCCGGTGAGGGTCTGGCTGGAGCCGGCTCCGGCCCATACGGAAACCGAATCTCGACATGTTGTTGTGGCCACCCTCCGAGGCCGGGGTATTTTTATGTTGTTGGTTCACGGCGGTCGGTTGGGGCTAGGTTTTGATGCCTCGGCTGGCGTGGACCTTCATGAGCTTGGCCGCATTCAAGAGCCCCTCGTCCAGGGTGTAGAGAGTCTTTGCACCGTTGTTGCTGGCGATAGCCAAGTGCAGCGCATCGCCAGCCCGCAGCTTGGTGGCGAAGTGCTGGATGTACTCTTTAGCGAGTTCGTAATCGGCAACGCCAGGGGCCACGACCTGGAATGACTCTGTCACCAGTTCGTCGAACTGGGCAATGGCCAGCAGCGCGTCAGACTCCGCGAGGCCGCCCATCCTGACTTCGCGCGCGATGAGGCTGGAGAACTCGACGCGGGTCCAGTGGCTGACGTACAGCTCCCCCACTGGGAGCTTGGCGAAAAAGGCTTCGATTTTCGCGCTGGTGGCTTCTTCGAGGATGAGCGGGGCCAGAAAGCTGGTGTCGAAGTACAGCATCAAAGTCCCTCGTCGCGCATCTCGCGCAGCAGCTCGGCGCTGGATTTGCGCCAGCGGGGCATGCGACTGCGAAACTCGGCGAGCGACTTGACGGCGTGTTTGGGCTTCTCGACCGGCGTGATGCGCGCAATCGGCAGACCGCGACGGGTGATAACCACTTCCTCACCCGCTTCGACCTGGTCAAGAAGATGGCTGAGATGGGTTTTGGCTTCTGCCAACGTAACGGTGCTCATACGCCCCTCCGATTAGTCATTATGTTGGTCATATAGTAGCGAAGTTTCCCGGCTCAGGGAACCGGTGCTCGCCCTTGAAGCGACAACTATCCACACTGCTGCCCTTGGCGGCCATGAAGCCGGCCTTGAGGTAGGCGTCGCTGGTTTCGTCTTCGGCATCCCAATCCACAATGATGTTGCTGCCGTAGGATGCCAGAGGTTCCAAGCCCGCTGGAACGGTGCAACGCGAATGGAAAAATAGGCCGCTACTCATGTTCCCAGCCGGTGTGGCTTATAAGCAGCATCACCAATGGCGGTTTGGGCAACATCCATCAAATGCTCGTGGTGCGTCAGAAACAGCACCTGGGTTCGCTGCGACAAGTCCGCCAATACCTTGAAGGTGGCCGCTGCGGCCTCGTCGTCGAACTGGATCAGGATGTCATCGACAATGACCGGCAAGGCCTCGCCGTTGTCGAGATGTCCTTCGATGGCAGCCAATCGCAAGGCGAGAAAGAGCTGATCGCGGCGACCGGTGCTTAATTGTTCCATGCCCAAGCGCTCACCGTCGGCGCGCACCGCCTTGAGGACTTGCCGCTCTTCGTCATAGTCGATCACTACGCCGGTGTAGCGACCACTGGTGATGATCGCAAATCGCTTCGATGCCTGGTCGATGAGCGGACCCTGATTGCGCTTCTGGTAGGCGTCGATGACCTGCGCAAGCACTGCGGATGCGATTCGTGATGCCGTGTAATCGGCACTGAGTTCTGCTATCCGCGCGGCATGCTGTGCCGATTTTTGCTGCGCGTCGGCGGCCGCTGCCGAGCCGTCCATCTTTTCGAAGGTCTGCCGGGCAGCAAGGAAAGTCTCATGACGCTCCTGCACCAGGGCTGCATTCTGTTCATTGTGTTGCGCGTTCTGACTGAGTGCCGCTGCAATGGCATCGGGATCCTGGCCCTCAGCCTGCTTGAGGGCTTCCGCGAGCAGCAAGCCTGATGACTTGACGAGCCGATCTTCGATGTCACGAACTTCCGCCTCCAGAGCTGCCCGTTGCGCGCTTTGCCCTTCGACAAGTTCGAGGCTTTCGAGGGTGATGCAGCCAGCCTGGTGCATGAGTTTATCGATGATCGCTGTTGCGTCCCCGGCGGCCTGGCGAGCTACCTCGACAGCGACCTGGTCATCGGCGACCTGCTTGGCAAGCGTGTTCTTTTTCTCCTGCTGTGCGCGCGTTAACGTGAGTTCGCGATAGAGCTCTCCGGAGAGGACATCGGGGCTGCGCCCATCGCCCGGGAGCGCCTGGCTGGTTACGCGCTGCCATGTTTTTGTCAGCCGGGATTGGTAGTCGTCGATTTGTATCTGGGCATTGCGCTGCTCGGTCCTGGATCGCTCCAGCGAGTCGTGCGCCTGCTTGAGTTCGGAAAATTGTTCGAGTCGGGCGGTTGCTTCTTCTTCAGTCGCATCGCCAGCGAGGCGTATCGTCGCCATGACCCCAGCCCACTGCGCCGTCCATGCGTCCAACTGAACGCGGCTGGCGGATTCGGCAGCCTCGGCATGCTTTAGTGCGGCTTCGGTGTTCGAGCGTTGAGTTTTTTTCAGTTGTCGCTCAGTCAGCTGCTCTGCGTGACGCTTTGCGATACGGCGCGCCCGCGCCAGCGTCTCGGAGAGCCGCTCGGTCTGCGCCGTGCCGGGCAGGCCCATCAGACGGTAGATTTCGGTAAGCCGGGAGCGGATATCCTGCGCAAGGGTGCGGCTCAGCCGGGCCTCATGCCGCTTGGACTGGCTGGCATCGAAGCGCTGCAGGAGGGCTTCCCGCTTGGCGATCCACTGCGCGGCTTCGATGATCTTAAGGAAGGGCAGGCCATGCGTTGTGAGAAGTTCGGCCCAGCGCCGATCGAGTGCTTCGTGCTCCTTTCCAACCGATTCTGCGCGTGCCTTTTCCAATTCGAGAGTTCGTTGCATCTGGGATTCGCGCACCCGGAATTCGGCGTAACGGGCAGCGCGCTCAGCATCGGAAAACAATCCGTCGGAAGCATAGTCGGCGCTGATGACGGCATGTTCATAGCGCTCTGCTGACGGCGATTCCGCCGGAACAACCTCACCCGGTACCGGCATGAAATGGCGGCGAATGCCAAGCCAGAGTATGTCGCGCTTTTCACGCTCCGCAGCGACGGCTTCCCTGGTTGGCACCTCACCACGGATTTCCAGGCCCTTGATCTCGGCTCGCAGCGTTGCGAGGTCGTCCTCAATCTTTTCAGTCGACTCACGGATTGCACGGGCCCGGCGGCGCAATTCCTCATCATCCGTCTTGAAGGACTGCACTTCAGCTTCGAGCGGCACCGTCGTCCTGGCAACGGATTCCGTCGATGGCATTTTCAGGGCCAGGGCCTCTGTGTCGAGCTTCGCTTCCGATGCGGCGGCATCGTCTTCGAGCTGTTGTGCCCGGGCTTCGGGATCTCCGATGTCGGCGATCGAGTCGAGGTGAGCGCTCAGGTCCTCGGAACAATCTTCCTGTCCAAGGCTCAGGATTTCGGCGTCGAGTTGCTCGATCTCAAGCTTCTTCTCACCGAGTATTTTTAGACAGGACTGATGGGTGGCCTTGAGTGTCGCGCCCGCCGTGATCAAGGCACGGATTTTCGCTACCCGCGTCGAGTCCGGAAGCCATTGCAAGGGATCGTCTGGTATTTCGTCGCCGGCGATCTGCTTCAGGACTGCATCGAAATCACTTTGCGCATCTTTGATGCTGGCCTCTGCCCTGGCGAATTGAAGAAAAGCTTCGCGGTAGGCGTTGGTGCCATGGTGAATCGCTTCAATGGATTCGGCATCGGCCAGCACAGCTTCGTTTAGCTGTATGGATGCCAACTCGGCCTGCCGATGCAGCAAGCGTTGCGTCGCACTCCGCTCAGAGTCTGTGGCTTCGCTCTTTTTCGTAACGGCAGCTACCCGCTCAGCAGGCGCTGACGGGGGCAGCAAAGGCACGCTGACAAGTTCTGCCAGACGCTGCCGCGCATGATCGAGCGCAGCCACATCCGGAAGAATGGCGTCAAGCCGCTCCAACCGGCGGGCTTCCTTTTGTAGTCTTGCCTGCTCTTCCCTGGCAGCTTCATATTCCTTGCCCGCCGCGTCCATCGTCAACTTGAGCGAGGCCCATTCCGCTGGTCGTACGGCAGCGTCTTTCGCCTGCTTGCGTGCCGCGTCATATTCAGACAACGTCCGGTAGATGGCTGAAGTGGATGCACGTGGTTTGAACAGGGTTTCTGCTTCGCGATCAAGCTTTGCACGCAAGTCACGGATTGATGTCAGACCGGCGCCAGCTTCGAAAAGACTTTCCCCTGCATCACCCCTGCCTTGCGCCAATGCTTCACCACCACGCACCAAGGTATCGTGGTCGAGGCTGAACATGGCAAGGAAAAGTCCCTGACTCAAGCCGCCAAGCCAGTCGAGCAGGGTGTCTTCCGGGACTATTTCAGCAAGTTCCTCGCCGGTCGCCGGATCGTACTTGAGCAGCGTATTGACCCGCCCTTTTCGACGCATGACGGCCAGACATTTGCCCGAGTGCGCAGTTAACGCAAGCCCAATCCGCAGCTTTTTGGAATCATGCAGAAACGTATCCTGTGTGCGTTCCGGGATGCCAAAAAATGCGCCGTTGATGGCTCGCCAAAGGGTCGTTTTCCCGGCCTCGTTCGGCCCGCAGATGATGTGGAAATTGGCGCCCCCATTCAGCGCCAAAGACTGGTTGGTGAAATGGCCATATGCCTTGAGGTCAATCTGATCGATTTTCATGACGCGTCCTCGGCAGCGATCGCCGAAAGCAGTCGTTCCCTGGCATTGGCAAGCGCATCGGCAAGGGCCTCGGGGGAATCCAGCGCCCAAGTGCTTTCGGCCCCGCGCAATTCCGCAGGAAGCTTTGGCTCGAGCTCGGTCAGCACGGATTTGGCCAGCTCCTTGAGTGTGGCTTGATCTGCTTCCAGGGATTCGAGGGTGCGAATCAGCAAACCGATTGGGTCATCCCGCTCGGCCAGGCGCGCCAGATCGAGGGGCGCAGTCACCTTGATTCGCACTTTTTCGAGCCATGCCATGTCGGAAGACGCTTCTCCTATGGAGGCGGAAAGCTGAGCCCTGATCGATTCTCGATTCGACACAATGGCGTGATGAAGCGGGCCGCGCCCCAACAGGGTCAGGCGCAGGGCGAGAATACGATCTTCGGCTGCAGTTTGTGCCGCACGCACTTCAGCCTGCACGGCCGCATGGAGTTCATCCTCGGACGAAAGCCCGGCGATGTCGATGCCGATGTGATGCCACCGGGCAACGTCTGTTGGGACGAATTCGACTGTGCGGATACCCGTGCCGGGTTCTGCCTCGACGACCATGCAGCCTTTTGGTCCCGTTTCGCGTGCATGCCGGCCCTGTGTATTTCCTGGAAAGACGATCCAGGGGTTCTCGCGTACTACCTCACGCGTATGGACGTGGCCGAGCGCCCAGTAGTCATACCCCTTGTCGGTCAGCCGATCGGCCGTTGTTGGCGCGTAAGGTTGGTGACCCTCGCGTCCTGACAAGGCAGTATGCAAAACACCGATATTCAACAGTCCACTTCTCGGGGCCGGATAGGCCGCAGAAAGATCCGCCGTCACGGCCTCTGAAGCAAAGCTCTGGCCATGAATCGCCACGCCAAGAGATTCGATTACTTCGGTAGCCGGGCGAATCGCAGGAAAACTGAAGACGTTTGTCGGGAGCGGTACCGACTTCGTCAATTTGCTGACGGCGTCATGGTTGCCATAGGTCAGGAAGACACGAATATCCGCCTCGGCAAGCCGACGTAACTGCGCCGCAAAATAGAGCCCGGTGTTGAAATCCGGCCAGTCACCATCAAAGATGTCACCGGCAATCAACACAAAATCGGCTGCGCGGTCGATGGCCAGATCGACGACGTTTGCGAAAGCACGGCGCGTGGCCTGGCGCATCTCCTCGGCTGGCGCGCCATCATAGAGTTCAAGGCCGCGCAGTGGGCTATCGAGATGAATATCAGCGCAGTGTATGAAGCGCATGCGCCCTCCCCCTGAGTTTGTAAAATTGCGGCCCATCGCGTATTACCGCTTCACAGAGCCATCGAAGCAGACGCTTGCCGCCATTGGATAAGCCTGTATTTGCCGTTTTTCATTTTTGAGCCGAGTTTAACCGATGAACCGTGTAGCTTCCGCAGCGCGCGGGGCCGTACAGTCGGTTTGGGGTCATGCATTTTTAGCTTCAATGCAGGCGCCGCCGATAGGACGAACGCGCCAGCGGCGAGGCATGCTCGCCTGCATTCGCCCGGTTTCTGGGGGCGATGCGGTAGGCGGCGAGGTGGATCAGCTTGCCTTCGTGCTCCAGCGCGCCGCCGGTGATGACTTCCCCTTCCAGGCGCACGTCCTCCCCTGCCCCGCTGGCGGGATAGCGTTCCTGGGTGGCGGCCCCAAGCTGTTTCAGGAATTGCCGGATGGTTTCGGCTTCAACGGCGGGGGGCGTCTCGCGTGGGGCATCGAGCGCGTCGAGTGCGTAGCTTCTGACCAGTTTGGGCAGATAGGCTGCGAAGGCGGCGGGCGCGTCGAACAGCTCCATGCCGGCGATCTGGCCGTTGATGGCGAAGACGGCGCCGGACTGGCGGGGGATGGGCCGGAAGGCCTGCTCGTAGTCGGACAGCCTGGCCTCGGCGCCGGCGTAGATGTCGGCCATCGCCTGGGTGCTGGAGGCTTCGCCGCGCTCGTTCATCTTGAAGGCGATGTCGTCCCAGATCGCGCCCTGGTCGGACTGGCGGGTGCCCCGGTCGCGCAGGCTGGAGCTTACCTGCGCCATCTTGGCGGCCCGTGCCCGCGAATAGAGCGCGCGGCCGCCCGAACTGAATTCGGCGCTGTTGTGCGACCAGCGGCCCATCTCGACGCAGGAGACCGGGATCACCAGCTTGCTGCCGCCCGGCACCAGCAGGGTGACGTTGAGCACGCGGTTCTGCTTGGCGCCCACCAGTTCCTCCCCGTCCAGCAGCAGGATGGGCTGGTCCGCCAGGTTCTCGAAGGCCAGTTCCGGCACGTGGCCGCCTTCCGAGACTTCGGTGATGCGGGCCTGCCTGGCGTTGAGCGCCTGGTCCAGGGTGAGGTAGCCGGGCAGGCTGTCTTCATCCGCCAGCAGCGGATACACGGACAGGTTGTGGATCCACTGGGCTTCGCCCAGGGTGAGATGGCCGAGTTGCTGTTCGATCAGGGTGTTCTGCATGTGGGCTCCCGTAGAAAAAGGAACACCACCCGCAGGCCCGGAGGAGCGTTTCGAGCCCGGGTGATGTCCAGGCTCGCAGCTTAACGGGGGTGGTGGCTCATGGCGTGAGCCAGATGACGAAGTAGGTCAGGCACAGCCCGGCCTTGCTACAGGCAGGGTCAGAGACGATCGAGGAATTGGCCGATGCGTTCGAGGATGGCTGAAAAAGGGATTTGCCCGGCGTAGTAGAGGGCGGCGGTTTCGGCGTACTTGCGGGCGTACAGCGCGCGCACTTCCGGGTTGGCGAGCCGAAAGGCCTCGTTGCTGGCGATGTGCGGATTGTCTGCCCTGGGAAAACGGGACTGCTTGTGCGCCTGGTATGCGGGGGTGCCGATGAAGGCTCGCACCTCGGGTTGCCCAAGCAGGCAGTAGATGTCGTAGTAGTGGCGCAGGAAGTTTTTCGAGAAGGTGGCGGTGTCCTGCTGCTTGCGGAACTTGGTGGAGACGGTTTGCAACTTCTCGACCAGAGTGTAGCCCAGTGAATAGCAAGGTACGTCGATGGCGCGATTGTCGACGACCGCGACCTTGGCATTGATCGCCGCATCCAGAGCCCAGGAACTGATGGTGCGAGGGGAGTTGGGTGCGGTGACGTCAAACCCGACTTCGAGCAGGATGCCATCCTTGGCGCCCGGCAGCGACTGGATGACCGATGGGTAGTCGAGCGTGATGCCGCCGTTGCGATAGCTCGCGTCGTCGTAGTCGTTTGCCCGTGCCACGCCAACAAAGCCCGGAATGGCGATCTGGCCGGCCAGCCAATCGAAAAATGCCTTGCGCGCGGCGATGTGGGCCGGCTTGTCGTGATTCTTGCCGGTTTTCAGGTCGAGTTCGGCCGGTGGTTCAAAGCGGATGTCGATGTCTTCGGAGAAGCGCTCGATGACGCCGTAGCCCTTGGAAAGCGAGGTGCCGCCCTTGAGCTCGAATTTCCAGCCTTGCCGCTGCAAGCCCCACAGGCAGTGCATCAGCCAGTAATCCTTTTCGACCAGATTGGGGGCGATGGCACGCGAACGGGCAAGCTGGCCGAGAAGCTCCGCGAAATTCGGATGCTGGTGCAGGAACGGCAGCTTGTCGGCCAATTACGCGTTTCCCGCCGCTTCGGCCCGTTGTGCCAGCCAGCCTGTGACGCGACGTTTGGTGGCGACCGATCCATACTCGGCGAGCATCTTCCTGAGCAATTTCAGATCGAAGCTGTCCAGCCTTTTTTGCGCCTGCTGCAGGACCTGGGTCTCGTCTTCAGCCAGTTCGGAGAGATTGTTCAGCATGTCGACGAGCAGGTATTCGGGCGTGACCTGAACCGGCTTGGGAAAGCGATGCTTGACCCGGAAGTCATACCGGCGGCGATCGAGCTTGAATTTCCCATGCCGCTTGTGGTTGTAGACGACAGTCGTGTTGTAGAGCTGGGTCGTTCCCAGACGCAGCGCGTTATAGACGCTGGGGTTGAAGCTCAGAAAGCTCTTGTCCCGCAGAAACGCCGCGATCAGGTCCTTTTCATCCGGGGGCACTTCGCCAAACACATTCTTTTTCGGCTTGTAATAAAGACCCTGAGCCAGCTTGCGCAGCGTGCCATTGGCCACCAGGCGCTGAAGCTCCCGGTCGACACTGGTGGAATAGGGAACCAGGTCTTCGCGACGATAGACCCTCCCGGCCTGAACATGGCGGTCGAGTGATGTTGCGCTTTTTGATGTGCCTGAATGCGTCTTCATGAATGATTATTCATTGAAATTTCATGCAGTATGGCATCTGTTCCGGCATTTTTCCAGTCCGCATCTTCGTCCGGTTCCGGAGCGAATTGCCTCAAGAGGCTTGGCATGGTCGTGCTGTCCGGTGATTGGCGGGACATCACGCAGGCCTGATGGCCCGACGCGATCAGGCGTAGCGCTCGCTGGCCTGCGCAAGCAGTTCCTTCACCCGCCTGCGCAGGCTGGCCGGTCCCAGCACCTCGACATCCGGGCCGTACTTGAGGATGTCCATCAGCAGTTCGCGGTCGTCGGCGTAGGGGATTTCCAGCCGATAGCCGCCGTCGTCCTCCAGCGTGCCCTTCTGCCGCGGATGCCATTGCTCGTAGGCCACCCAGCGCGCGCGTTCGGGGGTGAAGCGCAGCTTCGCCCATTGCACCCGGGTGCCGCCGAAGATGCCGTAGCCGGCGCCCAGCACTTCGTCGGTGGTCTTTTCCGACACGTCGCGGGCGGCTTTTTCCAGGATCTCGGCCTTCTGGATGGCATCGACCGAGAAGTTGCGCAGGGCGCGGCGCAGGTGGCACCAGGCATCGAGATACCAGTTCTCGCGGTAGAACACCAGGCGCTGCGGCGAGACCTCGCGCTCGGTCACGGTGTCGGTGCCGCGCGCGTGATAGATGATCATCAGGCGCTTGCGCCTGAGCAGGGCCGAGCCGACGGTCTCGAAATGCGACAGGTGCATGCGCCGCGCGGCGACGCCGATGATGCGCACCCGCTTCCGGACCTCCTCGGCGCTGTTGTCGGCGGTGCCGAGCAGGCCGTTCAGCCGCGCCATCAGCGGCTGGATGTGGGGCGCACAGCAGCCCGCCCTTGTCGAGGTTGGCCATCAAATGCTGCATGGTCAGCAGGGCATGGATTTCCGAGGCGTTGAACCACAGGCCCGGCAGCTCGTACTGGCTGCCCGGGCGCGCGGCGCTGTCCTCGAAGCGGTAACCGCCCGCCTCGCGGTCCCAGACCAGCGGGCAGTTGAGGCGGTCGCGCAGGTACTGGATGTCGCGCTTGAGCGTGGCGGGCGAGACTTCCAGGACTTCGAGCAGCTCGGCGAAGCTCACCAGCTTGCGCTCGCCGATGAGCTGGTCGATCTTGTAGAAGCGTTCGGTGCGATCCATGCGGGGCTCCGGTTGGGGGATGGCCCGATTCTATGCCAGCAGGCTCATCCCGTGAGCCCGGGCACGGCTGGAATGCATCGCATGACCCACGTCCCCTCGCCGACCCGCATCACGCCCGCGCTCGTCGAGGCGATCCGCTCGCGCTATGCGCTGGAGTGGCACGGCATCCATGGTGTGAACCCATGGGCGCAGGCCCGTGCCTTCCAGGCATGGAAATATAGTTATTGCCAGCAGGCTGCGTATTCACAATAATCGGTACCGGACTTTTCCACACACAACCAGGGAGACTTAAACATGAACAGAAAAGAACTCGTCGACGCGCTGGCCGCCAAGACCGAATCCACCAAGGCGGATGCCGAGCGCTCAATCAGCGCGCTGATCGACATCGTCTCGGCCACCCTGAAAAAGGGCGACTCCCTGACACTGGTTGGCTTCGGCACGTTCGAAGTGCGCAAGCGCGCCGCGCGCACCGGGCGCAACCCCAGGACCGGCGAAGAACTGAAGATCAAGGCCGCCAAGGTTCCGGCGTTCAAGCCGGGCGCAACGCTGAAGGCCGTGGTGAACGGCACCAAGAAGTAAGCGCTGTTCCCTTCCCGTAGCCACGGGAAAATTTGGCTGGGCACTGCCTTCACACGGCAGTGCCCATGCAACCCCCGTAAATCAATCACCCCCTGCACAGGGATACGCAGCCCGCGATTTCCGGCGTCGTGCGGCGTTGAACCCGGATTATCCGCGGCCCGATTTGCGATCAAGATGGCGTTCCGTGGCGGCTTTAGCCGCGTTGGCATTGATTCCGCAACGGGATAAAATGCTATCAACGATTGCACCCATGCGGGGCTTGCGATGGCGACAAATCTTGTTGTTCGTAATGTCGATGAAGACGTTGTTCTTGCGCTTAAACAGATCGCCGCCGCCCACGGGCGCAGCGCGGAGGCCGAACACAGGGAAATCTTGCGCTCGGTTCTGAAGCGCCCGCCGCGCCGTTCTGTGTGCCGAGGTGCTGGCCGGCATGCCGAACGTACGGCGTGGATGCCGATTTCGATTGCCGCCATGGCTCAGCCTAGCGATGTATCTGGTCGATACCAACGTACATCAGCGAGGCCCGTAAAGACCGGAAGGCCAATCCTGGCGTACAGGACCTTCCGCCGACCGCTGGCTTTGCGCAACTCGCGAAACACGTTGGTATCGAGAACGAACATCAGGACAAGTCGGCGTGGCCTGGAAAGATATTCGGCAAAGGGGCGATGTCCCCAGGCCGAGCATCTGGAGGCTTGGCTTGACCTGGTGGTGGCTCGGTACGCCGATCGTATCCTGGCATTCTGATGCGGACTGCGCCCAGGTACTGGGGCAGACTGATGTCGCCACACCCGCAGCATGCTCCATCGACAAGCAGATTGCCGCTATTGCGCTCATTCATGACTTGACCGTGGTCACACGGAAATGTGGATGACTTTCAGGGCACCGGGGTTCGGTTACGAAATCCGTTTCGTTGAGAAACAAGTCCGCTGGCGGTAGAGCCTGCCCGCGCGTGCCGTTCGACTTGAAATTCCAACATCGAACGAATGTTGAAACTATTCAATTAGTTAGTGGCGGAGAGGGCGGGATTCGAACCCGCGTTAGGAATTAACCTAAACACGCTTTCCAGGCGTGCGACTTAAACCACTCATCCACCTCTCCGAAAGCCGCGCAATGATACCGGAAGCACCCTGCCCAGGCAAAGAAATGTGGTGACCGGACATCACTCCTGCCGTGCTGAAGGCCTGGTTTTCAAGCGGCCAGGGATGGGATGAATACGGCTTTCCCACAGCATTCCCCACGTTATCCAGAGCGAAAAATCTTGCTCGTGCCTATTGAACTTTGAATTCTTCGTCCCCAAATGCGCGCGAGGACTATTTGGGAGCACCTATGCAGGAAGAACTCGCCCCGGCGACCGACGCGCAGTCGGAAGCCGCCAACACAAAAGAAATCATGCCCAGCATGGAAGAATTGCTGAAGTCCGCCGAACTTGCCGCGGCGGAGCATCACGATGCCTGGCTGCGCGCCAAGGCGGAAACGGAAAACGTGCGCCGCCGTGCGCAAGCGGACGTGGACAACGCGCGCAAGTTTGCGGTGGAAAATTTCGCCAGCGAGATGCTGGCGGTCAAGGACAGCCTGGAAGCGGCGCTGTCCGCCGAGTCGCCGAGCGTGGAGAACATGAAGAACGGCGTTGACCTGACCCTGAAGCAACTGGTCTCCGCTTTCGGCAAATTCAGTCTCGCCGAGATCAATCCGATGGGCGAGAAATTCGACCCGCATCAGCATCAGGCGATCGCCGTGGTCGAGTCGGACCAGCCGGCCAATACGGTGGTGACGGTGCTGCAAAAAGGTTATCGCCTGCACGAGCGCACGATCCGCCCCGCCATGGTCATGGTCGCCAAGGGCCGGGATTGAAATTCGCACATCTCCCCCAATATTCAATTCAATTCAACACTTATTCAGAAGGAAAACATCATGGGACGCATTATTGGTATTGACCTGGGCACCACCAACTCCTGCGTGGCGGTCATGGAAAGCGGCAAGCCCAAGGTCATCGAGAACGCCGAGGGTGCGCGCACCACGCCGTCGATCGTGGCTTACGCCGAAGACGGCGAAATCCTGGTCGGCGCACCGGCCAAGCGCCAGGCCGTGACCAACCCCAAGAACACGCTGTACGCGATCAAACGCCTGATCGGCCGCCGCTTCGAGGAGCCGATGGTGCAGAAGGACATCGGCCTGATGCCCTACAAGATCGTCAAGGCCGACAACGGCGACGCCTGGGTGGAAGTGCGCGACAAGAAAATGGCCGCGCAGCAGGTTTCCGCCGAAGTGCTGCGCAAGATGAAGAAGACCGCCGAGGATTACCTGGGCGAGGAAGTGACCGAGGCCGTCATCACCGTGCCCGCCTACTTCAACGACAGCCAGCGCCAGGCGACCAAGGACGCCGGCCGCATCGCCGGCCTGGAAGTCAAGCGCATCATCAACGAACCGACGGCGGCGGCGCTCGCCTTCGGCATGGACAAGAAGGAAGGCGACCGCAAGATTGCCGTGTATGACCTGGGCGGCGGCACCTTCGATATTTCCATCATCGAAATCGCCGAGACTCGACGGCGAGCACCAGTTCGAGGTGCTGTCGACCAACGGCGACACCTTCCTCGGCGGCGAGGACTTCGACCAGCGCCTGATCGACTATGTAGCCGAGGAGTTCAAGAAGGAACAGGGCGTCGACCTGAAGAAGGACGTGCTGGCACTGCAACGCCTGAAGGACGCGGCGGAAAAGGCCAAGATCGAGCTGTCTTCCGGCCAGCAGACCGAAGTCAACCTGCCCTACATCACGGCCGATGCCACCGGCCCCAAGCACCTGGCGATAAAGATCACCCGTGCCAAATTCGAGAGCCTGGTCGAGGACCTGATCAAGCGCACCATCGAGCCGTGCAAGATCGCGATCAAGGACGCCGGCCTCTCCACCTCGCAGATCGACGACGTGATTCTGGTCGGCGGCCAGACCCGCATGCCCAAGGTGATGGACGCGGTGAAGGACTTCTTCGGCAAGGATCCGCGCCGCGACGTGAACCCGGATGAAGCCGTGGCGGTCGGCGCGGCCATTCAGGGCGGCGTGCTGCAGGGCGAAGTGAAGGACGTGCTGCTGCTCGACGTCACCCCGCTTTCCCTGGGCATCGAAACCCTGGGCGGCGTGATGACCAAGCTGATCCAGAAGAACACCACGATTCCGACCAAGGCTTCGCAGGTGTTCTCCACCGCCGACGACAACCAGAGCGCGGTGACGGTGCACGTACTGCAGGGCGAGCGCGAAATGGCTTCGGGCAACAAGAGCCTGGGCCAGTTCAACCTGTCCGACATCCCGCCCGCACCGCGCGGCATGCCGCAGATCGAGGTCACCTTCGACATCGACGCCAACGGCATCCTGCACGTGTCGGCCAAGGACAAGGCCACCGGCAAGGAAAACACCATCCGCATCCAGGCCAGTTCCGGCCTGTCCGAGGAGGAAATCAAGCGCATGGTGAAGGACGCCGAAGCCAACGCCGCCGAAGACCACAAGGCGTTTGAACTGGCGACCGCGCGCAACGCCGCCGACGGCATGATTCACTCGGTGAAGAAATCGCTGACCGATTACGGCGACAAGGTTACCGCCGAGGAAAAATCCGCGATCGAGGCCGCCATCAAGGAAGCCGAAGACGCGGTGCGCGAAGGCGACAAGGCAGCGATCGAAGCCAAGACCAATGCGCTGGCCACCGCCTCGCACAAACTGGCCGAGCAGATGTACCAGTCCGAACAGGCCAAGGCGCAGCCTGCCGATGCACCCGAGGCCAGCAAGGCTGCTGACGACAATGTGGTGGATGCCGAGTTCGAAGAGGTGAAGGACAAGTAAGGGGTTAGGAGCTAGGGGCTGGGGACTAGGGGAGGTCGCGCTGCGCGCGGCCTTTCCTTTTTTCCCCGGCCCCTCATCCCCTAGCCCCTAGATCCTAAATCCTAGCCCCTACAAAAATGAGCAAACGCGACTACTACGAAGTCCTCGGCGTTGCCAAAAACGCCTCGGACGAAGAAATCAAGAAGGCCTACCGCAAGCTGGCCATGAAGCATCATCCTGACCGCAACGCGGACAAGGGGTCGGAGGATAAATTCAAGGAAGCCAAGCTCGCCTACGAAATTCTGTCGGATGCGGAAAAGCGTTCCGCCTATGACCAGTTCGGCCACGCCGGCGTGGACCCGCAGGCGGGCATGGGAGGCGGCTTTGCGGCGGGTGGCTTCTCCGATGCCTTCTCCGATATCTTCGGCGACATCTTCGGTGGCGGCGGCAGCCGGCGCGACCGCGTCTATCGCGGCGCCGACCTGCGCTACAACCTGGAAATCGGTCTGGAAGAAGCCGCGCACGGCACCGAGACCAAAATTCGCATCCCCACGCTGGAAGAATGCGGCGTCTGTCACGGCTCGGGCGCCAAGGCCGGCACCCAGCCCAGCACCTGCCCCACCTGCAGCGGACATGGCCAGGTGCGCATTCAGCAAGGCTTCTTCTCGGTACAGCAGACCTGCCCGCGCTGCGGCGGCACCGGCAAGGTTGTCTCCGACCCCTGCACCGACTGTCACGGCGAAGGTCGCGTCAAGAAACACAAGACACTGTCAGTAAAAATTCCTTCCGGGGTCGACAACGGCGATCGCATCCGCCTGGCCGGCGAAGGCGAAGCGGGCGTCAACAGCGGCCCGCCGGGTGATTTGTATGTGGTGATTCACCTCAAGGAACATCAGGTATTCAAGCGCGACGGCGACGACCTGCATTGCGAAATGCCGATCAGTTTCGCCACCGCCGCACTCGGCGGCGAAGTGGAGATTCCCACTCTGGACGGTCACGCCAAGATCAGGATTCCTGTGGAAACCCAGTCCGGCAAAGTGTTCCGCCTGCGCGGCAAAGGCATCAAGGGCGTGCGCAGCCATACCCCCGGCGACCTCCTGTGTCACATGATCGTCGAGACTCCGGTGAACCTGAGCGAACGTCAGCGGGAACTGTTAAGGGAACTTGAGAGCCTGAGCCCGGGGCGCAACAACAACCCGCGCGCGCAGTCGTTCATGGACAAGGTGAAGGCGTTTTTCAGTCAGTAGCATGCAGGCATTGGCAAAATAGCCAACGCGCCTTACTTGATTATGCATTGTCAAGAATGGCCAATGCGCCTTGCTTGATTATGCATTGTCGAAAATGGCCAATGCATTCTGGTTCAAACTGTTCGGGATGGTGGGCAGTACAAGGTTCGAACTTGTGACCCCTGCCGTGTGAAGGCAGTGCTCTACCGCTGAGCTAACTGCCCGAAGCGGCGCGAATTAAACCATATCCAGTCCGTTCGGGTCAATTATTGCCGCCCGCTATCCAGTAAGATAGCGGCTTTCCCCCGCTCGACATCCCCATGGTACGCACCCGTTTCGCTCCTTCGCCCACCGGTTACCTGCACATCGGCGGCGCCCGCACGGCGCTGTTTTCCTGGGCGTTTGCCCGCAAGATGGGGGGGCAGTTCATCCTGCGTATCGAGGATACCGATATGGAGCGCTCGACCCAGACCTCGGTGCAGGCGATTCTGGACGGCATGAAGTGGCTGGGGCTGGATTATGACGAAGGTCCGTTTTACCAGATGCTGCGGCTGGACCGTTACAAGGAATGCACGGACCGCCTGATCGCCGAGGGCCATGCCTATCCCTGCTATGCGAGCAAGGAAGAACTCGACGCCATGCGCGAGTCGCAGCGCGCGCGCGGCGAGAAGCCGCGTTATGACGGACGCTGGCGGCCGGAACCCGGCAAGACGCTGCCCACGCCGCCCGCCGACATCAAGCCGGTGATACGCCTGAAAAATCCGCTCGAGGGCGAAGTCATTTTCAACGATCTGATCAAGGGCCCGATTACGGTGGCCAACAGCGAACTGGATGACTTTGTGATGATGCGCGCCGACGGCGTCCCGACCTACAACTTCGGCGTGGTGATCGACGACTGGGACATGGGCATCACGCATGTGATCCGGGGCGACGACCATGTCAACAACACGCCGCGCCAGATCAATTTGCTCAAGGCCTTGGGCGCGCCCATCCCGCGCTACGCCCACGTTCCCATGATTCTGGGCGCGGACGGCGAGCGCCTGTCCAAGCGCCACGGCGCAGTGTCGGTGATGCAGTATGCGGAACAGGGCTTCCTGCCCGAGGCGCTGGTGAATTATCTGGCGCGCCTGGGCTGGTCGCATGGCGATGCCGAGCTGTTTTCGATGGAAGAGTTCAGGCAGTGGTTCGACCTGGAACACGTCAGTCGTTCGCCCGCCAAGTTCGGCCCGGAGAAACTCGCCTGGCTCAACCAGCAATACATCAAGGCAGCCGATGACACGCGGCTCGCCCAGCTCGCCCGCCCTTTTCTGGAACGCAATGATTGCAGGCTGGACGACGGCCCCGATCTCGCCGCGGTCTGTGCCCTGGTGAAGGAACGCGCCAGCACCATCGAGGAACTGGCCGATGCCGCGACGCTGTTTTATCGCACCCTCCACCCCAGCGCCGAACTCCTCGCCCAGCACGTCACTCCCGATGTCCTGCCCGCGCTGCGCGAGCTTGCCGGCAAGCTCGGCGACATCGTGTGGGAGCGCGCCGCGATCAGCGCCGCGATCAAGGAAACCATCGCCGCGCACGGGCTCAAGATGCCCAAACTCGCCATGCCCGTGCGTGTGCTGGTCACGGGCGAAGCGCAGACACCCGCCATCGACGCCACCCTGGAACTGCTCGGCCGGGAACGCGTGGTGGCGCGTCTCAACGCCATGCTGGCTGACAGGTAAACCGGCTTTCCGGTCGCGGCAGCCTGTCTACAAACCCGCGGATTCCGTTATAATGCGCGCTCTTTGCCGGCGTAGCTCAGTTGGTAGAGCAGCGCATTCGTAATGCGAAGGTCGTCAGTTCGATTCCGATCGCCGGCACCAGCAAACTCGGGGGGTTAGGCGATTCGCCTAGCCCCTTTTTCTTGGCCGCGGCACACTTCCAGAAATGGAAAATCAGTCCTGACCCGGATGTTGCTTTTCATGCGCCCGTGCCTGGCGCTCGAAAGGGTTGTCCCGGTAGGGGTTGCCACCCTTCATCCACACCTGCAAACCCGCCAGCGGGTACAGCACCAGAAGCAATAGCCCCCAGCGCTCGAACTGTCTGACGTGAACCCGCTCGTGCGCCCGCGTGGCATTCAGCGCATCGGCGGACACGCCCACCACGATATGCCCCAGCGTCATCGCAGCAACCGGACCGCTGAACGGGAAGCCCAATCGAAGCACACGGGCCGGCCAGCCGCCGGACACTTCCAGCACGCCTCCAACCCGGTTCAGTGTGCCGCCGGTTGACCGGGCCAGCAGAGCCAGTACCAGGCCCAGGAGCGTCACCGGAAATGCCCAAAGGTAAGCCCAAAGCAGCCGGATCACGGGAAATCAGGCAGCGAATATCCTAACGGTCACGGCGATTGCGCCGTTCGGATAATGATCGTCACTCTCGCCATGACCGTTCCCCTCACCCCGGCCCTCTATCCCGCTTGCGGGCGAGGGGGTCTTTCGCGTCGCTGACGCGACGTTCATGTTAAACGACTCCGATCCGCCACGTGCTCAAGCGGTACGGAATCGTATGCGCCAGCAAACCAGCGCTGCTCGGGCAAGCCCTGCTTCAGGAACCCGCTCTTCGCCATTTGCAGTTGCGCCGCGGTGCCCGCTGCGTAGACGTCGAAGCGATGCAGATCGGGATAATCGTTAACGATCCTGGCGATGACCGCTTCCACGTCAGCGGTTTGCGCATGGGGGACGTAGGCGAAATTGTCGAGCGCATCGGCCCAGGCGCGGCAAAGATTGTCCTGATAATGCCCGGCCTCGTCAGCCAGCCAGTGCAAATCCATCGACTCGGCCAGTTCCAGTGACATGGCATGCTGAATCAGGCTTTTGATCGGGGCGAAGCCGGAACCGAAGGCAAGAAATATCAACGGGCGCGGCGTTTCCTCATCCAGCACGAATTCCCCGAACGGCCCTTCCACGTCCACGCTGTCGTTGGCTCTGAGACTGCCGAACATGATTTCCGAAAACGCGTCTTCAACTTTGCGCGCGACCTGGACCTCGATATGCCTGTCCTCGCACGGGCAACTGGCAATGGCGTAGCGTCCGCTCACGCCATTCACCGACAACCGGACCGACTGCCCGCCGAGAAAACGCAGGCGCTGGCTGCGCGGAGCCAGCAAATGCAGGGCGGCCATCCGCGGATTGAACACTTCCACCGATTTAACCTTGGCCGCGAGCTGCTGCACCGGAATGTCGCGCGCAGCGGCCACATTGGCCTCGATCACCACGTCATTCACCGGCGCGTTGGCGCACAGCAGAATGACACCCGCATCTTTCTCGGCCTGCTTCAGCACATAGTCATGCGCGTGGACTTTCTTGACTTCGCCGGATACCAGACGCGCCCGGCAGTCGCCGCAATTACCGTTGCTGCAGCCGTAATTGAGCGACACGCCGGCACGCAGCGCGGCTTCAAGAATCGTATCGTTGCTCTCGACAAAGAACTCATGACCGCTGGGCTGGATCGTGACATGCGCTGACATGATTTTAAGTATCCTCTCCTGCGCAATGATCGCCTGCGCCTTCTCGGCATCAGGCGGCGTTTCGGCCAAATGGCGCACCAGAAACGCACGCACCGTATGCAGCGCATGGCGCGTTTCCGCGCTCTGGTCTTCCTCGATTTCGTCTATCTTCTCATCCAGCCACGACAGCACATTGCTGTAGTGCAGCAACAAGGCCTTGGCGGTGGCATATTCATTGCCCAGCTCAAACAGGCGCGCAGCCAGCACCTCCTTGTCAGGCAGGGCACGCTCCAGCACGCGTTTCGCGAATGCCTTGTCCTTGATCTCGGTAACCCGCCGGAATTCCGCATCGTCATCCCACTTCACCTCGGGAAACGCACGCAGTAATTCGCCCACTTCGACCATGCCGTCGAACGTATCCAGCGTTCCGCTGCGTATCATTTCCTGCAGCACATTGCGGGGTTGACCAACCAGCCTGGAAACGCGGGAAAGCGGAAGAAAATGGCTCATTGGCGCATCTTACCCCGTGCATCCGCGCAGACAGAAGCCGGAAATTCATTACATTCCGAATCGATAATCCAGCCTCATTATCAAACCCTGCCGATACAATCCTGTCATGCCGAGAATCACCACCCGCTCCTGTCAGCAACGACGCCGCACTGACGCTTGAACAGGAGGGCCTTTCCGCCGAATGGGCTCGTCTGTATGCCGCGCGTGGCGTGACCCATGCGAGCCAGATCGCGCACCGTCTGCCGCAGTTGCTCCCGCCCGAGGGACTGTTGAATAGCGGGCGCGCCGCGACCTTGCTGGCGGATGCCATTGCACAAGAACGGCGCATGCTGATCGTCGCCGACTACGACGCCGATGGCGCCACTGCCTGTGCGATCGGGGTACGCGGCCTGAGCATGCTCGGCGCGCAGGTCGAGTATCTGGTTCCCAACCGGTTCGAGCATGGTTACGGCCTCACCCCGGAGATCGTCCGTCTGGCCGCCGAGCGCAAACCCGACCTGCTGATCACCGTCGACAACGGCATCGCGGCCGTGGAGGGCGTGAATGAGGCAAACCGCCTTGGCATTCCGGTGCTGGTCACCGACCATCATCTGCCTGGCGAGGCGCTGCCCGACGCAGCCTGCATCGTCAACCCGAATCAGCCGGGCTGCACTTTTGCCAGCAAGAACCTGGCTGGCGTCGGGGTCATGTTTTATGTGTTGCTGGCCCTGCGCGCCGAGTTGCGGCGGCGTGGCCGCTATCAGGCCATGGCCGAGCCCGACCTGCGCGAGCTGCTTGATCGTGTCGCCCTCGGCACCGTCGCCGACGTGGTGAAACTCGATGCGAACAACCGCATCCTCGTCGCCCAGGGGCTGGCAAGAATGCGCGCGGGCAAAGCCTGCGCCGGAATCAATGCCCTGTTCCGCGCGTCCGGGAGCGACCCGCTGCGCGCCACCGTATACGATCTGGGATTCAGGCTGGGGCCGCGTCTGAACGCCGCCGGACGCATCGACGACATGGCGCTCGGCATCGAATGCCTGCTGGCCGACGATCCGGCCACCGCGCAACCGCTGGCGCAGCGGCTCGACGCGCTCAACCTCGCCCGGCGCGACGTCGAGGCCGACATGCTCGAAGAAGCGCTCGCCATCCTCGCCACCTTCAACCCCGGCGACAGCCACAGCCTGACCGCCTATCAGGCAAACTGGCACGTCGGCGTGATCGGCATCCTGGCGTCACGGCTGAAAGACAAATTCCACCGCCCCAGCATCGTTTTCGCGTCCAGCGGCAGCGGCGAACTCAGGGGCTCCGGCCGCTCCATTCCCGGCCTGCACCTGCGCGACGCACTGGACCTGATCGACAAGCGCCATCCGGGCCTCGTCCTCAAGTTTGGCGGCCATGCCATGGCCGCGGGCCTGAGCATCGCGGCGGACGGTCACGAAACTTTCCGCCTGGCCTTCGAGGCGGTAACCCGCGAATTGCTTTCCCCCGCCGACCTGGAAGGCATACTCGAAACCGATGGTGATCTGCCGCTGCACGCACATACGTTCGACTTCGCGCAACAACTGGAAAACGGCATCTGGGGACAGGGATTTCCAGCGCCGCTCTTTGCCGGCGTGTTTCATATCCGCGCGCAGCGCGTGGTCGGCGAGAAACATCTGAAATTGCAGGTCGAGCGTGACGGGGTACGCTTCGAAGCCATGCGCTTCTTTCATGTCGAGCCGCTCCCCGAGCGTATCCGCGCCGTCTATGCCCTGATGACCAACGAGTTCAACGGCAGTCAGGCCGTGCAGTTGAAACTGCATCATTGGGAACCCGTCGATGAATGAGTTGATCGCCGCGCTGCCCTCCGAATTGCAGGTGTTGCCGCGCTATCTGGCGGCGCTGGCGATCGGCCTGCTGATGGGGCTGGAGCGCGAGCGCAACCCTTCGGCCAAGGCGGGCTTGCGGACCTTCGCGCTGACCGCGCTGCTCGGCACCCTGGCATCGCATCTGGCGGAGCGCACCGGATCGCCCTGGCTCATCGCCGCCGGATTGCTGCTGACGGGCGGCATGATGATCGCGGCCTATCTGCGCTCGCCGCAGGAAGAGGGTGACCCGGGCACCACGACCGTCACCGCGCTTATGGTGTGCTACGGTCTGGGCGTGCTGACCTGGCTGGTTGAAATCAAATTGGCCGTGATGCTGGGCATTGGCGCCACCATCCTGCTCTATTTCAAGCCCGAGTTGCGCGGCCTGAGCGAACGCCTGACGCGGCGCGATCTGCTGTCGGTACTGCAATTCTCCGTGCTCTCGTTCATCATCCTGCCGCTCCTGCCGAATCGCGACTATGGTCCCTACGGCGCGCTCAACCCGTATCAGATCTGGTGGATGGTGGTGCTGATCGCCGGGGTGGGCCTGGCGGGTTATGCCGGCTTGCGGCTGGGCGGGCAGCGGCGCGGCGCGGCTGTGTTGGGCCTGCTGGGCGGGCTGGTATCGAGCACCGCGACCACGCTGGCATTCAGCCGTCATGCCCGAACCGGCGAAGTGATGGCAGGGATCGCCGTCATCGTCATCGTGCTGGCCAATCTGGTGGTGCTGGTCCGTCTGGGCGTCCTCGCCGCCGTGCTCGCGCCGGACGTGCTGACGCAGCTACTATCCGGTGCTGGCCGGGGGACTGATTGTCGGCGGGCTGGGCGCCTGGTACGGCATGGTCAGACTCCAGCCGCGAGGCACGATGCCGGACGCTGCCGATGGCCAACCCCACCGAGCTGCGTACCGCCCTGGGCTTCGGCGCTGCTGTATGCCATCGT
The DNA here is from genome assembly GCA_963726485.1 of uncultured beta proteobacterium. GTDB lineage: Bacteria > Pseudomonadota > Gammaproteobacteria > Burkholderiales > Thiobacillaceae > Thiobacillus. The sequence goes on along the minus strand of CAVSCL010000031.1, from coordinate 2,594 downwards.
GTTGCTGGCCGCGGCCTGGCTGTCCGACTGGCTGGGCCATCGCGGGCTTTACTTCGTTGCGCTCGTGTCCGGCCTCACCGATGTCGACGCCATCACCCTCACCAGCCTGCGGCTGCACAATCTCGGCAAGCTGACCGTCGCCGCCGCGGTCAACGCCATCACGCTGGCGACGCTGGCCAACCTCGCCTTCAAATCGGCACTGGTGCTCGTCATCGGCGGCTGGAACATGGCGCGTCACGCCATCGCCGGGATGGGTGCCCTCGGACTCGGGCTGATCGTCGCCTGGGCCATTCTGCGTAGCTTATAATCGACCCCTTTTTTCAGTTCTCTCTAATCATGGAAGCCGAAGCCCTAAACCAGATCGAATCCGCGCTTGCCGACCTCGGCGCCCGTGCCACCCAGCTCCGGGGGTTTCTTTGACTACGATGTCAAGAAAGACCGCCTGGAGGAAGTCGCCCGCCTAGCCGAAGACCCCGGACTTCTGGAACGACGCCGGGAAAGCCCAGGAAATCGGGCGCGAGCGCAAATCGCTGGAAGATGTCGTGCTGGTGCTCGACCGCATCGCGCAAGGCCTGAAAGACGCCGCCGAACTGTTCGAGATGGCGCGCGACGAGAACGACGACGACACGCTCGCCGCCGTGCAGACCGACATCGCCGCCATCGAAAAGGACGTCTCCACGCTGGAATTCCGCCGCATGTTCAACAACCCGGCCGACCCCAGCAACTGCTTCATCGACATCCAGGCCGGCGCCGGCGGCACCGAAGCCTGCGACTGGGCGTCGATGCTGCTGCGCCAGTACCTGAAATACTGCGAACGCAAGGGCTTCAAGGCCGAACTGCTGGAAGAATCCGACGGCGACGTGGCCGGCATCAAGTCCGCCAGCATCAAGGTCGAGGGCGAATACGCCTACGGCACCCTGCGCACCGAAACCGGCGTGCACCGCCTGGTGCGCAAGTCGCCGTTCGACTCCTCCGGCGGCCGCCACACCTCGCTTCGCCAGCGTGTTCGTCTACCCCGAAGTCGACGACTCCATCGAGGTGGACATCAACCCCGCCGACCTGCGCGTCGACACCTACCGCGCCATCGGCGCCGGCGGCCAGCACATCAACAAGACCGACTCGGCCGTGCGCATCACCCACCTGCCCACCGGCATCGTCGTGCAATGCCAGAACGACCGCTCGCAGCACAAGAACCGCGCCGAAGCCATGTCCATGCTGAAATCGAAACTCTACGAAGCCGAACTGCGCAAACGCCAGGTCGAACAGGACAAACTCGAAGCCGGCAAGTCGGACGTCGGCTGGGGCCACCAGATTCGCAGCTACGTGCTGGACAACTCGCGCATCAAGGACCTGCGCACCAACGTCGAAGTCTCCGCCATCGCAGAAAGTGCTGGACGGCGACCTCGATGTGTTCATCGAGGCGAGTTTGAAACAGGGCGTGTGAGCGGCGAGTGGACAAGAAACTGAGCAAGGAGTGATGCAATGGCGCTAACACGAGATTTCAAAGCAACAGTAGTAACGCGAGTCAAGCACGACCCCGAGTTCGCCAGAGCGCTTCTGGACGAGGCCGCCACGCTGTTTCTGAACGGTCGAACCGGACACTGCAAAACTGATTCTGCGTGATCTGTTAACGCCAATCGGCTTTGCAGCAACTGGCGCAATCTGTCGATAAACCATCAAAGAGCGTGCATCGCATGCTCTCGCCAGCCGGCAACCCAACCATGACCAATCTGGCCGCCATCTTTGGCGCACTCAGAAAAAACATGCAAGTCGAAATTCAGGCGCATGCAGTACGCGTGGCCGCATAAGCGATACAGCTTGCACTTACCCTGACAGATGCACTTCAGATCAATCCATCGACACTCCTCCATGGCTTTCAAGCGAACTCGAACGCAAACGCATCGAAAAAACCGTTGACCGGTTTATCCAGGCGCATCGCCCCCCGCCCCATATCCGCAGCCAGCTTGATCTCAGTTTTCGCCTGCAAGGCCAGAGCGTCGAACTGTTCGAAATCCGCCCGGTTTGGAACAACCCCAGCCAGAAAATGGAGTCGCCGGTAGCGAAAGCCACCTTCATCAAGACGCAAAACATCTGGAAGGTGTACTGGATGCGCGCCGATCTCAAATGGCACGGCTACCCGCCCGCGCCGGAAGTCGACACACTCGATGCCTTTCTCGCCCTGGTGGCTGAAGACAAACATGCGTGCTTTTTCGGTTGAGTCAATTAGCGCGGCCTGGAATCTGTATCTGCGGGATTGCGCCGCTTCGCACCGCAAGCTCGATCTCAACTGGAAGTAGGTGCCGGGGGGATGTCGCGGAGCCTTGCCATACATTACCTCCCCTCCCACAGTCTGGTTAACTAGTTCGGGAAGGACTCTGACCATGCTTACCGTGGGCGCATTTGAAGCCAAAGCCAAAATTGCCGAACTGCTCGACAAAGTCGCGGCAGGCGAGACTGTGCTGATTACCCGGCGCGGTGAGGCCGCCGCGCTGCTGGTTCCACCCACTCAAATCCGTCAGGACAAGGCTCGCGCGCTGAGTGAGATCAAGCGTTTCCGCAAGGCCTGCAAAACCGGGAAAGTGGATATCGAGGCG
>CAVSCL010000030.1:0-15677 GCA_963726485.1 uncultured beta proteobacterium | reverse complement strand
AGTATATATCGCAATATATTGCGACTAATCAATAGTTATTGCGTTATCTCGCTATTTATTGCGACTTGACTAAATGAAATTATTAAGATATATATCGCAATAACTGACGATATATAGCAATTTAACCGACATATTCGCAAACTATTACGACTATGAAAATAACCGGTTTACTCACAGATGACGCCGTGCTCGCCGAACTGGGCGCACGGATTGCCGGCCGTCGGGTTGAATTGCAGCTCACCCAGGCGGCCGTGGCCGAACAGGCGGGTATCGCCAAGCGCACCCTCGAGCGCATGGAGGCCGGGCAAACGTCACAGTTGGCCACCCTGGTTCGTGTGCTGCGGGTGCTGGACGCCGCATCAGGGCTGGATGGCCTGATACCCGAGTCCGGACCCAGACCGATGGATTTGCTGAAGCACAAGGGCAAGGTCCGGCAACGGGCGTCGGGCCAACGTGCCGCAAAGGCGACGGGCAAACCATGGCGCTGGGATGAGAAGCCATGAGCACGCTTGCCGAAGTCAGGCTGTGGGGTAAAACCATCGGCGCTGTCTCGCTTCAGGATGGGGAGGACGTCGCCAGCTTTGAATACGATGCGGCATTCGCGCAGAGCGGTATTCAGGTCGCGCCGATTGTGATGCCGCTTTCCCGCGACGGCGCGTGTCGCCCGTTGCGCGGCGACTTTTTCGGGTTGCCGGGACTGCTGGCGGATTCGCTGCCGGACAAATTCGGCAACGCGCTGATCGATGCCTGGCTGGCGACGCAGGGCCGGCACGCCGGAGAGTCTTCAACGCGGTGGAGCGGCTCTGCTACACCGGGCAGCGCGGCATGGGGGCGCTGGAGTTCGCGCCGGTGCTGGGCCCAAGGCCGCGCAAGGCGCGAAGATCGAGATCGACGGCCTGGTGCGGCTGGCCGCGCGAGGTGCTGACGCACCGGGGCGATTTGCAGGGCATCTTTCGCGAGGCCGGGAAGGAGAAGGCGCTGCGCGACATCCTGCGCGTGGGCACCTCGGCCGGCGGCGCGCGCGCCAAGGCGGTGATCGCGTGGAACCGCGAGACGAACGAAGTGCGCTCCGGCCAGATCGCGGCGGGCGAGGGCTTCGAATACTGGCTGCTGAAATTCGACGGCGTGGCGGGCAACAAGGACAAGGAACTGGAAGACCCGAAGGGCTACGGCGCGATCGAGTATGCCTATCACCTGATGGCGAAGGCGGCGGGCATCGCGATGAGCGAGTGCCGGCTGCTGGAGGAAAACGGGCGGCGGCATTTCATGACGCGCCGCTTCGACCGGCTGGCGGGCGGCGAAAAGCTGCACATGCAGTCGCTCTGCGCGCTGGCGCATTTCGATTTCAACCAGGCGGGTGCCTACGCCTACGAGCAGGCGTTGCTGGCGATCCGGCAGCTCAAGCTGCCGATGGCGGCGGTGGAGGAGCAGTTCCGGCGGATGGTGTTCAACATCGTGGCGCGGAATCAGGACGACCACGTGAAGAACATCGCGTTCCTGATGAACCAGCCCGGCGAGTGGTCGCTCGCGCCGGCCTTTGACGTGACCTACAGCTACAATCCATCCGGCGCGTGGACGGCCACGCACCAGATGACGCTGAACGGCAAGCGCGACGATTTCACCATGGAGGACTTCGAGGCGTGCGCGAAAGCGGCGGTGATGAAGCGGGGCCGCGCCGCGAAAATCATCGATGAAGTGCGGGCGACGGTATCGAAATGGAGGTCGTTTGCAGAAAAAGCAGGCGTGCCTGATGTCGTGCGCGAAAAAATTCAGCGCACGTTGAATCTGAAAACCTATTCATGAAGCACTATTTATGAAACCGGGCGAACACAAAACCGTGCAGGCTCGCGATCCTCCAGTACGCCGTAGACATCGGCTGGACGTTCGTGCCACGCGCCGAAGCCGAAGCAGCGGCGCGGACTCGACCCGTCAGCACCCAGCCCGCCGAGCGCGCCCGACATCGCCTCGCTCTTTTTCGATCGACCTGCTCTTCCGCCAGGCTGCGCACCTTCAATCCGCTCTACACCGAAGCCCCCGGCGCGTTGATCGGCCAATTCCGCCGCCTGCACAGCCGACATCCACGGCAACCGCGAATTCCTCGACCATCTGCGCAACGGGGCAAGTTCTTCCACGCCGCCGAGAACCGCGAACTCGACCTGATGCTGATCGATTACGCCGACCCCGCCCGCAACGTCTATGAAGTGACCGAAGAGTTCTACTGGCACAACGGGCGCTACGGCAACCGCGAAGACGTGGTCTTTCTCATCAACGGCATCCCCGTCGTCGTGGTCGAGTGCAAGAATGCCAACAAGGACGAAGGCATCGCCCTGGGCATTGACCAGATTCGCCGCTACCACGATGAGACGCCCGAACTACTTCGTGTCCCGAAATGGCCTTCACCGCCACCGACGCGCTGGGCTTCGACTACGGCGCGACCTGGAACACCGTCGACGCAACATCTTCCACTGGAAGCACGAGCAGGTCGGGCAAGCTGGAAGCCAAAGTCAAGAGCTTCTTCGCCATCCCGCACGTGCTGAGCCTGCTCAAAGACTACATCCTCTTCGCCGAGAAGGACGAAGAACTGCACAAGTACATCCTGCGACAGCACCAGACCGCGCGCGGTCGAGCGGTCGTGGCGCGCGCCCACGACCCCGCAAGCGGCGCGGCCTGGTCTGGCACACGCAGGGCAGCGGCAAGACCTTCACCATGCTCAAGACGGCCGAACTGCTCTTCAAAGCGCCCGAATCCGACAAGCCCACCATCCTGCTGCTGATCGACCGCAACGAACTGGAAGACCAGTTGCTCAAGAACCTGGCCGCGCTCGGCATGGAGAACGTCGAGCACGCCCACAGCATCGCCCGGCTGAACCAACTGCTCCGCAGCGACTATCGCGGCCTCATCGTCTCGACCATCCACAAGTTCCGCGACATGCCCGCCAATCTGAACCTGCGCCGCAACATCTACGTGCTGGTCGATGAAGCCCATCGCACCACCGGCGGCGACCTGGGCAACTACCTGATGGCGGCCCTGCCGAACGCGACCTTCATCGGCTTCACCGGCACGCCGATTGACCGCACCGCCTACGGGCAAGGGCACGTTCAAGACCTTCGGCGTGCGATGACGCCCCAGGGTTATCTGCACAAGTATTCGATCCGCGAGAGCATCGAAGACGGCACCACCCTGCCGCTCTTCTACAACCTGGCCCCGAACGAAATGCTCGTCCCGCCGAAACGATGGACAAGGAGTTCTTCGCGCTGGCCGAGACCGAAGGCATCGCCGACATCGAAGAACTCAACCAGATTCTCGAACGCGCCGTCAACCTCAAGAACTTCCTCAAGGGCAAGGAGCGCATCCCGAAAGTGGCGCAGTTCGTGGCCGAGCACTTCCGCGAAAACGTCGAGCCGCTGGGCTACAAGGCGTTCCTCGTCGCCGTCGACCGCGAAGCCTGCGCCCTCTACAAACAGGCGCTCGATCAGTTTCTGCCGCCCGAATATTCCGAAGTGGTCTACACCGGCAGCAACAACGACTCCAAGCTGCTCAAGGAGTTCCACATCGACGAGAAGAAGGAGAAGCACATCCGCAAGAACTTCGCCAAGCTCGACCAGCATGCCCAAGATTCCTCATCGTCACCGAGAAACTGCTGACCGGCTTCGACGCGCCGATCCTCTACGCCATGTATCTCGACAAGCCCATGCGCGACCACACGCTGCTGCAGGCCATCGCGCGCGTCAATCGGCCCTACGAGAACGAAGCGCAGGAGATGGTCAAGCCGCACGGCTTCGTGCTGGATTTCGTCGGCATCTTCGACAAGCTGGAAAAGGCCCTCGTCGTTCGACAGCGACGAAGTGAACGCCGTCATCAAGGATCTGGCGCTGCTCAAGACGCTGTTCCAGAACAAGATGGAGCACAAGGCGCCCGATTATCTCGGCCTCATCACGCGCGACTTCGACGACAAAGACGTGGACGGCCTCATCGAGCATTTCCGCGACAAGGAACGGCGCAAGGCGTTCTTCAAGGAATACAAAGAACTGGAGATGCTCTACGAGATCATCTCGCCCGATGCCTTCCTGCGCCCGTACCTTGACGACTACGCCACCCTGTCGGGCATCTATGCCGTCGTCCGCAAGGCGTACGCCAGGAACGTGTGCTCGATCGGGAGTTTCTGCGCAAGACCAACGATCTGGTGCAGCGGCACATCGACACCGATCGGATTGGCGCGATCTCGGCGAGTTCGTCGAGATCAATCGCGACACGCTTAAGGTCATCCGCGACAAGAGCGGCGAAGACAACACCAAAGTCATCAATCTGGTGAAGAGCATCGAGAAAGTGGCCGAAGACGCCAGCGAAGACCCGTATCTCATCGGCATGGCCGAGCGCGCCAAAGCGGTGCAGGAAAGTTTCGAGGAACGGCAGACCAGGATGCCGAGGCGCTGGCCGAATTGATGCAGGAAATCGAAGCCAACGAACCGCGCAAGAAGGAACAGGCCGAAAAGGCTTCGACGGGCTGACCTACTTTGTCTACCGCAGCCTGCTGGACGCGAAGATTCAGAACGCAGAGGGGGTCAGCCGGAAGATTCGCCACGCCTTCACCGAGTTTCCGAACTGGAAACGCAGCGAAAACGCCCTCCGTGAACTCCGGAAGAAAGTGACCTTCGCCATCTTCGCGGAAACTGACGACCTGGACCGGGTGACGGCGATGGTGGATGAGTTGTTTACGCTGCTGGAAAAGGCGGATCGGATTTAGCGCAATGAAGGCAATCGATCACAAAGGCCAGTTCAAACAGCGCGTCCGGCTATGGGCCGACAAGCTGGACGTAAAGATTGTCTGGTTGGGTGTGCGGCCGATGAGGAACAAATGGGCATCGTGTTCTACCGCAGGCCATTTGAATTTCAGCGACGAACTGCCCGCCCTGAAAACCGAGCTGTGGGACTACGTGATCGTCCACGAGCTGCTCCACTTCTCTGTTCCCAACCACGGAAAACTTTGGAAAAGCCTGATGCGCTCGCATCTGGGCGAATATGAAGCATATGAAGGCGAGTTAAAGCGGATCGCGGGCAACAAGGCGCCGCAGCGTACGCGCTGACGCACGCTGCTGAACTTATCGTTGAATGACCACTTCGGAGCAAGCCCAAGGACTCCGCTGCAACCCGGGGCGGGCGTCTTCACGGTTTACTGACTTTGCGCTCTACTGCCACCGGGAACTCGAAGCTCATCTTCAGTAGCATCTCGCAGAATCATGGAAGCGCCTCGGCGTCCTCGTGACCCATGATAGCGATCTCGTGATTTCCCGTCCTTGTCAAAGCAGCCCGCAGAAGAACTGTCCTGCGCCGGAGCTGAGGCTGGCGCAGCAGACACCGTGTGCGCATTGAAGCCATAGTGGTGTCCGCCTGCAGGAGCGGCTATAAAGAGATTCCTTTTTCACGGAGCAACGACATGCATCGGAAAAATTCATGGTGGCCGGGCTGGGCACTTGTCCTGCTCGCCGGGCTATTGATCCAGAGTGCCCTGGCCTCGCAGCCCAAATCCATCGTCGACACCGCGTTCGTGCAGGAAGCGGCCAGGCGCGGGGTCATCGTGTGGGACGTGCGCGGCTGGCCGGCCTATCGCCAGGGCCATATTCCGGGCGCGGTGGGCATCGGTTCGGTCGTTGGCGTGCTGCGCAACGACCATGACGAGGACTACATTCCGCTCCCCAGGATGGAGGCCATCCTCGGCGAGGCGGGCATCGACCCGGCAAAGGAGATCGTGGTCTACGGCGACAAGGCGAGTCCGGCGACCTATTTTGCGCTGGTCACGCTGCAATACCTGGGCGCGAAGCAGGCTTACGCCTACCACGGCGGCATTGACGACTGGGTCGCAGCGGGGTTGCCGGTTTCGCGGGAATATCAGCCGCTGGCGCCGGTCAAGCTCAGGCTGGAACCCAATCCGGCCTTGCAGGTAAGCACGCGCGAGGTGCTGGATCGGGTCAAGCAGGGAGGTACCCAGATCGTCGATGTGCGCGGCCCGGCGGAATATACCGGTCAGGACATCCGGGCGCTGCGTGGCGGGCACATTCCCGGCGCGGTGAACATTCCCTACGAACAGAACTGGAAAGACCCGGAGGTGCGCAGGAAGCTCGCGAAGAAGCAGGTGAAGACCACCGAGGGGCTCAATCTCAAATCCCCCGATGAACTCAGGGCGCTATACAAGGATTTGGACCCCGCCAGGGAGACCGTCGTCTACTGCCAGAGTGGCAGCCGCGCCGCCGTGACCACGGCGGTGCTGCGCGAGATGGGATTCAAGGACGTGAAGCTTTACGACTCCTCATGGCTCGGCTACGGCAGCCGCATGGACGCGCCGGCGGAGAATGAGACCTTCCTGAATGTCGGCAGCCTGTTGTCGCAAATCTCCGATCTCGAATCGCGTATCGAAGTCCTGGAAGGGGAGCTTGCCAATCTGCGCAAGGCCACTGCACGATGAGGAGCCTGCCTGCTCTGGCTTTGCCGTTCTGCCTGTCATTGTCATGGGGATGGGCGTTCCGCCAACTGGCGCACAATCACCTCGATTCGCCGCTCAAAGGCCGCATCCGGAAGCGCGGCCGTGGCGTAGCAGCGGGTCAGCAATACTTCAGGCTCCGACCCCTGCGCCGAGGCAGCACCGAAGCGGCTCTGCAATCGCTCCAACTGGCGTTCGCGGCGAGCCGCTGCGTTGGCTTCCGGCGAGGGCAGGCCGAGGGCGATCTCCAGGTCGAGCAGCAAGGCTTCCCGGGCCTCGCGGCCGGCGGCCAGGTCCGCACGGGTGATGCCGCCAGCCCCGGCGAAGCGCTGGGCGAGCAGGCTCTCGCTATTGCCAGGCAGAGGCGGCAAAGCGTTCCAGGCCTGTTTCGCCTCGCCTATGACCGCCTCGATTGGCCCGCCGGCAAGCGCCGCCGCCTCGACGCGCTCGGCCAGGGCGGCCCGCCGCGCCAGCAGTTCAAAGCGTTCCCGGTACTTTTCGCGGCGCAATCCGTCGAGACGCCGCTGTGCCTGCTGCTGCAGCTCGTTCGCCCGGGCCTCCAGGCTGTCCGCCGGGTCGCGCGCGGCCGGCCGGGTGGCGCCCCAGTCGGTGCGGAACTGGGCCAGGGCACGCTTGATCACGTTGCCATCGGCGCCGGCCAGGGTGGCCGCGAAGGCATCCAGCAGCAACTGGCGTGACCGCGCCTGCTCCTGGCGCTGGGTCTCCTGCTCGGCACGCTGGGCGTCGCGGCGCTCGAACACGGCGTTGCAGGCGGCGCGGAAGCGCTGCCACAATTTCTCTTCGTCTTTTCGCTTGAGCCGCACCGGTGTCGATTGCTGGTTCCAGCGGTTCTGCAAGGCCTTGGCTTCGGTCATGGCCCGCCCCAGGTCGGGCTGCCCGTTCAGCGCTTCCGCTGCGGTGATGAGTCGCTCGCGGCGTTCGCATTCGGCCGTGCGCGCCGCGTCCAGGTGCGCGTCGATGCCGCCAACCAGGGTGTCGAAGCGTTTGCGCAAGGCTCGCTCGTCACGGAATCCGGCCTGGGGCGCGGCACGCCACTGATTGAGCATTTCCGCGCGCCGGGCCTCGACCACCCTGAAGTCGGCGTGTTCCCAAACGATGCCGGTAAGCTCGGCTTCCCAACCGTCGCACAATGCTTCCCTGGCCATACGCGCCTCGGCCTGGCGAACCGCCTCTTCGGCGCGGTGGACGGCGACCGGCTGATAGGCCTTTTCCAGCGTCGCGTCGAAGCTTTCCCACTGTCCTTTCGTGGCTGCGCCGTGCGCGTTCAGCCGCTTCCACTCCTCGCGCAGCGCCGGGATGGCGAGGGCGAGTTCTTCCACATCGCGTTCGCCGTTGAGCAGTTCCCCGGCGGCGGCGATCAACTTCTCGCGCGCCTGCCCCGTGCCCCAGCGCGCCCAACCGCGCAACGCTTCCAGTTGCGCCTGGAGACCGTGCAGCCGCGACTCCATGGCGCCATGCAGGCTGTTGCCGCCCAGCGTGGCCTTGATCTGTTTCGCCGTCGCGTTGGCATCGGCCAGATGTCCCTGTCCGATGTCCTGTTCCAGCTTGTCCAGCAGCCCGCGCAGGGCGTCGTGGTCGATGCGCGCTTGCGTCGGTGTAGCGGGCGCCGCTTCGATCGCGGGGATGGGCGGCACGCTGGCGCTCAGCGTTTGCCAGCGCGATTCCAGAATCTGGCGCGCATCCGGGTGCTGCGGCTTGGCCAGCGCCTCCCAGGCCGCCGCCGCATCCGCATTGGGCGGCATGCTGGCATCCAGCGCGGCGAGGAACTGATCGCAGGCGAGGACGCGTTCGTCGTCGCCTGCGAGCGTCGACAGGCGGGATTCGATCTCGCCCAACGACTCGCCCAGCGCGCGCGCCGCCGCCTGGCCGGCAAGCCAGGACGGAAGCCCGGCCCAGGCCTGTCTCAGGCTGTCGAGGCGATCGCGCCAGTCATCGATCCGCTCGCTCCACGGCCAGGCGGCGCTTGCGCATTCCGACGCCAGCGCCTCGGCCGCGCGCTGACGTGTCTGCAGGTCGCGCCGCGCCTCCGCTTCCTGATGCAGTTGGACGAGTGCCTGCTGCATGAGCGCGTCGCACTCCAGCCACGGCTCACCCGCTTTCCCCAGGGCGCTCAATTGCTTTTTCAAATGCAGCAGGCGCGAGTGGAGCAGCGGGGGGAATCGAGCAGGCCGCGCAGTTCGCCGGCGATTTCCAGCGCACCGAGGGCGCTCGCTTCCGCCTGCCGGCGTTGCCGGAGCAGGTCGGCACAGTGGCGATAGACGCGTTTGTCCTTGTCCCGGCTGGCGTGGGCGACTTGCTCCAGCACGGCGGTTGTCTCGATGCGCTGGGCACACGCGTGGCGGACCTCGGCCATGCGCGCCTCTTTCGCGACCTCGCCCAGCCAGGCGTCGCCCTTCAGGTTCGAACTCCAGGCCAGCGCGAGCACCTTGTCCGGCGCATTGCAGATCGCCGCGACCCAGACCTCGGGCGGGTCCTCGGCCCGCGGCGATTGCGAGCGTCCTGCCAGCGCCCGGCCCAGACGGGCGGCGAGTTGGATTTGTTCATCGTTGTCGACGGCGATGGCCAGCGCGTCGCGCAAGCGTTGGTCGTCCTCGGCAGGCCTGGCTGCCTGGGCGATGGGCGGGCTTGACGGCGCGGACCGCTTCGCGCCGGGCTTGTTCAGCAGCTTGAAAATCCACTTCATATCTTCACTTCGATCCGAGTCTGGCCATGGAAAGGGTAAATCGTACCTGCTTGGCGCCACGACGCGAAATTCGCCACTGAGAAACCTGGCAGGAGGGCGAAATTACGCGCGTCGGCCTGCCGCGACACCCGCGTGTGCCTCCTTAATCATGGTCGTTGAAGGAAACCGTCAGTGCGCGAGCGGACGCAGCACGAGGGTATCTCCGCGCTGGGTGAATTCAAGCTGTTTCAGCACGCTCATGCCAAGCAGGATCTGCTCGTCGGCCATGCCGGGGTTGAGGCTGGCGGCGAGGCCGCGGATGCGAAAGGGACCGAAGGCGAGTTCGTCGATGCGGGTAGCGCGGGTGATGACGGTACCGTTGGCGGTGATGGCCTGCTGCGGGATGCCTGCTTCGAGGCCGAGTCGCGGCGCAAGATGCGCGGGAATGGAAACAAAGGTCGCGCCGGTGTCGAGCAAGAAAGTAACCGGCTGACTGTTGATCGTGCCCGGGAAAACGTAATGGCCGTTGCCGCTGCGCTTGAGCACGAGTTCGGTGCCGGGGGCGACCTGAAGCAGACGGTTGGGATTATTGCGGCTGTCGAGGCGGCCCTCGAAATAGAGATAGAGCAAGCCGAGCATCAGCAGACTGGCCGCGAGCGCCATGCCCCGGCCAAGTTGCCGATGCGGATTGGGTGCAGCCTCGTGCGCTTGTTGTTCCGGAAACTGCTTCATGCTTTCTGCCTGCGCCCACCTATTCCGCCTGACACGCCCACTGCGTGTCAGCTTGACCCACACCCCGCCCTGCCCGGGAGGCGGGAGCAGGACCCGTATGTTTCGCATTGTCTGATATTGCCCGGAATCCAGCCAGTGCGTCCGAGTGGAGACCGCCGTCACCCCCTGTGTTGTGAATCCGGGTTTCCGCCCGGTGAGCCCATCAGCCAACAGAAACAAACCCCGCCATAAAAAACAGCGGGCAGGATGGTGTTTGCGCTTGAGATGGAGCGGCTAATGGGTGGCGCCATTTACCCTGCTTTGAAAGCGGGGAGGGCCGCGCTGGTGACGGCAGATACTCGCCGCCGCGCTGCGATCGCTGTCGCCTGCTTGTTGTGATAACTTTGCCGGCGGGATTCACATGGCAGCATGAATTACTTTCACGTTTGCCGGAATTGCCAATTCCAAACCACCAACTTTCAGGGAGCGCATTGTGATGTTTAGCCGTACGGTAATGGCCTTGGCCACTCTTTCCTTGTTTCCACTGCAATCGATGGCCGAGATGAAGTGTGGACCAGGCCTGACCCATGTAAACGTGAGCGGCAGCGTGACCACGCTGAACGTGTCGGAAACCAAACAGGTCGGACAAATCTGCTTGACCATGGTCCGGACTGCGAACGGACGCGAAGTCTTCAACGATTGCGGCGCTCTCATAGGAAAAATCGTGTCTCCCGCTGAGGCCGAGATCGCCATTCTGACTCACACCGCCGTTTTCGACCTGCGCGACATGTTCCGCACCGAAGGGGACACGGCGCAACCCACGGGTTCGCCGGTTGGATGCTTCCTCCCCGTGCTGGAACACATTAGCAAATTTGACAAGGGCGTCGGCATTTTCCAGGGCGCCAAGATCGATGTCTGGGCCACTGGCAGCATCAATCTGTTGTGCCCGGAGCAGCCGCAGCCGAACACCTTCTCGCTCTCCGGTGAAGCCTGCGTCGCGAAATAGCGGTTTCCTGACTCAAGCCGGGATAGCGCGGCACGACAGCCGCCCTATCCCATTCGAAATAATCTGCAAAACAGCACGCTATCGCTATTGAGACGGCTTGACTGCGCCGCCTCATTAGCGCCCCCTTCCGGAAGCTGCCGTCACCAGCCCAACCCACTGGGCCTGGCTTTGCAGGTACCGCTCGCGCAGTTCGGCCGCGTTCTCCCGCAGCAACCCGGCCGGCAGGGCCAGTGCCTGCATTGCCGCCGGCCCGATCCGGGAAACCGTCACGCTGCGCGGAACCGCTTCCGGCTCCCAGGTTTCGGCAAAGGCGGTCAGTTTATCGGGACGCTCGCCCTGTTGTGGGGGAATCAGGCTGACCCGGGGCAGGCCGTAGGCCAGGGCGACAATCCGGCCGTGCAGGCTGCTGCCAACCACGCCCCGGCTGGCGGCGATGAGGGCGCATATGTCCCACAGATGCAGGGAATGAAACAGGCGCGCCGTCCCGGCGGGCAGCTTGCGCAGCACCTTGTCATAGTGCGCCGGATCATCATGCCAGGGCGCCGCGCCGGCGCGGAAGAGCACCAGACCCAGGCCGGACTCGGCGCTCACCCTGGATAAACCCTGCGCCAGAACATCCAGGCTGGCATCGTCGCCAAAATCGACGCTGAACTGGCATGCCAGGTAGCCCTGGGGAAAGGCTTCCCGCGTTGCCTTCACCTCGCCTTGCCGCTGGTATTCGAGAATCACATCGCCGAAACACGCCTGCACCATCACCGCCGGATCGGGGCACAATGTCGTTGCTATCCCCTCCCCCTGCAGGGCGCCCTGGGTAAGACGATCCCGCACACTCACCCAGTCTGCGCTGTTGAGCGCCGCTTTCACCTCTTCGCGCTGCGCGGTGGACAGACCTGCCCATTCCACCCCGCCCACCGCGTTGAAGATCAGCCGTCCCGGCTGGGCGATGGCGTCGCGCCCCGCAACATAGGGAATCATGCGTGAGGTGCCGAGTTGCTGTGCGGCCCAGCGCGCCGCAGCGGCGGGATCGTCGTAGTAGCGCGCAATGGCCAAGGCAGCCTGGGCAGGCGCAAGCAGCATGACGGCGGCCTGGAAAGCGCTACAGGTCAGCAGTTCGCCCCCGGCGTGGATCAGGTGGGCGGGCCCGGCCTCTCCCCGTGCGGATAGTGCCCTCACGCGGTGCCCGCCAAAGGCCTGCAAATTCCGCTCGGCCAGCCCGGCAAATTCAAACGCCTGTTCCGGCAGCAGCGCCTTCATCAGGTGCGGAAACAGCAGGTCGCCGAAGTTGTGGCGGTCGAACGCGCCGAACAGAAGCAGCGGAAGCCTGGCTTGCGATTTCATTTCCTAGTCCAACTGCGGTTGCCAGGTTTTATCGATCCAGGCCTGGGACATGTCATGGGGAGCTTTGCGTGGCGTCCCCGCTTCGAGGCAGCCCAAACGCCCCGTCGCTGTTGCTGCGCTTCGTGCTCCAATGTCCGCAACTTTTCCAACGTTGTCTGCGACGGCACCCCCAGCGGGCTCTTGGCCGTGATTCCCTTGATGCGTGCCAGCCCCTTGCTCACCAAAAGCTCGGCCAGGCTCTGCGTGCCGACCTCGACGAAAGCATAGTAGCGAGGAATCCTGGTACGGCCCTGCGCATTCGCCCACCGGGTCCAGACGACAAAAGGGGTTTGCAGCATTTCCTGGACTGCCACGGTGGCCTGCTTCCCGGCACGCAGCGTCTCGTCGAGAGTGACGCCGAAATATTCGCTCTGTTGGCGAACGCGCTCAGGGTTCTGGAGGCTCGCCTCCGGCGCATCGACGAAATAGAGGCGCGCGATCAACTCATGCTCGCCGCAGCGAACATGAAAGCTGTCGCCGTCGTTGTAGGCCTCTGCCACATACTGGCAGTCCGTCAGCCGGACCCATTCTTGAGTCCCTGCCGAATAAGCATGGGACGGCCCGCCCAGCAACAAAACCGCCAGTACCTGCACCAAGGTGGTGCGGAACAGATTCAAATGCTCCTCCCCTCTCCCAAGATCAAGGTGCCTGACCGCATTTGTCTTCATTCTAGCCCCTTTGGCGACAGCAGATTTCGGGCTTGACCGACGACAATGCAGGATATATAGATAAAGAGAGGGTATTTATCGAGGAGTCAATCATGAAGCGCAAAATGATAATGATGGGATTTGCCATGGTTGCAGGGTTGCCACAGAGCCTTTACGCGAATAGCTGGGACAAGGCAGATCAAACGCAATCCTATTCCTCGTGGAATACCCCCTATGTGCCCCATTACAACGCCGAAGCTGAAGCACATCCGCTCATGGACCATTTGGCTTTGCCTGCCGGTTTTTCCCGTCACTCCAGCAGCAGCTGGAAGCTGGAACTCACCCCGCCCCGCGCCGAGGCGGCCGCACCCGCCTATCCTTTGATGGACAGGGATAAGAGAATAGGTTTCGGCATGAGGCTGGCATTCTGATTCTGTGCCCGTCAACGGCCCGCGCAAGAAGCTGCGGGCGGCTGTCCAGAGTTCATTCGAGTTAAGTGATAACGTGACGCTACGTTAAAGGGCGTAGCGAGGGGTAACTGAATTGCCCGGAAATCTTGCTAACCTGGATCAATTCGATAAACGGGGGCAGCCAACTCATGGGGAGGGATTTCGCATTCATCGAAACCTGGCGGGCCTGGGTCTACACCTGTCTGTCCCCGAGCGAGGTGGACTCGCGCGCCCGCACTGTCACCAGCGGCATACTGATTGCTGCCATTGCGGCCGGCGTTGCGGGGGCGGTGCTGGGTACGCTGCCAAATCCAACCGGCTTTCAGGCGCAGGCGTTGCGCTATGCCATTGGAGCGGCCTCCACCCTTTTCGCAATCGAATACCTCTGCCGGATTTGGGTTGCACCGGAGCGCGACCCTGCCGCCAGGGCGAATCCATGGCGGGCACGCTGGCATTACCTGCGTTCCTTCCTCGGCGTGGTCGATCTTCTGGTCATCCTGCCGCAATTCCTTGACCTGGTCTTTCCGCCGGCTTATGACTTGTCCAGTCTTGCCGTGCTGCTCTCCCTGCTGAAGTCCGCCCGTTACGCCAAGTCGCTGACGCTTTTCGCTGCGGTGTTCCGCAACGAGGGGCGCGCCCTGCTCTCCGGCCTGATGGTCATGATGGTGCTGATGGTGCTGGTTTCAGGCGTCATGTTCATGCTTGAACGCAGTGCGCAGCCGGATGTCTTCCGCAGCATCCCGGACGCGATGTGGTGGGCCATTGTGACCATGGCCACTGTCGGATATGGCGATATCACGCCGATCACGCCGCTTGGCAAGGTGTTTGGCGGGTTTACCATGCTGCTCGGCATTGCCATGTTCGCAGTTCCGGCCGGCATTCTCGCCAACGGCTTTGCTGCGGAAATTCGCAAACGTGACTTCGTGGTGACCTGGCACACCGTCGCCCGGGTGCCATTGTTCGCGTCGCTCGATGCCACCCGGATCGCGAGCATCGCGCAATTGCTGAAAACGCAGGTGCTGCCGGCGCGGCAGGTCGTGGTGCGCCGCGGTGAGTCTGCGGATGCGATGTTCTTCATCATGTCGGGCGAAGTCGAGGTGGACGTGCTGCCCAATACGGTGCGGCTCGGCAAGGGTCAGTATTTCGGCGAGATTGCGCTGATCAAGGATACGCTGCGCACCGCCACGGTCACCACGCTCAACGAGTGCCAGCTTCTATCGCTCGACGTGAATGACTTTCGACGGCTCATGGCCCAGTATCCGGACTTGAAAGCAGCGATTGAGCGTGTCGCCGATGAGCGCCTGCAGCAACAACCCGCGATCAAGCCGGAAAATTCCGGCTAGCGACTGTCAACCCGGCAAATGCACGAGGGATGATCTTGGTGTCCAATTCAATATTCGCGTCCTCCCTTTCTGGTTTTGTCTGGCTATCCCCTATCCACGCTTCGTCATCCCGCCTTGCCTGCCATCTCGATACGGGTGACGGCTCTGTTTCCCGGATGCGCAACCCCAGGGGAAGCGCTGGTACCGAAAAGGATAGCGGCAGCTTGAGACCGGCCCAGCCCTCTTTTTTCGTCCTCATCGCGCTCATCGGCGGGCTGGCGATTTTCAGTTCCACCCTGTCGAAAACACCGGTGCTGCCGCTGTTCGCTCATTCGCTCCACGCCAGCCCGTCCGAAATCGGCTGGATCGTCATGGCCTCCACCCTGCCCGGCATCCTCATCAGCTTTCCCGCTGGCGCCTTGTCCGACTATCTGGGCAAGCGGCGCGTGCTGCTCGCCTCACTGCTCGTTTTTGCCACGGCGCCTTTTCTGTATCTGTTGGTCAGCAATACCTGGCAACTGATGGCGGTGCGCTTTTATCACGGCTTCGCCACCGCGATCTTCGGCACCGTGGCCAGCGCCGCGATTGCCGAGCGTTACACCGTGGACCGCGCGGGCCGGCTGTCCACGTATTCCTCGGTCACCATCGTCGGGCGTTCCATCGCGCCGTTTCTGGGCGGCTTTCTGATTTCGCTGGCGAGTTTCAGCGCGGTGTACATCGCCTGCGCCATCAGCGGCGTTCTGGCGCTGGCCACCGGCCTGCTGTTGCGCGACGGCACGCCGCCGCCGGCTGCAAGCCTCGAATTGCCGCACTTCTGGATGAGTTTCAAAACCGTGCTGCGCGACCGTGGCATCATGGTGGTGAGCCTGATTGAAGCCGCACAGTATCTGGTGTTTGGCGCAATCGAAGCCTTCCTTGCGCTGTTTGCCGCCTCGCTCGGCATCCCCGCGTGGCAGATCGGCATCATCCTCGGCGTGCAACTGGTCAGCATCGTGTTCGCCAAACCG
>CAVSCL010000029.1:0-18221 GCA_963726485.1 uncultured beta proteobacterium | reverse complement strand
GCAACAGCCCGCCGTTGGTGCGCAGGTTGGCGCTCATGCGCCGCGTGCCGGTGGGGGCGAGCGCGCGAAGTTCGGGCACCAGCCGTCCCTTGGCGTCGAACAGTTCTTGCGGCTGGTAACTCTTCATCCAGTCTTCCAGCAGTTGCAGGTGCGCGGGATTGTCGCGCACGTCGGCGAACGGCACCTGATGCGAGCGCCACGAGCCTTCGGCCTTGTGGCCATTGATCTCCTTCGGTCCGGTCCAGCCCTTGGGCGAGCGCAGCACGATCATCGGCCAGCTCGGCCGCTCCGCCTTGCCGCTCGCGCGTGCTGCCTGCTGGACTGCGCGGATCTCCCCGATGGCGGTTTCCAGCGTGGCCGGCCATGGTCTGGTGCATGGTGTCGGGATCGTCGCCCTCGACGAAATAGGGCGGTAGCCGTAGCCGCGGAAGAGCGCTCTCCAGTTCCTCGTGGCTGATGCGCGCGAGGAGGGTCGGATTGGCGATCTTGTAGCCGTTGAGGTTGAGGATCGGCAGCACCGCGCCGTCGCGGATCGGATTGATGAACTTGTTCGAATGCCAGGCGGTGGCGAGCGGCCCGGTCTCGGCTTCGCCGTCGCCCACCACGCAGGCGACGATGAGATCGGGATTGTCGAAACAGGCGCCGTAGGCGTGCGAGAGGCTGTAGCCCAGCTCGCCGCCCTCATGGATGGAACCGGGCGTCTCCGGGGTGACGTGCGAACCGATGTGGCCGGGGAAGGAGAACTGCTTGAAGAACTTCTGCAGGCCTTCCGCATCCGCGCTCTTGTCCGGATAGACCTCGGAGTAGGTGCCTTCCAGGTAGGCCGGGCCCAGCACGCCCGGCGCGCCATGACCGGGGCCGGCCATGAAGATCACGTCGAGATCGTCGCGCTTGATCAGGCGATTGAGATGCGCCCAGACGAAGGACAGCGCCGGGCTCGCGCCCCAGTGGCCGAGCAGGCGGTGCTTGACGTGCTCGATCCTGAGCGGCTCCTTGAGCAGCGGGTTGTCGCGCAGGTAGATCATGCCCACCGAGAGGTAATTGCAGGCGCGCCACCAGGCGTCGATCAGGCGCAACTCTTCGGCGCTGAGCGGATTGTTGCTGGGTGCTGGTTTGTGTGCGGCCCTGGTCATGTTCAGATCTCCTTTCTTTGAATATGGCACTGACGTATCAGCTTGTTACAGGCGCAAAACGCCGGGCAATGCTGGTCGATGATCTGACGGCCGGTAACGAGGTTCTCAAGACGACCGGCGAGCGCATCGGGCCTTGCGTGGCCGCGCACCTTCACCACGTATGCGCGTCGGGTCGGGTACTTGGAGTCAGTGTTGAAAGCCATGTCGGGTATCCATAGCGAGTTGTGGAAGCTAGCTTAACGGCTCTCGTACGCCGAGTTGTCAGCGTAACGTCGCCATTTCATCCGGATTCGGGCAAACCGACCTGCTCAGATGGCGCAGCTTGCCGCAAACCCGTCGCACGCGCGCACGCCCAATCACGACGGAACGCGGACGTTTCACTGACGACTTTCAGCGAGCCGTCCAGGATTCGCGCGAAGTCGACCTGCGCTTTGACGACCGCGTCCGCGTCGAGAACGAACGCCTCCATAGAGCCTAGATAGCGCAGCTTCGCTGCCGGGGTAGCCGCCAAGTCAGAACATCGAATCGGCTGTGCACCGTCGCACGCTGACACGCCCGCAGCGCGTACTACAGGAGCAGGCGCGGTCTACGCGGACTTCGTTTTGTCGAGCAGTGCTCGCGCCCTCGCGACAGCGGCTGTGTCGAGCGCTTCGGGAAGCTGGTCGACGAGCGCGGCGAGCGCGTGGCGGTCTTTGGCCGTTGCACTGTGGCGGTCGCACAGTTCAATCAGCGCCATCAACTCCAGCCAGGGCGCCTCCTGCGCTCTGGCCTCCGCGATCGCGCGTCGAATCGCGGCGTCTGCGGCTGCGCGGTCGCCACGGGCGCGCGCGATGGCAGCCTGCATCACGAACAACTGCGGCAGATATACGCGCTCCCCGAGCGTGTTCGCCACTTGCAGCGCGTCCTCGAGTTCATGTTGCGCGCCGTCCCAGTCGCCGGCAAGCACGAGGGCCTCCGTGGCATAGCCCAGGACCTCACTTCCTCCCGCCAGCATCCCGAGCCGGGTATTGTCTTCGTACGCCTCTCGAATGCGGCGATAGCCGTCGCGCGGTTGGCCCATCCGGGCATCCGCCCAGCCGCGAAACCACCGGCACGCAGTTCGACCTTGCGCGACCTCGGATTCGTCGACGAGTGCGCGCATTTCGTCGGCCAGAGCCGCGACACGCTCCGCGTTGCCGAGTCGGACCTCGAACAGCGCATCGTACCAGAAGGCCGCCAGCCGCGTGTTCGGCCATCCCAGCAGGCGAGCGCGTGCGTGCGCCTGCTCCAACCGCGCGCGCCCCTGCTCGACGAACCCGGAATGAAGAAGGTGGATGCCGAGCAGCCCCAGCAGCGTGACCTGCGGATCGGCCACGAAGATTTCGACCGGCGCCAGTTCGAGAGGCTCCGCCGACGCGAGCCCGCGCTCGATCCATGTGCCAGCCGCGCGCGGTCGGCCCTGAAGCTGAGCCACGTATCCGTGCACGATGCACGTGACGAGCACAAGCACCGGATCGTTCGTTGCAGACGAGAGCGCCTCGGCTCGTTCCGCCACCGCCAGCGCCTCGGCATAGTCCGCCCGCAGACTAAGAACGAACCCGAACCCGTGCAGCAGCCGTCCGCGCATAGGATGTTCGGGGATGTCGGCGAGAAGCGCGTACGCACGCTGGAACGCGCTCTTCGCTTCGGGATGACTGACGCCATGCACGTGGGTGGCCGATACTCCGCGAAGCGTCGCGAGCGCGATCTCCAGCGCGTCGCGCTCGGTGCTCTGCGGCGCCTGGCCGAGAAGGTTCAACGCTTGCTCGGTGAGGTCCATGCACTCGCGCGGGCTCAGGTGCGCGAGTGCCGCTTCGGCAGCCTCCGCGTAGTAGCGCAACGCGGCCATCGGCTCGCAGCCGAGCTCGAAGTGCATCGCGAGTTCCGCCGCGGCGACCTGCGCGCCTGCCGCACGCTCGCATTCGAGCGTGGTGCCGACTTTGCGGTGGAGCTGCGACCGAACCGACGGGTTCGTGCGCTCGTAGAGCACCTGGCGAAAGAGCGCGTGCCTGAACGAATACGGCAACTCTGCCGCATTGCCACCTCCGGCGGCGCGTGGGGCGACGAGCCACAACTGCTCGCGCGCGAGCTCGTCGCACGTCTGGCCGACCCATGCGGCGTCCCGCTCGAGTGCTCCAGAGATCGTATTTATGTAGAACTCGATACCGCAAATTGCGGCGGCCGAGAGCACCAAGCGCTGATCGCTTGTGAGCTTCGCGATGTAATGATCGATGATGGCCGCCAGATTCTCCGGAACTGCGATTTGCGCAAGCTGCGACCGGGCTGCAGCGTCGTCACCGGCTTGCGCGGCGCACATGATAACCTCCGTCATCACTGACGCGACGAACAGTGGTAGACCGTCGGTGCGCTCGTGCAACGCGTGCACGAACACTTCATCTGCAGCGATCGCTGGCGATCGTTCCGCCACGTAGTCGGCGACCTCGCTTTCGGAGAACGGATCAAGCACGATCTCCTCGCACAAGTCATGCAGGCGCAGCTCGTGCCGTATCGGGTTGAGCGGATGGTCGAGCGCCACGACATCGGCGAGACGAAAGCTTGCAAGCCACACGAGCCGCGCGCTGCCGCGGCGCCGCGCGATGTAATCGATGAGCTGGATCGTCGCGCGGTCGCTCCAATGCAGGTCCTCGGTCACCAGCAACAGCGGGCGACGCTCGGTGTAGCGATCGAGGAACTGGCCCATCTCGCGCAGCATGCGATCCGGGCTGACGCCGGCGAGCTCTCGTCGTAGCGCTTCTCGCTCCTCCGTAGTGCTGAGCCACGGCAGCTGCAGCAGCCAGGTCGGCGCCATGGCGCGCAGCAAGGACGGCACCTCGCTGTCGCTGCGGCACAGCTCCGCTAGCGCTTCCAGAACAGAAAGACAGGGCTCGCCCATGCCGTAGTGTTCGAGGCATTGGCCCCGTGCACACGCGACGTCGCCGAGGCTCGCAATGAAGTGCTCGATCAGCGTCGTCTTGCCGATACCCGGCTCGCCGACAATCCAGACAACCGCGCGCTTGCCGCTGCACGCGATGTCCCAGGCGCGGCGCAGCCGTGACAGCGGTGCGGCGCGACCGATGAAGTAGGGCACGTGCACGGCGGCGAGTCCCGAAACGTTTGGCTGGACGCTTGGCGCAGCGGGAATCGCACTGGAGGCGGCAATGAAGCGATACCCGCGCCGCGACACCGTTTCGATGAAACGCGGTTTGCGGGCATCGTCACCGAGCGCCGTCCGGAGCTCGCTGATGGCGGTTCTCAAGACCGAGTCGGTCACGAACTGGTGGCCCCAAACCTCATCGAGCAAATCGTTCGTGGTGAGCAGGAACCCGGGGTGCCGTACGAGCGCGCACAGGACAGCGAATGGCATCGGCGCGAGCGGGACAGCCGTTCCGTCGCGCAGCAAGCGTGCGTTCGCCTCGTCGAGCTCGAATCGGTCGAAGCGCACACGTACCGAATTCGAACCGGCCGAAGATCGGTCGTGGTTGGTGCGTCGTTCAGCCATTTCGATATTAGTGAGCCCCTAGACCGTCACGCCACGACAATGGAGTCAACTCCCCTCGTGCGGCAGCACGCCGGCGAATTGATATTCTATACACAGAATGGCCATGGTAGCGTTATTGATAATCCGTAGCGAAGCGGACAGACCGAGGAGGTCGGCTAGCTGCTGAGTTCTGCTTGCGACTCGCTGATGCTGGGGGGCCGGCGGCGACCCCGGAGGATCCGAAATCAGTTTCCACCGGGCGTGCCGTAGGCGGATTTCTGATCATCTGGTTGGTCATCCACCGGGCCTTCGAGCTGGATGTCGTTCTGTGTGCGGCCAAGGGGATGGAGGCCGACGCGGCTTACGGTCTGCGCGAGCTATCGGCCCCATCGGAAGCAGACGTTCCTGAGTGGCAGGTTACGGGAAACGGCGACCGGCCTGGATTGGCCGATGACCTGGCATCCGCCTCGAATATCTGAATGGCCGCTTGACCTCAGACAGCCGCCCGCCAAGGCGTCAGTGGCTGGGCGGCGGTTGTGGGTCGGTAGTACGGCTACGTCTATCCATGATTTGTCGCCTTTTCTGATTCAGCCGCTGTTTCTATGCCCCTTATCCCGGTTCACTTGCCCACATACAAGGCGGGCAACTGCCGTTTCAGATTGGCGATCTTCGGCAGGTCGTTGATGACGATGTAGGGCTGGTTCGGGTGAAGGTCCAGATAATGCTGATGATAGGCCTCGGCATCGTAGAAGCCCTTCAAAGGCGCGACCTCGGTGACGATGGGGCGCGCAAATACACCCGCCGCCTGCAGTTGGGCGATGTAGTCATCGGCCACTCGCTTCTGGTCCGCGTTGGCATAGAAGATCGCCGACCGATATTGCGACCCGGTGTCCGGTCCCTGCCGGTTCAGTTCGGTCGGGTCGTGCGCGACAGAAAAATACACCTTCAGGAGTTGCCCGTAGCTGATGCGCGCAGGGTCATAGGAAATCTGCACCGATTCGGCATGGCCGGTACGGCCTGAACTGACCTCTTCATAGCTGGCCGTACCCGCCTTGCCGCCGGCATAGCCCGATACCACCCGGGTGACGCCCTTGACGTGCTCGAACACGCCGTCCACGCCCCAGAAGCATCCGCCGGCCAGAACGGCCGTCTGGGCGCCGCTCGTCCTGGCAAGCGGGAGGTCGACGGCAGGATCGGGCAAAGGCGTGGCGACAGAAGCGGCTGAACACCCTGCCAGCGCGATGCCAAGGATCGGTGCGATGACTGCAGAAAAAAGGCGATTCATGATGCGTACTCCTTTACTTTGATTCGGCAGAACTCAAAGCCTCAATGGAATCCGTAAGGTCTGCTGCATAGGGGCCGCTGACCGCGCGAACCTCGCATGCGGCAGACCGGTCCGGCGATTTACTGCTTCATCCCGTCCTTGCCCATGCTGTCCTTGGCATGCTCTCCTTGGACATGGAATCCTTCGACATCGAATCCTTGCCCATGGTTTCCTTGCCCTGTGCTTCTTCTTCATGGCTTTCGTATCTTTCTTGTGCGTGGTGGATTTGCCCATCTCGTTCTTCTGCATGCTGTTCTTGGCCATGCCATCCTGGGACATGCTGTCCTTGCTCATCGCATCGGCTGCGAGCGCGCTGCCACCGGCGGCGAACAGGCCGAGGCACATCAGGGTTGCGATCATTTTGCTCATGGTGAACTCCTTTAAGTTGAGGTTGATTTGCGAAAATTGGCAGACATGCCAGTGTTTCAGGGCAGCCGAGGTGCACTCAGCTGCCGCCGAACCAGTTGTACCCCTGGTCTTCCCAGTAGCCCCCGGGGTAGGTGTTGGTGACGAAGATCGCCTGGATGTGCTTCGGATTCTTGTAGCCGAGCTTGGTCGGCATGCGCAGCTTCATCGGAAAGCCGTAGCGCGGCGGCAGCGCCTGGCCGTCGTAGCTGAGCGTCAGCAGGGTCTGCGGGTGCAGCGCCGTCGGCATGTCGATGCTGGTGTAGTAATCGTCGGCGCACTTGAAACCGACGTACTTGGCGCTGAGGTCGGCGCCCACCCGGCGCAGGAAGACCGAAAACGGCACCCCGCCCCATTTGCCGATGGCGCTCCAGCCTTCGACGCAGATGTGCCGCGTGATCTGCTCGGTCTGCGGCAGGGCCCGCAGTTCGGGCAGGGTCCAGGCATGCTTGTCCGCCACCAGGCCGCTGACCTCCAGGCGGAAGGCGCCGGCATCCACCTCCGGCACCCTGTCCTCGTCATAGAAGGCGTTGAACGGGAACGGCCGGGTGATCATGGATTCCGGGTAGGTCGGCGCCAGCCGGTTGGGGTCGAACAGCCAGGCCTGAACCTTGTCGTTGAGGCGCGAGACCTTCATCAACGCGTGCTCGGCGCTCGCGTCGTCGGTGATCGAACAGCCGGTCAGCAGGGACAGGCCGCCCAGCGTGAGCGTGCGCTGCATGAAGAGGCGGCGGGCGGGCTGTTCGAGGCGGCCCAGCGCCTCCTTCACGAGCGCGTCGCCACCGACCAGAGGGGATTGCTTGATCATCATCTTTCCTTATCGGCCAAGGGTCATGGCGCGCAGGGTGCGCGGCACCACCGCCACCATGGCGAGGTGGACCCCGACGAACCCCACCAGCGCCGCCATGGCGAAAAAGTGCACGCGCCGGGCCGGCTCGTAACCGCCCAGCAGCTCGCGCAGCAGGGGAAACTGCACGGATTTCCACAGCACCAGGCCGGACAGCACCAGCAGCACGCTGTCCGCCATGACGAACAGGTAGGCCAGGCGCTGCACGCTGTTGTAGCGGCGCGGGTCCGCATGCGACAGGTGCCCGCGCAGGGCGGCATGCAGATCGGCGAGGAGCGTGCGCGGCGACAGCGGGAAGAATTGTTTCCCCAGGCGGCCGCTGCCGGCGTTGAGCAGCAGGTAGGCGAGGCCATTGGCGACCAGCAGCCACATGGCGGCAAAGTGCCACTGCAGCGCGCCCCCGAGCCAGCCGCCGAGGGTGAGGCTGTCGGCGAAACGGAAGTCGAACAACGGCGAGGCGTCGTAGATGCGCCAGCCGCTCGTTGCCAGGATCACCACCGCCAGGGCGTTCAGCCAGTGCGTGAGCGCGCAGCCACAGCGGATGGATGGCGCGGGCGTCGTCAGTCATCCGGGGTTCCATGATCGTTTCCATGAGCCGGCCTCATGCGCCCGAGCAGGATGCGGCGCGCAAGGCCTGCAGCACCGCGCCGGACCGTTCGTCCTGCACGAACGCGACGCTCTCCAGGCGATCGCGCTGCCAGGCCGCCGGCAGCCTGATCTCGCGTCGCACCCGTACCGTGCCGCCACTCAGGCGGAACGGGCCGAGCCACGCGCGCACGACATGGTCATGCGTCAGCGTCGCATCCTTGTTCTCGCCGGCCATGACCTTGGTGACCAGGCCGTTCTCGGCGACCGCCAGGTACAACACGGTCGCGTCGTTGCCCGCCGGGGCGGTCGCCACGGCGTCCAGGGTCAGGACGTCGTCTGCCGAGACGGCGGTGTGCAAACGGATCGCGGCGGAAGCCGGCTTTGCATTGACGTCGCGCACCCTGTCGCGCAGGGAAGATTCCCTGGCTGAACTTCGGAACCGGCGACGAAGAACTGCGGCGTGTAGACCGTCCGCTGATGGTTGGCCTGCACCAGCCAGTCCTGGCGCTGCGCGAAGCGGTCCTGTGCGAAACGGTCGGCCCAGCCCAGGCGGTCCCAGTAGCCGACATGCAGGGCCAGCGGCACGACCTCGGCGGAGGCATCCAGGCTGTCCGCCAGGTGGCTGAGCTGCCGGTCTGCCGGCGGACAGCTGGAGCAGCCCTCGGAGGTATACAGCTCGACCAGCGCGGCCGTGTTCGGGCCGCTGCGTGCGTCGCAGGCTGCGCCGGCGCTGGCCGGCAGTAATAGCGGCCAACAGGGTGGTGAAAACAACACCAGCTTGCAGATTCATGCCCAGGGCTCCTCGGGGTGGATGGACTGTCGCGCATCGGCTCGGGACAGGCCGATTGCGTGCGTTATGATGGGTAGTTCGCGCTGAAGGGCGTGGTTGGTTACAAGCCAAGGCACAATTCGTCGCGATCAGCGGATTCCGATGAAATCTTGCGGGTCTGTAACCAAACGCCACCATGCAACGAATGACAGATAAGGGCCGGATGAACGCCAGCGAGGCGCGGCTCAAGGGCTTGCTGATTCGCGGTCTCGATGGCGAGGCTCCTGCCTACCAGGCCTTCCTCACGGAAATGAGCACGCACCTGCGCGCCTATTTCAGGAAGCGCCTGGCCCGTTTGCCGGACGAAGTGGAAGATCTCGTGCAGGAATCGCTGCTTGCCATTCACAACAAGCGTCACACCTACGACGCCGACCAGCCCTTGACGGCATGGGCGCACGCCATTGCCAAGTACAAGCTCGTCGATCTGCTGCGCCGGCGCGCGAGCCGCGAGCTGCTCACCGATCCGATGGACGACGAGACGGACTTTTTTTCCTCGGCCGACAGCGAGGCCGCCGAAGCGCGCAGGGATCTGGGCAAGCTGCTCGACCAGTTGCCCGACCGGCAGCGGCTGCCGATCGTCCATACCAAGCTGGAAGGCTTGTCGGTGACGGAGGCCGCGCAGCGCACGGGCATGTCGGAGTCGGCGATCAAGGTCGGCGTCCACCGTGGCATGAAGGCGCTGGCCGCATTGATTCGAGGTGCATCATGAAAACCGATGATCTGGTGATGTTGCTGGCGACCGGAGAAGGCAGCGTGCAGCGGCATGCCGCCGCACGCCGTTATGCGGCCGCCATCGTCGTGGGCGTGGTCGCGGCCGGCTTGCTGATGCTCGGCCTGCTCGGCGTGCGTCCCGATCTCGCGGAAGCGGTACGGTTGCCGATGTTCTGGGCCAAGATCGGCTATGTCGCGGCGCTGGGCGTGGCCAGTCTGCTGGCGGTGTTGCGGCTGTCGCGGCCGGGGACTCGTCTCGACAAAGTGCTGCCCGCGCTCGCTGTGCCTGTGGTGACCATGTGGTTTCTGGCGGCGTTCGTGCTGGCCGGCGCCGAGCCGGGCAGCGCATGGCGCTGGTGCTTGGCGAAACCTGGGCGGTATGCCCGTTTCTGATCGCCATGCTGTCTGCGCCGATGTTCGTCGCAACATTATGGGCGATGCGCGGGCTGGCCCCGACTCGCCTGCCGCTGGCCGGTGCCGCAGCAGGCCTGTTGTCTGGCACCATCGGGGGGCTGGTCTACTGCCTGCACTGCCCCGAAATGGCAGCACCGTTTATTGGCACTTGGTACCTGCTCGGCATGCTGATCCCCGCTGCGGCGGGTGCCTTGCTGGGGCGTCGCATGCTGCGCTGGTAAGGTCGGGCCATGAGACGGACGCGCGAACATCCTTTCCATGCTGCAACCTACACGTGGCCTAAATACAGTGAGTTTTTCTTATTGGGGATGACGACTCCGCCGACGTGTTGGCCTTGTTTCGCAAGCTTGGAGAAAGCGGCTAGCATCTGGCCCGGATGGCCCAAACCAACTGCCGCCGCGAATCATTTACCGGCGAGGGACGTGACGCTATCAGGTCGTACCCGGTTGAGATAATTGCTCGCCAGCGCCTTGTAAAGCGGGCGAGGGCAAATCATGCGGGATACAGCGGTCGCGAGCAGGGTCACCAGCATCAGCGGCACCACCATATCGTGGTTGTCGGTCATTTCCATCACGATGACAAACGCGGTGATCGGTGCCTGCACCACGCCAGCGAAATAAGCCGCCATGCCGATCACGACCAGGGCGCCGGGATCCGCCTGAGTCACCAGATTGGCGACCGCATGGCCTATCCCCGCGCCGGCCGACAGGCTGGGCGCGAACAACCCGCCGGGGATGCCGCTGATGAACGACACGAAGGTCGCGAGCATCTTCCACAGGCCGTATCCTGCGGATACCTCGCCCGAGCCTTCGAGCAGATGCTTGGCTTCCGCGTAGCCGGTGCCGTAGACGGCGTTGCCGGATGCCAGCCCGATGAGCGCGAGCAGAAATCCGCAGACGGCGGCGAAGTGGACTGGGTGGGTCGCGCATGAACACCCCGATCCGACCCGGCAGGCCATGCGCCGAGAAGGCCAGCAGCAGGCGGCTGAATCCCCCACCCAGCACGCCGCCCGCCAGGCCGCACAGCAACACGCCCAGCCAGCCGGATGCGCCGCTGAGCGTGTCATGAGTCGAACCGAAATAGGTGTAATCGCCCTGCACGTAGACCGCAGCCAGACCCGCGATGATCACCGCCGTCAGCAGCGTGCCGCTGGAGCGTTCTTCGAAAGAGCGTGCCATTTCCTCGATGGCGAACACAATCCCCGCCAGCGGCGTATTGAACGCCGCCGCCACTCCCGCGCCGCCGCCGGCGATGATCAGGCCGCGCTCCATCAGATGCCGGGGAAAGCGGATCAGCCAGCGCAGGTTGTAGAGCAGTGCCGCGCCCACCTGGACCGTCGGGCCTTCTCGCCCTACGCTGGCGCCGCCCGC
The DNA here is from genome assembly GCA_963726485.1 of uncultured beta proteobacterium. Lineage (GTDB taxonomy): Bacteria > Pseudomonadota > Gammaproteobacteria > Burkholderiales > Thiobacillaceae > Thiobacillus. The sequence continues at coordinate 7,104 of CAVSCL010000029.1, read as the reverse complement.
CAGGCCGATGCAGGTCAGCAGCATCTTGGCTGCAACCAGACGCAAGGACAGCACGCGGTCGCGCACCGGACCATCAGGCATGCGGATGGCAGCAATGGTCTGCGGGATGCCACTCCCCTCCGCCCCCTTGAAATAGCGCTGGGTCAGCGCGGCAACACCGGCCAGCGTCAACGGCGTGATCAACAAAGGCAGCCAGGGCGACACGGCAAGCACATGGCCAAACAACACGTGGGCGTAATCGCTGGCAAGCGCAAAAGCCGTCGCGGCCAGATCCCACGCTGACCGCACCGCCCCAGAACAGCATGTGGCGTAACCATAAACGGGCCGAGAGCAGACCGACGCGGTGGCGTTTCTGCACGTAGGGGAATTGGGGACGCGGCCAAGCCATGATCGCCCAATAGTATCTGCTTCGGTGCGCGCTTGTCACAGTGTCCCAATGCGCGTGCCGAAAGACAACGCTACTCGGTTTTAGTCAGATAACTGGGTGCCACTTAGGCGTTGTTGGGAGCAATTGTTGAATGGCATTGCACCAATTGGGCTGCATGTGCCACCAAAGCCGACATTGAAACTGCATGCCGCGATCGGCTGCTCAGGGTCGGGAGCCGTCTGTGGGATTGCGAAGGCCAACGACCGCAGAGGGTCGGGAGTGTGAATTCGCCGTTTTGGAAGCGGCCATTCAGCTTGAATTTCTAATCAACGACTGGTGTGCAGCGCATAGCAGACCTGATCTCCTCAAAGCGCCACCTCGGCTCTGGCCGAGGTCCAGTCCGACAGCCCGAAGTCCTTACCGGCGGCTTGAGGATCAGTTAGCCGCCACTGAGAATGCTGGAGTCATCCGGCCCCAAGACGTCGACAGGAGCCCCTCGATTCCCCGGAAATCAGCTTGGACCGATCAGGGAAACGGTTTCTTCAATCCTGCAATCGATTGCGCTGCGAACTTACGATCGAAGCCGAAAACCCAGACCCGCTCAACCGATCAACGCCACGGCCTTGATCTGAACACAGATCAACAGGCCGGGCCTCAGTTCGAGCGCATGCGCTGAGCGCCGGGTCAGCCGCGCCAGCAGCGGCGACTGGCCGACACGCAGCTTGACCAGGGTGAGCGCCGGATGGGCGTCCTCGACGCTGTCGACCACGACGGCGGCCAGGGTATTGAGGATGATGCGTCGGCATGCTTACGCCTATCGTTCTCGGCAGAATTTGAAAAGAAATATTTTTTCCGGCTATGAAGTCCTAGAATTGCCGAGGCGATGCAAACCGAACCACCAGACCGAGGAAAGCAAGCAAACTGCCATGAAGCGAAACACACCATTTTGTAACACAGCCCGCGCTGGCCTGGCGGCCATCACCCTCGCGCTGGTGACCAGCGGCTTCAATCACCTTGCCGCGGCCGCGGATGCTCCTTCGAGCGAGGCTGCACGCAACGTCGAGGCAAAGAAGCCCGATTATTCGCCCTTCCCGGAGCAAAAGTTTCCCAGTCGCGTTTACTGGGGCGTTGCCCACGTCCACACCGGCTATTCCTTTGACGCGGGAATGTTCGGGGTAACGACGACCCCCGACGACCTGTTCAGGGTTGCCTCTGGCGGGACTGTCGTTCTCGACAATGGCCAGACCTTTAAACAGGACCGGCCGCTGGATTGGGTCTCCATCACCGACCACGCAGAGTACATGGGCATCGCCGATGAGATTCGTGCCGGCAGCCCCGAACTGCTTGCCAGCCCGCAGGGCAAGCGCTGGTACGAGATGTCCAAGGAAAGTACGCAGAAGGGTGTCGAAGCCGCCATTGAAGCGGTCGTCTCCATGCAGACCGGCAAGCCGGTCTTTGACGCCAGCAAACTGACGGCCTCGGCCTGGGCGCACGCCATTGCAGCGGCCGAGAAGTGGAACCAGCCAGGCGTCTTCACCACGCTGCACGGCTTCGAATGGACCTCCGCACCCGGCGGCAACAACCTTCATCGCACGGTCGTTTTCCGTGACGGCGCGGACCGCGTGAAACAGGTCATTCCCTTTTCCACCTTCGACAGCCAGGACGCTGAGGACCTGTGGAAGTATATGGACGACTACGCGAAGAAGACCGGCGGCCAGGTGCTCGCCATTCCGCACAACAGCAACATGAGCAACGGTCAGATGTTCAAATCGGAAACCTTCGGCGGAAAGCCCATGGACCTGGCCTATGCCGAGGCGCGCGCCAGCCACGAGCCGCTCTTCGAGGCGACGCAGATCAAGGGTGACAGCGAGGCCCATCCCTACCTCTCGCCGAACGACGAGTTCGCCAACTTTGAAAAATGGTGGGACGTCAATTTTCAAAAGATGGAGCCGGCGGCCAGAAGCGTGCTCCACGGCAACTATGTCCGCTCGGCGTTCAAGCTGGGACTGGAGCTGGACGCAAAGCTTGGGGCCAACCCCTACAAGTCCGGCATGATCGGCGGCAGCGATGCCCATATCGGCGTGGTCACCACGCGGGAAGACAACTTCTTCGGTGAGTTTGCCAACGGATTGCCGTCGCCGGAGCGTTGGAAAACCCCGCTCGTCATGCTCCACAATGACCCGAAGCAAGGGCCGTTGATCTCGGTCTGGGGCGAACAGGCTGCGGGCCTGGGCGGCGTGTGGGCGACCGAGAACACCCGCGCGGGGATCTGGGACGCGCTCAAGCGCAAGGAGGTCTATGCCACCACCGGCGACCGGCCGGTGGTGCGCGTGTTCGCGGGCTGGGACTTCGTGGCAGCGGATGCCAATCGCCCCGAGCCCGAGTTCGCGGCGAACGGCTACGCCCATGGCGTGCCGATGGGCGGCGATCTCAGCCAGGCGCCGGCCAGCAAGAAACCTGTCTTCATGATCTACGCGCTGCGCGATCCGGACGGCCCCAACCTCGACCGCATCCAGATCATCAAGGGCTGGCTCGGCAAGGACGGCAAGACGCAAGAACGCATCTTCGACGTGGCCGTTTCCGGCGGGCGCAAGATCGGCAGCGATGGCCGCTGCAAGACCCCGGTGGGCAACACCGTGGACGTGGCGAACGCGACCTACACCAACACCATCGGCGCCGCTTATCTGTCGGCGTACTGGAAGGACCCGACGTTCGATGCCCAGCAGCGCGCGTTCTACTACGTGCGCGTGATCCAGATACCGTCACCGCGCTGGACGGCCTATGACCAGAAGCGTTACGGCATCAAGATGGCCGCACAACGTTCCGATGACGGTCACCGACCGCGCCTACACCTCGCCCATCTGGTACTCGCCGGCGAAGTAATTCAACAGGAGGAAGACCGACAGGGCGGAGATTTTTGCTCTGTCGGTTTCCTCTATTTGCATCAGTTCAAGAATGAAACGAATCCTTAAAGAACCACTGGTTCACTTCCTCGTGCTAGGCGCGTTGCTCTTCGCGGGCTACCGTTTGCTCAATCACAACGCCGAACCCGCGCCCGGGCAGATCGTGGTCTCGCAAGGCCAGCTTGCGTCGATGATGGAAAGCTTTACCCGCACCCGGCAACGGCCTCCCACCCGCGAGGAATGGGAGGGCCTGATCCGGGCCCGGGTGCGGGAGGAAGTCTATTACCGCGAGGCGCTGGCGCTGGGCATGGACAAGGACGACGCCGTCATCCGCCGCCGCTTGCAGCAGAAGATGGAATTCGTCTCCGACGACATTGCCGCCCAGGCCCAGCCGACCGACGCCGAATTGAATGCGTATCTACAGACGCACCCCGACAAGTTTCGCGTGGCGCAACAGTTCACTTTCCGCCAGGTGTATCTCGACCCGCAGAAGCACCGCGCAAACCTGGCGCGCGATGCCGCGCAACTGCTCGCGAAATTGAACCGGGCCGGCGGCGATCCCGGCTGGGCGGCGCAGGGAGATCCGTTCGTGCTGGATCATGACTTCACTGCGTTGCCGGCCGGCGAGATTGCGAGACAGTTCGGAGAAGCGTTTGCGGCAAAGCTGGGCGGACTTCAGCCTGGCCGTTGGCAAGGTCCGGTCGAGTCCGCCTTCGGCGTGCATCTTGTCTTCATCAGCGAACGCACGGAGGCCCGCCTGCCCGCGCTGGCGGAAGTGCGCGACGCCGTGCGCCGGGAATCGGACGATACCCGGCGGCTGGAAGCGAACGAGAAGTTCTATCAGGATCTGCTCAAGCATTACACCGTGACCATCGAACAACCGGCGGCGGAGAAAGAAAAGAAGCTGGCGGTGGCGAAATGAGTATGCCTGGACGCACAACAAGAGCTGCCCGCCGGGCATATCGTCACCCTGCGGAATTCGTGGAGGATTTCCGCTTTATCTGGGAACGGCGTTCCATGGTTCGCCGGACAATGCGGGAGTTGATCCCCGCCGCCTTTCGCGAGCGGCTGATGATGGTGGTCACGGAGGTCAACGGCTGTCGGTATTGCAGCTATATGCACGCCCGCCTGGCGCTCAGCGCGGGTGCTTCCCAGGAGGAGTTGCGCCAGACTGTTGTCGGGCACCATCCCGGCGGACACGCCGCAGGATGAATTGCTCGCATTGACCTATGCCCAACATTGGGCCGAATCCGACGCCCGCCCCGATCCGGAGGCGCGCCAAAAACTGGAGGAGAACTACGGAGCGCAAAAAGCGGAAGCGATTCACATCGTCCTGCACATGATCCGCATGGGCAACCTGTTGGGCAATCTCTGGGATAACTGGCTGTTCCGTCTCTCGTTTGGACGCCTGGGCCAGCACAAGGCGGCAAGATGAACCGCGCGCTCCTCATTTTTGTTCTGCTCGTCTCGCTCGCACCGAGGGCGTTCGCGCACGAAGTACGTCCCGCCTATCTCGAATTGCACCAGACCGCGCCGGAAATCTACGATGTACTGTGGAAGGTGCCGGGCCAGGGCGATAACCTGCGCTTCGGACTCTACGCCGAACTCCCTGCGGCCTGCACCAATGTCACGCAGCCGCGTGATTCGATGGTCAACAATGCATTCAGTGAGCGCTGGACGGTGAAGTGCCCGGGTGGACTCAACGGCGGCACGATTCACATCGCGGGCCTCAGCGGGACGATGACCGACGTGCTCGTGCGCCTTCAACATCTTGACAGTCGCACGCAGGTCACACGGCTCACGCCCTCCGCGCCCTCGTTCGTCGTCGAAGCCGCGCCGCGCGCGGTGCAGGTCGCGATGACTTATCTAAAGTTGGGCGTTGAACATATTCTTCTCGGCATTGACCATTTGCTGTTCGTCCTCGCGCTCCTGATCCTGGTGACGGGCACGCGCCGGCTCATCGCGACCGTCACGGCATTCACCCTCGCGCACAGCCTTACTCTCGCGGGCGCGACCCTCGGATTCGTGCATGTACCAGGGCCGCCCGTCGAAGCCGCCATTGCATTGAGCATCGTCTTCGTGGCTGCGGAAATCATTCATAGCCGGCAGGGCAGGACGGGGCTGACGGAAAGATTTCCCTGGATCGTCGCGTTCACCTTCGGCTTGCTGCACGGCTTCGGCTTCGCCAGCGCGTTAAGCGAAGTAGGCCTGCCGCAATCAGCGATCCCCGTAGCGTTGTTCTTCTTCAACGTTGGCGTCGAGCTTGGACAACTGTTATTTATTGCATCCGTCTTCGCCGCGATTGCGCTGGGGGGCTACGCGGTTCGGCGATTCTGGCCCTCAACGCTCAACCTAAAACAGTCAAGCCGTCTCCGTCTGCTGCCCCCGTATGCCATCGGCAGCGTGGCAATGTTCTGGGTCATACAACGAATAACTGCTTTCTTCTGAACCGGCCAGACACCGATAAAGCATCGCAAACATCACCAAAGCGGCCGTTCGCTTTGCCCAGTCAAGCCAGTGTCGGGTGCTGTATGTATTGTGTTGAAAAACTCTTTGGAGGTGATTTCTGGCAGGGTTTTTGGGGTCTTCAAACCATCAACCAATTGACGATCGTTGAATGTGGGCAATTCTGTGAGGTCGTCTTCTCAAGTCGATGCAGCGCATACGGCCTCATAGGAGTTTTTCAACAGAATAGGCCAGATTACTGACATTCGGCGCACAAGCCTTTAGCGGACATCACTCACTAATATGCGGCCATGAACCCTGCAACATAAGGCGGGCCCGACCACAGTACGATGCACGTGAGAGCTAACAACAGACTCACGACCTGGAACCCCGTGTGTACCGTGCCCTCACACCGGAATGGCGGCGCCGTGGATTAACTTGGCATTACTGCTGCACAGAAACAAGATCACGCGAGCAATTTCCTCTGGCTTTGGCCACGTAGAATAATCGCCCCCCGGCATGGCCGCGCGGTTTGCTTCTGTGTCGATAATTGTGGGGCAGATGGAATTCACCCGTACCCCACTTCCCTTCAAGTCAGCAGCAAGGGAGTCGATCATTGCTACGGCAGCAGCCTTAGAAGCAACATAGGCGCCGGCCGAAGGCATGTGGTTGAACGCCGCTGTAGCAGCGACATTGACCAAAGCACCACGCCCTTGCTTCAACATAGTTGGAACCACTGCCCGTGCCAAACGGTATCCAGGATGCAAGTTCATGGATAGCATGCGCTCCAATACACTCGTCTCCATCTCCCAAAGTGGCGCGCCCGCCGAATAGCCACCAATGGCGTTGACCAGGACATCCAATCGTTCGTGCCTGACAACGAGGTCCCTAATGGCGTCTGTTAATTCGGATTCATTCATGACGTCGACGCTATAGCCGTCGAGGCGTACTGCGCTCGGACCGACGGCGTGTTTTAACGCGTCAAATTCACTCTCACGACGATAGGTAACAATAACCGTTGCGCCAGCGTCGAGGAATGAGGCGCTTACAGCGCGCCCTAACGCGCCAGTACCGCCCGCCACTAATACCACTTGCCCTTCAAACTCGCTCGACATAGTTGGTTTGCCTTAATCATGACTTGCGCATGTTCCTGACATTCTAGTCAATGGCCTTTAGGTTCGCCTCTGGCCGATTGTGTGAATTCAGCCCGGCACAAGCGGACCGTGAGATTTGCCCGGGATTGCCCAACGGCTGCTTCGGGGTGCGGACCACAAAGACAGCCCTCGGCCAATAGTAGTCATAAAAGTATTTCTCCCACAGCAGACATTCGGTCCGGATTATCATTACATATGCGGACAGACAACCTCGACGAACCGACCATGAATCAAG
>CAVSCL010000028.1:0-5452 GCA_963726485.1 uncultured beta proteobacterium | reverse complement strand
GCCATCCTTCAATTCAGCGCCAATTTGATTATGCATCGTCGAACCTGGCCGATGCATTGAGACGCATCCGCTATGCCCCCACGCATTATTGATGTCTTCAACGGCGATGCCGACGGCATCTGCGCCCTGCACCAACTGCGCCTGACCGAACCTGCCGATTCCGAACTGGTGACCGGGCCCAAGCGTGAAATCAATTTGCTCGCGCGCGTGCAGGCCGGGGCGGGTGACCGCATTACCGTGCTTGATATCGCGCTGTCGAAAAACCGCGAAGCGCTGAACCGGCTGCTCGAAGCGGGCGCCCACATCCTCTATTTCGATCATCACCAGCCGGGTGAGATTCCCGTACACGCCCACTTTCAGCCGCACATCGACACCGACGCCAATGTCTGTACCAGCCTCCTGGTCAATCGCGACCTGCAAGGCAAACACCTGGCCTGGGCGGTGACCGCGGCGTTTGGCGACAACCTGGCCGACGCTGCCCGGCACGCAGCCGAACCGCTCGGTCTGTCGTCCGCGCGGATGAGCCAGCTGCAGTCGCTGGGTGAATGTCTCAATTACAACGGTTACGGCGAAACGCTGGACGACCTCTTCTTCGACCCGGCCGGCGTTGTACCGGCTGGTGAGCGTCCACGCCGATCCGTTCGCCTTCATCCATGAGTCGGCCGCCTACCAGACCCTGAAAACCGGCTACGCGGAGGACATGGCGCGCGCCGTGGGCGTGGCTGCCAGTGAAACCCGCGAGTCCGGCCGCGTGTTCATGTTGCCTGCCGAGAAATGGGCGCGTCGCATTTCCGGCGTTTATGGCAACCGCCTGGCGGTCGAGGCGCCGGCGCAGGCGCACGCCGTGCTTACCGCCAAACCCGGCGGCGGCTATGTCGTCAGCGTGCGCGCGCCGCTTTCCGTTAGGTCCGGCGCGGACGAGGTGTGCAGCCAGTTCGATTCGGGCGGCGGACGCAAGGGCGCGGCGGGCATCAATCACCTGCCCGAGTCGGAGCTTGGCCGGTTTATTGCTAGCTTCTACGCGACCTTCACCCGGAGCTGAATCTTGGACCAACTGATCGCACCCTACGGCGGCCGCCTCGTCGACCTCATCGCGGACCCCGCGCGCGCCGATGCGCTCAGGCAGGAAGCCTTCGGCCTGCCTTCGCTTGATCTCGACTGGCGGCAGTTGTGCGATCTGGAAATGCTCATGACCGGCGCCTATTCTCCGCTGACCGGCTACATGACCCGCAGCCAGTGCGAAAGAGTCGCAGCCGACAGGCAGCTCGACGACGGCAGCTTCTGGCCCGTGCCGGTGACGCTAGTCAGCAGGCAGAAAGCCGCCGCCACGCTGAAACCCGGCGACCGTGTGGCGCTGCGCGACGGCGAAGGCTTCATGCTGGCGGTGCTCAGCGTAAGCGATGTTTGGCAGGACCCATCCGCAGAGATCCATCTGGGCGGCAGCATCGAAGGCGTGGCCTTGCCGCCGCATCCCGATTTCTCCGCCCTGCGCGCCACCCCGGCCGAACTGCGCGCCCAGCTCGGCAAACGCGGCTGGCGTCGCGTGGTGGCCTGGCAGGCGCGCCAGCCCATGCATCGTGCGCAATTCGAATATTGTCTGAAAATCGCCATCGAAAACGAAGCCAACCTGCTGCTGCACCCCCAGGCCGGCGGAGATATCACCGAGTCGCCGGCCTACTTTGGCCTAGTGCGCAGCTTTATCGCCGTGCGCGACCGTTTCCCCGCCGCCACCACCCAGCTTGCCCTGCTCCCCACCCCGCCGCGTCCCGTCGGCGCACGGGACCTGCTGTTGCGCGCCATCGTCGCCCGCAACTATGGCTGCAGCGCGCTTATTGCCGGCGGCGAATTCGAGGCGGAAGGCGACTGCCGCCGCGGCGAGGATCTCGCGCCCGCGCAGGCGGAAAAAATAGGCGTGCAGATCATCGCCTATCCGCGCATGGTCTACGTGGAAGACCGCGCCGAACATTTGCCCGAATCCGAGGCGCCGGAAGGCTCGCGCATCCTCACGCTCACCGGCGAGGAATTCCGCCGCCGCATGACCGCCGGTCTGAAAATTCCCGATTGGTACAGCTTCCCGGAAGTCATCGCCGAACTGCACCGCATCGCCCCGCCGCGTGAGCGGCAAGGGTTTACCGTGTTCTTCACCGGGCTGTCCGGCGCCGGCAAGTCCACCATTGCCCGCGCGCTCGCCGCGCGCCTGATGGAAATGGGCGGTCGCGCCGTTACCCTGCTGGACGGCGACATCGTGCGCCGCCATCTTTCATCCGAACTGGGCTTTACCAAGGCCCACCGCGACATCAACGTGCGCCGCATCGGGTTTGTGGCGAGCGAGATCACCAAGAATCGCGGCATCGCCATCTGTGCCCCGATTGCGCCGTATCACCAGACCCGGCGTGACGTGCGACAGATGATCGAAGCCGTGGGCGGCTTCATCGAAATCTTTGTCGCCACCCCGATCGAAACCTGCGAAGCGCGCGACCGCAAAGGCCTGTACGCCAAGGCGCGCGCCGGCCTCATCCCGGAGTTCACCGGGGTATCCGATCCCTACGAAGTGCCCGAAAATCCGGAACTGGCTATCGACACTACGGGACTGAATGTGGACGAGGCCGTGCAACGCATCCTGCTCAAGCTGGAACACGAAGGGTATTTGCGCTGACCCTGAAATCGGACCCGACTGACACGGTTATTTCATTCCAGAACAGCCCGGCGCGCACTGCAGCGTGTCCACTTGAAAGTCCTTGCTTCTGGGCACGGCCTTGCTTGCAACTTCGCAAAGGCTTAGCGTGCTGCAATAGCACGCTTGGCTTTTCAGCGGGCGGAACTGTAAGGATTCCAGAGCTTGATTCTAAACGTTTGGGTTTTGCCAGCGCTCCCGCCACCATGCCGGCGATGTGCGCCAGGAAACCCGCGAACTGCGGCATGATCCACTCGCCTTCGGGCAGCCAGATGCCATGGATACCCACGCTGCCAGCCCCAGGGGCTGAGCCGGCCGAGAATCAGAAACGGTGAGTGAAAATAAGCCCCGAGCCCCAGTCGGGACTGGCATCGCTGAAGCCGCCGACCAGGTAGAGATCGAACTTGTCGCCATCGTTCAGGTGGTAGCTGAGATAGAGCGAGGCTTCGCTGACCGCACTGCTGGTCGGGGTGAGTTTTTGCCGCCAGTCATACCCGCCCCCCACGGAAAGGGTTTGGGAGAACCGGTAATCGGCGCCTGCCGACCCGTACCAGACATTGTTGTAATTGATGCCGGCGGGGTCGCCTTCCCATTTGTACCCCAGACTGACATAAGGCATCCATGCGGCTATCGGCTTGAAGACCTCGGCTTGCAAAGCGTAATCGTTCTTGCCTGTGCCGAGGGATTTCGCGGCATCGGCGGTGCCGAACTTGATTCTGGTGCCCAGGTCCAGGCCGAACGGGTAGACGCGTTCGTCGAGCAGGGTATAGGTGAGGGCCGCGATGATGTCGCCTGCGCCCTGTTCGGTGGTGACGACGCGGCTTCCCGCGAGGGGTTCGCCCTCCGGCGTGAGGTTGCCGGGACCGGTGACATGCAACCAGGAGGTGGCCAGGCGCAGGTTCCAGTCATCCGTCCGGTATTTCAGGGCGATGGGAAATGCCCAGGTTTCAGTGTCGCTGCTTTCGCCATAAGCGCCGGTCGAATAATCCAGACCGACAGCGAGTGTGAGTTTGCCGTCAACCGCGTAGGCCGGGTGGATGCTCGCGACGCACAGGGCGCACAGGAGTGGGGGTGAACGCATGAACACGTTTGTTGATCCTGGAAACGGCAGCTCATTCAGCACTGGAGCGCACAGAGGAAAACAAGAACCTGAGACCTTGCAGGTTCAAACCCGTCGGGTGGGGAGTGTCCTAAATTTTGTGTGCAAGGCGGTTGAAGAGTCATTGTTTGCTGTTTGATTTTACGCCACACGTTTTGTAAAGCGATCGCCGAACTGGATCGCGAATTGCGTCATAGCGGCTTTCCAGTGAAACACGGGCATCGCCCATTCCTTCGTGATATTTCTCAGCGCCAGCCAGATCAGCTTGGTCGCCGCTTCGTCGTTGGGGAAATGCCCGCGTGTCTTGATTGCCTTGCGGATGCGCGCGTTGATGGATTCGATCGCATTGGTGGTGTAAATCACCCGCCGAATCTCAGGCGGGAACGCAAAGAACGGCGTGACGTAATCCCACGCACGCCGCCATGATGCGGCCACATGCGGCAGCTTCGTTCCCCATTCGGATTGCTCGAATGCCGTCAGCGCTGCTTCTGCCGCCTCTTCACCGGGCGCGGTGTAGATCGGGCGCAGTGCGGCCGCCACGGCTTTGCGATCCTTCCAGCTGGCGTAGTCCAGGCTATTGCGGATTAGATGCACGATGCAGGTTTGCAGGACGGCTTCCGGATACGCTGACGCGAGTGATTCAGGTATGCCCTTCAGGCCGTCGGAGACGGCGATCAGGACGTCTTCCACACCGCGCGTCTTCAAGTCATTGAAGACCTTGAGCCAGAATTTGGCACCTTCGGTGTGCTCGATCCACAACCCGAGGATGTCGCGGCTGCCGTCGGGCAGGATGCCCAGCGCAAGATAGATTGCCTTGTTCCTGACCAGGCCGTCGTCGCGCACCTTGACCCTGAGCGCATCGAAGAAGATCACGGGGTACATCGACTCCAGCGGGCGGGTCTGCCAGGCGGCGACTTCCGCCATGACTTCATCGGTCACGGTGCTGATGAAGTCCGGCGAGACCTCGACGTGATACATCTCGGTCAGATGCGCGCGGATGTCGCGCACGCTCATCCCCCGCGCGTACATCGACAGAATCAAGTCATCGAAGCCTTCGTAGCGACGGCCATGCTTGGGCACGATCAAGGGTTCGAATGCGCCGGTTCGGTCACGCGGGATGTCGATCCTGAGCGGGCCGGCGTCGGTGAGGAGGGTCTTGCCGCTACTGCCATTGCGATGATTGGCGACGCCTTCGGGCTTGTCTTCACCCGGCGCGTAGCCCAGATGCAGGCTCATTTCGGCATTCAGCGCGCGCTCGATGATGGCGCGTTTCAGGCGGGCGGTGAGGTCGTTGACCTCGCCGCCGGTCATCGGCGCGCCGACCAGCGCGTCAAGCGCAGACTGCATCTCGGCGCTGAATGCAGGTGCATTGCGCGCCGCTTCAATGGATTGCTGCACCATGGAAAGCTTCTTGGGTTTGGTTTGCTGCTCGGGCATATCTCGTTCCTTTCTCGAACTGATGAATATGCCTTACACACAAAAATTCTGACAGGCCCGTCGGGTGATCAGAAAAGAATCTCCTCTCATTGTTCTTCTGTGCCCCTGTGTCCCCACTGCTTTTTTGGTTTGGAGGCCAGGATGCAATCTTAAGGGACAGCCGGGCGCCGGGGGACCGTCAGCTGCGTGCCTGACGATTTCCTAATGCCCGTGCTCATGACGCTCCGGCCGCTCGACTTTCT
>CAVSCL010000027.1:0-8344 GCA_963726485.1 uncultured beta proteobacterium | reverse complement strand
CCCTGAGGCAATGCGTATTATGGCCAAGTCTGTTGCGATGGGCGTGCTTTTCCGGCGTTGGCCATGATACTGGCTCCGTTAGCGGCGCTCCCCCATCCGCAGTGCGAGCGAGGCGGCCACACAAAATTGAAAACCCGCCGGATTTTCAAGGGGGTGCGTTTTCATGACAAAGCTTGCACACTATGAACTGTCAGACAGAATATGGGCGCATCATGGAATTCAAGGACTATTACAAGATTCTCGGCGTCGCCAGGGATGCCAGTGCGGACGAGATCAAGCGGGCCCGCCGCAAACTCGCCCGCAAATATCACCCGGACGTAAGCAAGGAGTCCGATGCGGCCGAGCGCATGAAGGAGATCAACGAGGCGCACGAAGTCCTGGGTGACCCGGAAAAGCGTGCCGCCTATGACCAGATCGGCCAGCAGTGGAGCGGCGGACAGGAGTTCCGCCCGCCGCCCGGCTGGGATGCCGGTTTCGAATTTTCAGGCGGCCCCGGCGTGGGCGCCGGCGCCGATTTCAGCGAGTTCTTCGAATCCCTGTTCGGCGGTTTGCGCGGCCAGCGCACGGGGCGTACCCACGCCCAGGCGCACGGCTTTGCCGCACGGGGCGAGGATCATCACGCCAAGATCCTGATCGACCTCGAAGATGCATACCACGGCGGGCGGCGCCAGATCAGCCTGCGGGCACCGGAAACGGATGCCGGCGGCCATGTGCGCCTGAAGGAACGCGTGCTCGAGATAAGCATTCCCAGGGGCATAAAAGAGGGCCAGATGATCCGTCTCGCGGGGCAGGGCCATCCGGGCATGGGCGGGATGCAGGCGGGGGATTTGTATCTGGAAGTGCATTTCAGGCCGCATCCCTTATACCGCATCGACGGGCGCGATCTTTACCTCACCCTGCCGGTGGCGCCGTGGGAAGCGGCCCTGGGCGAAACGGTGCGCGTGCCGACCCCGGAAGGCGCGGTGGAGATGCGCATTCCGCCCGGCTCCGCCAATGGCCGCAAACTGCGACTGAAAGGCCGTGGCCTGCCGGGCAAGCCGCCGGGCGATCTCTACGCGATGCTCGACGTGGTGCTGCCGGATGCGGGCAGCGCACGGGCGCAGGACATTTATCGAACCATGGCGCGGGAACTCGCCTTCAATCCGCGCGCGGCTTTGGGAGTGTGAACCATGAATCAGACTATCGTCACGGCCACAGTCTGTCTGGGCGAGGATCAGTGGCTCGCGCTGGAGGAGTTCGCGAGCGCCTGCGAGGCCACGCCGGACTTCATCGAGGCGCTGTTGCAGGAGGGCGTGGTGCAACCGGCCCGACCCGAGCCCGAGTTGGGCTTTGGCGGCGAGGAACTCGCCCGTGTGCTGCGCCTGAAGCGTCTGATGCGGGACTTCGACGCGAGTCTTGCCGCTGCCGCGGTGATGCTCGATCTGCTGGACGAGATCGAGCACCTGCGCAGGCAACTGCGGCGCGCGGGCCTGTAATAGCGTTCTCGTCAGAAGCGACTGTATTCGCGGGGTGCGTCATGCGCACCGTTATTGTGGGTGCCCACAGCGCACCATGGACGAAACCATGACTGCCAAACGTTGGGAGCATTTTCCGCATGAAGCCGATATCGGCGTGCGCGGACTGGGCGCGACGCTCGAAGAAGCTTTCGAACAGGCTGCGCTGGCGCTGACCGCGGTCATAAGCGATCTGGCTGCCGTGTCGCCCAGAGACATGATTCAGCTTTCCTGCGAGGCGCCCGATGACGAGTTGCTGTTTGTGGACTGGCTCAACGCACTGGTTTACGAGATGGCGACGCGCAACATGCTGTTCAGCCGCTTTGAGGTGCAACTGGAAGGGAAACGCCTTGACGCGAAGGTGTGGGGAGAAGCGCTGGAGATAGCCCGCCACCATCCCGCAGTCGAGGTGAAAGGCGCGACCTATACGGCGCTGAAGGTGGCGCAGCAACCGGACGGCGGCTGGCTCGCCCAATGTGTGGTGGACGTGTAGCGGCAACTGGAGGCGGAGGTACAGCCATGGATATCGCACTGTTCGAACGCAAGTCCGAATTCGAATGGCAGATCACGCCGTTCGGCAGGATGCGGGTGCCGGGCGTGATCTTCGCCAGCGAGGTTCTGCTGCGCGAGATGGACGCCAAGGTGTACGAGCAGGTGACCAACGTCGCCATGCTGCCGGGCATCGTCGAGGCCTCCTACGCCATGCCGGATGCGCATTGGGGCTATGGTTTCCCCATCGGCGGCGTGGCGGCGTTCGACCCGGACGCGGGCGGCGTGGTGTCGGCGGGCGGGGTGGGTTTCGACATCTCCTGCGGCGTGCGCACCCTGCACACCGGCTTGCGGTTCGACGACATCGAACCGGTGAAAGCCCGACTCGCGGATGCGTTGTATCACACCATTCCGGCGGGCATGGGCAGCACCGGCGCGATCCGGCTGGAGGCGGCGCAGATGGACGCCATGCTGCGCGGCGGCGCGCGCTGGGCGGTGGAGCAGGGCTTTGGCGAAGCGGCCGACCTGGAGCGCATCGAAGAGGGCGGCTGCATGCGTGGCGCCGACCCGTCCCAGGTTTCCGAACAGGCCAAGAAGCGCCAGCGCGACGAGATGGGCACGCTCGGCTCCGGCAACCATTATCTTGAAATCCAGCAGGTGACCGACGTCTATGCAGACGGACATCGCCGCCGCATTCGGCGTGAAACCGGGCGATGTCGTGGTCAGCATCCATTGCGGCTCGCGCGGACTCGGCCACCAGATCGGCACCGAATTCCTGAGACACATGGTGATAGTCCGCCCCCGGCTACGGCATCGAGTTGCCCGACCGTGAACTGGCCTGCGCGCCGATCCATTCGCCGCTCGGGCAAGGACTATCTCGGCGCCATGCGCGCGGCCATCAATTGCGCCCTGGCCAACCGCCAGATCCTCACCCACCTCACGCGCCAGGTATTCTCGCGGGTATTGCCGCAGGCACGGCTGCCGCTGCTGTATGACGTGTCCCACAACACCTGCAAGGTGGAGGAGCACACGCTGGAGGGGCGGCCGAAAAAGCTTTTCGTGCACCGCAAGGGCGCCACGCGCGCCTTCGGTCCCGGCCATCCCGATCTTCCCGCGGCGCTGCGGGACGCCGGCCAGCCGGTGTTGATCGGCGGCAGCATGGGGACGGCTTCCTATATCCTGGCCGGGACGGCGCAGGAGCATGCAGCGCGCCTTCGGCTCCGCGTGTCACGGGGCGGGGCGGGCGATGAGCCGTCATCAGGCGCTGCGCAACTGGAACGGCCGGCACGTGGTCGACGAGCTGGCAGGGCGCGGCATCCTGATTCGCAGCCCTTCCTCCCGCGGGGTGGCCGAGGAGGCGCCCGGCGCCTACAAGGATGTCAGCGCCGTGGTGGATTCGGCTGACCATGCCGGCCTGGCGCGCAAGGTGGCGCGTCTGGAACCGATTGTCTGCATCAAGGGCTGAACCGGCCACGGAATGAAGAACGCGATGAATACTCAAGATCAGGACGGCAGGCAACCACGGCCGGGGGACGTGCTGCTGGTTACGGACATACAGAATGATTTCCTGCCGGGTGGCAGCCTGGCGGTGTCGCACGGCGACGAGGTGGTGCCGGTACTCAACCGCTATATCGGCGCATTCCTGGCGCAGGGACTGCCGGTCTATGCCACGCGCGACTGGCATCCGGAGCGGCACTGCTCCTTTCACGCGCAGGGCGGGCCATGGCCGCCCCATTGCGTGGCGGGCACGCGCGGCGCGGAATTCGCCGCGACGCTGACACTGCCGCCTGACGCCACGGTGATCTCCAAGGCGACCTCGCAGGATCAGGAGGCCTACTCCAGTTTTCAGGGCACGGACCTGGATCGTCGCCTGCGCGCGGCGGGAATCCATCGGGTTTTCATCGGCGGGCTTGCCACCGACTACTGTGTGCTCAACACCGTGCGCGATGCCCGCCGACTCGGCTACGAAGTGATGTTGCTGACCGACGCGATCCGGGCGGTGGACGTCCAGCCCGGCGACGGGCTGCGAGCCGAGGAGGAGATGGCCCGGCTCGGCGCGCAGCGCATCTCGCTGGAAGGACTGGCCGCATGAATCCCGCGACCAGCGTCCTGCTCACCGATCTCTACCAGCTCACCATGCTGCAGGGCTATCACGACTGGGGGATGGAGGAAACCGCCGTGTTCGAGTTCTTTGTGCGCAGGTTGCGCCCGGAACGCGGTTTTCTGATGGCGGCGGGACTGGAACAGGCGCTGGAATTTCTGGAGCAGGTGCGCTTTGCACCCGAGGAACTGGAATGGCTGGCGTCCACCGGCCGCTTCAGCCAGGATTTCCTCGCTTCCCTGGCAGCGCTGCGCTTTACCGGTGATGTGCATGCCATGCCCGAAGGCACGGTATTTTTTCCCAACGAGCCGATACTGCGGGTGACCGCCCCCATCGCACAGGCACAACTGGTGGAAACGCGGCTCATCAACCTGCTGCATCTGCAGACGCTGATCGCCTCCAAGGCTGCGCGTTCGGTGCTGATGGCGCCGGACAAGCTGCTGGTGGATTTCGGGCTGCGCCGCGCCCATGGAGCGGAAGCGGGGTTGCTGGCGGCGCGCGCGAGCTATATCGCCGGCTTCACCGGAACGTCAACGGTGCTGGCCGGCATGCGGTTCGGCATCCCCCTGTTCGGCACCATGGCGCATTCCTTCGTGCAGGCGCACGACGACGAGGCGCTGGCGTTCGAGCATTTCGCCCATGCCCAGCCCGACAACGTGGTGCTGCTGATCGACACCTACGATACCGAGGCCGCGGCGCACCAGGTGGTGGCGCTTGCCTCCAGACTGGCGAGCGCCGGCATCCGCATCAAGGGGGTGCGCATCGACTCCGGCGATCTCGCCGAGCATGCGCGCCGGGTGCGGCGCATCCTGGATGCGGGCGGGCTCGATCGCGTCATCATCTTCGCCAGCGGCGACCTGGACGAATATGCGCTGCGCGACATGCTGGCCGCTGGCGCGCCGGTGGACGGCTTCGGCATCGGCACCCGCGTGGACACCTCGCACGACATGCCTTATCTCGATTGCGCCTACAAGCTCCAGGAATATGCCGGCAAGGCGCGCCGCAAGCGCTCCGAAGGCAAAGAGACCTGGCCCGGGCGCAAGCAGGTGTACCGCAACCATGACGTCGGCGGCCGCATGGCATGGGATGTGGTGACGCTGGAAACCGACGTCCAGGCGGGTGAGCCTCTTCTCATCCCGGTGATGCGAGGAGGGTGCCGCCTGGCGACAACTCCGGCCTTGCCGGATGTCCGGCGCCGCGCCGCGGAAAACCTGGCCCGGCTGCCGGAACCGCTGCGCCGTCTCCAGGAATCCTTCGGGTATCGGGTGGAGATTGCCCCCGCGTTGCACGAACTCGCTGCGCAGGTCGACCACAGTGCATTACCTTTTCATAGAGACTAGATTGAAAAGCATAGTCAGATTTGAAAATTCAATATCCGCCCAATGTGGCATCACACAATCAGGAAAAGCGATGATTCGTACCGGTTCAATGCCTGTGGCCACGGTTTGGCCCTTTGCGGAACGCACAGGATGCCTCATGAGACGGCAAACAAGGGAGACAATAAAATGGCAACGCTTTCCATTGCCTATGCAAAGGAACATTCATTATGTTAAGGAAGCAGCGCTCGAGGCGTGTTCTGGCGATATTTCTGGTGGTGCTGGGCGGCGTGCTGATGTACCTGGCACCCGAAATGTGGGCCGGGCTGGGGGTGCTTGCGTTGGGTGTTGTCATTGAGTTGGCTGGAATCGCACTGGAACGTAAAGCCTAGACGTCCATATTTCCAGTTTGCCTGCGCGCGCATCTGCAGCAGACGTAGTATTGTCCCGAGACACCCGTCGATACGGCTATCGTTTCCACAAGCTTCCTTACGGGGTTGTGCCACCAGGAGTTGACATGAGAGCACTTATTATCAGCGCGGACCATTTCGAGGATTCCGAACTATTGTTTCCTTTCTACCGGTTGAAGGAGGAAGGGCTGGACGTGGACATCGCTTCCATTTCCAGGGGGAAAATAAACGGCCAGCACGGCTACGAGGTTGTCGTGGACAGGGCGCTGCGGGATGTCGACCCGAATGAGTACGACATTCTCATTCTCCCCGGCGGCAAGGCGCCCGCGAAACTACGCAAGGAGCAGGCCGCCATCGGGATCGCGCAGGATTTCATGCTCAGGAACAAACCCGTCGCCGCCATTTGCCACGGGCCGCAAATATTGATCACGGCGGGCGTGCTACAGGGACGGCGCGCCACCTGCTACCGTTCGGTTGCGGAGGAACTGAATGAATCAGGCGCCCTTTACGAAGACAGGGATGTGGTGGTGGACGGCAAGCTGGTCACGTCCAGGCAACCCTCAGACCTGCCTGCATTCATGCGTGAAATTGTCAGGCTGTTGGGAAAGACATCACAGTGAACCATTCATGGTTTTTCGCGCATCCTAATACGAGTAATGGAAACCCTCTTCCACGATGATCGCAGCAACCGTCATCCTGTTGCATAGTCACTTAGAAGGTGCACATGGAACGAAGCACCCAATTTACCAACTTCCATCCCGTCCGTCGGTCGATCGCGTGGTACTGCCACAGAAAACTCATTGACGATATTTTTAAAAAGGGGAAATCATTATGGCTATTGGAGAAATCTGCAACCGCGAGGTTATCGTCGTATCAGGGGAAACCTCTGTCGATGAAGCAGCCCGGCTCATGCGCGCACATCACGTCGGCGACGTGGTCGTGGTCACGGAAGAGGGTGGGCGACGCAAGCCGATCGGTATCGTGACCGACCGCGATGTGGTGGTGGAGGTGGTCGCCGCTGGACTCGACCCTTCCGTCCTCACCGTGGAAGAAATCATGGCGCCGGATCTGGCGACGGTGCAGGAAAAAACCGGCGTGTTCGAAGCCATCCGCTACATGCGCGATCAGGGCGTGCGCCGCATGCCCGTGGTGGGCGAGGATGGCGAATTGATCGGCATCCTGGCGCTGGACGATCTGCTCGAACTCCTGGCGGAGGAACTGGGTGAACTCGCCCGCCTGATTGCGCGCGAGCGGGACAAGGAAGTCAAGGATCGGCGCTGACTGCACGAATTCATAACAGGAACTGAAGGACGACAACATGAAGACACCCCTGCAAATCACATTTCGCGACATCGACCATTCCGACGCGATCGAGGCGCATATCCGCGAAAAGGCAGAGAAACTGGAAACCTTTTTCGAGCCGATCATGTCCTGCCGGGTGGTGGTGGAAATGCCGCACCAGCACAAGCATCAAGGCAAGGCCTTCAATGTGCGCATCGACATCGGTGTACCGGGAAGCGAAATCGTGGTGAACCGTGATAACAACGAAGACGTTTATGTTGCCCTGCGCGACGCCTTCGATGCGGCCAGGCGCCAGCTCGATGACTATGGCCGGCGTCTCCGCCGCGAGACCTAGGGGGAAGCTGAGTTATTCCGTTCTTGGCGAGCGTGTCGAACCATGAACGGAATCACCACCGAATAATCAATAGCTTGCAATGCCCTTCGACATGCTCAGGGCGAACGGCGAGGTAAAATTCATCGAGGAGATGGTCGTCGATGGTGTGCAGGCCAAACGCGTGCGCATTGGCCATCACCACGTGCCGCAATAGTTCAGGATGCGGAACCGCAGTGGCGTGAGGCCAGACGACGCAAACGCAGTCCCTCGCGCACCAGCGCTGCCTCGAAATCGGCGAAGCCGGCCGCCGCCTGTCCGTCAGCCGCCCACACCTGTCGCAGCCTGGTAAGTGCGCGGCCGGCAGTATCGGCAGCGGGATGAAGATAGCCCAGCGCAATTGCCGCGGCCCGTGCCAGTGGCGACAGCGGCGGTTCGGCCTTGGCCCAGATCCCGCGCAGTTCGCGCAGAAAAATGCCGACGGTGGTGTCGCCGATCCCCTTGCCCAAAGCCTTGAGCCGGTTTTCCAGGTCGCGCGGATCGGCGGCGGCACCTTGCACGGTGTCGAGGCTGCCGCCGTAATCGCGTATCAGGGCGTTGCATACGGCGAGCAGCTTGGTGGCCGTCTTGTAGTCGTAGCGCACATAGCCGCCGGCATCGAGGATGCGCACCAGGCCGTCCCAGCCGGTTTCCACGATTCGACCGGGCGTGAGCACGCCGCGTGCAGCAAATTCACCCCAGGTGCGGGTGGCGAGCGATTCCGAAATGCGCGCGCCGTAGAGCACAGCGGCGAGAAACCATTTGAAGCGTTCGCCCGCATCCGGTGCGTCGAGATCGATGCCGAGCGCGCTTGCATAACGCCCGCCGCGGCTCTTGC
This sequence comes from uncultured beta proteobacterium, assembly GCA_963726485.1. Taxonomy (GTDB): domain Bacteria; phylum Pseudomonadota; class Gammaproteobacteria; order Burkholderiales; family Thiobacillaceae; genus Thiobacillus. The sequence goes on along the minus strand of CAVSCL010000027.1, from coordinate 46 downwards.
ACCAGTTCGGCAGGGGCGATTTTCCCGGGAAGGGTAGACATGGCTA
>CAVSCL010000026.1:0-5277 GCA_963726485.1 uncultured beta proteobacterium | reverse complement strand
ACGACAGGGCCATCAGGGCAGGGGCAAGATTGCGCAATCTCATGATCTTCTCCGTTGTTCAGCTACCCACACATCCCGTCTCGACCAGCGCCTCGGCCTTTTCATGGGAGACCATGCCAGAGGAGAAACGAAATATATACCGTTATTTCTGCTTGGCAATGATCTGCATTTTGATACTCAAATATTCCCCGGGCGTGATGATCTTGCCGGTCGACCAATACCGCCTTACTTACGTAGGGCCGCCCTGCGATGATCTTGTCGGCCCGAGCGTCGTCGATGCCGGGCAGCGTCTTCAACTCGGCCTTGCTGGCGCTATTGATGTCCACCAGTTTCCCGGGTGCTGCCTTGGCCTTGCCGCCCGCGGCCTCGCTGCTCGCGGCAGGCTTGGCCGCCGCCTCGGTATTCTGCACGTTCGCGCTGGACGCGCCGGTCGCGAAACAAAATGCCAGGGCGATCAAGCCTGTCTTGCCGATGCTGTGCTTCATGGTCCATTCCTCCTGAGCCGGACTAGCCGGAACCCACATTGGTTAACCCCGTTGTAGCGATGGCTGCGTCGGGCCTGTGCTCATCGGTGACTTCGAAACTCCAGTTGCTGAGCAACGTCCTTACCTCTGGACGCTTGCGGGCTCGCAGCAGCCATGTTGATGAATGTCTTCATGTTCATTTGTATTCCTCTATCGCTGTTCTAGGGGTGTGTGAAGTATTGCCCTTGATGTGGATACTGTCTGTCCCAGTGGCGACAATCGATTAACCGGATGCGCCAAGTTGGGTATCAGGGAGGCAAACAGGGGTGAAGCAAAGGGAAGAGATCGACGATGGCCAGACCGGCGCAGACCATACTGCGAAACTGTTTCGGCAGAAACCACTTCATGTGGAGTGGCCCCTGCCGAAAAAGATTCCCGCACAAAAAAAAGGTGCGTCCGACATCGACGCATCCGTAGTCCTTCGCTGACCCCGCCCTCCCGACCCCCGGGCCACGGCGAACCGTGTCCCGGGGTGGAGCCGGTCAATAGCCGGTTGTCAGATCACTCCACGCCATGGGCGGTCTTGATCGGCTCTATGCCGTCGGGACCATGACAGGCCAGGCACTGCTCGGAGTTGTCGAGCGCCGCACCACCTGGGATAGCGGCGTTGCCCGCATCGCCCTTCACCCCACGCACACGGTAGATCGAGCCGCCGCCCCACACGAAGTGGGACTTGGTCGTCGAGCCCGGCTGCGAGGCCATGTCGCCGATCGTGGCAGGCGAAGCAGGCGTTGGAGATCGGTGAGTTCACCAGGGTAGCGCCGGTCCCGGCCTGAGTGGGCGCCGTCGCGGCGGCATTGGAGCTGCTATAGCCACTGCCGTAGGTGGCGCCAGCCGTCACGTAGGGGCTCAGGGACAGCGCGTTCTGCGTACCCGCGGTGGCCATGGTGCCAGTGGCCGCGGTCCGGTACAGGCGGTTGCCCACTTGCGCGGCGCCGGCGCTGAAGTCATAGCCACCGGGGGCGTGACAGGCCGTGCACTGTTTCAGGTGAGCCACTCCGCCAGGGAAGCGAATCGTACTGAAGGACGACGTCCGGGCGGGCGTAATCCCGTCAACCAACAGGCCGGTAGTGGAGTGCCAGACATACGGGACGCTCCGCTTCTGCCCCGCATGGATACCGTGGACGAAGGCCGTCGAGTCGGCCGACCAGCCGGAACTGGACCGGTTCGGGTTGTGGCACATGGCGCACATGGTGGGATCGTTGCGCTGGCCACTGTGGAACACGGACTCGGCGAAGATGCCCAGCTTCTCGTGGCACAGGTTGCAGCGTTCGGTCTCGGTGGTGATGCGACGCGGGGTGTAGCCGGTGGCGACGAGCTTGACATCTTGGGCCGCGACGTTGAGGCCGTAGGTGCAGGGCGCGGTGGCGCAGCCGACCGGCACGGTCGCCTCATACCCAGGCACATTGGTCTGGTACATGGCGCCATATCCCATCGCGGCTGTGACCATTTTGGCCGAGGTGGGAAGTTTCGTCGTGAAGGTGGCGGTATAGTAATTCAGGTCAGCACCGGTACCGACTGGGGACAAGGTACCATTCGTTCCGGCCCTGAAGTTCGTCACCGAGTTGTTGATGTAGGCGTTGAAGTCGGCCGGGGTCGGTGATGCCATCCTGCGGTACCGAGTACGCAACGTAGATGCTAGGCGTTCCGTTGAAGTTGGGCCACAGATCCCCCGTTGCATTGAGGGGCGTGCACGCACCGTTCTGCTTCATGCAGAACTTCACGGCCACCGTGCCATCGGCTGCTACCGTGGCGCTCTTGATGTCGTAGCCGACTGTGATCGCATTGGCAGGCAGGCGAGACGTATCGGTGCCGGAGGCGTAATACGTCGTCTTGCCGCTGCTGACGATCGCGGTCACCGGCTGGTGATAGACGGTGGAGATCGCGCTCGGGCTGTGGCACAGGGTGCACTTCGTATCGTCGGCCTGGGCGCCGCCGATGTGACCGGCGAAGGTACCCGCCATGTTCATGCCGCCACCCGTGAAGAAGTTGATGCCGTCGTGGCAGGCGCCGCAAGCATTGCGGCTGGGCACGTTCTTCCAGTTGTCGGCATTCGCGGACACGCTGCTGTCGTGGCACTTGGTGCAGTTGCGCTGATCCTGTGGGAACTGGATACCCTCTATAATCGTGCCACCACCAGCCAGCGCGACGCCCGTGTCATGCCTGGCCACGCGGCCATGCACCTGGTAGTCCTTGGACAGCATCTCGCCGAAGTGGAGCTTGTGCACCATGTACTTCAAGTCGATGGGTGCGCCGCCATCGCCGTAGTTGCCACCATTCGCGTAGTTGTATCAGGCCAGTCAGATTGTTGTCGTGGTAGTCGACGCTGCCGGGGTTGTGGCAGAGCACGCAATAATTCGGATCGACGCGACGGCCGCCGTGCTCGCTCACGCCCACATTGCCATGGCACTCTTTGCAGGAGTCCACCGAAACGACCATGCGCATCGCGGCCGCTTTGGTGGCGTTGCCATCGCTGCCCATGGTGAAATCGTAGATCGGGTTGGAGATCACCGTTTTGCCATTGGTATCGACATAGCACAACTGTATGCCGACGCGGTAGGTGGTCGAGCCATCCTTGGCGAGCGTATTGCCGTTGGTGAAGATCTTGTTCGCGGAGACCGCGGAGCCGGCCACATAAGCGGCATCCGTCACATCCGTACCGAAGGTGTAGGTGTAGTAGCCCGCGGCGTTGTAGGCCAGGGAACCCACGCCTGCGGTTCCCGCCGGCACAGACGCGCTCGGGATGGGATCGGTCGTGCCTTCCACAAAGTTACCCGGATTGCCGCTTGTGCGCTGCAAGGAGATCAGGTTCTGCCAGGTGTCGGGAGCAGGAGCGGTGCCCTTGTTCAACTTGGCGATGGCGAAGGTCACGTTGTTAGTGCCGCATCCCGTGCCGGCTCCCGCCGCGTTGAACAGAGTCAGTCCCTGCACCGGTTGCCCATTGGAACCGATCACGGTGAAGTTCACCTTGGTCGGGCTTTGGCTCGTTACCAAGGGTATGCCGGTCACTGCCGTAAAGGCGCTATTGGGATCGTTCGCGGTGATCTTTGACTGATCAACCACAGCGGCGCCACCGCCACCACCGCCACCACCGCCGCCACTACCACCACCGTTATTATTATTGTTATTATCGCCACCGCCACAAGCGGTCAACGCGGCAGTAATCAGGGCAATTACCCCCAATCGCACGATTGATAAATGCTTGATGATCGTCATTTTATTTGCTCCTCAATTTATTAACGACTGGGTTCTGAAATACCGGCAAGACATGGTGACCAACTCCCACGGGTGGATGATGGGATATAAGCCACACATTGTTAATGATGCATCTGCATCAATTACCTGTCATTGTTAAACTAATCGGAACTTATTTGCTTATGGTCAAAAACCCCGTGCCGTCGGGCGATCGACAGCCTGCGCTGCAACGGATGACGGGGCCTGCGGTGTAGATCCGGAAGCGGTTCCTGATCTACATCAGTTGATGCTGGTGTGCGCAGTTCACAGCCTCGATCCTGCTATGGACATTCAGTTTTGCCATCAGTCTCTGGATGTGGTTGCGCACTGTAGTCATGCTGATATGCAGGTGTTTCGATATTGCGTCGTTTCTTCGGCGCGATTTGCGGGGCGTTGGCCGGTCACTTCGCCAGCAAGGGGAACAGGAGGACAGCCCGACGATTCCCTTCTGATCTCAAGCCAGCCTAGCTTCCTGGCTTCCAGCGCCGCAGCAGCAGCGCGTTGGTCACCACCGACACCGAAGACATCGCCATCGCCGCGCCCGCGATTACCGGGTTCAGCATCCCCAGTGCCGCGAGCGGAATCCCCAGCACGTTGTAGATGAACGCAAAGAACAAATTCTGCCGGATCTTGCGCAAGCCCGCGCGTGAGAGTTCGATGGCATCCGGAAGCGCGGACAACTCCCTGCGCATCAGCGTGATGTCCGCCGTTTCCACTGCGATATCCGATCCGCCGCCGATGGCGAAGCTCACATCGGCGGCCGCGAGCGCGGGTGCATCGTTGATGCCATCGCCGGCCATGCCGATAATTTTTCCGGTCGTTTTCAGCGAACGAATCAGCGCTTCCTTGTCGGCGGGCAGCAAGCGCGCGCGCCAGTCGGGTATCCCGGCCGCACGTGCGATGCTTTGCGCCGTTTCCATCTGGTCGCCCGTTGCCATGATGACCTCTATGCCCAATGCTTTGAGCCGCGCGACCGCAAGCGGCGCGTCGGGACGGAGCGGGTCGTTGATGACAAGGTATCCGAGCGGCTTCCCCTTTTGTGCCATGACGATCAGCGTGCCCTGTCCGCTGGCGTTGCTGTCGAACCCCGTCTCGGCGCGGACAAAATCGGGGGAACCCAGCCAGGTCTCCGCCCCGTCCAGCCGGGCCTGGATTCCGCCCCCCGGTGTGGAGACAAATCCGGTGACGGGCGCGGCTTCCACGCCGAGGTTCCGTGCGTGTTCCAGCACCGCCCGCGCCAGCGGATGTTCGGAGGCGGCTTCCAGACTGGCGGCCACGCGCAGCAACTCAATTTCAGTTACCCCCGCCGAAGGGTGGATGGCGGTCACGCCCGGTTTTCCTGCGGTGACGGTTCCGGTCTTGTCCAGCACCAGCACCTGCAGGCGTCCCGCGTGTTCCAGCGCGGCGGCGGAGCGGGAGAGGATGCCGAGCTGCGCGCCGCGTCCGGTGGCGACCATCACCGCCGTGGGCGTGGCCAGCCCGAGCGCGCAGGGGCAGGCGATGACCAGCACCGCGACGG